>JASBRV010000067.1 GCA_030149295.1 Bacteriovoracales bacterium | reverse complement strand
CGGCCATCACGACAATGAAGGCGACAGAAAAGACTCTTAGATTGAGCTTATCACTTCCTTGATTTTCCAGAGCTCCTCCGTTGATAGCGACTAGATATTATCTATTCTATCAATCAAAGACTCATCATCAATAAAAGGATTACGATTTCCTTGAATTAAAAAGATTTTTTCATTTCTTTCGCGCTCAGCGCTATCAACAGGGTCGAGCCTATGCCATGCTCTCAAATGCTTTTCTTCAGACTTATCGATATCGATGTTATAACGAGTTGCGAAGTAAAAAAGAGCACGGGCAACATTACCCTTGTGGTATTTAGGCGGCTCAAAGGATTCGTAATTGCCGATAGTATCATCACCTCGAAATGAAGCATCACAATCGCGCACTGATTCACCATTTACTTCTCCAAAGGGAATATTTCCCCTCGTACTATTAGCAACGGATTTCACGGGGAAGAGGTGGTGAAGGTCACTCTTTTGAGCGGATCGGCTGTAACGAGAATTAAAGCGACTTTGTGGCCAGGTATGCTCACAGTTGATCACATTGTGATTGGGAATGCGATCTGGTCCAACCCCTACCGTCTGATCAAATTGTTCCTCACAATATGTATCAGTGACAGTATAGCTTTTACCCTGTGTTTTTAGGTAAAGGTCGCCAAAAAGTACACGACGCGCTTCTTTGTAACTTAAAACTTTGTGATTGGAGAGGTGCTCTCTAAGGGCCGTTTTGAGTTCTTCGTTTTCTTTAAGGTTAAAACTAGGGGGCAGAGTGCTGAAGGCATTACTTGCCAACGTTAATAGCATTCCCGTTAAAAATAATAGGTGTTTCATACCTGTCCGTCCTTGGCAGTAAATCACAGCTAATGTTCTCTATTAGGGTAGCATTTTTAAAAACAAAAAAGGAAGACTTCTCTTCCTTTTGAATATTGGGAATGTGTTAAGAAAGGCTGAGTGTTTTTGTCAGAGAAGAGGGTCAACTCCACAGTCTGTAAGGACCTTTCCTAGCTCTAGCAGGGGGAGCCCTATAATAGAGGTATGATCTGAAGCCTTAATCGAAGTAAAAAGACTAATACCAAGGGATTCAATTTTATATGAGCCCGCACAAAAAAGGGGCTCATCCTGATCAATATACTTTTTAACCTGATCACAATTGAGCTTTCTCATATGAAGCTCTACTGTCTCGACCCAGAGAAACTTCTTTTGTGGGGCAAGCACACAAGTTGCTGTCACCAATTCGTGGCGCTCTCCTTGTAGCTTCATTAATTGCTCATAGGCCTTTTCTTTGGTTCCTGGCTTACCAAGAATTTCTCCTTTAAAAAGAGAAACTTGGTCGCTTCCAATAACAATGGATTGAGGATTCTCTTGAAAAACACTTTGCGCCTTTTCATAGGCGAGGGTTTCGGTGAGTTGGTAGGGATCTTTTATGACTTGCTTGTGCTTCTCCTCATCGACCTTAGAGTCCAATGTTTGAAAAGGAAGCCTAAGTTGCTCTAACAGAGCTTTTCGATAAGGAGAAGTACTTGCAAGAATAAGGTTCATTTAATTGAGCTGACCAGTAAGCTCTTGAATAAGACTTTGTGAGCGTTCAATGAACTGCTCTTTGTCTTCATTCTTAAGACCCTCACTTGAAATAGAGGCCAAGTCACCCACATAGTGAATAAGCTTTTCTACTAAGGGCTCATTATCTCCTTTCTCATGCAATTTAAGAGCATTTTGAATCAAAGTGTTACTTGGGTTGATTACCAATGTTCTTTTAAGAGGAAAGGCAGAAGTGTCTTGACCCATACTTTGAGTCATCTTTTGGAAACGCTTCATTTGCTCATCAACTTTGTAATAAGCTGGAGTCTTGGCACCCTTAAGTTTTTGGATTTCAACTTCCACCGCACTTGGGTCATCTTCTTTTTTCTCCCCTAAGAGCACACGCTTGAAAAGATCTTGCACTTTCATATCTTCATCAGTGGTATTTTCACTTTCTAAGATATTCGCAATCTCTGAATCAATGGAACTAAACTGAATCTTTTGGTCACCAACGGCTTTCATTTCAGCATGTTGCATAAAATGAGGGTCAATATGATCATCCATTTCAAGAGCAAAAACACCGGCATCTGCTAATTGAGATTTCACAGCGTGATCCGCCTTCTCTTTTTCAAAGTAGAGAACTTTGTCTCCAATCTTTTCTTTGAGGTCACTTGGAAGACCTTCCTTATATTCTGGGAGAGTCACGTACTTATCGTCAGCATTCTTAAAGATAATTCTCTCACGCATGGCCTCGTCAAACTTTGGATCGCTGACACAACCATATTTAACAAAGAGACCTGTGTCGGCCCAGATGGACTCATATTTTTCTCTTTCATTGTTAAAAAGTTTTTTTAGAGCTTCTGCTACTTTTTTTACAACATAGTTAGATATTTTTTTGATGTTAGGGTCGCCTTGTAGGCTAGAGCGAGAAACATTGAGAGGAATATCGGTAGAGTCAATAGTTCCTTTTAAAAGGGAGAGAAACTCTGGAATGATATTCTTAACGTTATCACTGACAAAAACTTGTTTGGAATAGAGACGGATATTCTTTTCGTTAAAAGGCATTTTAGGGTTAATCTTAGGGAAATAAAGAATACCCTCAAGAGTAAAAGGATGATCAACTTTTAAATGCAACCAAAAGAGTGGCTCTTGATCCATCGGATAGAGTTTTTTATAAAAGTCGATATATTCTTCATCTTTAATTTCTTTAGGGTCACGTTTCCATAGGGGCGTGGTGTCATTAACCGTGTAAGACTTTTCTTCTTCAATATTTCCCTTGTCGTCTTTTCTTATTTCCTTGTCGATGACTTCAATTTTGTAAGGAAGAAAGTCACAGTATTTTCTTAGAATATCGAGAACTTTAAAGACACCGAGAAATTCTTTGCTTTCTTCATTAATGTGAAGAGTGATGTCTGTTCCCACTGTGGTTTTATTTGAGGAAGAGAAGGTGTAATCAACATCTCCTTCACAGGTCCATTTAGTAGCAGTTGAACCTTCTTTCCAGGAAAGAGTTTCTACTTCGACTTTATCGGCAACCATAAAGGCCGAGTAAAAACCAAGTCCAAACTTGCCGATGATATCCGCATTCTCACCAGCATCTTTCATTTTTTGAACAAATTCTTCTGCACCAGAAAAGGCGAGTTGAGCGATGTATTTCTCGACTTCTTCCTCAGTCATACCGACACCGTTGTCACTAATAGTGACAGTGCCATTGGTCTTGTCGACGGCCACATTAATAGCACCAGTAGGGATCTCGACATTTTCTGTTCTTCCTAGAGTGGCCCTCTTGGTGATGGCATCAGTTGAGTTACTAACGAGTTCTCTTAAGAAAATATCATGCTCTGAGTAAAGCCATTTTTTAATAATGGGAAAGATATCGCCTGTTTGAACCGAAATCGTGCCTTTTCTTTGTTCTGTCATAGATCAACCCTTGTTGCTATTGGTAAGTTATCAAAATTATTCCCTGAAAAGATGGTAGTGGTGGAGGGAGAGTCAACCCCAGAGAAAAAGAAAATCTTCCTAAAACTTTTTGATTTCAACTTTTTAGGCTATCTTAGGCCCATGGAAAATAGTGGAGAAAATAGGTACAAAGACGTGCTCGTTATGACGACGGGTGGCACAATTGAAAAGTCTTACGATGAATTCGATGGCTCTCTAGCTAATCGTGAAAGCCAAATTAGAGACCGTATTTTGAAGCGACTGAGATTACCTTATACGCGAATTCATGTTTTTTCCCTTATGGCAAAAGATAGTCTTCATATGACAGACTACGATCGTACCCTCATCCTCAAGACACTAGAGAGTCACCTCGCTAAAGAAAAACCGATTGTCGTTCTTCATGGCACTGACACTATGGCTAAAACGGCCAGCCTGATTTATGAAAAACTGGGAAAAACTGGCAAGCTTAAAGTGCCTGTTGTTTTTACTGGGGCCATGAAACCTATGGGCTTTGAAGATAGTGACGCCAGTCAAAATGTAACTGAAGCTTTACTTTCGGCTAATATCTTGGCGCCAGGTGTTTATATTTCCTTTCATAATCGAATTTTTGAACTTCCCAATGTGAGAAAAAATAAAGAGAAGAGGACCTTTGAATCCTTCACTTAATCCCATCGATCATTTGAGACAGGCTTCAGACTTTCTTAAGCAAGAGAAGAAACTTCTCGTTTTTTTCTGGGCCTTATTTTCAGGAGTTAGTCTTTTTTCCTTTTGGTATCGCCAGGGGATGAGTGAGCAAGAAGCACAAATGGTGCAAGTTGTTTTTGAATTAATGCTGGTGTTCTTTAACGTCTTCTTTCTTCATTCCCTCAATCTAAAAAAACAGGGAATTACTTTTTCAGGAGGGAAAATTGTAGGGGAGGGAGTTCTTTTAACCTTTGGCTTCTTTTTACAAACAGTTTTTTGGTTTCTTGCCACTCTCGTGGGTAGCCTTTTATTGCTGATTCCTGGGCTAATGGCCTTAGTCGTTTTCTACCTAGCGCCTATGCTAGCCGTCATTTATCCGGATTACCGTGGAAAGATTTTCTTTTTAAGTAAAGAGCTTTTTTGGCCACGTTTTTTACAGACTCTTATCTTGATCGTCGTTTTTGGGGGAATCGTTCCTTTTTTTCCAAGTCTCATTCATCTCGGTCTAACCGGCCAAATGGAATCTAGTGCCAGCTATCTTTTGATTCCAATCAGCAGTTTCCTCTACCTTTATTGTGAAGGCTGTCTTTTTGAATACGCGTATTCTCTTGTGGAGGATCATCGTAAAAAGACGGCTTAGGCTTTCATTTCTTGTAGGAACTCAATAGGAATAATGGCCAGCGTCTCTTCATGAGTAGCGCTCAAGTCAACCTTACAGGCCATACCTACTTTATAGGCTTCAAGCCAGCGACCAGCACAAACACACCATTTATCACCACTTTTAAGACCAGGAAAATCAAACTCTGGTCGTGGGGTGCTTAGATCATTGCCACGCGAACGAGAAAATTCAAGAAACTCATCGGTCAATAAGCAGCATACCGTGTGGACGCCTGTATCATTAAAGTCAGTACGACATAGGCCATCTCGAAACCAGCCGGTCATAGGGGAGCAGCTACAGCTTTCTAACTCTTTTCCAAGGACATTTTTTTCCATTAAGATTACTATAGGCTCATGACAAAAAAAATGAAAGTCGCGAGTATCGTCGCTATGGGAAAAAATCGTGTGATTGGGTTAGACAACCAAATGATGTGGCATATCCCAAGTGAATTCAATCATTACAGGGGTCTTTTAGGGGACCATTATTTTGTGATTGGTCGCAAAAATTATGATGGCTCCCACCATAAACTTAATATGGAAAAGGCCCTCGTACTCACCCGAAATTGCGATTATGAATGCGAGTCTTCTATTTTCTATTCACCTCAGGAAGCCATTGAGTTTGCCAGAGATAGGGGAGAGACTGAACTTTTTGTCTTAGGGGGAGAGGAAATTTATCGCACTTTTATGCCATTAATTGATACTTTATATTTATCTATCGTCGATATTGATCAACCAGGCGACGCTTATTTTCCACCTCACGAAAATTATTCTTGGCATAAAAAAAGGCACTTTAAAGTGCCTAAAAATTCTAACGAAGAAACTCCCATTGACTGGGAGTTCTTTGAGTTAGAGAAGAATTAAATTTCAGTAGGACAATGGGCCATATCTGAGTTTAGTTTACAAGCTCTGTTGATATAAACATGTTCGTTGTATTTTTTTACTCCACCACCGTTGTATCTCCAGATGGCGCGTCTTTCTACTTCAGGATTGTAGTACTCACCCTTAGCTGAGGCGTATAGGATCTTAAGGAATATGGCCGTCGACATGATATCAAGTGATAGGTTTTTTCCTGCCACAAGGTCTGCCTTGATAGCGTCAGTAGATTTTGCAAAAAAGTTTTTAAGAGAGTTGGGCTCAACAAAGCTTGATCCTCGAGAACATCTTTCGGCCATGGCCTGAACGGGTTCGGTTACTTGTCTATAAACTTCTTCTTTGGCATTACCTGTCGCTTGCTTGAGGGCTTTAATCGCCGTACCGACAAATTGACCACATCCAGAGTCTCCGCCGCCACCAAGGCTTTTTGTGAAAAAGCAGTAAGCAGATTCGTTTCCAATAATTGAAGCAAGGACAATGGGATCATTACCGGTGCATTCAGCTGCCCACATAATCTTATTGGTAATAGAATCCGTATTTCTTAGGGTTCCTTTTGAGGCGAGCCCTGAATTTGAGTATTTCGTCATTTCCTTTTCAACATCAGCACGCACGATCTCTCTTAGTGTATCTTGAGAAAGTCTTAGGTTGGCCGGATCAGTAGCATCTTCTTCAAAAAGATTGGCCCTAGTTGGGGTGAAGTAGAAAGTCTTGTGGATATCATCTTCTATTTGGTAACTACCGCTTAAAACAGCTGTTCCAATGGCTTGGGCACTCGAGAGGGTTAAAGCCGCGAGGGTCAGGGCACTAGCTAATTTTCCATTCAAATTCATTGTGTTCTCCTAAAACTTGATAAATTGGTAGTGGGGATAGTCTAGAAGAATTTCCATTTGGCAGGGATATTTTGAAAAAAAGTGAGGGGGCCGTATAAAAACTAGTTAAATTTCATTTTTTAAATTAGTGATTTCAGATACTTCGAAGCCTTTAAAGGAGGTCTTCAAAGAAAAAACCTTCATTCTCTCCAATCAAATGAATCTCAAGAATCCATAGGTTTGCACTAGGTGATTGATGAAATGAGCCTAAGGAGCCTTTGTGATGAAGAGCATGGGGAAAGTCACTGAGCCTATGACCGGCCATTTTGGGGTTGAGTGAGAGGTCAAATTCTTTGGCGAAGCTTTGTGCTTTTTGATAAAGCTCATCTCCCTTAAGTCCCTTTTCTTTCCAAATCTTTTTGCATTGGTGAAAGACCATCTCTGCGGGATTTTTAAAGGTGGGATCTCCTAAGCGGTAAGTCTGGCCGTAATCGGCTTCGTGGCCATCAAAGACAGGACCTATATCTAAAAAGAAAGTGTCTCCCTTTCGTATACTTACTCCCTCAAGGGATTTGTCTTTAAAGGAGAGGCTCGTATTTTGAGCGAAGCGAATTTTACTAGGATGCCACCATCTCTCGACACCCATCTCTTTGGCTTTTTTTAAAAGCAACTCTTGAAGTTGATTCTCTGTCATGCCTTCTTGAGCTTTTGAGGCACATAACGACAAAAGCCCATGAGCGAGCTCACGGGCCTGAAAGAATTTTTTGAAATCAAAGCTTTGGCCTACGGCCTCAGGATTACTTATTTTCTTCTGCTTCTTTGGTCGTGGTCTGACGATTGGTATCGTCATCCAGGTTCTTTAAGTAAGACTCAACGTCTTTGTGTTCTAATTTTTTATCGGCAACGAGTTTATCGCGGAGACGAACGTCATATTTTTTGTCTTCAAGAGCACGAGCTAAGCGCATATTTTCACCTTTTTTAAAATTAAGATGGCTCAATATAGCGCGGCTTGAAGTCTTTTGTCCACAGGGTCATCAAGGAGGCAGTAAAAAGGAGAATTATTTTTATGTCTTGCGTTAGTGGTAGGTAGGCGGTCCTTGATCATCTTCGTCATCGCTTTCCTCTTGATGCTGTTTGGGATCCTCCACAATATGCAAATGGCTCACTTTCTTACCTTTTCTTCGCGAGCGGTAGGGCTCTTTTGCCACTCCACTTCCTTGAAAAAGACTTTTGAGTTGAGGATTACTCACCATCATCATCCAAACAAAACCAGAGGCCATGGCCCCTAGCTGAGACCAAGCAAGTAGCCCACTGTGACTGAGAAGACCGTGATAGAGGTTCATGCCAATGAGGAGGATGACAAACCACTTGGCCTGCATGGGAAAGAAAAAGAAGTACATAGTCCTATTGGGAAAGAGCACTCCATAGGCGACACACATGGTGGAGGCGACTCCAGCGGGGCCTGCGATGGGGTAGCCAAAGAGTGAGCTATTATAAAAAAAGAGAAAGCTTACAATGAGAAAAATGAGGGCACCGCCAAGAATGGTCGTTAAAAGAAAATAAACATAACGCCTTGGACCCCACATATTTTCAAGTTCACTGCCAATAAACCAAAAGATAAGACCGTCGAAGAGGCACTCCATAAGACCACTGGGAAAAAGAGCATAGGTCACTAAGCTCCAGATCTTTCCCTGCATGATGGCGCCGCCGCTTAAACCAAAAAATGGAATGAGGGAAAATGAAGCGAATTTGGCCAAAACTGTATTAAGAAGGAAGGAAGAAACAAAAGCAATAACCAAGCCTTTGTTGAGGGGACTCATGGTGGGAAATTGCATTTGCATAATGAATCCTCCTAGGTCTTAGGCCTTGGGCTGGGAAACTTCGATTAACACTCCACCTGTGCTTTTAGGGTGAAGAAAGTTGACTAAGCAGTTGTTGGCACCAGAAACGGGCAATTCATTTAAAAGAATGTAACCCTTTTCCTTTAAATTACGGCATGTCTGGGCGACATCCTTAACTTTAAAACATAGATGATGAATACCAGGCCCTTTTTTCTCTAAGTACCTGTGAATGGGGCCACTTTCGCCATAGGGTTCAAGAAGCTCAATGTGAGCATTCTTATCGACATGAGCAAAAGCAGTAGTAACCCCTTGTTCTTTGACGACCTCTCTCTCTTCTGAGAAGACAAGACCGAGGTCTTCATAGACTTTTTTGGCCGATTCAATTTCGGGTACAGCAATAGCAATATGATCAAGCACACAATCTTCTAGTTCAGGGATCATAATGATCACTCCTCATTAACATTTGGGATAAATTTCATCTTAAATGACTTTATTAAAGGTTTGTTGGCGGGTCAATGACATCCGGTCCTGTACAGTCAGGATTCTCGGGATCAAAGGGAGGAACATCGGGTATTTGTGGCGGTACACAAACACCATTAGTGCAATCGCCAAAAGTGGGGACATTGTAACAGCGTCTGGTACAAGTTACCTGACCTTGGCTGTTGGTTCCCGTTCTAACAATAAAGCAGGTGGGAATATTCTCTTTACGGCAAAATTCCTTAGTGACGCAAGCTTGTCCAGGAGACTTACTACAAAGAACATCAATATCAGCATTGTGAGGAGCACAAGTATTAGAAGTCGTAGAGCAGCACAAACTCGCGCATTGAAAATCACTTTGACATGTTTCACCGGTATTGAAATTTCCTTCTCCAGGAACATCTTCTAGGCACTGAGAGACCAGATTCTTTGACCAGCATCTCTCATTAAAACAGCATTCTCCAGAGCCACAAGCATTGCTGTTGGAGCATTTGGTGAGAGCACTGTATCGCACTTCATTTCCTTCAAAGTCAGTCTCTGATGCGCGAGTGATTTGGAGTTTGATCTCATTTGAAGAAGTGATCGTTTTGAGTTCGCTAGTTTCTGGGTCGGTATAGATGAGATCTACTGTAGCGGTGACGGTGCAGCTTGAGATACTTTCATTGGCGCTATTAGAAGTGCCACTAGCGGCTTTATAGCTGGCGACTCTAAGATTACAGCCATCAACAAGATTGCTATCACCAGAGCTAACGAGGCTTCTCACACTTCTTGAAGGATTGACGGGGTCGGTAAAACCAACATACTCAACACCTGAGCGAAGATCGAGGCGGCCACTTCTTGGGAAAAGAAAACTCTTGTAACCACCCTCTTGAAAGCTTGGGCTAAGTGAGTTGATTTTTTGAAAAATTCCGGTGGGCTCAAGCGTGGCCACATCACTATAAATCGCTGTGCCTGATATTTCCCACTCATTAACATTGATAGGTCTGTAGGGACCTCTATACTCATAAGTGCCACCAAAAACATCAGAGCCAAAAGAGACAGTGGTTAAACCGGCACCGGGAAGAACATTATTTATATCAGAAGCAACATTACTATCCGGTAAGCATTTCTTAATGAGCTCATCTTGGCTTTGCGTATTATAGCCATTTCCACTTAAGTCAATTTGAGGCTCAGAGGGAGTGAGCGCCAGGTCATTGGTGCCATCATTGTAATAAAGTCCTGAGTCCAAAATCTTTGCATAAGAATATAAGCAAGTCTCACCAGCAGTATCACACTTATCGTTAGAGGTGCTGATGGAAAAGGTGGGATCGTCTTCTAATCTTAGACCACGACAGTAAAGACCGGAGTTTCTTGGATCTGTGGTGGGCTCTTGCATGCTGTCACCAGATTCAAACTCAATCCCATTTCCACTTGAGTCGTAATCGTTATAATCATAAAGGTCATAAGGGAGGCGCAGGTCCTGAAAAGGTTGGTCCTCCAAATCTAAGATGAGAACTTTAACATTTGTTTGTGGCGTGATTCCCGTAGCGACACCAATGGTTGCGGGTATCACAATTTCTTCTCTTTCTCGACCAAAGCGAAAACGAACAGAAACAAGCTTGTCTGTAAGGCCTGATATATTTAGCCCTGATAAGTAGAGAAAGCCTTTGTAGTTTTTTGGGATAGTGACTTTTGTTTTATAAGTTCCACTAAAAGGATCAATGATATGGCGAAGGTCGGCGATACCACCTTCAAGAATTTCATCGGAAATATTTCCCACACTCCCGTCACCTGGACCAGCGCCGTTAACTTCATTGGGGATGTCGGTTGTGTTGTCACTTGCTTGACCTGGGTCTCTTGAGCTGAAGCGACTAGAGTTCTCACTGCCCCCTCCTTCTTGAACGCAAGAAGAGCCTCCTGAGAGGAGGAGAATAGCAAGTATGAGCAATGTGGGGAACGACCTTGTTCTTTTCATAAAATTTCAGTTATGTGTATCGGCTTTTTTGAAAAAAACCTTTCCTTTTAGTTTTAATTTTAAGGGTTTAACTGAGTTTTTTTCTCGGTTTATGGGGAGAATGTAGCTGTTGTCTGTATTTACAGAGGCTTACCAGGTGTTCTTAGGTTCTGGTGTTTTCTTTTAAAGAGCGTAGAGTGCCTATCAAATAGGTCAGTTGAGCATTTTTTGCTGCAACTAAGACTAGGCTGAGCCAGAAGACTTTTGGTATTGCTCAGAAAAACTTAATGAACGAGTAGAGTTTATTTAGAAGGTTAAAACTGTCTAGTAATATAGTCCGTCAATTTTTAAAGGTTTGATAGCCTAAAAAGATGATTTAAGTTAAATTTTTAGATAAAGAAATAAATCAGTTTTTATGAAGTTACCATAAGTGTTATTTAAGAGAAATGAGGAATCATGGGCCAACAGAAACCGCAGGGCTTTAATCTTTGGAAAAAACTCCTTAGACCAGAAAGAAACTTCTATATCGTCACTTTTACTTATGCTTGTGGAATATCTCTGCTCTCCTTGGCGATTCCTATATCTGTTCAAGCCCTCGTTAATACCGTAACCTTTGCCGTTCTCATGCAACCACTTATTGTGGTGAGTATTCTTCTTCTCATCCTTTTGGTCTTTAGTGGTTTTTTACGAGGACTCCAGGATTACGCTGTTGAATATTTTCAAAGACATTTCTACGTTCGAACAACGACAGAGGTGGCCAATCAACTCATGAACGCCAAGGACATAAGTTTACGCCAAGTTTACCGAGGTGATCTTGTGAATCGTTATTTTGATATTATGACGGTTCAAAAAAAGATGGCAAAACTTCTCGTTGATGGAATTTCACTGGTTCTTCAGACAATCGTGGGGATGTTACTTCTCGCTTTTTATCATCCTTACTTCCTTGCTTTTGATATTGTTCTTGCGGCTCTTCTTGCCATGGTTTGGATTCTCTACGGAAAGCAGGCTTTGGATACTGCGATTTATGAATCTAAAGCTAAATATAAAGTCGGTGCCTGGTTAGAACAGCTTGCTAATCTTAATAAGAACTTTAAAAGCGAAACAGGGAAAAGGGCAGCGGCGAAAAAAACTCAAAAAGGAATCGAGTTTTATCTTGAGAAAAGACAAGAGCACTTTAAGTTTCTTTTTCGTCAAATCATCTTTCTTTTGGGAATTTACGCCTTTTTAAGCACACTTATTTTAGGGTTAGGCGGCTTTCTCGTTATGCAAGGTCAGCTCACCCTTGGTCAATTAGTTGCTGCGGAGATTGTTGTTGCTGTTATCCTAGCTGGCTTTGCGAAGTCAGGTGATTATCTTGAAGCAGTTTATGATATGCACGCATCCATGGATAAAATTGCCGACTTCTATACTATCGAACAAGAAAGTCCAGTAGGGACTAAGAATTTAACGGGAGATAACCGCGATCTTATTTTCAAAGAAGTGAGTGTTCAAAAGGGTGATAAGCTCTTTTCTTATAATGCCCATTTTCATCATGGGAAAGCCTATCTCTTAACAGAGGATTTCGATGCTACTCAAAGGGTTTTTCTTAATTTAATTTTTGCTGATAAAGAAGCGGACCGTGGCCACATCATGTTTGGTGAACACGACTTTTCCAATATATGCCCCTATATCCTTAGAGATGAAATTTATCTAATCGATAAAGCGGGAGTGATGGAAGGTACGGTTGAGGAAAATCTTAGCTGGGGTCTTGAAGGTGTTTCGCGAGCGGATATGAATGAGGTTTTGGACGTCGTTGGTTTGACGGAACATATCGAGGGGCTGCCTGAAGGAAAAGACACCAGACTGTATCCTGGAACTAGTCTCTTTTGTTATGGAGAACTCATTCGCCTAGAAGTCGCGAGAGTTCTACTCAAGTGTCCAAGCTGGGTTGTCATTTCCTCTCTCTTTCAACAAGTTCCTTTTCACTTTCAAGAGGTTCTTCTAAAAGCACTTAAAGAGCGCGATATTGGAGTCATTGTTTGGTCAGCAGGAGCTGGTCCAAGACCTCAATCCTTCGATGAGGAAATGTCTTTTACATTAACAAATATGAAAAAGGTATAAGAGATGGTTTTTGATGAAAATAAGACTTCTCACAAGAATGACATCTTAGAAAGAGTAGAGATCGCTTCATGGCAAAGAGTTTTTGCCATTCTTTTGATATCTGCCTTCGTCGTGACCATCCTGATTTTAACGGTTACTCCTTGGGTTCAAAATAGCACAGGCTCGGGCAAGGTGACTGCCATTGATCCAAATGACCGCGTTCAGTATGTGAATGCTCCCGTTGGAGGGCGTATTCAAAAGTGGTACGTGAACGATGGAGACCAGGTTAAGGTAGGGGATCCCATCGTTGAAATTGTCGACAATGACCCCAACTTTGTTGAGCGTCTTAAAATTGAGAGAGATTCAGTCCTTCAAAAATATGAAGTATCAAAGCTTGCAAGTGAGACGGCAGAAAAAAATTATCGCCGTCAAGAGGATCTCTTTAAGCAAGGTCTAAGTTCACGAGTAAAATTTGAAAAGGCAAAAATCACTTATAAGAAACTGCTCTCAGAAGAAGCTTCCGCCGCGGCTTCGCTTGCTAAGGCAGAAGTGAAGCTATCTCGCCAGCAAATGCAAATGGTCACTGCTCAAAGAGATGGTACCGTTCTCAGTATTCTCAATGGTGGAGGCTCTGTTTTTGTGAATGAAGGTGATGCTTTGGCCGTATTTGTGCCCGAAAATTTAAAACCCGCCGCAGAAATTTTTGTCGATGGAAATGATCTTCCCCTTATTCATCCAGGTCGTCACGTTCGTCTTCAGTTTGAAGGTTGGCCTGCTGTCCAGTTTGCTGGTTGGCCTGCCGTTGCCATTGGGACATTTGGGGGTGTTGTTTACAGTGTAGACCCCAGTGTGAACAAAAAAGGAAAGTTTCGAGTCCTTGTCGTGCCTGAGGATAATGAGTCTTGGCCTGATACGCTATTTCTTAGACAAGGAACGAGAGTTGTTGGTTGGATTTTATTAGATACGGTAAGGCTTGGTTATGAATTATGGCGAATCTTTAATGGTTTCCCACCAAGCATACCTGAAGATAATAATCCTCTTGAGCCACCTAAAAAGGGTAAAAAGAAAAAGAAAGATAAGGATAAGTAAATGACGGGAGTTTTGGTTACTAACATTCGTTATTCACTCTTTGGTTTCTTCCTTTGCGCTTGTGTTTTTACTCATAATACTGAGGGGAAATCTTTAAAATTAGTTGAGGTTCTTAAAAGTACTCGGGAGCAAGCCCCTAAGGTTTTGGCTTCACTTGAAAAGGTCATGGCAGCAAAACAAAAGGTTGTAGCTGCTCGAGGGGCCTTTGATGCCAACGCCTTCTTTGACTATTATCAAAGAGAAAGTCCTGTGTACCCAGGGGATCACTTTCAAGGAAAGATTGAAAAGCCTTTTCAGACTTTAGGGGCTAAGGTTTATGCCGGTTATCGCAAGTCTGATGGCAAATTTCCAGATTATGAAGGGGAAAGAGTGACCCTAAGTGATGGTGAGCTGAAGGCCGGGCTTTCTTTTAACCTTCTTCGAAATTTTTCCATCGATGAAAAACGACTCAAGTTGGCACAAAGTCGCTTCAAGCTTTTAAAAGCTGAATTTAAAAATAAAGAGGTTTTTATGAAGCTTCAAAAAGAGGCTTCACTAGCATTTTGGAACTGGGCCGCTGCTGGCAATATGTTACGTGTGGCAAAAGACCTTCTTTCCCTCGCTGAAAATCGTCAGGTTGCCTTTGAAAAGAGGATCAAAAGAGGGGATCTGGCAGCACTTTATGCGGTTGAAAATCGTCAATATATCGTAAAAAGAAAGAGTAAGGTAGTGAAGGCCAACGCAGAATTTCTCATGGCAACTTTCTACCTCTCTTTGTATTGGCGTGATGATCGTGGAAACCCCTTAATTGCGACTTATGAATCCCTTCCTAATCTTGAAGAAATGGAGCAGGCTCCCTTTACCAATAAAAACCTAAAAGTTGATGATTTGGTGAAAATGAACTTTACTCTCAATGCCCTTAACACCGAGTTGGATGCGGCTAAGAGAGAGCAGGACTTCTTTGATAGCCGATTTCTCCCTGAACTTAAGGTGAAGTATGAGGTAATGAGAGATGATGGTTCTGGCTCTAGCACTTTAAGAGGAACTGATCACAAAGTCGTGGTAGGAATGACCATACCTCTTGAGAGAAATCTTCTGAAGGGTAATGAGTTGGCTAACAAGGCCAAGCAAAGAATGATTAAGCATGAGATGAAGCTTCTTTCTGACTCAATTGGGGTAAAGCTTAATCAGCTAAAGACTAAGCTTGAAGCTTCCCTTGAGATTATTGACTACACAAAACAAGAGGTTGATTTAGGTGAGCAACTTGAGGTTGGGGAAAAAAAGAAGTTTCGCTCAGGAGCGAGTGATTTTTTTGTCGTGAATCTGAGGGAGCAAAATACCTTCGATGCTCGTCTAAAAAGGATCGAAGCCCTTTTTACTTATCAAGAAACTGTGGCTAAGTATCGCGAGCTTTTAATGGATTACAAGCTTTAGTAGCGAAGGATGAGGTGAAAACCAAATTGAGTCTTCACAGGATTGGAAACTTCACCCTCTTTAAGAGATAACACGGCTTCTTCAAAAGGTTTAACCATCATTCCTTTTGAAAATTCTCCGAGATCACCACCACTTTTTCCTGATGGGCACTTAGAAAAGTCTTGAGCGAGTTTTTCAAAGGGAGTGCCATCGTTAATTTTTCGCACCAAATCCTCTGCTTCAAACTTATGTTCTACCAATATATGTTTTGCTCGCATTTTACCCATAAAATCCACCTATTATTGAACGACGAATCGTGAGAAGAAAATTTCTTTAATTAAACTCTTTCCAAAAAAGTCATTGAGGCGTCTACGGATCCGTTCTTCTAAGAGAACTTTTCCAGCGACTGTATTTAAATCTTCAGGGGCCATATTACTTGAGATATCAATGATGGCATCTTGAATGAAGGCTTTTTGTGCCTCTAAGTTTTCAACGTATTCCGATTTATAGGGAACAAAATGAATTTCAACATCTAGGAAGCGAAGGCGGCTTCCCTGAGAGTTAAGATTGATAATCATCTTATCGAGTTTATAAACTTCTGGGGCGACCTCTTTTTCTATGTCTTTTTTTAGGTTTGATAATTCAATATCATCGGAAGGTAGGGGCTTTTTAAAAACGACTTCAGTGTAGACAAAGACTCCAAGAGCGCCTGCTGTGGCCAAAGTCAAAATCCCAACAAGTATGGTATCTAAGGTCTTATTTCCTGTCATAAATCAATGATACAACAAAAACCCCTGCCATGGGCAGGGGGAAATATACTGTGGAACCTTAAAAAAGTGAGTTTAAAGCTCTGCCTCATCGAGACTGACAAAACGATAGTCGGGTCTGTCAGAGAACTCTTTAATGTAACCTTCAATTAGGTCTGCTGACTTGGTGTTTAAGTCGTGAAAGAGGACTACACCACCTCTTTTTTGCTCAGTTTCATGAATATATCCACGCAGGCATCTCCTCACTGACCAACGGTAGTTGCTTGACCAACATGCCCAGTCTGCGGCGTTAGTCGTTTTTCCAAAGAGACCGCCACCATTCATTGAGCCACCAATATCCCAGGCAACGGGGCCGAAGTATTGAGAACCATAAGCACTTTCATTAATAACCTCAGCGGCCTTAGTGGTCCAAACACCACCTGGAGCTCTAAAGTAAAAACGATCAGAGTTATCCATGTACTGAGCGATGGCCTCATGGGCGCCAATGAGCTCTTCTCTCAATTTCTTTTTAGGATTGAGATTGCCACGAAATGGGTTAAAAGTACCAACTTCTTTAAGATTAGGGTGAGTCATAGTGTGATTGGCCACAATGTGACCTTCATCTAACATTCTTTGAAAAAGGTCCTCATTGCCTTTTAGTCTTGAAGCAACAACAAAGAAAGTTGCTTGAACATTATGCTTTCTAAGAGTGTCGAGAATCTTATCAGTAACACCTCTCGTTGGACCGTCATCAATGGTAATAATCAGTTCTTTCTTTCCTTGGTGAATTGACCAGTCATGATCGGTACGCATTCTTTTTTGGTCGGCATCGGCAAAGAGTGAATATGGGCCCTCTGTGCCACCACTGAGCCCTCCTTCAATGAAGTCATCAAATGGGGTTACCGACACATAGGCATGGGCTGAGTTTATGAGAAGGGCGATAACAATACTTGTTAGGGTTTTCATGGTCATTTCTCTCTGATAAATCGGGTTTGTGATTATAGTGTGTGGAATGAAATTCGCAGATTTTGAGAAAAATGACAATGTGGGCCATAAAATTTACAGAAAAATGACATGGGTCCAAGTGACAGATTCTTGGACCCTATAGAATTAAAGACTTAGAGGTGTGTAGGGAAGGTCGAGATCCTTTGCTACTTGCTCGTACACTAATCCGCCTTTATAGATATTAATCCCTGGCCTAAAGACTGGATCAGTTGTGGCGGCTTCATCAATACCGACATTGGCTATCATTCGCGCGTATTTTAGGGTGACATTGGTGAGAGCATAGGTCGATGTTCTCGCAACCGCTCCTGGCATATTGGCCACACAGTAGTGAATGACCCCATCAACCAAAAATGTGGGCTCTTGGTGAGTTGTCGGTTTACAGGTCTCGATACAGCCCCCCTGATCAACAGCGATATCAACCACAACTGAGCCGGGCTCCATTTTAGAAATCATCTCTCTTGTAACCAGCTTAGGGGCCTTTGCTCCTGGAACGAGTACGGCGCCAATAACAAGATCAGAGTTAATGACGGCATCTTCAATATTTTGAGTGTTAGAGAAAAGAGTGGTGATTCTTGTATCAAAAAGATCATCCATTTCAGCTAGGCGGCGAGTGTTGAGGTCAATAGCGGTGACATCAGCACCAAGACCCATGGCCATTTTGATGGCATTGGTTCCGGCCACACCGCAACCAATAACGGTTACTTTTCCTCGCTTAACTCCCGGTACACCACCAAGAAGAACGCCTTTTCCTCCTCTATCTTTTGTCAGATAAGTGGCACCCACTTGAGTGGACATACGACCTGCAACCTCAGACATGGGGTTAAGGAGAGGGAGAGAGCCATCAAGATTTTGAATGGTTTCATAAGCAACACAAGTTGAACCTGACTTCATTAAGCCCTCTGTAAGTTCCTTATCAGCGGCTAAGTGGAGATAGGTGTAAAGAATGTGATGAGGTTTAAGGAGAGCAATCTCTCGGGGTTGTGGTTCTTTTACTTTAATGATCATTTCTGCCGTTTCAAACACGGCTTCTAAGCTAGGTAGGATCTTAGCGCCGGCTTGGATATATTCATCGTCATCGATGCCAATTCCTTTACCAGCATTAGCCTCAACATAAAGTTCATGACCATCTTGGACTAATTGTCTTACCCCTGAAGGGACTAAACCAACACGGTTTTCATTGTTTTTAATTTCTCCGGGCACACCAATTTTCATGGATTTCTCCTCATTATTATTTTGCTTTGTCCTCTATAAAATCCACCGCATAATAATGGAGATAAATCACTTTAAAAAGGAAAAACACCTCCTCAAGTAATGTTGCCACAGGGTCACAGGCCTTGTACCATAGGGTGACTCAAAAATGAGAGAAACGCTCAAAAAGGATTTAGTGCGTCATGAAATGGAATTTAAATTTAGGTGTACATTTATGCACCTTGTCTTTTGTCCTCCTTCAAAGCTGTTCGCAGGTATCTACTGTAAGCAACACCTCAGGTCAGTATGCTGAGGGGGAAATCCAACTAGAAGTAAAAAAATACACTTTAGATAATGGTCTAAGACTCATCGTCTACGAAAATCAAAAACTTCCCATTTTTAGTTATTACACCTTTTTTGATGTGGGTGGCCGCCATGAAAGTGGTGGCACTACTGGGGCGACTCACTTCTTAGAGCATATGATGTTCAAAGGAGCTAAAAAGTACGGGCCTGGTATTTTTGATTCTATGATTGAGGGAAATGGTGGCAATACTAATGCTTACACGAATTTTGATAACACTGTTTACTATCAATCGATCCCTATAAAGAGCGAAAACGTTAATATGGTGGAAACCATTATCGATATGGAAGCCGATCGTATGCAACATCTGGCTTTAGTTCCAGAGGCTTTTGAAAAAGAAAGAAAGGTTGTCTTAGAGGAAAGGAAAATGCGCTATGAGAATAGCCCTCAAGGACAACTCTATTTAACTCTTATGCAAGAAATGTTCACTGGCACGCCTTATGGTGGCAGTGTCATTGGATCAAAAGAAGATCTCCTCAATCTCAAAAGAGATCAGGTCATGGACTATTTTAAAAAGTTCTATACACCTGATAATGCCATAATTGTGGTTGCTGGTGCGGTCGATGCCGAAGAAGTTTATTCCTTAGTGAAAGATAAGTTTGGAGATATAAAACCTTCAACTGCTGAAATTAAGGAGTATAGAAAGTCGAGAGATGATACATCTCTATATAGACACCAAGCTAAATATGGCCGTCACATCAAACTTCATTCACCTCAAAGTCCTAATCCCATTTTTATGATGGCCTACCCCGGTAATCCTATTGGAACAAGAGAGGGCTTTGTGCGTGACATTCTTGCTTCGATTTTGGGACAAGGAGAATCAAGTTATCTTAATAAAAAGTTTGTGGTGGGAAAGAGACCTCTCTTTACTTCAGTCAGTAGTCATAATTACACCTTGAAGTACAATGGCATCTTTTGGATTTCAGGAGAGCTACTTGCCGGTAAAAGTCTTCGATCTTCAAGGCAAAAGCTTATCAAGGAGATGAGCCGTGTCTGTGAAAAGGCGATTGATGAGAGAAGTTTGCAAAAGACAAAGAATCAATACCTCATTGGTTATATTCAAGAAATTGAAACCAATAAAGGAGTCGCTCACTTTTTAGGGATGCGTGAAAACTACTTTGGTGACTACAGTTATTATAATAAAGAATTAGAAATTTATAACAGCATTTCTGTTGATGAAGTCAAAAAGTCCTGTCACGAACTTTTAGATGGTGGAAAACACCTCTTCGTTTCTGTTTGGAATAAAAACCCCAAAAAGGGGAGGTAATTGATGAAAACTCTCATCGTCTTATTAGCGGCTACTCTTTTTAATCACAGTTTATGGGCAAAAGATTACCTGTCAGGGAAAGTAAAAAAACTTAAGTGGGACAACTTAGACGTCATTTACCTCGAAGATGATCGGTTTCCTTCTTATGATTTAAATATTTACTTTGCTGATGGCGCCCTAAGTGACGGCGACATTAAGGGGACTACTGAAGCTGCCTTTAATTTTATGAGCCTAGGGACAAGGCGCTTTAATCGTCAGGATATTTCTGACAATTTAGAGTTTTTTGGGGTGCTCTATGGTGGTCGTGTGACTCACGAATTTTCAGCTTTTAAGGTTAGTGGTCTCGCTAAGGATATAGTGCCCACAATGAAGAAAATTTGTCACCTTTTTCAGGATGCAACGTTTCCTAAAAGAGATTTAAAAAAAGAGAAAAAACGAATTTTAGACTCACTTGATAATATCTCCGGTAATCCTGGTGCTTTGGCAAGTCGTGCCTTTCGAGAGCTTAGTTTACAAGGTAGCCCTTTTAGCTATCCTGTAGAGGGAAAGATAAGAGATATCAAAAGGTGGAGTAGTCGCCTCCTTAAAAAGAAACTTAATTACTTCAATAATAAGGTCAAGAAGCGTATTTATATCACGGGCCCATCAAAAGTATTGGAGATTAAATCAATCATTAACAATGAATGTGGCTGGAAGGGCCAGGCTAGTTTTGAGAGGGAGGTCTCTTATAAAGAGCCAGATGAGTTAACCAAGCCGCGAATCACCTTGATTCCCATTAAAAAGGCGAATCAAGCCCAGGTGAGAATCGGGCGCTTCCTAGGAAAAGAAGAGATCAAAAATGAAGAGCTCTTAAGCTTGTCAGCCCATTATCTTGGGGGAGGCTTCACTAGCCGTCTAATGCGGGTTTTGAGAGTTGAAAATGGACTTACCTATGGTGTGGGAGCTTTTGCTGGTGGTCAAAAGCAATACGGCAGGGCCGGAATAAGCACTTCTACTAAGATAGAAAGTTTAGAGAAGCTACTTAATAAAACAAAAGAAGCACTCGATTTGGCAGCTGCTGGTAAAATCAAGGAAGAGGATCTGGATCGCGCACAGGGCTCTTTAGCAGGTAGCTATCCCTTTGGTTTTGAAAGTAATGGAGCCTACTTGAGTCAGTTGCAATTTCTTGATCATAAAGAATTGCCCTATAGTGAACTTTTTCATTTCCCAGAACGAGTACGAGGTTTTTCAAAAGACGATGTTCAAAAGATGACGGCTAAGATCTTTGATTGGAACACTATGGATATCGTTATTGTTGGGCCACCAAGTCTTTCTAAAGTCTTAAAAAATTATGGAAGCGTTAGCGTAAAAAGAATTAAAGATTTTCTATAGTCTACTCATGATGAAGTAAACTCTAAACGCCATATTCATCAACGCTAAGGTCGGCATGAGACCGTAGACGTAAATCCACTTGCGATAAAAGTCGCTAAGATAATTTCTAAAGCAGAAGTTATAGAGAAAAGGCAGGGAAAGGGAAAGAAAGGAAAGGCTTGATAAAAGAAACTTTTTCTTATCAAACTCTGTTAAAGATAAATTTTTTTCAAAAAATTGAAAGAGAATAATGAAGTAATAAAAAAGGAAAAAGTGAAAGACAGGGTAGGTGAGCATGATGATCCACTTGTGGATATTTCTTTTGGTGAACCCGTATCCAACTTTTCTTTTTTGAAAGGATGCCGAACGAAAAAAAAGAGCAAAGAAAGTTTTCCAACTCATTTAATGAGTTGGACCTTCCTCATCTTCACCAGTAGTTGTGCCTTCCATAAAGATATTGGCACCAGGGTGAATCACAAGGTTTTGGGCCTTGATATGACCATCAAAAGTTGAACTTGGAAAAAATGTAACAGTTCCACTTGAGCGAATCTCGCCCATAAAGTGGCCATAGACAATCAAGTTGTGACAATAGAGGGTACCATCGAGACTACCTGTTGGCTCAATACACAAAGGTGCAGAGTCTTGAAGGCGAATCTCGCCTTTAATTTTTCCCGCTATTTTAGTATCTCCTTTGAAAACAAAAGTACCCTGAAGACTCGTCTCCTCACCAATATAAGTGAAGTTTCTGGGAAGTGTGTCGATAATCTGGCTCATATTTACTCTAATGGTTTGGAAATAAGTTGTTTAAACATCAGGTCACCTGTTCTACTAAAGATAATGACCTTAAAGAGTGCCTGGCTACTTGGTTGAGTAGCAAACTTAGCCTGGACGGGACGAAAACGGGATGTGGCAAAAAACTCACCATTGCCAAAAGCCACTTGCATGGCTTCATTGTCGAAAACCCCTGACGGCCAAACTTCTAGTTGATTTCCTGTTTGCATGATAACAAAGAGGTAGCCTGATAAGCGGCTATCATCTTTGGTCATATTAATAATTTTAAAATTTAAACTCACTTTGTCTTTTATTTTGACAACTTCAACCTCTTCTAATTGCATTTCTGGGGATGAACTTCTATCGATTCGGCCAGCTGACTTTTTAAAAAGAGATAAAAAGCCTAGTCCATCTGAGGAATCGACTCCTTGGCTTAACTTTTTCTCTAAGGAATCTCTTTCCTGTTGGATGAGCTTATTGGATGCCAGTAACTCGGCTTTTTCTTCTTTAAGTTCTCTAATAATGGCCGGCTCTTTTCTTTCGGCCATTCTTTTTAATTTTTCAAAATAAACACCACCTGCTGCCACGACAAGAACACATAACAGTGACAGAGTAGGTAAACCATAAAGGCAAAACCTGATAAGACCCCTGTTAACTTGATAAAAACGTGGTGGTGTATTGTCCTCATAGAGAACAAATGATAGTTTTTTTTCGCTCTTTGTCGCCATTAATTCTTACTTTCTTCGCTAGGTCCAAGTGCATTAAGAAGACGATCTCCTAAAATGGCCTTGGGATTGTTTGTTTCGAAAAATCGTTGTGAAGGGACAAAAGACGCCATTTGCAGGGGATTTTCTTTCTTCTCAGTATCAACTGCTTCAGTTGTGACACCGTTTTTAGACCATTTTTCAGCAATGATTTTCCAATTGTAATAACCATCTTGTTTTAGGTAGAGGGTTTTTCTACCAACGTCCGTAATTGTGGTTGAACGATACTCTTGTCTAAAAGTCGCCCGTACATAGTCTCCACTTTGAATGAGATTTAGATCTGCTACTTCTACCTCTGGCTTTCCAGGATTGTTAAAGACAGCTCTTTTATAGGCTTTAAATTGATTGAGACGCCCTTTATTGGGGTCGATAAAGTCCTCATGATAATGAGAGATGTAATCCTCTAGGTTTTCTTCGCGCCAGGCTGTAACCCAGCCCTCTATGGCCTTTTTAATTTTGCTTCTCTTTGTTTCCCATCTTTGGCGATTGAGAAAGGTCAGCTCGTGAGTGACCACAATAGGAGTCTTGTGAAGCTCAATGTATTTGGAGATATTGATGAGGTCTGAGTTTGCAGTTACGATGCAACCGCGAGAATCGAGGCCTTTTTCTATTCTTGTTTCATCATTGGTAGAGTGAAGCCAAATGCCTCCCCCTGTTTTTCCTTTTTGATCGTCAATGGGGTTGGGGTAGTTGAGAACAAAAGCACCAACGCCATAAATTTCACCTTGTTTACCATGACGAGTAATTAAATCCTGGTGGGTGAGAAAATCTGTAAGGTAATAAACTCCCTCCGGAGTTCTGTGGTCACCTTGAAAGATTTTGTCACCGGCCTTTTTACCGGTGGCCATCTGATAGGTTTTTAAAAGTTTTGGCTCGCCATTATCATTTTTATAGATATAGAGTTTGTGAGTCGACTTTTCCGCTACGATGACATGGTGAGAAAAATACTCGTCAAGATTGAGGAGGTCTGTTGGCATGACCGCTTGGTCATTGGCGTAAGTGGCGCATATAATACATAGGCTCGTGAAAAAGGCGAGTGTTTTGATCAAGGTCATATCCATGAACTCCTAGTGGTTTCTTACCCCTCTATTTTAATCCCATGAACTAGATACTATCAATCCTTAAATCCTTGGAAAGAGATCAATTTTCCGCTATTTTCGGGTTGCGTTGCTCCTGATATTATAGAGTTAGCAAAATCTAAGGATTAGAGCGGATGAAAATCATTTTTTTGAGCCATGATGGCGAAATCGCTGAGCTTGTGAGCTCCCATGGAGGGAGTCTCTTCCTATGTGAGGAAGAGGACCAAGTTCTCGAGATCCTTGAAGAAGTCGAGGAAGATGAAACTTGTTTGCTCTTCATCGATTTTGATGGGGATAAGAAATCCGCTGAAAAATTCAATAAGAGTATTTTTAAAAATGAATGGATTACTAGAATCCTCATCACCTCAGAATTATCTATTAAAGAGCTTCAAAAACACCAAAAGGGTAAAACGGCAGCTCATGGTTACGTTAAAAAGCCTCTCACTTCACAAATATTTAAAAGTATCCTTGAAGATCTTAACCTGTCACAAGTGATAGAAGAAAATGAGATCTTTAAAGAAGGGCAAACACTACCTGAATTTGATTTAGAAGCGGTTTCCTCTGAGGGTTCTGAACTTTCAGTTATTGAGGAAAATGATTTAGAGGATGAAGCTTTTGAGGAGTCAACTGCTGACTTTGGTGCATCTGAGTTTAAAATGAACACGGCGGTTCGTAGTTTAGTAGACCTTCACTCTGTAAATGGTGACGAAGCACCATATAAAGGCGAACTAAACGATAAAATTCAAGCCAAGTTTGACTCCGTTTTTCAAAAGGGTGATCTTCCTGGTTTTGATGAAGCCAGTTTAGATGAGGCTGACGATGAACTCGAAGACCTTGATTTTAGAGAGGAGCCTCAAGAAAAGGTAGGCTCTGATGGGTTAAGCGCCCCTGGTATTTCTTTAGACCTTGATTCTGAAGACTCAGGGGAAGAGGCCGGCGATGATCTGAATTTTAGCTTTGATGAAGACGAAGACGAAAATGAAGAAGTAAACCTTGATGAGGATGAGCCAGATGACCTTATGGTTCTCAGTGTTGATGAAGCTGATGAGGATTCAGAGGAAGAGTTGGACCTAGGTTTATCTGAGGATGCAGATCATGATTTGGATTTATCCGTAAGTGATTTAGATGAATCACAGGAAATTGATGAAGAGGGTGTGGCCCAAGAAGATGAGCTAACCTTTGATGAGGAAGAAGATGTTGATGAAATTGAAGATATTGAACCCATCCAGGCCTTATCTCCAGAAGAAATTGAAAATGAATTAGAAGAATTGACTCAAAATAGAGATATGCCAACGGCAGAAGAACTCTCTGAATTTGAGGAAGAAACAGGTGATATTGAAATTCCAGATGAGTTGATAGTGGCTAAAGAGGAGCCCCCTTCCAATGAAGCTACACAAGAATCTGGTGAGGAACTACCTATGAGTGATGAAGAAGAAAATGATGACATCCTTGAGTTTGATGAAAACGAACAGGAACTAGATGACGGCGAGCTTTCTTTTTCAACAGAGCCTGAAGAGAATAGTGACGTACAAGACGAAGATGAAGGGGGATTAGACTTCGACCTTGGAGGTATTGAGGAAGAGTCAGAAGAAAAAGAGGAATCTGTAGAGGCGAGCGCGGATAACGACATGGGATTTGAGTTGGATAGCTCTCTAGGTGATGAGGGAGATGTTGAATTAGATGATCCCCTTGCGTCTTCTGAGGAAGATGAGTCCTCCTCAGGGGCAGAGGCAGAGGGAGTGTCAAGCCTTGGAGCTTTAGAAGAAGAATTAGAAGAGGATTCAGAATTAGGTGATTCAGCCTTAGATGAAGACTCTCAAGGAGTTTCTGATTTTGATGATGAGGAGTTGAACTTTTCTGACGACGATGAAGAAGAAGAGCTCGAAAAAACACAGGCGATCAATTTAGCAGATGTTAAAAAAATGAATGAGGATAGTGCAGATAGTGATGATGACCTAGAAATAGATGCCGTCCCAGAAGACGATATGACCGAAGATGAAGTCATTGGAGAAGACACAGGGTCCTTATCTATGGCCGATGATGACCTTGAAGAGGATATCGAAGACGAAATTGACGAAGATTCTGCAGATGAAATGGAAGAAGATGCGGGGGAGCTGCAATTTGGTGATGAAGGAGACCTTCTTGATGACGACGATGTCCTAGGAGATAGTACCAACCCGACAATGGTCATGTCTGATGGGATGAAACAAGACCTTGAAGATATGGTCGCCGATGAAACCGCCACAGAGGAATTTAGACCGCAAGGAATACAAGAGGAAACAAATCTCATGGATTCTGAAGACCTCCTAGGTGATGAAGATATTATTGAAGGCTTAGACCCACAAGAGGATATTGAAGAGGAAATTGAGGAGGATATTAAAGAAGAATCTCTAACTGAAGAGATTAAACCAGTTGAAAGTCCAGCTGCAGCTTCTAATGTGACATCTTCTGATACTGAAATATCACAAGAAAGAATACCACCACGTTTTCATGAGGGAGAAGCTCTTCGCTTACAAGCGACAATTAGACAGCTGAGAGAAGAGAGAGAGTCTTTCTTAAAAGAAATTCAAGATCTAAAGAAAGAAAAAAAAGTGGTTGAACAAGAAAATCTTGGGCTCAAAGCTGAATTAGATGAAGCAAAAATTGAAATTTCGATTCTCAAAAAACGTCATAATAATGAGATCGATGAGATGCGTTATCGTTTAAGAATCACCGATGAGAAAAAGCTCTATGCAGAAGAAAAGGTTAAGAATTTACAAAAAGAGTTCGATCGTCTTCAAAGTAAGGTTAGGGTGGACTTTAATCACATTAAACAAAGGGAAAAGGAGTTAGAGAGCCAATTAGAGTTGGCCAAGATGGACTCCGAGTCTCAGGTTAAATCACGTGATAAAAAAATATTAGAGCTTAAAAGGAAAATTGATCAGCTAGAATTTAATATGGAAAATATTGTTATTAGAGAACAAAAGTCACGCGATGATAAAATGAAACTTGAAGATAGACTTGATCGCATCATGAAAACTTTAAGGGGCTCAATTGAGGTCATTGAAGAGGATAGAGAGTGAATTCAGTTAGCCAATTGGCTAAATTAATGGCTACCTTTAACTTTCTGCAAGGAAAGAAGGTCAGCTATGGACAAATTGAGCGCTTTTTAAAGAAAAGTTGGCAAACAGGGCCTTTCCTCATCTTTTCTTGTCCTAAAGATAGAAGTCATATGGCCGATAAAAATCCAGGAGATCTGGTAAGAGTGTCATGGAATAGAAGAGCTCTAGGAGGTCATTATAAGAATGAACTCATTGAATCTTTTTACCCTAAAATCCTCTCTGAGACACCTGAGTTAGGTAAGAGTCAATATAAAAATAAAAGCTATTATCTTTTTGACTGTGGAGAGACAAATTCTCAAAAGTTCTATGGTTTTTTTGAGCTCGAAAAAGAGATCGAAGAGGAAAGCTTGAAACTCCTCGATCTTTTCTTATGCAATATAAGTAAAGCATGGAATCGTCTTGATGAACTTAAAAAGGTTGAGAACCTGGTTCATGTTGATGATGTGACTGGTCTTTATAATCAGCGTAAGCTACTTAAAGACGTGGATAATGCTGTTGAACGCTTTAAAGACTTCAAAGAAGTATTCACTATTTTATTCATAGATGTAGATCACTTTAAAAGTGTTAATGATGGCCATGGTCACCTCGTGGGGACTCAAATTTTGGCACAATTGGGTGCGCTGTTAAAACGGACATTAAGAGAGTCAGATTTAATCTATCGCTATGGTGGCGATGAGTTTGTGATGATCATCCCAGATGTCAGTGGTGATACGGCCAAAAGTATTGGGGATAGGGTTCTTAATATTGTTAAGGAAACTACCTTTGTCGTTGATTCTAATGAAGAGAAGGTCGACTTTAATATAACTGTTTCCATCGGTGTTGCGACCTTCCCAGATGATGCAAAGAACCGTACTCAGGTTCTCGAAATTGCGGATAAGATGATGTACGAAGCAAAGAAAAGTGGTAGGGGAAGAGTTTGTTATACCAGAGATATACTCTCTAAATAATATTGAGGTGATGTGCTTTATTTAATTCTTTCCGATCTTCATTTAGGTAAAGGCAAGTTTTTAAAAAGTGGTCAACTCAACATCCTTGAGGATTTCTTTGAGGATGAAAAGTTCGAAGAGTTTCTTGAATTTTACTCCTCTAAAGATTTTTACGACCGCGAAATTAATCTGATTCTAAACGGTGATATTCTTAATCTCATCCAAATCGAAACCGAGGGCATATTCACCCATATTGTTGATGGTGAGCTTACAGTAGAGGCGTTAGAGAAAATTGTTTATGGTCATCCGCGTTTTTTTTCTGCGATGGAAAAATTCCTTAAAGTCCCTAATAAACGAATTACTTACATTATTGGAAATCATGATGCAGCGATGGCTTTTCCTGAGGCACAAGATTTTCTTAAGAGTCGGTTAGGAGCAGGTTTTGAAGTCGTCTTCGATTTAGATGAAAATGGTGTTTATATTGAGCATGGACATCGCTATGAGGTTATTAATACAGTTCCCGATAAATACTATTATATTGATGGCCCTCATCATAAAAAAATACTTAATCTCCCTTGGGGAAGTCTCTTTTGTATTCACGTTTTACCACGATTAAGAAAAGAGAGACCTTTTCTCGATAAAGTAAGACCTCTCAATGGCTACGTGAGGTGGTTATTCTTTAATGACTTCTTTTATTTTTTTAAGCTTGTTAAAACGGTCTTGAGTTATTTATGGGAAACCAATAAAGATGAATACACTAAGCACAATAGGAATTTTAAAACAACACTGAAGTTATTAAAGCAAATCACCATTTATCCTAATTATGAGCGAAAAGCGAAGCAGATTCTAAAAAAGAAAAGGCATATCCATACCGTTGTTATGGGTCACACTCACGTCCAAGAGTGGAGGCGCTTTCCAGAAGGAAAGTTTTATTTTAACACGGGAACATGGAATCAAATTCCTTCAATAGATGCTGGTCTACATGAGCACAACCTTCATTTAACTTATTGTGTGCTTGATGTTCATAAGGAAAGTCAGAGCTTACGTCAGGGTGGGCTTTATCGTTGGCAAGGCCATTGGCGACCCTTTTTAGAAGAGATTCAAACTAATTAAAGTAATCTTTGATAACTTCGTTGTCATCATGAATTGGTGCACTTTGGACTGAGATAACTGAGCAAGCTGCTTTAGCCATTAACTTATCGTCGACTGAACCAAAAAGGTTAGACATAAAGGTATGAGGGGATCCGCCAAAGATGAAGAGATCAAATTCAACGGTCTGAGCAATAACACATTCTATTGGGTTATCACTTCTCATTAAATTGATACTAGTTCGGCTTATACATTTTTTGGCTAGCTCCTTAAGATCTCTTTCTGTTCTTTGTTCAACTTCCTCAGAATCAAATTCATTGATAACTCTTAATAAAGTAATGTCCGCACGATTCACCTCAGCGAGATGGTCTGCCGTGGAAATAACAATTTCATCAGAGGGGTTTCCTGTGATGTAACAGACGATTTTTCGAATATAGCGGACACCAGCATCCCTAAAAATGCCGAGGTTGCAGCGCAGATGACCTTTTAGCCAACCCATAGGATTGTGAATGGTGAAAGCTCCGGCCGTTTTTCCTCTCCACTCAATAAGTAACCATTGGCAATGAAGTCTTTGACTAATGTGAAAGACTGTTCTCGCCAAGTCGTGAGAAACAACGGGATCAAAGGTTATAGGTTCTTTTTTTTCGACGGCCATGGCCAAAACCCTACGACGAAGAGAGCGCAGTTCTGCAGGTTCGTCCATGAGATCGTCAAGAACAGTTTGCTCTGGAACTTCTGTAATGTGAGCGACTTCACAATTGCTATGCTCTGCTAAGGCCACGCCCATCTCGATAAGCATTTCTGGTGATCGCTCTTTACCAAAGAGGGTTACGACGACATTGGCGTCAACCGAAAGATCAATATCTTCAAGACGTGCTCGTGGGATGATTTCTTGTTTTTCTTCCACTAAATCTTGGCGTTTTCCTCTGATGCCGAGGACTCCTTTACGATTCGTTTTTCTTCGCGAGTAAACCAAGAAAATGATAAGTCCCGGTATTCCAATGGCAAGAAGAGCAGAAACAATGAGCTTAAAGCCCATGTAACTAAGAAGAATACCGTTAAGGGCAATCCCAATGAGTTGAACGTAGGGATAGAAAGGGGTTTTGTAAGAGGGCTTATACCACTGGACTCTTGCCTCCCTTAAGACCACAACAGCAATATTCTCCGCCATGTAGATAATGATCATAAAGGCAGAGGCAAACTTAGCGATCTTTGCAACATCCATATTGAGAAGGACAAAGCCCATTAAGAGGGCAGAAAGAATAATGCTCCATACTGGAGTGAGGTACTTTCTATTAAGGCGGCCTAGAGACGAAGGTAAGAGTTCATCTCTGGCCATGGCAAAAGGAAATCGACTTGCTGCAAGAAGGCCAGAGTTCGCCATAGAACTCATGGTAATGATGGCAACAACGGCGGTGATGGATCCGAGTAGCGGTCCTTGGACTCTCATGGCAAAGGAGTAAATGGGTCTTAAATTATTAGCAAGCTCTCCATAAGGAAGGCTTCCAAACATTAAAAAAGAGACTCCCGCATAGACTAGGGTGACGAGTCCCAAAGAAATCATAATTCCTCTAGGTAGGTTTTTTTCAGGCTCTTTGATCTCTTCTGCAATGGCCGCAACCTTAGTCACCCCAGCGTAGGAGACGAAAACTAGTGCTGTTGCTTGGGCAAGACCAGTCATACCAGCAGGAAAGAGGGGCTCCATATTTTGGAAATCAAAGGTAAAAATTGAGGCACCTGAAAGGAGGGTTAAGAGACCAATACACAGGCCAACCACTGCCATGAGAAGGCCTGAAACTTTACCCACACCGAGAATATTAAGGAGGCAGATGAAAACTAAAATTCCCAAGCTGGTGGGGACGAGTTGGGCCTGTGGTGCAAGAATTTTAAGATAAGCACCAAAGCCCATAAGAGCGAAAGTTGCCTTGAGAAGAAGGGAAACCCAAAGACCTAGTCCAAAAATCGTTCCCACAATAGGACCAAAAGTTCTTTCGAGATAAACATAAGTTCCTCCCGATGTTGGCATCGCCGTGGCGAGTTCAGACTTGGAAAGCGCGGCAGGGAGAACGGAAACAGAAGCTAAAATATAGGCAAGCCAAACGGACGAGCCTGTACTGGTGGCAGCGATTCCCGGTAAAACAAATATACCTGATCCCAGCATTGCTGAGATGGAAATGGAAACGACCGCGCCTAAGCCCAGTCGCCTTTCTAGTTTTTTCACATAGTTATGCTACTTTAGTCGTTTTGAAAGTGGCAAAGCTTTTTTATCAGAAAAGTGCGTAACTACCTGAAAATACTATTTCTTGTTAGCTATTTTTGTTGTTTTCTTGGTTGCTTTCTTTGCTGTTTTCTTCGTGGTCTTCTTTGTTGCTTTCTTAGCCGCTTTTTTGGTTGTCTTCTTAGAAGCCTTCTTTTTGGAAGTTTTTTTCGCAACCTTTTTCTTAGTAGCTTTCTTTTTTGTAGCAGCTTTTGTTTTTTTACTAGTTTTCTTCTTCGAAGCTTTCTTCTTTGTCGTTTTCTTCGCTGACTTCTTTAAAGAAGGAAGATAAGACTCAACAAGTTTTTGAATTTTATCGAGTTCTTTTTGGTGACCTTTTAGGTAAGCCTTGGCCTTATTGATTTCTTCGTTGACTCTTTTTTCAACCATATTCTCTAATGACTTTTTCTCTTTGTGGAAAGTTTTCATTAATTGGGAAAGGTCTTTTTCCACGAGATTTGTTAGGTCTTTTTCTGCATTTTTGATAAAGAGGTCAATTTGTTTCTGAATTTCTTTGAGAGAAGTCTGACCAACTTGAGAAAGTTGCTCGATTTCTTTTTTCATCTGATTCCATTGCTTAAGCACTGCTTCAACATTTTTTTGGGTCATGATAAATCCTTTAACCTTTTTTGGTGATGGGGATTCGGTAACCGAATCCAAAACTCTTTGCTTTGACCTTGATGATGGGGCAAAACTGATTCCTCTTATACTCGCTTTTTCTGTAAAGGTCATAAACTTTTTTTACTTCGGAGGCGCTGAAACCTAAGCCCTGTAAACTTTTCTGATCATGGCGATAAGAGAGAAATCCTTCGAGAATGGCATCAAGCCTTTCATAGGGAGGGAGGCTTTGGGTGTCTTCTTGGTTTTCTCTCAATTCTGCACTTGGTGGTCGTTCAATATAGCCAAGGGGAAGAAGGCCATCTCTATGGTGGAGAAACTGTGCGAGATCATAAACCTGGCTTTTATAGAGGTCACCTAAAAGACTAATGGCGCCCACACTATCGCCATAAAGGGTAGAATATCCCACTGCCAACTCTGATTTGTTGGAGGTGTTGATGACCATGCTGCCTTTTTGATTTGAGAGGGCATAAAGAAGAGATCCTCTCAAACGACTTTGGATATTTTCATTGGCCAGACCTTCTAAGGGAGCTCCCAGGTTTCTTGTAAACTCCTGATTGACGGCGCTATGAAGGAACTTAATAGGAAAGTGGATCAAGGGAATATTGAGATTGTGGCAAAGCAGCTCGGAGAGTTCAGTTGAAAGCGCAGAAGAATACTGAGACGGCATGTAAATAGCTTCTAGTTCCTGTCCTGGCTGTAGGGCCATCTTTGTGAGAAGCAGCACCAGCCCCGAGTCAATTCCGCCGGAAAGGGCGACAGTAAACTTTTTGAAACCACATTTACCTGCATATTCTTGCAGACCAAAAGCGAGAGCTTCTATCACTTCTTCACACTGTTCTTCACTCCAAGAGAGGAGCTTCGGAAGTGGTTTTTCCTTTAAATTTAAGTCTGCTTTGAAAAGATTTTCCCAACTATTCTCTACTTTTTTCTCACGACTTAAAGGAAGAGATGGGCTTTCAAGATCATTTGCAAGGTATGGCCAAGAAAAAATATCCTCCTCGAACCGCTTTGCCTGCCAAATCTTTTGACCGTTTGTGATAAAAGATTGGCCGTCAAAAAGAATCTCATCTTCGCCACTGACTTGGTTGACGTAAGCAAAAGGAGCGTTAAAAAGGCGAGAAATTTCGTTCGCCCTTTCCAAACGTTTTTCATGCTTGCCAAGAAAATAGGGGGAGGCGGAGAGATTAATAATAAGATCGAGGTGTTTTCCTTTGAGCTCGTCCTTAGACTTTTGGTAGAGAAGATCAACAGGGTCGATGGTGTGAGTTGAGCTAAACCACATGTCCTCACAAATGAGAAGGCCGATATCCAGACCGAGTCTTTGAATGATTTGAGCCTCCTTCCCTGGCGAGAAGTATTTTTCTTCATCAAAAATATCATAATTTGGCAGGAGGCATTTGGTGTAGATAGACTTGATTCCCTGACCTGGAATACATTCAAAAATGACATTTTTGACAGGAAGAGGCAGGCCTTGCTCATCAAATTCATATTCTAAGCCCCCGACCAGGAAGCAAGTTTTAGGCATCTCTTCAAGACTTTTTAACCAACGATCAAATTCCTGCAAATATTCTAAATAGCGGCTAATAAATTCTTTTTGTAGGACAAGGTCCTGAAGCGGGTAGCCCGTTAAATAGAGTTCGGGAAAAATCACAATTCCTTGGGGGCGATTTTTAATTGAGAGCTTTAAATCCTGAAAAATTTGCTCAAAGTCTCCAATTTGATGTTGGCTTTGATGGAGGATGATTTGCATGTTTTATCCCTTAAGGGTAGAAAATAACATTTAGTCACGAGAATATATCAAGATGGGGCAAAACGCCATGAATAGCGCAGCTGAATCTGTCACAAATAACAAGGTTTTGGTCGTAGGAGCGGGCTTAGCAGGCACTGAAGCAGCCCTCTTTTTAGCTCGTCACGGAATCAAAGTTGTCTTGGCAGAAAGCAAAAAAGAGAAACCAAATCCGGCTCAAAAAATAGAGACTATGGCAGAATTAGTTTGCACCAATTCCTTAAAAAGTAAGGATCCAAATTCAGGGCATGGTCTTTTAAAACATGAAATGAAGGGATTAGGATCCCTTGTTCTTGAGGTCGGAGAAATGACAGCTGTTCCCGCGGGAGATGCTCTTGCTGTTGATAGGGTCGCCTTTTCTGAGAAAATAACAGAAGTTATTGAGAATAATCCACTAATAGAAGTTATTAATAAAGAGGTTAGTAATCCGGAAGTACTCGCTGAGCAAATGGGCTGCGGCCATATTATTATTGCTTCAGGGCCATTAACGACAACACCCCTAGAACAGTGGATGGTTGGAACAGTGGCTAAAGAAGATTTCTATTTTTACGACGCTATTGCACCGGTTGTTGATGCGGATTCGCTCGATTATTCTAAGCTTTACTATAAGGACCGTCATAAGCCGGTTCCAGAAGAGGAGGGGATTGAGGCGGACTATCTTAATGCTCCAATGAATAAAGAGCAGTACGAAACTTTTATTGCTGCGTTAGTTGAAGCAGAAAAAGTTCCCGCCCAAAACTTTGAGGACTATAAGTTTTTTGAATCCTGTTTACCTGTGGACATTATGGCCGAAAGAGGCGTTGATACTGCCCGTTTTTCTTGCATGAAACCTATTGGATTAGAACTTCCTAATGGTGAACTTCCTTACGCCTGTGTTCAGTTGCGTAAAGAAAATCTTGAAGGCTCAGCATTCAACCTGGTGGGCTTTCAAACGCGGCTTAAATATCCTGAACAAGTAAGAGTTTTTCGCACCATTCCCGGCTTTGAAAAGGCAAGTTTCCTTCACCTTGGTAGTGTGCATAGAAATACCTTTTTAAATGCGAGAAAAGTCCTAAACTGGGATTTTTCGGCTAAGGCTAAGCCCCATATTTATTTTGCAGGTCAAATTACAGGGGTAGAAGGTTACACTGAATCGGCATCTATCGGTCTCTATGTTGCCTCACAAATCTTAAGAAAAATTCACGGTCATGAGCCTATTCTATGGCCCAAAGAAACGGCTATTGGTGCCCTTGTAAATTATGTCATGACCAGTGAAAAGCCGAGACCTTCCAATATCAATTTTGGACTGCTTCCCACCGTTAGCCTGACTAAAGAACAAAGAAGAGATCGAAAAAATAGAAAGCGAATTAAGAAGCGCTTAGCAAGTGAGAGGGCACGGGCCATCTATGATGATCTCCTTCCTCGAGTTATTCCTGAATTTGTAGGAACGTAATGGGTCTCTTTTTTATCTTTGGCGCCAGTCTCCTTTGGGCCCTTGATACTCTTATTCGTTACCCTCTCATCTTTGGAGGACTTAGTGCCACCAGATTAGTCTTTGCCGAGCATTTGCTGCTGGTATTAGGCATGAGCCCCTTTCTCATATCAAGGCGACATTTCTTTACCCTGCTAAGTAAGAGAGACCTCATTTCTTTTGGCCTTATTGGAGGGCTCGGTTCGGCCCTTTCAACTCTTGCTTTTACCAAGGCCTTCTCCTTAATCAATCCTAGCTTAGTTATCCTTTTACAGAAGCTTCAGCCTATCGTGGCCATCCTCTTGGCTTATCAAGTGCTAGGAGAGCCTTTAAAAAAGGAATTTTTGGGATGGGCGCTACTTTGTATTTTGGGCGGACTTCTTATTAGTTATGACGATGTCTTCAAGGGAGGATCCTTGCTTGCAAATGGTCAGTTACTTAACGCTAAGGACGCTCTCCTCGGTTATTTCCTTACTCTCGTTGCTGTTTTTGGTTGGGGTGCCAGTACCGTTTTTGGAAAGAGGCTCTCTCAAAAGGGCTATGGGGAAGTTGAGTTAATGGGGGGCAGGTTTCTTTTTGGTCTCCTTTTTCTTATCCCTGCCGTTTTGGGCGAAGATCAGCCTCTCATCACAAACCTAAGTCTTTGGTCTAAGATTTCCTTTATGGTGATGATTTCAGGTTTCATGGGCATGGGTCTATATTATTTAGGTCTAAAAAGACTCAGTGCGAGGTTATGCGCTCTTGCAGAAATGTTCTTTCCCTTTTGCGCGATAGCAGTAAATTGGATATTCTTAGAGGCAAGTCTAGCCCCGCTTCAAGTGGTTGGTGGTGTACTCCTTTTGATGGGAAGCACCATCTTACAACTTAAAAGGTATTAGGAGAGAAAATGCCGCAGAAAATTGTCTTACCAGAGTCCTTAGAAGGGAAAACAATCCTTGTTGCCGGAGCCGCTGGATTTGTCCCCTCAACATTATCTGAGTTTTACCTCAATTTAGGGGCTAAAGTTATTGGCCTTGATAATTTCATTACAGGTTCTCACTCTAATGTAGAGATTCTGTCAAAATATGAAAAGTTTGAATTTCATGAGTGTGATGTATCTGAGAAGCTGCCTGACTTTTCTGGAACAAAAATTGATTATATTTTCTCCTTAGCTTCACCGGCTTCACCTATTGATTTTAAAATTATTCCTCTTGAAATTATGAAAGTTAATTCGGTGGGAACATGGAACTTACTTGAGCTTGCAAAAGCGAAGCATAGCCGTTTCTTGGAAGCATCGACCTCAGAAGTCTATGGTGATCCGGAAATTCATCCTCAAGTTGAAGAATATGTTGGAGCCGTGAACCCTATAGGTATTCGTTCACCCTATGATGAGTCCAAACGCTTTGCGGAATCCTTAACGATGACTTATCACCGACAATACAATGTCGATACCCGAATTATTCGAATTTTTAATACCTATGGCCCAAGAATGAGGCCTAATGATGGTCGCGTGATTCCTAATTTCATCAACCAGGCCATGGCCAATGAAGATATCACCATTTATGGCGATGGCTCTCAAACCCGCAGTTTTTGTTATGTGACAGACTTGGTACAGGCCATTCACAATGTGATGTTCTCAAAGGTGCATACTCCCTTTAATTGTGGCAACCCTGATGAATACACAATTAAAGAAGCTGCTGAATTTATCGTTAAAACGCTAAACTCTGATAGTAAAATCACTTTTCACCCTTTACCTGAAGATGACCCTAAGAAACGTCGACCAGATATGCATAAACTTATGACAATAAGTGACTTCAAACCACTCATTGGTTTTGAAGAAGGTCTTAAAAGAACGGCAGAGTACTTTAAAAGTTTACAATCGTGAAAGTAGCAGTAACTTGTGATGTTTTAATTGATCGCACAGCGACCATTTCTGTGGTCGAAAGTGTTTTGGAGATTTTTGAAGAAGCGGAAATCTTTACTATTGTCCATCATGCTGGAAAAATTCTAGGTCCTATAGAGCAACGAAAAATCCATTCAACCTACCTGACAAATGTTATTACTGAAGAGCGACCTTTTTCTGATCAATTTTGGAAGAAGGCGATGCTTGTTCCCGGTGCCTGTCGTAATCTTTTTATCCCTTGTTCCTTTGATTTAATTATCAATTTAAGTAGTGGTTTTTCTCAAGGAATAGCGAAGTGTGATAAGACGAAGCAGATAACTTATTTAATTGAAAATGTTTTCAATCAAAGAAAACCAAAGTTTTTAAGAGAAAAAATCTTTAGGGGCTATGTAGAAAGTTGGGCCCAGAAAAAACTCAAACAAGCGGATGAACTTTGGGTTCTTAATGATAAAGAAAAAGAATTCTGGTCGAAAAAGCACGATAATGTTTCCGTTATGAGTCCTTTTTTTAAGGCTACTGATTTTCCTCTTTTTCCTGAAGCCACGAGAAAAGCTTTTCCCAACGATTTCCTTTGTATTGATGCTGAGAGTTTTAATACCGAGCAGGCCAAAAGCTTTATGGCAAAAGCTAAAAAAGAGGGAATCAAGTACAAGTTCTTTGGTCAAGATGAACACTTAAAAGTGCTTAAGGAACAGGATGATGCCTTCTATGGTGTTCGCTGTTCTGGCGAGTTAGCACCTTTATTAGCTGCCTCTCGTGGTATGATTTCTCAACAAAGAATGGGTTTTCCAACTAAAGCCTTAGAGTGTCTTAGTACAGGCACACCCGTTTGGTTGCCACCCGAGAGTGAGGCACATGATTTTATTTCAGGGCCAGGTGTTTTGAAAAACGATTTGGATCTTTCCGAAGAAGGATCCTTAAGAAATATATATGATAGCATGCAGAATTTTGATCCTAAAAAAATTCACGGACAAGTGAATAAATATCACGACATTAAGTTTAAAGCTGAACTTAAAAGAAGACTCTTGAACACTCAGTAAAAACTTTTGCTTCATTGTTTGCTGTTTATAAGTATTTGGAAATCTTTACAACTGAACAGCAATTAGTTAGACATTTATTGAGTCTATTCTTGATACCTTGATTTGGTATGTGGCCTAAAGATATCCTATTTTTATGAAATCAAAGAATAGATGTTTTACTCACATTGCAGATCTGGTGAAAAAGTATCGTCTTCTTCACCCCAAAAAACTTAGCCAAGTAGAGTTGTCAAATTTACTTGGCTACAAAAATGGTCAATTCGTCTCCAACGTTGAAAGAGGAATTTGTTCAATCCCTCTCAAGGCCTTAGGGGACTTGAAAACGATTCTGAACATCCCTCAAAGTGAACTTGTTCAGGCCATGGTCAGTGACTACGAATTCACTATCATTAACCACCTCAATGATGAAACTGGCCGTCGTGAAGGGGATAGAATGACCACAAGTGAGCAAATGGGAACGCAAGAGTTCTTAGACTAGAGTTTTAATTTTTGTATAAAGCCTCCACCTTTTCAGCTCGTATGCTTTGACCTATCCTTTCTACTATTAATGAAAGGAGGACATTGTGCATCTTGTTGTATCTGCTACCCGTGGAAATAATCATAAACTCTCTCAAGAATTAGAGAAAACCTTTAAGGAGTTATCCCTGGAGGTTAAGGTCATTTGTTTAGAAGATTATGACCTTCCCGTATATACTCCAACAAGAGAAGGTGACGGTATTCCAAAAGATGCGCATGTACTGACAGAGCTTTTTTGTAAAGCAAGTTCCTTAACATTCTGTGCCCCCGAATATAATGGCAGTATTCCACCTATCGTTAACAATGCTATTGCATGGATAAGTCGTTCAGGAAAGGAAGATTGGCGTGGTGCTTTTAATGGTAAGCCAGCGGTTGTGGCCACTCACTCTGGCGGTGGAGGACTTAAGGTAACTCAGGCCATGAGGGCTCAATTAGAACATCTTGGAGCAGTTGTTATCCCAAGGCCTGTTGTGACTAATTTCCAAAAAGAACTCAATCCAGACTCAGCTGTTGCCATTTTAGGACAGCTTAAAACAATTGCTGAAGCATTGGTGAGTGGAGGCAAAGCCCAATGAAATACCTTGCATTGTTTTTTCTTTGTTTTTCTTTTCAATCATTAAATGCAGAGACCATCCTTGAAAAAGTGAAAAAGAGGGGGTCTCTCAACTGTGGAACGACAATGGGAGTAGCCGGCTTTTCTTCAGCCAATTCAAAGGGGGAATGGTCTGGAATAGAAGTAGATGTTTGCCGCGCCGTTGCTGCTGCTGTCTTCGGTGATGCTAAAAAAGTAAAGTTTATTCCCCTTTCCGGCCAGCAGCGTTTTACTGCCCTTCAGTCGGGTGAAATCGATATTCTTTCCCGTGTGACCACATGGACTCTCACCCGAGATACATCTTTGGGCCTAAATTTTGGTCCTACTACTTTCTATGATGGCCAAGGTTTCATGGTGAGAAAGAAAGATAAAGTTTCAAAAATTCGTGATCTCAATGGGGCAACGATTTGTACTCAACAAGGCACAACATCGGAACTTAATCTTGCAGACTATTTTCGTGCCAATCGAATTAAGATGAAACCCGCCGTTTTTGAATCTAATGATGAGGTGACACAGGCCTTTTTTAAAGGAAGGTGTGATGCTTTCACTAATGACCGCTCAGGACTTATGGCCGAAAGATCCAAGACAAAAAATCCAGATGATTATGTTATCCTAAAAGAAACAATTTCTAAAGAACCTCTAGGGCCTGCCGTAGTTCATGGAGATGATCAGTGGTTTGATATTGTGAAATGGTCTGTCTTTGCCATGATTAGTGCTGAGGAGTTTGGTATCACCTCCAAGAATGTAGATAAAATTCTAAAGAGTACCAAGGTTCCCAACATAAAGCGCCTTTTGGGGAAGACAAAAGGTAATGGGGCTTCTCTAGGGCTTAAGGAAGAATGGGCTTACGATATCATTAAGCAAGTAGGAAATTATGGTGAAGTCTTTGAGCGTAATATTGGTCAAGGAAGCCCTCTCAAGTTAGAGCGTGGTCTTAATGATCTTTGGACAAAGGGTGGCCTTATGTATGCGCCACCGATTCGCTAGTTTTCTCCTTCTTCCGCTCTACCGTTAGGAGTAGAGCTGGCAGAAACAGAAGATCTGTTAATAGCGCCAGAGCCAAAATCATTGAACAAAGAATACCGAAGTTTCTATTGGGAACAAAGTCGGCAAAAACGAAAGCACCAAAACCCATGACCAGTAATATTGTTGTGACAACCAATGCCTTCCCTGTGACAAGGAAAGTCTCTGTGATGGCCCTTTTTGGGCTGAGACCTTGGCCTCGGTATTGCTTGAAACTCGAAACAAAGTGAATGGTGTCGTCAACGGCAATTCCAAGACATACCGTTGAGACGATGGAAGTTCCGATATCAATTGGTTTATCGAGTAATTGCATTAAGGCACCACCAAAGAGCAGAGGGATTACGTTGGGAAACATCGAGAGAAAGCTAATGAAAGGATCCTTATAGACAAGAAGGAGAAGAATACTCACGAGTACCAAGGCCATGGCCATAGAACTAAAAAAAGTTGAGACGACTTTTTGATTGATAGAAAGGTAAATGGGTCCATTTCCGCCTGATTGAACATTGAGGTCAAACTCTTTAGCCTTATCAAGTAAGTATTTGGTTTTCTCTACACTCTCTTTTGAAGTCGCTATGCTCCATGAGATCTTGAGTCTTAGCCTTCTGTTGTCGAGAGTAAATTGATTATTTAAATCCATTCCTTGGGGAAGACCCATTGTATAGAGAAAAAGTAATTGGCCAACGGCCTGGCTCGAATCGGGGATTCTATATTCCTCTTTTTTTCCCTGTTGCAGGGTTTGATGCATCTTTTTGATGATCTCCCTCACGGAGCGAACCCTTGAGATCTCAGGTTCTTTCTCCATCCAATTTAGGTACCGATCAAGTTTACGGAGAAATTCTGGATCTTTTATGCCCTCGGCTTTACCAGAGTCGACAACAAATTCTATCCCTCTAAGACCGTCTAATTTTGTGCCTGCAAAATCATAAGCCTGCCTGATGGGGACAGAGTCATGAAAGTACTTCATGGGATCAGAATTGACTTCATTTTGGATAGCGATATAAACACTCGCTCCACTTAAAAGGATAAAGGAGACGATAATCGGCCAACGTAATTTGTCGATCCATTCAACCATAAGTCTTGAACTAGAGCGTGTTCTACCACTCTTGAGAAGTTTATTGAATTCAAAAGTTTTAACCTGATGTTTGTCCAAAAGAGGAGAGATCAAGGCTAGAGCAGATCCAAGCCCAAGATAAGTAAAAAGCCAGGCCATCAAAGTTCCTAGGCCACATAGTAAACCTAAGTCTCTAACTGGAGCGATATCTGTATGAGTAATACTAAGAAAACTTATGGCCGTGGATAAAGAAGTGAGCAGGGTTGGTTGAAAGTTTTTGACGAGAGAAAGGTGAGTAGCGTTGAGGGATCCCTTTCCCAGTCGTCTAAAATGAAAATAGCTTGTAAATATATGAACTGCATCGGCTATACAAATAGCAAGGAGAACCCCTGGTATCGCTGAGAGAAGTGAATTGAAAACGATACCAAGATGGCCAAGCATTCCAAAGGTAACCCCCACTGTTGTCGCAACTAAGCCTAGGGCGAGTATGATGACCGAGAAACTTCTAAATTGGATGAAAAGTAGGAAAATAATAAAGGAGAACATAAAGGGGATGAGTCGCATATTATCGCTTGCACTTACTTCTCGAAAGGCATCATTTCCGGCGGCAGGACCTAGGAGAAAAAGATCAATATCTTTATCAATATATTGATTGAGAATTTTTCGTGACTCATCCACAGTCTTTGAATAACTGGGCTCACGCCCCCCCAAGCTCGGCTTAAGGTAAGCATAGAGAATAGAGTAGGTGCCATCTTTACTAATAAAGAAGTCAGGTAGAACTTCATCACTTAAAGCTTCTGACTTTAGTTTTTCAAAGAACTTTTGGTCTCTTTCAGGAGTCAGCTTTTCAAGAAAAGGGTTTATGACAATATCATCGCCCTCGGCCCTAATCATGTTGTGATTGGCAAGACTTTCGACCCTGGTGACATCGGGAACTTGCCACAATTGTTCAGTCATTTCTTGAATCACTTTTAATGTTGAATAGTTAAAAACGCCTTTAGGATCATGAAGACCTATGCTGATAAAAGTATCACTTCCAAATTGTTGTTCAAATCGATCAAGTTTCTGAATTTCTTCATGGTCTGGGTCAAACCATACTCTTGGGGACCACATGCTTTTTATGGTCAGGGCACCAGGTAAGATAATCAGAAAAATAAAGGCAAAAAGTAAAAGAGCTCTCTTTGGTGAATAGGAAATAAAACGGGACCATCTATCGGCAACAGGATATTGGTGAAGGTTCTTATCAAAATCTGGTGCCATAAAAGAGGGCCTTTAAAGTATTTGACCCCATTTAAGCTTAGAAGTCAGATTATTTTTTCTCACATGAAACCATGGATTTTGGGAACTATTGTAATCTTTTGCGTTGAGAAGGTCTTCTATAAGTTTTTGAAAATGATCAGTTGTCCAACCATCGACACCCACCCCCCATGTTCCGGGAAAACTATCCTCATACTTTGGATGACTTTTTTGGATGTGCCCTACTTGGTAAGGACCCACAATGAGGTTGGAGATAACAGAGAAATTTAATCCCTCCCATGTAGTGACCAACTCCTGACCATTGATAATTTTCTGTCTATCTGAGGTAATAAGAATAATGGAATGATCAAAACTCCTTGTTCTTTTAAGTTCCTTAACAAAAAGAGAAAGTTCATGAAGTAGATTTTGATAAAAAAGATTATATTCCTCTGTTTGCTTTGCCCTGAGTTCTTGAATATCGGCAAAGTAGAGAGGTAAATTTCCGGTATTATTTAAAACTGTTAAGTGAATAGGAGTTTCTTTTTTCATTGCCTTTTTCCAGTCTTTTGAAAGAAAGGATAGGGGACGATTATCCTTTTCACCCTCTTTATATGAATTTATGCTTTTTGCCTTAGGGAGAAAGTTCTTATAGATTTTTTCTAGTCTTTCATTCTGAGTGGAAATGATGACCTTTGATTCCAACTTTTGTAAGAAGCCAAGCCAATCTTCCCGTGATTCCTTGAGATGGGGGCTATTTGTTTCTAAACCCCTTATACTTATCCAGTTCTTCAAAAGAGGAATAGATCTTTCAGTGAAGGTCTGAGGGAAAGTCCATTCTTGATTATGAAAGCGAAAAGACTTTTCAGACTTTTTTAAAGGCTGAATCCAGTTATCAAAAAGAACTTTGACTGGTGCTCCCTCTAGATGGATCCAATAAATTTTAAACGGCTTACCTTTTTGTAGGCATGATGTTGTCACCAAAAGAGAGAGAAAAAGAAGAAGTATGTTAGTTTTCATTTCATTGCTCTTATTATGTCACCTAGGAGCTTTATGCCATTTTGATGTTCTTGGTATTTTTTAGCTAAACTCTTTAGTCTTGTATTTTCAATTTCTTTGCCAGTTAAAAAGGAAAAATATTTTTTTACTTGGCACTGAAAGAACTCTGGTTGTTCACTAATAAGTTTTCCAAGCTGACTCATACCAATAAAGCGTTTTTCTCCAAAATAACCAACAGGTAATGAGGTATGAAATGGGTTTTCTTCATTTTTACTCCAAATATTAGCGTTACCTTGAGTTTGGAAAAAGTGAGGGATAAGAAGTTGAAAGTCTGAGCAACTTTTTTTACTTTTAATAAAAGTTAAGTGGCGAAGGCCTGCTGAGATGGGATCGAGAATCCCATGACAATTTACGCATTTCTTTTCCATGGTAAGAGGATGTTTCCATAGATCCTCAGATTGGGGTGGCTCTTGAAAAGGGAGGTTATGGTCATTGAGGGGAATGCACAAGAGATTTTCTACAATGGCCTTTGCCAAACGTCGAGGAAGCTTTCTGTTGCCATCAAAGCGAATAATTTCGTTTGAATAGGCCTCTGGAGGAGCATAATGTACTAGAAACCGTGAGTTACCTAATAGACCAGCACCGAGATGATCTAAAACTTTAAAAGCTTTACTTTGAATTTCCTTTTTCCAAGAGTCTTTTTCTGCAATATGACTTAGGGGAGGAGGGGTCATCTTTAAGCGTCTTTGGTATAGGTAACCAATGACTTCACCCTCGCCTTTAAATTCGAAGTTATTATCTAATCCTAGGATTTCTTTTATACGATCTTTTGAAATACCCGTACTCTTTGAGTTTTCCGGGTTTTCACCCTTCGTGACCACTCTTAAATCCCCATAAGCTGTTGTTGCGAGGGAAACTTTCCTAGTTTCTTGGAATAAGGCCCTTGTGAGATGGTATGCCGGTGATTGAGGGTCATAAAAGTCGTCGTGGTATTTATCTTGGCATTGGGGGTTGCGATCTAGATCGACTGGGGTAAGCCACTCAGTGTGAAAATTGTCGAAAGTTTTTAAAATTTGTGAAGCGAGAGGGGTTCTATTGATGAGTAGGCCATTGTCTGCAAGTTTGGCATGCATGAGAAGGGTTTCACAGTTTTTTTGCTCTTTTAATTTAAGGAGTTGATTAAGGTATTGGCTTTCTTTGTCTTCACCTAGGCTTTCTTTCTCTATGGATATAAAGTCTTCAATTGTTTTTCCTGATAAGAGTTTTTTTTGGCAGGCTTGAAAGGGCAAATCATCGGCCCAAACTATCCCAGGGGACAAAAATAGTAAAAGAGTGCAAATAATTATTTTCATAGGAAGATTTTAGAAAAACGGAAGCTTTTCGTCATAAAAATGTGACCGAGTACTTAGGTCGGGTAATGTTGTCAGGTGTAGGCCTTCTCTCTACAATATTTCACATGTTAAAAGACTCAGCTTCCTTGTGGAATGATCCCAAAAAAAGGGCATGGATATTCCAAACACTTATTCTCTTGATAGTGGCCGCGCTCGTCTCTTTTCTCGTTTACAATACTCAGGCTAACCTGAAGCAGCAAGGTACTGCCTCTGGTTTTGGTTTCTTATCACAAGAAGCAGGCTTTGAAATTTCAGAGAGTAGTATTGAGTATTGGGCCGATGACTCTTATGCTCTTGCCTTATGGGTCGGTGTACTTAATACACTCAAGGTTGCCGTCATCGGCAATATTTTAGCCATCTTACTTGGAGTATGTGTAGGTATTTGCCGTCTTTCTGAGCATTGGCTAATTGCAAAACTAAGCCAAGCTTATGTTGAGGTGATTCGAAATATTCCTCTCTTGTTGCAGCTTTTCTTTTGGTACGCGGTCTTCATAGAAGTCTTTCCTAGTGTCAAAGAAGCCTTAGAGCCTTTTCCTAATGTGTTTCTCTCTCAGCGAGGAATTGTCTTTCCTGTTTTTCAAGAAAATCCTATTTGGTTTTGGGTAAAGATGAGTTTAGTTTTAGGCTTGCTAGCTTCTTTTTTAACAAATCATTTTCTTAAAAAAAGGAAAGAGGAGAAAGGGAAAAGTAAGCCCTCCTGGCCATTTCATCTTCTCTATCTTTTTGGTCTTCCTTTGCTAGTGTGGTTGTTGGGAGGAGCTCCACGGAAAATAGACTTTCCAGTCCTTGGAGGTTTTAACTTTAATGGTGGAATGACTATTTCTCCCGAATTTTCGGCTTTAATCATTGGTCTTGTCGTTTACACATCTGCATTTAATGCAGAGATTGTTCGTGCCGGTATTGAGTCTGTCTCTCGAGGCCAATGGGAGGCTTCTAGGGCATTGGGGCTTTCTAGGACCATGACATTGAGGTTAGTGATCCTTCCTCAGAGTCTGCGGGTCATTATTCCACCAATGACCTCTCAGATACTTAATCTCATTAAAAATAGCTCTCTTGCTGTTGGTATTGGATATCCTGATTTTGTCAGTGTTGCGAATACAACCATGAATCAAACAGGTCAGGCAATTGAAGCCGTTTTAATGATCATGGTCGTTTATTTATTCTTTAGCCTCAGTACTTCTCTTTTTATGAATCTTTATAATAAGAAGACAAAACTCATTCAAAGAGGGGCACAGGTGTGATCAAGAACCCCGAAAAGAGAAAAATCCCTTTTATGGATGGAGTGGCGAAATGGCTAAAGGCTAATCTATTCTCTAATCCTAAGAACTCGGCCATATCCATCATCATCACCTGCCTCTTAATTAAGGCCCTAGGTAGCTTCTTTGACTGGCTCATCGTTAAAGGTGTTTGGGAAGGGACTGCACAAACATGTCGACAAGCAGAAGGGGCATGCCTAGTTTTTATAAGAGAAAAATTCGAGTTCATCATTTTTGGTTTTTATCCTCGAGAACATTTATGGCGACCTATCGCCTTTATGATTCTTTTAGTGGGACTTTGTTTTTTTAGTCGTGATCCTAAAAGGTGGAATAAAGGCCTTATTAAGTATTGGATTTCCATTTTTCTCATGAGTAGTTGGCTAATGGGAGGAGGTCTTGGGCTTGAAAGTGTCGACGTTGGGAAATGGGGGGGATTACCTTTGACTCTCATCCTTTCATTTATTGGAATCTTATTTGCTTATCCAATAGGAATTCTTTTGGCATTGGGAAGAACAGGAAAATTGCCACTTATTAAAAGTGTCTGTGTCATATACATAGAGCTTATTAGAGGTGTTCCAATGATTAGTTTACTTTTCATGGCCTCTGTTATGTTTCCCCTTTTTCTTCCTGATGGTTGGAATCTTCCCAAGCTCCTTCGTGCCCAAGCTGCTATTATCATGTTTATGTCTGCTTATATGGCCGAGGTGGTCAGGGGAGGCTTATCTGCAGTAGATTCTGGGCAATATGAAGCCGCCGACTCTTTAGGGCTAAATTATTTTCAAAAAATGACTAAAGTCATCCTTCCTCAAGCCCTCAAAATTGTAATTCCTCCCACTGTCAATACGGCCATTGGAATGTTTAAAGATACCTCTCTTGTGGTTATTATTGCTTTGAGTGACCTCCTAATGACCACAAAAACATCCCTCAAAGACCCCGAATGGTTAGGTTTTTCAGTTGAAGCCTACCTTTTTGTTTCAATAATTTATTTTATCTTTTGTTTTTCAATGTCTCGCTATTCAAGCCGACTTGAAAGAGAGTTTTCATACGGAGCTCGTTCATGAATAAAACTATGATTCATATGGATGAAGTTAATAAATGGTTCGATGAATTTCATGTCCTCAAAAACATTACTCTTAATGTTTCTGAAGGAGAGAAAATCGTCATTTGCGGCCCATCCGGTAGCGGCAAGTCCACTCTTATTAGATGCCTTAATCGTTTAGAAAAACACCAAAGTGGACGTATTAGTATCGATAACATCATCCTAAACGACAATTTAAAAAATCTCCAAAATATAAGAAAAGAAGTGGGAATGGTCTTCCAACACTTTAATCTCTTTCCCCATTTAACAATTCTTGAAAACCTCACCTTAGCCCCTATTTGGGTTAAAAATACTCCTAAAGATCAGGCAGAAAAGTTAGCCATGGAGTTATTAGAGAGAGTTGCGATTGCTGATCAAGCCCACAAATACCCAGGTCAATTAAGTGGAGGTCAGCAACAGAGAGTCGCCATTGCAAGAAGTCTATGTATGAAACCAAAGGTGATGCTCTTTGATGAGCCAACCTCCGCTTTGGACCCTGAAATGGTAAAAGAAGTTTTAGATGTTATGGTTGATTTAGCCAAAGAGGGAATGACCATGCTCTGTGTGACTCATGAGATGGGTTTTGCTAAGCAGGTAGCCGATAGGGTGATCTTCATGGATGAGGGAGAGATTGTTGAAGAAGCTGATCCTCATACTTTCTTTTCTCAACCTAAACATCCACGATCAATTGAATTTTTAGCCCAAATTTTACATTAGGAATTCTTATGGAAATGGCCCTTATTGGTCTCGGCCTTTTGAATTGTGTTCTCGTATTAATTCTTATTATTAATAAAAGGCAAGGGATGGAAAATGTCCTCTTAAAAAACTTAAGTGAGTTTCAAGATCGCCAAAAATTTTATCAGTCTCAAGAGTTTCAATCCTTACGTGATTCTCTCGATCGAAAAATTGGTGATGGGCTCGAAAGATCGCGAAAAACTTTAAGTGAGGTTATGGAGCGTCTGGTTCTTGTCGATTCAGCTCAAAAGCAAATGGCCTCCTTATCAGAGAATGTCGTTCACCTTCAAAATGTTCTCACGGATAAAAAGACCAGAGGCATCTTTGGTGAAATTCAGCTTGAGCAAATCTTAGTAAGTGTTTTTGGTGAGGCAAAGGGGAAGGTCTATGATCTTCAACACACGCTTTCTAATGGTAAAATGGCAGATGCTGTTTTGCATTTGCCCTCTCCACTAGGTCTCTTAGCGGTTGATGCCAAGTTTCCTCTAGAGAATTATCAAAAAATGGTAGATGAGGAATTGGCCGAGAGTGAGCGTAACACTGCTCAGAAAGAATTTGGGAAAAATTTAAAAAAACATATTGATGATATTTCTTCGAAATATATCATTCCCAATGAAACATCTGAGCAAGCAGTTCTCTTTTTACCCGCTGAGGCCATCTTTTCTCAGGTTCATGCCTACCATCAGGATATTGTAGATTATGCCGCTAAGAAGCGAGTTTGGTTATCCTCTCCCACCACTTTTTTAGCCATTCTAACGACGGTGCAGTCGGTGTTAAGAAATGTTGAAAGAAGTCAGCATATGGAAGAAATACGAAATGAGATCAATAAATTAGAGCAAGACTTTGGTCGTTTTGATGAGCGATGGGAAGACCTTTCTAAACATTTAGGCACGGTCGCTAAGGATGTAGAGAAAATCCATATTAGCCAGAGAAAGTTATCAGAGCGTTTCAAAAAAATAGTCCACCTCGATTGAGGTGGACTAAGTCTATTCTTTTTAGAATGTTGGTTTAACGATCTCTAGTCCTGCGCCAACTGTTGTTTGGCGATTTCCGATCTGAAGGTTTGTTGGAGAGGCGATCATTAAATTTTCGCTTCCAAAGCCTTTTGTTAATTCAACAGTTTTAGATTCACCTGGGGCAAGAGTGAAGGCTTCAGGAATATCTCTAAAGGATTGCTCTCTTTCTTGCGGTGAAATGGTAAACCATCTTTCTTGAAGGTTATCTTCGTATTCAATACCGCCCTCATTAAACATAGTGGGTTTGATACGAATTCTTCCTTCGTCAGTTCTTGCGATATTGGCAAGATCAAGCTCAAGAATGGCCAAATTAGAATTTGCATAGCCTTTCATCAGCTGAACATCCAAGAGTGCCGGAACATAACTTAGTTCAGTGGTGGGACGTCCTTCATTGGCAACAATATTTTGCTCATAGGCGGTACGGATTTGAACGGCTTTTTTATGATCTAAAAGAACCGAGTAAAATCCTGCTGGAACGAGTGCTGCTAATCCAGAGAGGTAAGTATGAGGAAGTCCTCCGATTTCCTGATCAGCTTCTCCATCACCATCACCATCAATCCTCACGGAAAGCTCACAAGCTTGCCAGTTACTTACCGGAGCGTAAATCTTCATCCCAATTTGAAGCATGGAACGGTCATTTCTTTTTACGATTCTATAGCCAACTGCTTGAAGGTCACAAGAGCGTGAGAGAATATCAGCGTTAGTACCACCTGTGGGCTTTCTCTTATCTGTACCAAGTAAGTTGAAAACTTCGACAACACCAGTATTTTGGCTTTTGTTGGAAAGTTTAAGTTCCGCGAGGGCATCGATTGCATCTTCTTGAGCTGTAGCATAGACTTTTAGCTCATCTGTAGCGACACGTGACAGTCTTTTCGATACACCTAGCACTGGAATGACAGCGAGAATCTCGTTACCTTCTTTAATAGAGATGTGCCCCTCATGAAATTCTACAGGAGCTTCTTTTGTGGCCAACATAGAAATCGTCATTTTCATACTTTGAGTTGTCAGGGCAGGTACGGTTACGGTTTTACTGACGGCCGCAATATTTTTAGTCCCGTTTGTACTTTTAAAAGTGACTTCAAGAGTCTTTTCTTTGTTTGTCGTATTAAAGATCTGAAGTTCTTTTCTAACAGCTTTCTTCTCTTCTAATTGAAAAGTTCCTAAACTTAGAGCTGCAGGAGTGGCGATGATTTTTGCACTAACAGCTTTAAAAGGATTTACAAGTCCAGCACCTTGACGAGTAACAGAGTAAGTATTTCCAGCTTCGTCTTTCATGGGAGTGGCCGTATTCATCACAAGAGCTTTTGCTTGAGCTGTGTTGAGTGAGGGCTTAGCTTGTTTTAAGAGCGCCATGACTCCTGCCATATGAGGAGCAGACATAGAAGTTCCATTAAGAGCAACGCCTTTATCACCTTCACCAGCAGAGGCAGAGATGATTTGAAAACCAGGAGCTACGATTTCAGGCTTAATGAGACCATCTTCACTTCGCGGTCCCTGTGAAGAGAAACCAGTGATGGTATCAATGACTTCAGGGGTTTTGACTTGTTCTTCAGGTGTAAACTCAACAACGACATCTTCACCCTTGGCCATGGCGTCTTTAATTAAAACCCCGGTGTCTTGTGAAACCATAACGGCCGTAATTCCAGCTTTACCTTCTCCACCCATAAAAATAGGTGAACCAGGCTGGTTATTGGCAATGACTACCGCAATAGCACCAGCTGCTTCAGCACGATTCACTTTTTCAACAAAGGGATTGCCACCACGATCAATAAGGGCGACGTGGCCATTAAGTTGGTCAATTGTCGCTTGATCAAAGTCGCTAGTGGCATCACCAACATAAACGAGCTTTCCTTTTACATCCACTTCACTTGGGAGAGGGGCAAAAGAAGCTGTAAATCTTCTTTCTAAAATATTTCCTAAGCTTGGAGAAGAAACCTTTGTTGCATCAAAGGTCCAATTCTTTTCCATTCCATCAACAGATGCTCCTACAGAGAGACCATCTTCAGATGTTCCTGGTGCGCCCGTAATAAAGGGGGTTGCTCCAGAGTTACCAGCAGACATCACTGAGATGATGCCAACTTTAGCTAAATTTTTGACTGCAAGAGAGTAGAGGATATTTGGTTTACCAAAACCACCACCGAGAGAAAGGTTGAGAACATCAAGACGGTCACTTGGGTCCATATCTTGGTTTGGGTCCATCGCCCATTCCATTGCAGCGATAACAACTGTGTCACTAGTACCACCATTATTTCCAAAAACCTTAAGGGCATAAATATCAGCTTCTGGAGCGACACCATCGTATGTATTAACACCGTCACCTATACCAGCAACAGAACCAGCAACGTGAGTTCCGTGTCCACCTTCATCCATGGGATTAACATCGGGACGTGGAATTCTCCAAGACTTTAAAATTGAACCTGGGGAGTAATCAGGACCTGTGAAGTCATAACCACCGACAACTTTTTGATTAGGAAAAAGGGGAGTTTCTTTTTCTTTGTCCATCGTCTTAAAAGCTTCAACGTCGCCGTTTCCACCGAGCATTTTATGAGTAAAGTCGACACCAGTGTCGATGATTCCCACTTTTACGCCTTTTCCTTTGAAGCCTTGAGCATGAACTTGATCAGCACCGATATGGGTAACGCTTGTGACAGCAAATGGATTAGGGCTTTTCTTTTGAGCAATTTCTGTCGCTTCTTGAAGGGCCTTTAATTGGGCCTTCTTTTGTGAAGCGGAAAGCACTGGTCTTTCAAAGAGAACTTCTTTTTCTGCACGGGCCACAGTTCCTAATGTCTCTACTTGGTCATAAAGTCCAAGGGGAACAGATAGGGCAACACCATTAAGGGCAAACTTATAGGAAAAGAGAAGTCTAACATCATCGGAGAGAGCCTTAGCCTTTGCGACTGTCTCAGCTTGTTCGGCCAAAAGAGCTGCTTTAGCCTCTTCGTTTATTTCTAGGACACCATTTTGGTAGGTTCCACTTTCAATCAGTGAAGGGTTATCTAACTTTAGTAAAACAACCACACTCTCTACATTAATAGGTCTGTTAGAAAAGAGGTCACCACTGATAAGTTCGAGAGGCTGATTTTCGATTTCTGCTTTTTTAGAACAGCCTGTAAGGGCCAAAGCAGCGGTCATAGTCATAATTAAAACGTTTTTCACATTCACCATTTCTCTCTCCGAAGGTAGGATTGTCGGGGGATATTATGGTAAATAGGCGCGAGATACAACTAACCATTAGTTATAGTAGCCATAAAAAAAACTTACATCTGAAATGTTTGATTTGATGCGTTAAGTTGTTGAATTTACAAACTACTGTCTTTCCTTTTGGATAAAGGCGACGGCATTATGACTATGTAAAGATTCCCAATGTTCAATATGGACATTCCAATCGAGGATTCTTTCGTCAGAATCCAGGGCATGACTCAATCTGCGGGCAACATGCTCAACAAAAATGGGGTTTTCTCCGTTGAGAATGGCAAATGCCTGCTCATCCAATCTCTTTACGAGGCTTTGGGTCTCAGTAGGAAGGGCCTCTCTAAGAAGGACCACTAAATCCTCAATGGTTATGGCATTTTCCATTTTGTAGAAAACGGTCGTTTTGGCGTTAGATCGTTGAGAGTGGGCAGTCGCTATGCCATTGCCTTCAGTGGTCTTTCCGCTGCGAAAATCGTCTTCATATTGCTTAGCCATGGATAAGCTACACGGGCAAGTTGAGCTGTATTCATAATTAATGGTGAGGGCCATTGTCACTTCACCAAGAGAATTCTCAATTCCCTTCATTTCGCATTGATAATATTGCCAACCCCAGTTTCCACTCTTGAGAGAGGGCTGTTTGGTAGCATAGGAAAAAGTCAGCTTTAACTCAGCCAGAGGAATCAGCTTTTCTGTTTCATAGTCTCTGAGATCACTTCTAAAGCGACGAAGGACCCTTTTGAAAAAGTCATTATCAACAGGAGATCGAGAGGCTTCGTCTTGTAGAACTTGGCAAAAGCGGCTCATGTTGACACCGGTTTTATCGGCACTGAGGCTAACATACATGGAAGCTTCAGTATCATGGTTCATGATTTCGCCATCTGCATGACGATAGTTCAGAGGCACTCGAAAACGTTCAATGCCTACACGAGGAATCATGACACCGTGATTATTTGGGAGCTTTTGAAAGTCGTTGAGACCTGATTCGTCTTTGACAGCACAATTAACGATGTCTTTGTGGTCACCTTTAACAACTTTTGCTTGATTGTACTCATTACGTTTTAACATGGCGGTTTGCTCCCGTTTGGCATTATAGCCTGTCTATATAAAATAAGCTCAAAAGTGGCGTATTTTATGGACTCAACCAGTTATATTGGGTTAAGCTGCCAAAAGCAAGGTTAATTGTATAGACATGGTCTAGAACCACTCCTGGAGGCTCTGATGAAAATCTCGCTTTTTTATAAGAACGTCACTGTATTAGATTATGCTTATCTAGATGATCACAGAGGTGTTGTAGGAGATGCACTTAAGGTTCATGTCGAATTTATTGGAAAAACAGATAAAGAGGGTGTGGTTTACGATTTTAGCTACGCTAAGAAGAAGGTCAAAGAGATCATTGATAGGGATTGCGATCATCGTTTAGTCGTACCCTCTGGATTGCCAGAGAAGTTAGATGGTTCTCGCCTTAGTTTTCAATACAGTTATGGCCTTAACGACATGCCTATCCATTACGAGTGCCCAGAAGAGGGCATTTGTGAGCTACCTTTTCATCACGTCTCAAAAGAGACCATTGCCACTTATCTTGAAACCATTATTCTAAAAGAAATGCCGGAAACGGTGACAGCAGTTCGCATTTCCTTAGAGGACGAAGATCTTCCTCCTGAAAAGGCAACCTTTCACTATACTCATGGTCTTAAAGAACACTATGGAAACTGCCAAAGGCTCTTTCATGGCCACAAGAATACCGTGGATGTGTTTATTAATGGAGTAGAAGACAATCAACTCGAATGGTACTTGGCAGAAGAACTTTTCAAGGGCTCTATTCACTTTTGTAAATGGGAAAATATCCAGAATAAAGAAGAGGTACTCGCCGCTAATGAAGGAAAAATTCCTACTGGTGTTCTAGAGGATATTCCTGCTATTCACATTGGCTACACTTCAGGTCAGGGTGAATTTAAAGGGAGTTTACCTGGTAATGAGGTCTTTATTATGGAAGAAGAGTCCACAGTAGAGAATCTTTCGATGCTTTTTGCTAGATTGCTCCGTGAGCATATTGGTGAAGGACCAAAGATTACTGTTAGGGCCTACGAGGGTGTTGCCAAAGGTGCTATTACGAGCCTTTAAAAGTTATAAGAAATAGTCCCACAAAAGAAAAGAGCACACCTGCAAATTGTTGGTGGCTCACTCTTTCTCCTTCACTCCATAAACCAAAGAGGAGAAGAATAACTCCCATAGCGGTGTTTACTACCAGTGCTGAAGTATTAAGAGGGAGGCCTTGGCGATAGGCTAAGAGAAATCCCAGTTCAATGCCAATAATTCCCAAAGAAATTAAAATGACATTTTTCCAGTCATAAAGATTAAATTCTTTGATTGATGAAAGCTTATCTCCCCAAAAGAAAGTGAAGAGAAGCATGATGATCATAGATATGCCATAAATGAGTGTAAAAAGAAGGAAGGGGGAGAGGTCTGTTCGCAATTTCTTTTGGCCTATATGATAAAAAGCCCCAAAAAGAGTGGGAATAGCGAGAATTAACCAGGTCATTCTTTCTCCAAAAAAAAGGCCCTCTTAAAAGAGGGCCTCGATTTCTTATCCAATAGTGGATTAAGCGGCTTCTTTGTCTTCTGTAGATTCACCTGATTCGTCTTGAGCGGCTGGAACATCTTCTGGAGATACTTCAGCTGCTGGAGCCTCTGGCTCTTCAACCGGTTGAACTTTAATGTGAGCACAAGTCACAACAGCTTGCTCCTCACTTTCCTGGTACCACTTACACCCAGCTGGGGGAGTAAGGTCACCGATCGTTACTTTATCTCCAATATGAAGTTCAGCAACATCAATTTCAAAGTATTCAGGAATCATATCAGGTTTACCTTCAATAGAGATGGAATCAAGTTGAACTTGTATCATTCCACCTTCTTTTTCACCTGGTGCTTGACCAACAGTTCTCACAGGTACTGAAATGTGAGTTGTTTCGTCTTTACCAACTAGGTGAAAAGAGACGTGAACTACTTTATGGCTTACAGGCTCGTATTGAATTTCATCAATTGATGCTTTGTAGGCTTTTCCACTCCACTTAACATCAAACATAGATCCAACGTGCCAGTGGCTTGATTTCTTTGCATTTACAAAGCAAACACCAGCATCGAGAGAACGTCCGTATACGGCCGCGGGAACGAGCCCTTGCGCCCAATAGTTTTGTCTTTGTTTACTATTGAGACGAGTTTCTTTTCTTGGGGTGAGCTGAAGCTCCATGAATACCTCCTTGTATTCCCTAAACAACGGCATAAATCCATTATTATTTTAACAAGGAGAGGCCTCTATTTCGCAGTGGGCAATAAAAGCCGATTGGTGTAAGTGGTTGAAATTATGGCGATAGTGATAACTATCGCCCAAGAAATTATAGCCTGTTGAGGTAGTCTTGCCACTTCATGGCAAGTTCTTTGGATTCTTTAAAGCTTAGGGCCTTATTGATACTTTCTTTCGCCTCTTTAATTTTGTTCAGGCTTGAAAGTGCAATTGCCTTTTCAACATAAACTTGGCCTTTCTTTTCTTTTTTGATTCCCTTCTGAAGAGCAAGGTCAAAGTTCTTAACTGCGGTATTGAATTCTTCTTTTTCAAGATAGAGACGGGCCAGTAAAGCAAACATTTTACCGTCTTCGCTAAGAGTAGCAGCTTTCTTGAGAGGAGGAAGGGCTTTGTCATATTCCTTCGCTTGAATGAGAGCATTTCCTAGAATCTCTAAGTTCTTTTTATTTTCGGTAACAAATTTTTTCTTTAACCCTTTCTCTAGTAGTTTACTTGCCTCATAGGGAAGGCCATTTGAGAGGTAAAGACTTACAATATTTCTAATCTCGCCCTCTTTATCTAGAAGGTTCATCATGAGTGCAAGGTCCATGACCGCAAGGGCTTCAAGATCGCGATCTGAATTAAGGAGTGTCCCTGCTAGTTGGGTCCAATACATTTTTTTGCCAGTATTCATTTCAACTAGCTTAAAAAGTAATTCTGAAGCTTCTTTATAGCGATTATTTTCATAAAGGAGGCTGACGGCAAAGGTAAGCCAGTTTTCTTTAGGTTTCTTAGAAAGTTTAAGGCCTTTGAGGATTGAGGTTAGTGCCGTTTGCTTATCACCTTTTTGGTAGGCAATGGTGGCTTTAAATACATAGGCATCAGGTTTTTCTTCATTTGAAAGTTGAAACCATTCGCTGAGGGTTTTATCGGCACCTTTATAATCCTCGGCCATTAACTGAAGTTGAGCGAGTGAGAAGATTGACTGCAGAGTTGGCTTGTAGGGAAGGGCTTTGGTATCGATAGAAGCTTTAAAGGCTTTTCTTGCCTTAGCGAACTGATCACTTTGGGCATAGGCATAAGCAAGAGATTGCCATACTTGACCCATTTCAAAAGGACGGTAGCCTTTTTGGGTCATACTCTCAAGAACCTTTATCGCACCTTTACGGTCTTCACGAATAATCATTTCTTGAGCTCTCATCAATCGTCTTTGGACACCTTTTGAAATGAGTCCTGGACGACGGTTTCTAATTTCTTCAACTTCTTTAGCTGTGTACTTCCCATGAGCTGCACCCGTTAGGATTATGACAGCGAGGAAAAGAGAACAGACTACTTTAAACATAACGATTTCCTTATCGACGCAATTTAAAAGGAAGCTCTACGAGTAAGCCTTTTCTCGGAACTGGCTTTCCATCAACAAGCTTGGGTTGATATTTCCACTTTAAAACAGCGCGTTTTGTCGCTTGATCAAAAATTCTTGGCGGTCTGGCTTCAAGGATTTGAAGGTTTTCAACCCCTCCAGCAGTATTAACGTCAAATTTAACTCTTACATAACCTTCAATTCCACGCATAGCCGCCTTTCTTGGGTATTGAGGTTCAATACGCACAAGGGGCATCACTGAGCGGTCACCAGAGGCTTGTCCACCACCTGTCGAGCCACCCAAATAAGGGCCATCTCCAAGGGAGAGTGAAGTCGATAGTGCTGGCACATTCATTGCCATCTTAGGCGCTGGAGCATCCATCTTTACGTTCATAGACATTTTAGGAATGTCAGGAGCTTTTTCGGGTGCTGGTGGTTTCTTAGGAAGAGATCTTGTTCTCGTCTGAGCCTGACTGGTTGAGGTACGACGAGAGAAATCAATAACGGTGCTCTCACTACTTTCACCAAGCTTAGCTGGTTGGCTCACGAGGTGGGCCATAAGAAGAAAGAGCGAGAAGGTTACAGGACCACCTAAAAGAAGAGCAGCGGCATAAATGTGGCTGGGCTTTTTTAGGACCATCCTCAGTTTCCTCCGCCTGTAGCAGCAACTGAAACATCTTTAACACCCGCAGCTCTGATTTGATCAACAACTTTGACAAGTGTTCCTGTACTAGCATCTTTATCGGCTTGAACGACGATTGCGCCTTCAGGGGATTCAGCATGCAGTCTTTCAATATTGGCACGAACCGAACGAACGTCGATGGTTCTTTTTTCGATCATCACTTCATTGTTAGCGTTGATTCCAACAAAGATACTCGCTTTGTCTTTTTTCTCAGCAGTAGCCGCACTGGGGCGGTTAAATTCAACTCCAGATTCTTTAACGAAACTGGTGGTCACAATAAAGAAAATTAGCATGATGAAAACGACATCAAGCATAGGGGTAAGATCGACCCCGGTATCTTCGCCTGCTTGAGACATTCTTTTTCTTCTCATATCTACCTCTAAAAATTAAAACTCTAATTCCATTTGGTCTTCAATTTTTGCAATCTCTTTTTTCGCTTTACCATCAAAAAGATTTCCGAAATAAAGCCCAGAGAGAGCAGCAACCATTCCGGCCATTGTAGGAATTGTTGCCATAGAAATACCGGATGCCATCAAGCGAGCGTTACCCGTTCCTGTTAAGGCCATCACATCAAAAACAGCGATCATACCAGTAACTGTTCCTAATAAACCTAAAAGGGGACAAAGGCTTACAAGTGTCTTGATAGTAAAGATATTAGAATTAAGCTCTTGGTTGAGCTGGGAAATCTCAGCCTCTCTCACTCGGTGAGCAAACCAAGTACTCTTATCTTTACGATTCGACCATTCTGCGATCTTCTCTTTAGCAATTGTCGGCAATCTAAATTTATAGAAGAGTAGTCTCTCTAAAATGAGAAGCCACAGGAGAAACGTCGTAAAGAAAATTACCTTTAGGACGTCTCCACCAGTTGCAAGAAAGTCACTGACTGTTTCGAATAGACCCGAAATCATTAGTTAGCGCTCCCGCTGTCTACTCTTTTAGAAAGAAGCCCTGCTGCTTGTTCTTCAAGAATTTGGATAAGGCCTTTTGATTTTGCCGAAACCACATTGTGAAGAAGAAGAAGAGGAATAGCACAAACAAGTCCGAGAACCGTTGTGATAAGGGCAGAAGAGATACCACCGGCCATAAGCTTAGGATCCCCAGTACCAAAAAGAGTGATTGATTGAAAGGTCGCGATCATACCCGTAACCGTTCCGAGTAGCCCTAGAAGAGGTGCTACAGCAGAAAGAATTTTAATGGTAGGAATACCTTTTTCAAGAACAGGTGCCGTCTTGAGGATTGTCTCCTCAAGCTTAAGCTCTAGAGTTTCTAGATCTTTACCTTTGTTTTCTTCGAAGGCTTTCACAAGTTGAGCGACGGGATTATCGTCACCAGCAACAGGGTTAGCCAATTGTTCTTTGATTTTTTTACCTTCTCTATTGAGAACAACCATTCTCTCAGCAACCATGCAAAGACCAAGGAATAGAAGAGCAAGAGTGACATAACCAACGAGCCCACCTTGCTGGAGTCTTTCTGAGAGGCTTGGCGCCTGAACAAGCATACTAAGGATTTGTCCTTTTGATGGGTCAACACCAAAGTTTTCAAAGCCAGTTGTTGTCCCTTCAAGATCTTCGATCATACCAAGGTACTTACTTTGTGGCTGTCTTGGAAGTTCAACTAACTGACCCGTTGAGGCTTGGTAGTTGAGGTACTTTCCATTAGCAACGAGGTTAAAGGCACCAACACGAGTGACAGTTTCTTCACTCTTTGTTCCGTCAGGTTTTACTACTTGGGCCTTAAACTTAACGACCTTTCCAGTCTCAGTCATTTGCCTTTGCATTTCGTACCAAAGCTTATTGAGTTCATCAATACCGGGAAGTTTCTTTGTTTCAGCAAGAGTTGCCATGAATTTGTCACGACCAGGGTATTGAGCACTAATATTAGAGTTCTCAAATTGGCCTTTGAAGTCACCAGCAACTTGCTTAACAACCCCAAACATCTCACCAAGGTTACCCTTAGCAATTGTGAGCTCTTCTTCAAGTTTTCCTAAAACTTTGTCATTGGCGGTAAAAGTCGCTTGTAGTTTTTTAGTGATAGCCTCTTGGCGAGCGAGCTCTTTTTTTGCTTGGGCAAGAAGAGAAGCTTGCTTGTTCTTTTCACCAACAAAGCGTTTCTCTCTTTCGTTAAGCTCTTTTTTCATCTCTACTCTTTCATTCTTAACTTGAAGAAGAAGAGCATCAAGATTTTTGGGCGCTTGAGCGAAAGATGTTCCTACTAATAGAGTAGAGATAAGGGCGATTGTTGTTTTTTTCATTATAATGTCCCTCCTGTCGTTGGAGCGAAAACAGGGATTTTTACTAGCTGAGGAGCTGTTTGCTTGTTGGCCATTTTGATTGCTTCACGAGTACTTTTCTTATACTCACTGCCAATCTCAACCCATTTCTTAGCTTCTTTGTCCCAAAGACCAGTCTCATTTCCATCAAGAGTTTGATAAAGAAAAGCGACGCGACCAATTTGAAGGTAATCAACAGTCATTTCTGTTCCATCTTCCTTCTTGAGGATATCTTTATAAGAGTCCATGGTGCGACCATAGTCATTTTCAACTTGATAGGCTTCTAAGATGCGGCGAAACTTTTCTGACGTTGATACATCGGCACGAACAAGAAGCTTGTCGAGGTTTTCAATTCTCTTAGCTCTTTCCGCTTTGTGCATTGGAATATCAAGATCAACAAAAGCTTTTAGGTTCTTAACCATGTCCACCATCAAAGGAATGATTCCCTTTGCCGTGTCTTTGAGCTGAACAATTTGAGCTCTAATTGAAACTTTTTCCTCTTCTTGAGTCTTGATCATCTCACGCAATTGAGCATTGTATTTTTTTGCATTATCAATTTGCTTGAGTGTTTGACGGTAAGTTTGAAGAAGTTCTTGAGTTTTGTCGGCTACGGCATCAATTTTCTTTTGTGAAGCTTGAGCCATCTTTAGATTTACTTTGTCTTCCTTTACTACGGCCTTAGCCTTATCACCAGATGCTGAGTAACTGGAGATAGAGATAAGAATAAGGAAGGGAATAGCTAATTTCATCTTTTGTGCTCCCTAATTTTATTACATATTCCTCTTACAAGAGTGACAGAGTTTAGCGCTCAAATAACCTTATGCCAATAGGTTCTTAGTTAAAGAATGAGTAATAATGTGAAACATCTGAGCTGTAAGTTTTTGTATTTAATAAAAAAAAAGGGAGCCAGTGGCTCCCTTTTCCATTCGTCTCTATATAGCTTTGATTAGAATGATTGAGTGTATGCTGCGAAGAACCTTCTCCCGATTGGATCGTAAAGAGAAGTGTTGAGCTGTGATGAAAGTGATGAGTCATCAAACTCAGGAAAGTCGTTAAGAAGGTTGATAACACCAACTGAAACTTTCGCATTGAATGATGGAACAGCTAAACTCGCTTGCATGTCGATCTGCGTAAAAGTAGGAATCTTTCCTTGAAGAGGATCAGACTTGAAGTTCGCGCCAATTGTTCTGAAGTTTGTGGCAACACGAAGCTTCTCGTTTACACCGTAATCAACGTTAAGGTTGTTTCTCCACTCGGGTGCACCTGGGTCAAGATCAAGAACACTTTCTGGAGCAAGACCAGGAAACTTGGTAATATCGTATCTTGTCATGAAAGATGTGTTGTTTGAAATGATCACATCACCCCAAGATTGAGCTTGAGAGTTAAATCTCATGTTAAGGTCAATCCCCTGAACTTCAGTTGTGGCAAGGTTAAGAGTTGGAGCGTTCATAGAAAGAAGACGTTGTGATTGAGGATCCCTATCAGTTGTCACACCGTATTGAGAGATATCTACACCGTTAAGCTCCGCTTGAGTAATGGCTTCAAGGTCAGTACCAACAGTGTTTTCAAGCTTGATTGAGAAGTAATCAAGAGCTACTGAAAAGTACTTACTTGGCTCAGCAACAACACCGATATTCCACGATTCTGAAGTTTCTTCTTGAAGGGCAGGGTTACCACCGCTGAAAACTTCGTATTGTTCTGCACGACATGATCCACCTTGCTGACAAGCGTTCTGGTCAATAAAGGTAGGGAAACCTACACCTTGAGCGGCGTAGAGGTCTTGCATATCAGGAGCCTTAAATCCTGTACCAGCAGAAGCTCTGAAAAGTAGCTCTTGCATAGGCTTATAACGGAAGTTTACTTGTGGGTTGAAAGTATCACCAAAGTCAGAGTATCTGTCGTAACGACCAGAAACTTGTGATTCAAGAGTTTCAGTAATCGGAATCGCAAGCTCACCAAAGATAGCTGTAACGTGACGAGTACCTGAGCCAGGTGAAGCTGTACCACCACCAGCAACGTTGCCAGCGATCGATTGCGCATCAGGGTTAACTGCGTATGTCTCGTAAAGAACCTGACCACCAAGGGCTGCTCCAACAGGACCAGCAGGAAGGTCAAAGAGCTCACCGTTTGTACGAAGCTCATAAGTATCAATTCGAGAAGTTGTCTCTTGAGTTGGATTGTAAGCTACACCAGGAGCGTTACATCCAGCAGTGTCTCCACCAAAGATGTCACAGCTTCCATCTTCAATTCTTGCACGAAGAACGTCTTTAAGGGCGTAACCTTGAGTTGAAAGCTCATCTCTTACGATTCTTTCAGTCCCAACTGTGAAATCAGCTTCCCAAGAATCACCGATATATCTTTTCACACCAGCATTAACAGAGAAAGAGTTTGTCGTTACTTCAGTATCACGAGTACCAAGAGCTTCAGATCTCCAACCAACATAAGGAAGTGCTGTACCAGCGTTGATCGTTCTTAAGTTTCCGTCTGCATCTCTAACTTGGATATCTCTAGGAGCTGTAAAGTTATCAGAGCTTCTAAAGGCAACAACACCTGGAGCATAGTTCCAAGTCGTTTCTTTTCTTGTTGCAGAAAGTTGTGCATGAAGCTCAGTCATTGAATCAATATTATAGTTTGCATTAGTAAGGGCGTTGAATTGCTCAATCTTTGGAAGACCTGTTGAGAAGTCAGCAAAGTTGTATGTACATGCACCATCTTCATTTACTGTCGTACATGAAGGGATACTGTTGAAGCCTCCACCTTGGAAGATAGAAGGAAGAGGAGCGTTTACACTTTCACCTTGTGATGAGAACTCACGATCACGGTCAAAAATAACTTCGTTATTACGATACTGGATTGAACCCATAATAGAGCCTTTTGATCCAGCCGTTCCATAGACACCAGAGATCGTAGTTCTGTTACCACCTTCTAGTTCTGTTACTTCTTGTCTCATGTTGATTTCAGCACCGACGTAGTTCTTTCTCGTGATGACGTTAACGACACCACCAACAGCATCTGAACCATAAGTTGCTGAACCACCGGTCTTAAGGATATCGATTCTTTCAACTGCCGCCATGGGGATGAGGTTAAGGTCAGTTGCGGCGCCAATACCGTCTTTTGCCATTCTTCGTCCATTGAGAAGAACGAGAGTTCTGTTTGCTCCAAGACCTCTAAGTGAAACAGTCGCTGTCCCAGCAGTAGCTGAACCAGATGATTCACGTGCACCACCAAAAGATGAAGCGGTAAGATCACGCATAACATCACCAACAGAGTTGTATCCCGTCTTATCAAGGTAGTCTCTGTCTAGTGTTTGTACTGACTGTGCACCCTCTAGATCAGTACGCTTGATGTATGATCCAGTAACTTCAACTCTTTCAAAGCGCTCATCAGCTGTTGATTCAGTTGAGGTTGCCTCGGTGTTGATGTCAGAGAGGTCAGTCGTTGTGGTTTGGGCCAAAAGCACTGCTGGTGAGATGGCCATGAGGGTGAGAGCAAGTTTCAAATTCATAAATGTCCCCAAAGTAGATTGTTATTATGTCTCTAGTAAAATTTCTTTAAGACGTATTGCATTATTTCTTTCTTTCTGGTTTTTCAAAACAAATATCTAACTTAAATTTGACAAGCTAACAAGGTTATACGCTAACGCATGGAGTTATTTCAGGGTTCAGTTTGACACCAAGAATAAGCCCTAGATTTAGGTAACCTACTGTAACTAGCTGTTTTAACTCGTTGCTTCTATAAGTTTTGGTCAAATCTATCCAAATAAAACATATTTTGTTCACAATAAGGGCAAATTTGAGGTGGGAAATGATAGAAGAAGTAAGAACTTTTGCGAGCAAAATCCTTGGATAATTTTCACAGTAGGAGAGAATAGAATTTCAATAGGATAGAAGAATGACTCTCAAGCAGAAAATCGACAATTTTAGACTGGCCATGTCAAGAAAACGGATGTGGATAAATCTCTTGTTAGGTTTCTCGGCAGGGCTTCCTATAAATATCGTTTTCTATGTCGTTAAAGTTTGGGCGAGAAGAGAAGAAGTCGACCTTGGGACTATTGGTCTTATGGGTATGGTGGCGATTCCTTATTCACTCAATTTTTTAATGGGACCTTTCCTCGATAGCTTCACTCCTTTTAAGCTTGGTCGCAGGCGCTCTTGGTTGCTTCTTACTCAAATTGGTTTAGCTTCCAGTATGTTGGCCTTGAGTTTTTGTCAGCCTAAAGTATCCATGTTGAGTGTTGCTCTTGCTACTTTGGCAGTTGCGATATTTGGGGCCACCCAAGATGTCGCCATCGATGCCTATCGAAGAGAAATTCTTCCAGATGAAGAAATTGGCATCGGTTCATCTTTATATGTCTATGGCTACAGAGTAGGGATGCTTATTTGTGGCGGTTTCGGTTTATGGTTAGCTGATCCCGATACTTTCGGCTTTTCTTTTAACCAAGTTTTCTTGGTCTTAGCCGCCATTATGGTTTGTTGCACGTCTTTTACTTTTCTTGCCGATGAACCAGAAGTTACTGAGGATGGACCTAAGACAATAAAAGAAGCAGCAATTGATCCCTTTTTAGAGTTTGTGGGAAGAAGAGGCTGGTCTGCAGCTTTTATAGTTTTAGGATTCATTTTCTTTTTCAAATTTGGCGATGCTCTCGTTGGAACCATGCTGGGAACTTTCTATGTGGATATGGGCTATTCAAATAAAGTGATCGCGGAAGTGACGAAAGGAATAGGCTTTATCTCCTCTATGGCGGGACTTGGTGTTGGATCAATTGCGATCTTTCATTTTGGAATTATGAGGTGTCTTTTTCTCTTTGGTATTCTTCAATGCATTTCAACGGCTTTGTTTTCTATACTTACTACTGCTTCTTTAAAGGGAACAGCCCTAGGCTTAACTATCGTGATTGGTTTTGAAGACTTTAGTAGTGGTTTGGGGACGACAGCGCTTGTGAGTTTTATGGCCACAATGACCAATAAGAAGTACACAGCGACTCAATATGCGCTCTTTGCTTCACTAGCCGCTTTGGGGAAAACGCTCTTTGGTAGTGGGGCTGGCTATTTAGTTGAGTATGTCGGTTATGTTTCTTTCTTTTTTATTGGAAGTGCACTTGCTGTACCAGGGCTTGCTCTGATCTTTCTAATGACTAAAATAAGAGAAGATCAGGAGAGTGTATGACAATGAAGATGTGGAGTTTATTTTCCGCACCAGGAATCAGTAATCATCTCAACAAGGCCATCAAACATGGATATCTCTTAACTATTTGGCAACATAGCACTCAACAGTTTCATCAATTTACAGGGAAACTGCTTACCAATCGAGATGGCAATTGTGAGGTTGCTATCAAAGAAAGAGTAGAGGAAGGCATGTTGATTCCCAGTGAAGCGATATATCTTCATTGTCAGAAGCTAGACTTCATTTTTAAAAGAGAGAAGTTTTCTTACGATACAGGAGAATTAATATTTAAGACTCCAAGTGAACTTATGCTTAAAGAAAGGCGTCGGGTTGAGCGTTACCGTTTCCTGTACCAAGATTTTAAATTTGTCAGTTTTACAGTGGGACAAGGAGAGGAACAGAAGAAATACAGTGCTAATCTCCTAGACCTCTCTATTGCTGGCTTATCTTTTGTTGGGCCAGGTCAGGAATTTAAGTCTTTTTCTGAGGGGGATAAAATTAACATCACTCATATTTCTGACCAGGAACTTGAAGATAATTGTGAAGGAGAAGTGCTATCGGTCGTTCCTTATGAAGAGCTTTTCGAAGAAAATGAGGGGACGGCTCAAAACATTAATTATCGCCTAAGTATCGAGTTCAAAGAGGCCATCGAATCTGTATCTATTAAATCCGTAAAAAGTATCGTTGAGAGAACTCAAAAAAGAACTAGAGGCTTAGAAATAGAGGGCTTCAATGGCTTGAGTGATACGGAACAGATGCGCATGATAAAAAAAATTGGTGAAGAAAATAAGGTTTTGGCCCGTCAGTTATTTGAACACGTGGAAAGCCTAGACCGCCTAAGATATTTAACTAATGAAATGAAGCAAAAGTTCTGGCTTGAAGTGAATCAAGACCTCCTTGCGGCTGCTTTAAGGCTTTCCTCAAAAGAGCTAATTTATGATTTGGTGGGAGATTTAACCGAGAGGATGCAGGAAGACTTTCTCTATAAATTAGATGAGCCAAAGTCAGCTGTTGCTATTGAAAAGGCGCAAAAGCAAATTGTTGATTTTATCTTTCAAAAAGAAAGAGAAGGGGTTTTTGTTCTCTCTGCCAAGTCTTTTGTGAAATACGTTTAGTACTTCATTTTTAAAAGATATTTGTTAAATCGATTCATCACAAAGAGGTGAAAGAGGGCTTGAGTATATTTATAAATATACCAGGGAAGCCTTGGGTGAAACTCATGAATAGCCGCAAGTGTGTAGCGTCCATCAAGAACCTCTCGAAATTCTAAGCGGCCTCTTCCTTCCGAATAAGCTAGTATTCCGCCTTTAATGTAAAAGAGCTGACGATCTTCACTCGATCTCTCCTCACTAAAGTGCATGATGAGAAGAGGTGTATCAAAAAGACGCAGGCGAAAGTAAATCTGAGTGGTGTTTTCTCTTACCGTTTTGGTGACTTTTATTATGGGACTTAGAAACTTAGGCAGCCAATCAATGTAGAGCGCTGCTACTTTATGGGCAGGAGAGCGCATCACTGTTTCTAGTCTTTGTACTGAACGCACTTCTTTAAGATCATCTTCTCCTGTGTAACCATAAGCATGTGGCGTGTATTGGGTATGATGGCTAAGGCATTGCATTAAAATATCATCGATAGTGGTAAGGTCATGCTGAAAGGGAAACTGGTGTTTCGGATTGACGACCATATGATGCTTAAGGGAATGGATTAAGGGAGTCACAAGACTACTCGGAGCGCCCGTAATTAAACTTACCCACTTTTTAGATAATCTTTGGCTAATGAAGGGCACCGAAAAAAAGAGAGATTTCTTATGCATAATTTTAGCCACCCTCGTGATCAGGTCGCGATAACTTATAACCTCAGGGCCACCTAAGTCATAGGTTCCACCTTTTATGGTTGGGTCTAAAATGCATCGTTGAAGAGCGAGGACGGCGTCATTGAGTGCAATAGGATTGGAGAGTGTTTCCGTCCACTGAGGTAGGATCATAATAGGTAAGTTTTTTACTAGGTTGATGACCATCGTAGAGGAGCTGCCTCCGGGTCCTAAAATGAGACCGGCCCTTAGAGTTGTTAAAGGTATGTCATAGGAGCCGAGAGTTCTTTCTACTTCCAAGCGGCTTCGTAAGTGGTCGGATAAATTTTCACTTTCTGGGATAATTCCTGAAAGGTAGACGAGGTGTTTAACTCCCATTTTTTTACAGGCACGAGCAAAGTTATCTGCAAGGATAAGATCAAGATTATCAAAGGAGGCTTGACTTAGATGAGCGCTAGGGAGCATAGAATGGACCAAGTAAACAGCTGTGTCACAACCTTTTACGGCCTTTTCAATATCCAGCATGGAAAATAAATCACATTTCTTCCAGGAAACCCTTTCTCTATTAAAGGATGTTTTTTCTCTTCGGGAAAGGCACACTAGTTCTGTGCGCTCATCTTTTAAAAGATTGTCACATAGGTTTTTCCCAATGAAGCCACTTGCACCCGTAATTGCGATTTTATGATTTTCCATATTCCTATTATAGACTTAAATATTCTTTATGAGGAAAAAACGATGAAGACTTTATCTATGACATGATTCTTTGTGATAGAATTTCTACGTATGCTTGAAGTATCCCATCTCACAGATTCAGGAAGAAAGAGAGATCATAATGAAGATTCTTATCTCTTTGATGAGTCATTAGGTATCTACATCGTTTGTGATGGTATGGGTGGCCATGCTGCAGGAGAGATCGCTTCACAGATGGCCTGCGAAGCCATCATGAAGCATTTTAAGTCTCATCATAGTGCAATAGTAGAGTTTAAAAAATCCTCAGCTTCAGAGGGCTTTTCGGAACAAAAATTAAAAATCTATTCACTCATTGATGACTCCATTGCCGAGGCTAATAAAGTCATTTTTGAAAGGGCGCAAAAGGAACCTGAAAAAAAAGGTATGGGCACAACCTTGGTGTTGGCCATTGCAACCGAGCATGGGGTCTTTGTCGCTCATGTGGGAGATAGTCGCGCTTATCTTATCAGAAAAGGTCAGTTAAAGCAGTTAACTGAAGATCACTCTCTTGTTAATGAAATGATTGCTGCGGGTATGGTATCTAAAGAGGAAGCTCATAATCATCCCCAAGGCAATGTCATTACTAAGGCCTTGGGCATTCAAAGTGCAGTTGTAGGAGATTGTCGGTTTTTTGAAACCATGGAAGGGGATGCCATTTTTCTTTGCTCCGATGGTCTTCATGATTATTTTTCTCAAAATCAAGCCCTTGATATTTATCACCATAATTCTATTAAAAACTTGGCGAAGAGTTATATCGATTTTGCTAATAAATCTGGAGGAAAAGACAATATCACCTGTATTGTACTTCAATTTGGAGATAAAGAAGCTCCCCCCGTTCATCCCGAGAAAGTTACAGCGGACTCTAAAATTCAAGTTCTTAAAAAAATTCCACTTTTTTCCAGTCTGAATTATAAGGAGATTTCCCTCCTTTTAGAGTTCATAGAGGTTGTTGATTTTAAGATCGCTCAAAATGTCATAACAGAAAACGAATACGGCGATGAAATGTTTGTGATTTTGAAAGGAGAATTAGGTGTATTCTATGAAAATAGCCAAGTGAATAGCTTAAAGCCCGGTCAATTTTTTGGTGAGATGGCCCTTATCGATAAGGCGAAACGCTCTGCTACTATCCAGGCTTTGGCGCCTTCAAAGCTCATGAGAATTCATCGCGATAAACTCTTTCCCCTTTTAAAGAAAGAACCAAAAATTGGTGTCAAAATATTTTGGGCCTTTTTGCAGAATATGAATAAAAGGCTTCGTGATAATGACAAAGTCGTTGCCGAGCTTTACGAAGAAAGAAAAAAATAAAGAGGGCATAGCCCTCCTTGTTCAGACTTTACAAATTCACTTTCTCAAGTTCATCTGCTCCGCCAATATTTTCGCCATTGATAAAGATAAGAGGATAAGTGCCGTTTCCTCCTAAGCTTCTCAAGGTCGAAGTTCTTACCCCTTTGATTTCAGTATATTTAATATCACTTTTTTCTAGGAGCTCTTTTGCTCGAGCACAATGTGGACAACCTGGCTTACTAAAGATTGTCACCTCTCTAGGCCTTTGCGCTCCAGGTTTAATGTAGTCGAGCATGGTATCTGCATCACTAACTTCAAAAGGGTCTCCAGGTACATCAGGCTCGATAAACATTTTTTCAATGACACCATCGTTAACGAGCATACTGTAGCGCCATGATCTTGGGCCAAAACCTAGGTCTTCTTTATCAACAAGCATTCCCATACCTTTAGAGAATTCTCCATTACCATCAGGTAAGAAAGTGACATTTTCTGCCTCTTGGCCTTCTTTCCACGCGTTCATCACAAACGTGTCATTAACGGAAAGGCAAATAACATCGTCTACACCTGCTTTTTTAAATTCACCGGCTAGGTCGTTATAGCGAGGGAGGTGAGTAGAACTACAAGTTGGAGTAAAGGCACCGGGTAAAGCAAAGAAAACTATTTTCTTTCCTTTAAACAGGTCATCGCTTGTCCAAGTCTTCCATTGACCGTCTTCTCGAACTTGGAATTTCACTTGAGGTACGTTTTTTCCTTCAATGTTTTTTAAATTGTGACTCATTTTGATCTCCTTATTTATGAGGCAAGAACGTCTTTTCGCCTTTTAAGCCTCAGTTTTTTGTTAATATCATCAGCACTATCTACCGCTGTATCCCAAGCGGTATAGATTTGCTTTTTGGTATTCGCCCTTAAATCACCTGCAACATAAAGGCCTGAGATGGAACTTTCCCCAGAGGGATTGGTTTTTACAAATCCTCTTTCATCGGTTTCCGCCCCTAGTCCATGAGCTAGTTCGTTGTAAACGAGCATGCCAAGACTTACGAAGGCAAAGTCAACTGGTTGGAAGGTGCCATCACAAAAGTAAAAACCTTCTAGCTTTCCAGTGCTTTTGTCTCCTTTGATCCCATCAAGTCCTTTGGTGATGACTTGGATTTTATAGTGATCGAGAAGTAATTTTAATTCGTCACTGTATTTAGGCTCATGGGCATCAGTAATAATGCTGAGATGTGGAGGTGCATATCTCTCATGAAGAAGAACTGCAATCCATCCGGCACTCTCTCCACTGTCTCCTATGATGGCCGTCTCTTTTCCCAGAACGTGATGACCATCACAGCGAATGCAGTAATCAACGGACTGAACGTTGGCATAAGGGAAAATGGTGTCTATCGTTCCTTCAATTTTTGGCTGAACATCCATAACCCCGGTCGCTAGGATGATATAGTGAGCGAGGTGGCTTTCACCCTTGCTATCGACTAAGAGAAAACCATCTTCTGTTTTTTCTATCTGGGTGACACCAATCGAAGGCAGGTGGGTAAGGTTTTGAGCAAAAGGACCTTCTTGAATAAATTTTAAGGTTTCTTTGTTGGGCTCGGTGATTCCTTTTTTGTAGATACTATATCCAGGAATGTTCTCTACTTTCGTCACCCATTGGGCGCGAGAGCGCTTTTTGTCCTTAGCACTACCACCGAATAAGAGGACCTTGTCGTTATTAAGGACTCCTCTAAGAGCGGCCATCATTCCGGCAGCTCCTGCGCCGATAATGGCAATGTCGTGGTGAGTTTGATTCATATAATTCCTCCTTTGAGGTCAATTCCTAACCAGTATCGCAAAAGATGTGATAATTTTAAAATATTAGAAAGTTATGGGGTGATAGTCTCGAGCTATCGATGTAAGTAATGGAAAATTCTGACGTTTTTAAGGGTAAAATATGACAAAAATTTGTCTCTAGGATTAGGGAGTTTCGGAATATAATTGGTGAAATTATTCTCGGAGGAAAGATGAGAAACCTAATTATTAGCACGATTACGATCACAGCATTCATTTTGTCAGGCGTTGGGCTTCAGGCTTCAGATGGAGACGGCAGAGGTGCTGAGAGAAAAGAAAATAGAGAAGCGAGACGAGAAGAAAGGAAAGGAAAAAGAGAAGAAAGGCAGGAAGCTCGTAAAGAAAGACGCGGCGAGAGGAGAGAAAAAAGACAACAGAGGCGTGAAATGAGAAAGGAGCGTCACTCTGAAAGAAAGGCTAATCGTCAGGAGCGCCGATCAAAGAGGCGTGAAAGAAGATCAAAAAGAAAATCAGAATAAATGGTAACCCCTCCTATGTGAGGGGTTTTTTATTTCTTCGTCGCGACAGCTTTCTTTCTATTTGGATAGACCTCACGGCAAATAGGGCACTTGGTTCCATCACATCCTCTCGCCGTACAATACTCTCTTCCATAAAAGATAATTTGCAGGTGAAGCTTATTCCACCTGTCTTCAGGAAAGACCTTTTTACAGTCTTTTTCGGTTTGAACGACATTTTTTCCATTCGTTAGGCCCCAGCGCTGACATAAGCGATGGATATGAGTGTCTACGGGAAAGGCGGGAACACCAAAGGCCTGAGAAACAACAACTGATGCCGTTTTATGACCGACACCTGGGAGCCTTTCTAGGGCTTCTAGGTCATTGGGGACTTCGCCATCATATTGATCAATGAGCATTTGAGAAAGAGTTGAAATCGCTTTTGACTTCCTAGGAGCAAGACCACAGGGACGAATGATATTCTCAATATCAGAAACTTTGACCTTCACCATATCAAAAGGATTGTCTGCCAGTTTGAAAAGGTTAGGGGTTACCTGGTTCACTCGAACGTCTGTGCATTGAGCAGATAAAAGCACGGCAACTAATAATGTGTAAGGGTCTTTATGATCGAGGGGAACTGGAACAACGGGATAAAGTTCTTCCAGTCTCTTATTGATATGATCAGCGCGTTCTTGTTTTTTCATGACACAAATTGCTCTTTCCTTAAACCGAGCCACTCAAGGGCAGAGCCATGCAGGAGACGCTCTTTTTGCTTCTGGTCCAGACTATCCATGCTTTCAATAAGTTTACCAGGTTCTAGTTCACCTAAGGGGAAGGGATAATCTGTTCCGAGCATAATGGAGTCTACTCCCAGTAGGTCAATATTATATTGAAGGGCCTTTGAGTCATGGTTAATGGAGTCGACGTAAAACTTACCTAAGTACTCGCGGGGATTAATCTTATTATCCACCTGGCATAAGTCTGGTCTGACATTGTAGCCATGTTCAATGCGACCGAGAGTGAAAGCAAAGGAGCCTCCACCGTGAGCAAAGCAAACTCTGAGCTTAGGATATTTTTCAAATATACCGCCAAAGATCATGGAGCAAATGGCCCTGGTGGTTTCCGCTGGCATGCCAACCAACCATGGCAGCCAATAATCAGGCATGGTGTCTTTTCCCATCATATCCCAAGGATGAACAAGAATAGCGGCACCTAGTTTTTCGGCTTCTTCATAGAAGGAATAAAGGGAGGGATCGGAAAGGTTAAGGCTTCCATAGTGGCTACCAATTTGAACACCTGGCAATCCAAGCTCTTTTATACAAACCTCGAGCTCGCGACATCCAAGTTCAGGGTCATTGAGTGGAATAGTACCAAGGCCAACAAACCTCTTTGGATAGCGTGAAACTTGTTCAGCGATGTCAGTGTTGAGAAAGTGATTGACCTCTCTGGTGTGCACTGGTTTAGCCCACTCACTGAACATAACAGGAACTGTAGAGAGGACTTGAACATCGACATTGAATTTGTCCATCTCTTCAAGGCGTACTTCAATATCCATACAATTCGGTTCGACGGCACGAAAAAACTTTCCGTCGTCTCGAACCATATCAGCGTAACCATTATCCTTTGGGATGAGCTGGATAAAGCCGCCATAACCAAACTTTTCTTTAAAGTTGGGGAGCTTCTTAGGGAGAATGTGGTTGTGCATATCAATTTTTAAGGTCACTTTTTTACCTCCCAGCTCGTTCCGGAGGGAGAGTCCATGATCTCAATTCCCATGGCCAAAAGTTTGTCGCGAGCCTCGTCCGATTTAGTCCAGTCCTTTTCAGCTCTGGCACGATCTCTCTCTTGAATAAGCTCTTCAACTTGAGATTTATCAATGCCTTTTTCTTCAATGAGAATTTCATCGAGTGTTTTGAGAAATTCACTTGGGTCTTCTAAAAAGAGGGCAGAGACTTTGGCCCAAGAGTTAATCCACTCCTTAAAGGCTTTGGCCGTCGCCAGGGCATTGGCATCTTTTTTCTTCTTTTGAATATTTTGGGCATTAAAGATACGAACGACCTCATAAATATTGGCCATCATTTCACCCGTATTAAAATCGTCATTAAGAGCTTTTTTTATGCGGGCGTTTGCGGTCTCCATCTGAGTGGCCACTGCCTTGTAAGGATTGCCACCACTAAGAGAGCTTTGTGCGATAAACTGATCCGCTTCTCTTAGGGCTTTATAGACTCTTGCCAAGCCTGATACAGCTTGATCAATTTTTTCCTCATTCACATTAAGCATAGAGCGATAATGGGCAGAAAGCATGACGAATTTAAGAATTTCTGGGTGATACTTATCCATAAAACTTCTCGCAGTAATAACATTACCGAGAGACTTACTCATTTTTTGATCTTTTAGATTAATGAAGTTGTTATGCATCCAGTAATTGCAATATTTTTTTCCACTACATCCTTCACCTTGAGCGATTTCATTTTCGTGGTGAGGAAAAATAAGATCAATGCCACCGCCGTGGATATCAATTGATTCTCCAAGTAGGGCACGGATCATGGCAGAACATTCAATATGCCAACCTGGTCTTCCTTTGCCCCATGGACTGTCCCAAGAAGGCTCACCTTCTTTGGCAGGCTTCCAAAGTACAAAGTCCATAGGGTTCTTCTTTCTTTGGTCCACTTCTACTCGCTGACCTGCCTCAAGATCATCGAGATTTTTACCAGAGAGTTTTCCATAAGATTCAAATTTGTCGATGGAATAAAAAACTTCACCATCGATGACATAGGCGGTACCGTTTTTCACTAAGCCTTCAACGATCTTAATAATGTCATCCATATGCTCGGTGACTCTTGGGTTCTTTGAATGGGGTCTTAGTTTGAGTCTATTGTAATCCTCTTCAAAAGCTTTAATGTAGGTCTCAGAGATGACACTCGATTCGACCTTTTCCTCATTCGCTCGTTTGATAATTTTGTCATCGACGTCAGTATAGTTATAGACATAGGTCACTTCCATGCCCGAGGCCTCTAGCCAATTACGAACAAGATTAAAAAAGATCGCCCCACGAAAATTTCCAATATGAAGATAGTCATACACGGTAGGACCACAGACATACATGCGGACCTTATTTTCCTCTATAGTTTTAAAGGGCTCTTTTGTTTTACTTAGAGTGTTATAAACGACTAATCCCATAGTTCTCTCCATCTTCTGGATTTATGCCCCTAAAATGTAATTTATAAGGGCCATTTTCGCAATGCTTCTATTGAAGGTCTCAGCGTTTTAGGAGACAATTTATAACACGGAGGACACAAAAATGTCTGAAAATCTCGTTATCATTCTAGTAGGCGCTTTAATTCTTGTGACTCTAATTTTCGCAGGTGTGATTCTCTATCTTTTTTCCAAACTTCTCCAAGAAAGAAAGAATACAGTTTCTGAACAAAGCTTGTCCGAGAAATTCCAACATTTAAAAGAAAAAACGGAGGAAGGACCAACTTCTTATTGTAAAAACCATCCTCAAGACCACGCCCATGGCATGTGTGCCATATGTCAGGATATGTTTTGTGATGACTGTATTAAAGAGCATGATGGGCATACTTTTTGTGGCCCTCATTTTAGGCTCTTTGTGTCTCATGAATGGCAAGAGCTGGAATCAATAAAGACCACACCTAGTACACCAGAGACGGCCTTTCCTATCTACGACTTTAAGCGCGACCTTTGGAAAGACGAGCAGCTACCCGCGATTATTTCCACCCATTACAAGATTAACATTGATGATGACTCTATCGAAAGTTATGTGAAGTTATTAGTTCGAACAGAAGAGTTTGAAGAGTTAAAGTCTCGCTACGCCAAATTTAACCAGTAAAAAAAAGGCCTTGGGTGAAGAAGTAGAGAGCTCTTTTCTACTATCAAACCAAAGGCCGTTCTTATTATTTAGAATCTTCAAGTGAAGATTGAGGTATTCTTAACTGAATGTCATGATCAAGTTGGAGGACCAACCTCGCCGATACTTAGGAATTTGAACAACTCAGAGATAGTAATCATGACGTCCAACCTCCTTTAAAAGGTAATATGGTCAAAGCTTATCATGAACGGGCAAGCGGGAGGGTTTTGCTCGATAGCTTATGCAAAAGCCAGCCGCTTTAATTCATGAGCTGTATTAAGGCTATGCTAAATGCATGTGATGGTGGGAGCAAATCAGGGGTTTTTGGGCATCAAAACAAAGACTATTTGAAGTGTGATTTTAAGGATTTAAGTTTTTAAAGCCAGATTTTTCAGGCAAAAAAAGGCCACCTCTTTGAGGTGACCCGAATAAGTTAGAAATTAGTAACCGTAAATTTCAGTATTACGCTCAAAACTTACGTAGTAACTAGTGTGGGCTCCTCGACGACATTCTGTCTCAAAGTACTCAGTCGTTTGTCCCCAACGGCTGGTGTAATAGCGAGTTGTTTCACAACTTTGTCGCCCTCTTTTAAAGGGGTAAACTCGTCTGTCAGCTTTGTAATAGGATCGACAGTCAACCCCATATTCAGTGTAGAAAACTTCTTTTGCTGAAGCGACCTGAACAGCTCCAACAGCAGCAAAACCAAGACCGATAGCAGAAATTACATCGCCCACACGATCGTTGCCGATAAGGCCGCCGATGATTTGGCCTCCAATAATAGCTCCAGTTCCTCCTATGATATTTCTTGTCCCACGATCTCTTTGAGCTTCGTTCATAGTCACCACACGACTGCGGGGGGTTTCATAACAAACTTGGTACTCATTAAAATCTCTCACCACGACATCTCTTCTAATGGGGTCGCGACGAACGACAGGGTTAGCGCGTCTTCTGACATCTCTGTTTCTTCTTAGTGAGCGGCCTTCAAGATCAGCTTCACTGACAAGAAAATCCACATAATCAGAACTCCGATTAATTCTCATGGCCACTTGATGTCGGTAATCAGAGTGAATACGATGGGGGTCTAAGACACTCCTAACGAGTGCGACGGAGCCTAAGCCTCTCATCTTTTCACGGCCAGGAAAAATTTCAATTTGGGTTCCAGCAAGGAAGGTACCGAGTTCTTCTATGTCGCCATAACGATCAATTTCATAAATAGGAGTGTCTCTTTTAAGGGTGACAATACGAGCAAAAGCATTTGTTGAAATTGTCATTAAAAGGGCCACAATCAAGGCAAAAGGTGTAACTTTCATGGGTTCTCTCCAAGGGTCGATTGGTTTGGAGGGAATCTATCAATATCCTATTTATAAAGGAGGGTTTTTGGAAAAATTTCATAAGGTGTCGAAAGTGTGGTCACTATGACCCTAGGACTAAAGATTTCCGCGTCTTATCTGCTCAAGGGTCCACGGACAACCTGGACAGCCACTCTCACAACATGAAGAATCCACTTCATCAGCATCTTTATCCCTTTGCCCAGTCGTAATGTAAGTCGGGATATTATTATAGTTTTCTGCACAAGCTTCATAGCTTTTAGGAGATTTTTTGCGGGTAGGATAGGTGCCTAGGGCCAAAGCCAATTTATACTCATGGGCCATTTCTTTAGAATTAAACTTGATGGCGTAACTTGGTTTTTCTTCGCCAAGGGGGAGGAGGTAGTAGGTGTCGCCTTCAATTATGAGTGAATATTCTTTCATCTCTTTTATATATAACATAAGGCATCTATAAAGGCTTTGGAATATTCCCCAAGCTGAAATTCCTTGCTATAGTAGTGCCATTAAATAGGAACTTGAGGTTGTTATGGGAAAAAGTCTTAAAGAACAATTAATGAATGCTGGATTTCGCTCGAATAAGATGGAAAACCATCGTGAAAGTGCCAAGGGTCGCGAAAGAAAGCAGTCAGAAAAGCACCAGACAACCCGAAATTTTTGTGAGCATTGCCAACTTATTCAACCAGATGTTGAGCGCTATAAGCATCGTATGCCCACAACAGAAGCAGAGTGGATATGCCTAGCTTGTGTTGATAAGCTAATGATTGATGATAAATTTCGCGTGACTCAACAATCGGATGTCTCTAAGAAAGGCATGTTTAAGCGCTACTTTGGTCAGACCAAAGATTTTTCTAAAGAGCCGCCAAGAGGGGGCAATCATAGAAAGCCACATCCAAAGAATGGAAACCGTGCTCCTCATCAAAGAAAGAAGAAGCCTTACTAGTTTACTGTTTCTTAACGTTTTTTTTACATTTACGACCCTTGATTTTGTCGGATCTTCTCCCATCTTTACAGTGTAAGAGATGACAAGCTAATCAAGGGGGTTGTCATGGCCTTTTGCCATTTTTCTACAAAGAGAAAGTAGCGATCTTTATCTTGCCTTAGATTTTGGCAAGATTCGATGTTTTAAAGAAAGAAAAAGGAGTCCTAATTAAGGACAAGGAGTTGTTATGTCCAAAGTTAAAAAGTCATCTATGAAGTGGTTAAGAAGCTATTTTAAAGATCATTTTCCCCACGTAAAAGCTGTTGAAGTGAATGCCAAAAAAAATGGGTCACATGAGTATGTTGCTCTTCTTAAGGTAAAAGCGGGAAGAGATTGGTTCTTTGTGAAGAAAAAAGGTGAAGACCTTAATGAAGCGATGAGTAAGGCTAAGGAAGGAATGGCCGTCAAAGTTCGTAAGGAATGGGAAAAATTTAAAGTTCATAAATCGGTAAATTTAAACAGAGTTTAGACAAAAAAGGAGTGAAAGATGAGATATGCAATTAGTCCAATTTCAAATACATGGAACGATTTTGATCGTGCTTTTAAGGAGTTAACTCAAGGCTTCTTTGATGGACCGACCAAAAATCAGTCTGCAGATTTTATTCCCAGGGTGGAAGTTTATGAGAATCAAGATTACTATGGCGTAAGCTTTGATCTTCCTGGCTTTAACAAAGAAGACCTCCAAGTTGAAATTGTAGAGGACCGTCTTTTGGTTAAAGGTGAACGTAAGAAAGAAAGTCGTGAAGAAAATGAGGGTTCCTTCTACACAGAAAAAACTTACGGTACCTTTTCACGATCGATTCAGTTACCAAAGAATGCCAGTCGGGACGAAGTGAAGGCAGATTTTAGAAATGGAGTTTTAAATCTTGAGATTAGGAAAGAAACTCAGACTTCTGCCAAAAGAATAGAAATCGCTTCTTAATTTCTTTCACGATGGAATTCGTCCTCCTGGTTGAAAGAAGAGGGTGAGGGGATTTTCCTCTCACCCTTTCTTTATTATGACAGATCTTATTAACAATAATGGAAAGCTTGCCTATTACGAGAATTTTATCTCTGACAAAGAGGGAGTTTTTGACGTTTTAAAAAAAGATATTCTTTGGCGCCAGGATCAGATTACTCTCTATGGAAAGACTCATCAGACGCCCCGTCTTCATGCTTGGTATGGAGACAAGGGAGCAGAGTATTCTTACTCACAGATCCAATTGCCCCGAAACGATTGGCATCCTCTTTTACTAGATTTTAAGCAAAAGATAGAGAGCTTTCTTAATGTCTCTTTTAATGGAGTGCTTCTCAATTATTATCGTGATGGTCAGGACAGCAATGGTTGGCATAGTGATGATGAAAAAGAGTTAGTGAGACCTGTTCATATAGCGAGCCTTTCTTTTGGCGCACCAAGAGATTTTCATTTAAGGAAAAAGGGAGAAAGTAAAAAAGATAAGTCTATTTGTCTTGGTTCTGGATCTCTTCTCTTTATGGAGGCTCCCTTTCAAGAACATTGGCAACATGCAATACCGAAGAGAAAAAAGTTAAATCAAGAGAGGGTTAATTTAACCTTCAGATTGGTCAAAAATATTTTTGATTCAGATACACTAGGCTAAAAAAGATTCCATAATTAAATTCCTTTTAAATATGGAATCAAGTGTGTTGCCTCACAAATGATCTTTTAATTATTTTTATTTTAACACAGATACTTTTGGTTCAAAGAAAAAGTTCACTTTCTTTTTTAAGCTCTTCCGAAAATCCTCTGATAAACAGAAGCTCTTGTAACAAACTGCAAATACATTATTGGCCGCATAATCTTGTCCAATATTCGAGGGCCGCAAGAGAAGCTAATGTCATCAATGATTAGACAACCTTGATCATTTTTGACGACTTTATGAAGATGTTTCCATTCTTTAAGAGGAGGGGGCATGACATGGCCCTCGTCTACAAAGAACCACTCTTGTTGGTTTTCCTGTTGGTCGGTAATATGGCTGATCCATGGGAGCATAACACCTAGTCCAACTTTGAGGTGAACTTCATCTCCCTTATTACAGCCGTCAAAGCGTTCGACTTGGAGATTTATTATTGGCGGTTTTAATGCTTGAAAGAGTTCAAGATTAAATCCCTGTTTGACTTCTTCTAGAGAAGCTTTGACTTGAGTTTCAAAATAGAGTTTTTCCATATTAGCGAAGTTTTTTCTTGAGACAGTTGACTATTTTTCTATCTCTAATGACGGGATAGTCATTTTCACATTCATTGAGAGCATTTTCAGTGAAGGCACTGCAATCTGCCCCGTCAAAACGCTTCCTATTACTCATGCAAAAGTAACTCATGTATTGGCCCATTTCAATTTTTAACTCTTCGACGGCCTTAGGATCAAGGGGAGGCTTGACGGATTTTGGTTTAGGGGCTGGTCGGCTGATCCTCTTTGGTGCTTGTTTGCGCCTTGGTGGTACGTAACGCTTACTTTTGCCACGGCTTTTGTATTTTTCCCAGTCCTTCTCTCTTAAGCGTCTATAATGATCGAGAACTTTTTGACGATCATTCTCGATGGACTCAAACTCACTCTCGGTGTCTTGGCTATAGGTCGGCAGGGTCTTTTGTGGTTTCTGACTAGCACAGGAATAAAAGAGAAAAGTGAGAAGGATATAAGTAAATATTTTCATTTTTATAGTTTAAGGGGGAATTGCTCTCAGTTAAAGAAGGGATTTTGGATGCAGAGAAAAGAATTTCGACTATACTATTGAATATGAACTTCAATAATTTAAAAAGTGTTTGTGTAAACTCAAAAGGCGTTAGTTTTATTCAAGTACTTTTAGCTTCTTCGGCGATTGCTGGTCTAGCACTTGTGGGATTGAAGTTGTCTGAGGATCAAAGAGCTCTCGCAAAAACAACCTATGAAAACTATTTAGGTGCCTATTTGTTTGACGAAATGAAGGGTCTTCTTCAGGAGCCAGGAGTTTGCAAGGCTACACTAGAAGGATTGAATCCCTTGGGTGATGCTTTTAGTGTTTTTAGAAGACCACTAAATAACGGTAAAGGAGATAATCTTGTCGCTCTTCATTTTCCACTCTCAAAAAAAGAAGGTGAAGGATATTTTGACTCTAAAATCAAAATTGACTCATATGAGATCACTGGAGCTCCTTCGCAAAACAATAAATTAATAAATTTCAAGGCCGTTTTTACTCTTAATGAATCCAAAAGAAAGCTCATTAAAGAAGTTCCCCTAACTTATCGTTTAAATGAAAAGAATGAAATCTCAGATTGTAGGCTAGCGGTGTCTCGCAAAGAGGTTACAACCGACGGATTTTGGTTCAAAAAGGGAGAAATTCTCGTTCTTGAAAACCTTAAACTTAAAATAGGTGAGCTAGAGTCAAGTGGTGCTCAAGTTTTAGTTTCTGGTCCAGTAAAGCTCATAGAAGAAGAGGATAAAGATTGTACGATTGAGAAAGAGGGAAGCTTAGAAAATCATCGTGGTAAATTGGTCTATTGTCACAACTATAAATGGAAGCCTTTTGGTTATAGAGAACCGAAGTGGAAAGAGGTGATAACTTATAAAGTGAGTCAGAATCAAAAAGGGCAAACTCAAGAAAATACAAAGGCTCATCGCCTCTGTTACCTCTCTGGGCAGGAGAAGAAAATGAGAAGTGATGGTTGTGAAATAAAAAGATTAGAGGAGCGTGCTTATAGCTCCTACCAGATCATAGCATTTACTTCAGCAGCTGCTACGAAAAATATTTGTGAGGTTAGCTGTGTCGATTAAAGGTAAAATTTCAAGTACTGAAATTTTGGTGTCCATCGTTCTTTTAGGGGTAGTGGTTTTCTTTTGTTATCAAATGCTCATGAGACAAAAGAGAATGGTTATTCGTGTAAACCAAAATATTGAAGTAACAACAGTTCTCAATAATATCCGCGACACCCTTTCTGCTGGAGGATGTAAGGAGAATTTAGCGGGTTTCTCTCGAATTACTCCACGAGGTCAAATCAAGCAACTCAATGAAGTCCTTAAATATTTAGATGGGACCTCTTCTATTAATCAAAAATATTCCATAGAAAGAGGACAAGGTGCTTCTTGGAGTCAGACAGGTCTTGAATTGGTTGGCTTTAGCCTAAATCCAAAAGGCTTAGATGAGACAATCAGACCTGATCGGACTTATTTACTTATCCATTTGTTAAGGGCTCAACTTGAAGAGGAAATTGTGAGAAGTGTTAGGCTGTATACCAAAGAGACAAATGGTGTAATAACAGATTGTTCTTTGGTCCCTTTTGTTAACACTCAAGAAATCTGGGAGCAAGCTGGGGTGGAACTTAAACTAAAAGGAGATAGTCTTTCCATAGGTACTCAAGAATCCACAGCCCTTTTAAATGTAAAAGGTGGTATTTATTCAACAGCTAAACTCGTTGCTTGTTCTGCGGATAGTCTCGGCCTAATTCAAATGGATGAGAGGCAGGGACTTTGGACTCTTTGTACCAAACGAGGAGTCATTCCTTTACTTGATAGAGGAGATCTCAAATGAGAAAAGGCTTCTCTATCGTTCAAGTTCTTGTGAGCTTAGGACTTTTTGCCATTATTATCGTCTCTGGGTTTAAAATCTTTGAGGCTCAAACAAGGCTGGGAAAATCATCCTCTTTTGTTTTTGAAAGTTTGGTGGTTCTGGATGAAGTCAAAACTATTTTAAGTCAGGGAATGTCCTGTAGGGCCACTCTCAAGGGAAAAAGTGCTTATTACGATGAGATTGAAGAAATCCTAATGGTAGACTTTCTCACCAATAAGACACAAGTTGAGTACAAAGTTAGTAAGGATCCAAAAAATAAAGATCATCTTTATGGCCAAAAAAATGTTCTGATCAAAAAGATGGAACTCTTTGGAGACAAGTTTGGATTTGAAGGTGAAAATGGTTATTTGACCATGAAAATGACTTTTAAGGAATTTAAAGGTGAAGGAAGTTTTGTCGGAGAATTTCCTATGAGGATTAAAACCAATGAATTGGGACGAATCCTTGATTGCTATGCAAGGGAAGGTCTTCACAGCAATGGAATGGCAAAAGACTCTAAGGGCCTTTGGCATCAATATAAAACTCCTAGTCAAGGCCTTGCGGTCTTTTATGACCAGGGCCAGGTCCATGTGGGAAATGTAAAACCGCGTTCTGGGCTCAATGTTGAGGGAGGAGTTATGGCCACGGTTCCAAAAATAGAAACCTCTTGCACTCAGGGCCTTAAAGGGAGTTTCGTTTACGAAAAGGAAAGAGATGCTCTTTTTTGGTGTGATGGCTCTTTTTGGCGAAATATTTCTGAGCAAATTAAGTACAATAAAAATGGTGAGGAAGTTACCCTTGTAGGACAAGGTTCTCAACTAAAATCCACCGTCTTAGAAAAAGAATATTCTTACTGCATTTTGAAAAGTGTTCTTGGCAATGAGGGTGAGTGTCGGGCGCAAATGGTAAAAGAGAAAAAATGGGAGCTCTTATTAAAAGGAACTCCCGGAATAGCACTTCAATGCGTTTTTAGTTGTTTTTAAAATCCATTTTCTAGTGCCATAGTAATCAAATGAATACTGGCACCAAGCATACAGGTAAAAGTCATGATCATGCCTATCGTTCTATAGGAATTAGGAACTTTTTTGATAGAGATACCGTAAGCATGAATAAGCCTTCCAAGAAGAAGAGTAGCACCGCAACCATGAATAATCGTATCTGATGCTTTATTGAATTCAAGGAGTGCCATCATAAGCATGATAAGAGGTACATACTCAGAAAAATTTCCGTGCATACGAACGGATTTCTCTAATTGAGCTTCGCTACCTGTTCCAAGGCTGGTTCGGAATTTCCAACGATTCCTAATAACGTTTACGCTTAAGCCCAAATAGAGAAGGCTAAGACAGCCAATGTAAAAAGAAGTAATCACGATCATGGAGGGTCCTTATTTTATAACGCTTTGTTTAACAAATATTAGAGTTTGAGCTAGTTTTACAAAAAGGCTAGACTTATGACAACGATTTGAAAACTAAGGAATTTAAAAAGGACTTTAAATATGTATCAGTCTTATATAAGTGGCGTAGGTGCCTATGTCCCTCCTCGTTCTCTCACCAACTTTGATTTGGAAAAACCTCTCGATACTTCAGATGAATGGATTCAACAAAGAACTGGGATTGTTAAGCGTCATTGGGTTGAGGGTGACACTTCTACTTCTGATTTAGCGGTGGAAGCAACGAAAGAGGCACTTGAGAGTGCTAAGCTTAGTAAAGATGATATAGATTGCATCATTTTCGCTACCCTTAGTCCTGATCATGAATTTCCAGGAACTGGCTGTTTTCTTCAAGCGAAAATGGATATGTCCGGAATTCCCGCCTTTGATATTCGTCAACAATGCTCTGGCTATATCTATGGTCTTTCTATGGCCGATGCTTTTATCAAAAATGGTATGTACAAAAATATTCTTCTCGTTGGAGCTGAAATTCATTCAAGAGGAATGGATAGGACACCTGAAGGACGAAACGTGGCAGTTCTCTTTGGTGATGGAGCAGGGGCTACGATTCTTTCTCGAAAAGAAGCCGGTGCAGACAATGAGTCCCATGTCATTTCTTACGATCTTCATGCAGATGGGGCCTTTGCCAAAGAGCTATGGACTCCTGGTCCAGGAACAGGCAATGGAAAAGAAGAGCGTCTAACGACCTCTATGATTGATGAAAAACTTCACTATCCTTATATGAATGGCCGTCAGGTTTTCATGCATGCGGTGAAGAGAATGGCCGAGTCTCTTACTTATACCCTTAAAACCAATGGAAAGTCGGTTGAAGATGTGGATCTCTTTCTTTTTCATCAGGCCAATATGCGCATTAATGATAAAGTTGGGGAAATTATGGGCATTCCCCCCGAAAAGGTTTTTAACACCATTCAGCATTACGGAAACACCACTGCAGCCACTATTCCTTTAGGTATGAGAGATGCTATCAAAGCAGGGAAGTTAGAGCGAGGAATGTTAGTAGGCATGGCCGCCTTCGGTTCTGGCTTCACTTGGGGCTCGGGATTAATGCGATTTTAGTAACATGTTATCAGATACTTAAGGGCATTTTTTATAGGGCAGCCTAAAGGCTTGCAAATACGCCGAATTGTGTTAGATTAGTCAGCACCATAAAAGTTAAGGGATTGCCCTGTTTTTAAACACTTAAGGAGTTTGTTCATGAGTGGTCACTCAAATGTTGTTGTCGAAATTGATCCGAAAGGTGCCGAAAGGGCAATTAGAAAATTTAAAAGAATGTGTGAAGCGTTTGGTGTTACGAAAGAATACCGAGCACGTAAAGAATACAGAAAGCCTTCTGTGAAGAAGAAGGAAAAGCTTAAGGCCGCAGCTAAAAGAAATGCGAAGTCGAAAAGAAAAGTAGAAGGCTCACGCAAAAAGATCTAATTCCATATTAAAAATTAATATAAAAAATAGCCTCCAATATGGAGGCTTTTTTTATCCAACAAAAAGGTGCGTGATACCTTTTATAGAGCGCTGTGACTTAAAAGGTATCACGCACCTTTTGTTTTATATACGTTTTGTTAGTTGGAGAAGTGGGATTCGACAGAGGCGATGATGTTTTGGCGAAATTTCAAAATCTTGTCAGGATCGAAGTCTTGGTACCATTCGGGACGATCTGGACCTAAGTCATAAATAAGCTCTTCCATCGCAAATTGAATTGTCTGCATTCCAATATAGAGAGTCTTAAAAAAATCAAAGTCGCCACTGTGAAAGACTTCGACGATTTCATCAACATCACCGTGATTTTCACAAACAGGACAGCCCTTACACTGGCCACCATTTACAATATAAGAAAGGTGATACTCGCTCATCTCAGAGATAAGTCTCTCTCTTTCTTGCTGATCTTTTTCAAAGGCTTCAATGAGGGGAAGCGCTAATTGAGGATTCTCTTTTATTGTGTAGAGAAGTTGCTCGTAAAAGGTCGCATAGAGACTAGAGTGGAGAATATCTTCCACCATAAAAAGATAGGTCTCTTCTATTGATTGAGATGTCTCTGTTAATTGAGTATAAGTATGAATGGCCATCTTTAAGGGATGGTCTGATCGATCAGTGTCAGCGAAGAATTCTCTTTCAAATGCAGGGATTTCGGTACTGGGTTTCTTTAAGAGCTTTTTTACAAGTGACATATTTTCTTCCTTGGGTTCATGGTGAGACTTTCCTTCTCAATCTCTTTTCGGCAAGAGACACCCTGGGGCTTTAGCCCCTAAACAATTATAGCATAAATTGAAAAAGCGAAAATTTAAGGACTTGGATTGCTAATAACTTGATGGATATTGTCTACTTCTTCAAGTATTTCATGGTTCAACTCAATATCAATGGAATCAATATTTTCTTTGAGTTGATCCATTTTTGTCGCACCAATAATATTACTTGTCACAAAACTTCTTTGGTTCACAAAGGCGAGGGCCATTTGAGTAGGACTCATATCAAATTTTTGAGCAAGCCTAACATACTTCTCGGTAGCAATGATTGCTTGTGGATTTGTGTAGCGAGAAAAGCGGTCCCAAAGAGTGAGTCTTGCTCCTTGCGGTTTTTTTCCATCCAGATACTTTCCGGTAAGCACACCAAAACCAAGGGGTGAATAGGCGAGAAGGCCAACATTTTCTCTAAGGCTCACTTCGGCGTTTCCAATTTCAAAACTTCTATTTAAAAGGCTGTAAGGATTTTGGATGGAGGCTGGACGAGGCAGCCCTTCAGCATCAGCCAGTTGTAAGTACTTCATCACACCCCAAGGTGTTTCATTAGAGAGACCCCAGTGGCGAATCTTTCCTGCTTTAACAAGTCGATCAAGTGCTTTAAGTCTTTCTAAAAAAGGAGTGAACTCCTCTTCAAGGGGCAGCTCTGAAACCCCAAGAGTCCCAAAATAATTGGTTGTTCTCTCTGGCCAATGGAGTTGAAAAAGGTCAATACAGTCGATATTGAGACGTTTAAGGGATTCATCGCATGCTTTTATAATGTGGGAAGCGCTGAGATTATTACCTCCGCGAATATAATCACCGCTCATGGGGCCAGCAACCTTAGAAGCAATAATGACTTTATCCCGGTCAGTTTTTAATTTATCCCATTTTCCAATGATTCTTTCCGTGTCGGCATAGGTTTCTGGCTTGGGGGGAACGGGGTACATCTCAGCTGTATCGATGAAGTTCACACCTCTTTCTAAGGAATAGTCGAGTTGTTCATGGGCCTCAGACTCGGTGTTTTGTTCACCCCAGGTCATTGTGCCAAGGCATATGACAGAGACGTCGATATCTGTATTTCCGAGTTTTCTATATTTCATGAATGATCCCTCAATTTGGTCTTTTATTGATCAGAAAACTTATTGGCGAAAAAATGTCTCAATTTCAACGTTCGTTTCTTTCTTGATTCCATTAAACAAATTAAAAAGGATGGCGACAACCATCAAACCCATAGGCAAAGCTATGACGGGAAAAGAAAGTCCGGTCATTTTTCCTAGGGAGTTAACGAACTCTTCACTGCCTGGCTCGCCTTTAAGGACAAAGAAGGCTAAAAGAAAATTTAGGAGGGCAGAAATAAAAAAGGTACCGCCGAGCATATAAGATGAGCGACCCAATCTCTGAGTGAAATGGTCCTCTATGCCGTGTTCACGATAAACATCTCTTATTTTTTGCAGATCAATCATTTGGTCAAGAATTTGACGAACCAAAGGCTTCTCCGTTCTTTCAGAAAATATGACAAAAAGTCCAAGGACAAAGGGGAATGCCGTCTCTTTGACAATCATCCAAGTCTTATCAAGTTCCATTAAGCCTATGCCACCAGTGAGTAGAATGCTGAGAAGGCCAAGAAGAGAGAAGACATTCACTTTACCCGCACCAATGAGGTCATAGAGCCCGTAAAGAAGGGGAAAGGCAAGTGCTGTGACTAAGCCGTAGACTTGCCCCAAGTGCTGTTCGCCTGAAAACTTCATCATAATAACAGTGGGAATGATGAGGTTAAAACCAAGATTTAAAAGAGGGTTTTCCTTTTTATTGCCTTTTTCAATAACTTCTTTTGGGGCATGAGGAGAGGGGGTGTGGTCCATTCAGTTTCTCTTATATATCTATCAATATATTTTGATTCGCTCAGTTATTATAATAATAGCTTACATTTGTGAGTGTAAGATTATGTTTAGTTGTCTTACCGAAACTTTATTCGTCACAATACTATCACGGCAATATTAACATGCATCAAGGAAGATGAATATGAAAAAACTCGTACTGGGAATGGCCGTACTATCAGCCACCTCCCTCTTAGCAACCCCAACTAAGTACATCGTAAAACTTAAGGATGGAGTAAACCCTAAGTCGGTTAGCTTCTTCTCACAAAAGTCGGTTAGCGATGTGAAGGACCTCAATGTTTCGATCGGTGCTTTTTACTCTGTAAAAGCAGAAGGTCTTAACCAAAAGTCTCTTCAAATTCTCGCGAATGATCCGGCCATTGAATATATCGAGCCAAGTCAGACGTATACGATTTCTCCTGTCAAAGTAGACAAGGAAACTATCCAAGACACTCGTTTTGAGGACCAATGGGGACTTAAGAATACGGGCAAAAACTCTGGCGGCTGGTTTTCACGCGGCAAAGCTGGTGAAGATGTTAACGCTGAAGGTGCGTGGAAGATTTCCAAAGGAAGAAAAGAAGTAAAGATCGCCGTTATTGATACAGGTGTTGATTATACTCACAAAGATCTTCGTGCCAATATGTGGGTCAATGAGCTTGAAAAAAATGGTGTTGAAGGCGTTGATGATGACGGAAACGGATATGTAGACGATATTCATGGATATGACTTTGCTAACGATGATGGTGACCCACAAGATGGACACGGTCACGGTACCCACTGTGCTGGTAATATCGGTGCTGTTCACGACAGAAATGGTGTTCGCGGTGTGATGAATAAAGTAAAGATGGTTGGAATTAAGTTTCTTTCTGACTCAGGTCGTGGAGAAACAGAACACGCTATTAAGTCAATTGATTACGCCGTTAAAGTTGGTGTTGATATCATGAGTAACTCTTGGGGTGGGGGAGCTTTCTCACAAGCCCTTCTTGACTCTATCAAAGCTGCTGAAGCCAAAGGTATTCTCTTTGTCGCTGCTGCTGGTAACTCAAGAGCGAATAACGATACAAGAGATACATATCCTGCAAACTACAAAGTTGATAACGTGATCTCTGTTGGTTCTCATGACGGCTCTGGTAAACGTTCAAGTTTTTCAAACTTTGGTGAGAAAACAGTTCACGTCTTTGCTCCAGGTTCTAATATCATGAGTACAGTTCCAGGAGATCGTTATCAAAAAATGAGTGGTACTTCGATGGCCTGTCCTCTTGCTGCAGGAGCGCTTGGTCTTCTCGTTTCAGAGAACCCAAACCTTACTCCTCTAGAAATTAGAGAGCGCCTTGAGGCGACGGCCGTGAGAAATGGTGAGCTTGATGGAATGACGACTTCAGGTCGTGTCGATGCAAGGCGCCTACTTCTTAACGAAAGAGATTAATGAAAAAAGTCATCATTTCGGGCTTTGGAGCTTTTCATACCCATAAGGAAAATCCTTCTGAAAAGCTTGCGGCCCAAATGGTGCACCTCTCTGGGAAGGGAGTGAATTATCACAGCACTATCCTTCCCGTCGTTTTTTCCGAGATACCTTCCCAAGTTAATAAGCTCTTAGAACAGCTCGATGATGTTGCGGCTATTCTTTTTTGTGGACTTGCGGCCAGTCGCCAGATCGTGACACCTGAAAAGATTGCCTTGAATTGGCTTTATTGTCCTGGAAGGCCGGATAATGAAGGAAAGATTTTTGATAAAGGTGAGCCTCTTGAAAAAGAAGGGCAGCTTGCTTTGATGAGTACATTTCCAGTGGAAGAACTCAGCTCTTTTTTAAAGAAAAGAAATATGGAGAGTGAGGTCAGTTTTAGCGCTGGGACTTACGTCTGTAATCAAACTTATTATTATGGATTGAAAAAAGCAGGCAACATTCCCTGCACCTTTCTTCATTTGCCTCAAGATGTTGACGTGAGTGAGCTTGCTAAGAATCTCGACGACTTTTTAAGAGCTAGTCTTCTTTCATAAAATATTCAAAGTCGAAATTTATTTTTCCTTCATCAATGAGTATTTTATGAATCTCTTTTGTCCATTGCTTAGTGCTTGGATTCCATTTGAAACGTGATTTGGCGACTTTATTTTTGACCTCATTAAATTCTGCAACTTGAGCAGGATCTTTCCAATTAGGTGCCTTAAGAGCGGCGACTAATGTCACTCTTGGACTCTCTGCCATCTTGATCATCCTTTTAACGTCATAGCCACTGGCAATTTTCAACATGGAAAGTACATCTGTGACAGCACGATGAGGAAAGGGATTGATAAAACCATGAGAGTGCTCAAGTAAGGCCATAGAACGACCCTTCATTTGCTTAGGGTATTCAATGTCAGTCATGGTATCAATCCATACTTTCTCTGGCATTTCCATGTCGTAACGATGAAACATGGCACGAAGCATAGGTGTATCATAACCGACACCATTGTGTGCCATGAGATAATCGGCTTTTTCCATAAGCTCAATAAGTCTGCCAAGAATGTCGTGGATCGCCGGACCCTTGGCACCCCATCTTTCTAAGCAAGAGTCATTAATGCCCGTAATAAGCTCTACTTCCTCAGAGATAGGAAGGCGGTCGACTTCATCGACCAATTCGCTAAGGATTTTTACAGGTTGCCCAAGTTCCCAATCCCAAAGGACAGCACCTATCTCAATGACACGGTCTGTCTTTGTGTCGACCCCTTTCATAATAAGGTCTTTATTGATTCCTTCCAGGTCAATGCCGAGTATTAGGCTCATGGGAACTCCTTTAGTTAAGGGCCCATCATAAGGGTTTCCATGGCCATTTGGTAGCAATTTTTCCCTAGAATTCACAGTTAAGTGACAAAAATGGTTGTTGTATTGGTATATTCATTGATGAGAAAAAGGGAATTTATTCTAAGGAAGTAGCTATCCGACTCTATATGGTTTTGATTTTCACCGCGGTTGTCATGGCCTTTACTACGGGCTACATCGCACTCTTTATTCAGGGTAGCTATCGCGCGACTCCTTCAGACATCTTAGAAATTAATAAAATCAAACAAGACTTTCAAAAGAAAGTAGATCCTGTTTTTATTATCAATTTCAATAGTCTCTATTTTTCAGAGGATCAATTTAAATTACTCGATCCCAGTGTGACCTTTGAGGGTTCAAGTCAATTTAAGTCGAGAAGTTATAGTTCTAGCCAAGATTGTGACCTCTCTTTTACAGGTCTTCTTAATCGTAATAATTTTGAAAAGGTTTGGATTTGGGAAGAGTTTCGCTGTGGAAGAAGAGCGAGATTGCCTCGCGCCTTCTTTGTAGAAGCACCCTTCTTACATCCCTCAGGGCACAGCTTTGCTTACCTTGCTTTTCGATTAGGAAAGAATAATTACGACAATCGCTCATGGGTGATGACCCATCTTCCTTTTTTCCATGTCGGGGAGTTATCGAAAGTTCGTCGCACCTTTGGACCTTTAAAGGGAGTGTTTGAAATCCTTCAAAGTTTGGATAATCCCTCGCTCACCGATATTGTTAGAGGAAAGGGTACTATTCTCACTAATGACTATCTCTTTGCACGCCTTAATTATCCTAAAGTTTTTAATATTTTAGAGTATCGTATCTATACACGAAAAGACTTAGAGTTCTTTCTCAAAGATAGTCCGTTTATCTTGCATAATTATCAACAAGGCAGAAGCTGTTTCTATCAAGATGGAAGCTTGTGTTGGGATTACAACGTTAAACATATTTTTCAATTGGCGAATACCTCGACCATTGTGCTTTTCTTTGGTCTTATTCTTATCATCCTTGTTGTTGTGAGGCTTTTATTAGTCAAGATAAGGGCGCAAAGGCTTGAAGATGAAAAAAGGCGCTTGGCCCTTAGGGTTCTCACTCATGAGTTTCGTACTCCTATTACCAGTCTTACCTTATTATTAGAGAAAATGGGAAAGAAGTACGATCAATTTGATGAAGAAATGGAAGAAGTTTATTTACGCTTTAGTAGTGAGATTCATCGCCTTCGGCGCTTAGTAGAAACTTCAAGAAATTATTTGAAAGCAGAGCAAAACCAAAAACTTCTTCAGTTAAATCTCGAGGAAGTTCCCTCGCTTAATGAGTTTGTTTGGCAGGTTATTGAACCGTTTGATGAAGCTCATCCTGGAGAGATTCTCTTTGAAGAATTGAAAGAAGATTGTGCGGTAATGTTGGATACCTATTGGATGGGTATTTGCATGAAAAATATTTTAGAAAATGCCTTCACTCATGGGGCAAGTCCCGTGAAGGTGCGTCTCTCCCAGTTAAAGGATGCCATTCTTTTTGAAGTCGAAGATCAAGGGCAGTGTGAATTTGAAAGTTTGGGCATCATGAGCCAGGAGTTTATGAAAGGAAATAAGTCCACAGGCACTGGACTTGGTATGAATATTGTTAAAAAAGTTTGTAGAGAAATGAATGTTGGATTAGAGCTTAAACTTAATCCGACAGTTCTTTCCCTTAATATCCCCATCAATCCGATGAAAAAGGTGAGGTCACTATGAGTAATTCAAAGATTTTAATTGTGGAAGATGATGAGTCTTTAGGTTCAACGTTAAGAAATTTCTTAAGAGATGAGGGATACGATGTCACCCTATGTCCTAATATCGCTGAGGCTAAGAAACAAGATTATAACGATTATGATCTTATGATCCTCGATTGGATGTTACCAGATGGCCAGGGGATTGATTATTTAAGAAGCCTTCGCGGCGATGGGGTTAGAATTCAAGTGATTATGTTAACAGCGAGGACTGAGGTCATCGATAAGGTCGTCGGCCTTGAAAGTGGAGCTGATGACTATTTGACAAAACCTTTTGAACCTCGGGAGTTGGCAGCAAGGATTCGGGTTCAACTTCGTCATCAATCAGAGCGTGGTAGTGGCGATGGTGAGACTCAAGTGAAGATAAGTCTTGGTGATCTGGTGATTGATCAGGAAAGGCGTGAAGTAACTTTTAAAGAAAACCTCGTTGACTTTACCAAAATGGAGTATGAATTTTTGGTTCTTTTAGCAGAGTCACCGAATAGAGCTTTTAGTAGAGAGGAAATTCTTAATAAAGTGTGGGGTTATGAAAATTATCCAAGCACGCGTACAGTAGACACTCATGTGCTTCAAATTCGCCAGAAACTCTACGATGGTCTTATCGAAACAGTTCGTGGAGTTGGCTACCGATTAAGGTATGAGTCCTAGATTTTTATCTAAGAATGTGAGAAGGGCGTTGATGTCTTTCTCACTGTTAAAATAGTGAGGGGAAACTCTAATGAGGCCACGTCGACAGTTGACATAGATTTTCTCCTCCTCCATTTTTTGAACAAGCTCTGATGTTTCTTCTAATGATTTCCCTACAGAGAAAGTCACAATTCCAGATAGTCCATTGCCTAGCGGAATCAAATCTCTTTTTAAAAGTTCTGATCTTAAGTGATTGGAGAGTTCCATAATTCTAGCGTGAACCTTTTCTATTCCCACCTTTTTCCAGTGACGACAAGCTGCTGCAACACCAGCAAGAACTGGAAAAGGGAGAGATCCCACCTGAAGGGACATAACATCATCGCGAGGAATGGGTTTTTCATTTTTCATATCAAAGGGCTCTTTTACTGAGCACCAACCGGCAATGGGATTCGCTTTTCCTGCTCTAAACTCTTTTGAAAGGTAAAGAATGGCGCCACCAATACCTGCTCCCAACCATTTGTGACAACTCGCTGTGACGACAGATGCCTTCACCTTTTTTAGATCCATTGGAAAAACGGCGAGGCTTTGGGTGGCATTGAGGATCAAATGGACACTTTTTTCCTCACACATTTGAGACAGCTCCAATGGACAAGTGTAGTGACCAGTGGCGAACTGGACGATAGAACAAATAACTGCAGCGGTATTCGACGTTATGGCCTCCTCTAAATCTGAAGTTTTAAATTGCCCGTCTTTGGTCGCCACTTGAATGACATTGAAACCATGATGATAGAAGGGAAGGACATTGGATGGAAACTCATCTGCCACAAGAACGATGTCTCTCTTGCTTTCTTCTTTTAACATCATTGCCACGATATTGAGGTTGAGAGAGGAATTATCAAGAATGGTGACATCTTCTTGGTCTGCATTGAGAAATTGGGCGACTTCGCTATGAACATCCATTAACAAGTCAAAAAATCGACCTTCATTAATGGCGCCATGGTGAGCAATGGACTGATTCCAAAACTGGATTTCTTCCAAAACACTTTGATGCATGGCTGAAATACTCGCATTTTTAAGATAGTGCCCTTGTTTAAGAGCAGGGTATTGGTTTTCCATTCAGGTATCCCTTACAATCAAGTCTGTTTTATTATTCATACGGGAGAAAAAGACTTGAGACAAGTCAAAGTAAAGTTGAAAAAAGGCAGCAAACCTTTTCATATAAGAAGTGAATTCTATGAAAGGGATGTGCTTGAGGGGCTTGTGGGCTGTACTCCGGGTCAGTGGGTTTTGATTACTGCAGAGGGAGAGAAAGATCGTTTGTTAGCACTAGCTAATCCCATGAGTAAGAGCTCTGCTCCTCTTCGGGTGCTTGGATTGGCGACTCATCAGGATCTAAAGCCCGAAGATTATATCAAGGACACTCTGGCAAAGGCCGTCCAAAAACGAGATGATTTTCCTGATCTTAGTAAAGGTAGGCGAATTGTTTATGGGGATAGTGACGGTTTACCAGGAGTGATTGTTGATGAGTATCTGCACTGTGCTCTCATTCAAATCAATACCGCAGGAATGGATCAATATCGTGATCTCTTTAAAAGTGAACTCCATAAGCTTACTTCTAAAACCATCTACTTCCTTGATAATCAGGAATATAGAAAACAAGAGGGCTTACCCATTTTTGAGGGTGAGAAAATTCCTGCCATTGAAGTTGTCGAAAATGATTTAAGATTCTTTATCTCTGAAAAAGTTCTTCAAAAGATTGGTTATTATTACGATCACCGTATGAATCGCAAAAAGCTAAAGCAGTGGATTCAAAATATTGAGAGTGACTTCGTGAAAGGAGTCGATCTTTTTAGCTATGTTGGATCTTGGGGATTGAATGCTTTAAGTGGTGGAGTCAAAGAGATGACTTTTGTTGATCAAGGAGATCTTAAGGGCGCTATCGAAAAAAATCTCGAGGTTAATGGCATGGCCGAAAGAGGCCAATTTATTCGTGCCAATGTTTTTGATTGGTTAAAAACGTGCGAAGAAACATTTGATGTGGTGATTTCAGATCCCCCAGCATTTTCTAAGAATTTAAAAAATAAATCGAAAGCGCTTGGAGGTTATCAAAAACTGCATCGCTCCCTTAGTCGAATTGTCCATAAAGGGAGTTTGTTGGCGATTGGTTCGTGTACTCATGGAGTAAGCCTTGAGGAACTTGACCTCACTGTTAAACAAGGATTTGCAGATTCATCTTATACGCTTCAGCTCTTAGAGTTAGGACTACAGGGGCCTGATCATGGCATCTCCCATTTAGGTGATTCGCAAAACTACATTAAGTTTATTTTATATAGGGTTCTCTAGTTGATTGCTTGGGTCGGTTATTATTTCGTGTGGTAAAAGCCGAGAAATAGTGACAAACTTAAAAGAGTGAAGGCCATTGATTTAAAAGAAATTTTTGAAAGTGGGCAGCAAGAAAATATCCAGGCCTACTTAAACTTCCTTGACCCTCTTGAGGTAGTTGACCTCTTTTATCTGATTGATGAGGAGCACTACCAAGTTATTCTCGATAGCCTTGATGATGAAGAATTGGCGGGAATCTTTCCTCTTTTTGAAAAAAGCCTTTTCGATGAAATTATAGAGATATTAACTCCAGAAAAAATTCTGACCGTTTTTAACCTGCTTGAAACTGATGATGCAGCTTATCTTTTAAAGATGCTGAGTGAAGAGCAAATGCATAACCTTTTGCCGCAGCTACAAAAAGAAAAGCAAATTAAACGCATTTTAAGTTTCCCTGAAGAGTCCGCTGGCTCCATTATGCAGACCGAAGTTTGTCTCTTGCGTGAGGGAATGACTTGTAAAGAAGCCGTTGAGTCTATCCGACGCCAAAAGAAGACCTTAGGAAAAGTTAATAATTCCTATGTTGTGGATGAGGAAAGAAAACTTATCGGAGTTGTTCACCTGGATGATCTTATCTTAGCCGCAATGGGAGAGGGGATTGCGACTATTACTAAACCTCTTAAGTATTATGTCACTCCAGAAGAAGATCAAGAGGAAGTGGCACAAAGCTTTAGTAAATATGACTTAAACTTTCTCCCTGTAGTTGATAAAGATGGAATTCTTCTTGGCCAAATTACTTTTGATGATATTCAAGATGTTATTGAAGAAGAAGCCAGTGAAGATATTCTCGCTTATGTCGGTGTTTCTTCTGAAGAGTCTATCGGGGATGTGAATCCCAATCGATTAAAGCTTGCTCTTGGCCGTTTCCCTTGGCTTATTTTTTCTATTAGTGCCTCCTTTGTGACAGGCTATATTTTGACTTTTTTTGAGGGGACCGTTACCAACGCGATTATCTTTGCTAGCTTTGTTCCCTTGATTATGAATACAACAGGTAATGTCGGAACTCAGACGGCGATGATCATTACTCGTAGTTTTGCTCTAGGGGCCAATGAGTTTGGCCAATTTCGTCTTCCCTTGATGCGAGAGTTTTCAGTGGGTCTTATTATGGGGATCATGGCCGGAGCGACGACTTATCTCATGATTGTCCTTTTATACGGCGATATGATGGTCGGTGTGAGAGTGGGAACGACTCTCGTTGTTTCGATGAGTGCCGCTGCTCTCTTTGGTATGTTGATTCCTATTGGATTTAAAAAAGCAGGAGTTGATCCTGCTATTGCCTCTGGTCCTCTGGTGACCTCTTTTTGTGACATGCTTTCTGTAAGTCTTTATTTGGGTATCATTTTAGGGCTAGGAAAGATCTTTTAATTTGCCTCAAGAAAAAATTCTGGATTTAAAAGTTTCATAGCTTCTTTTGACTTAAGAAGTTTCTGAACTTCCTTTCTCTTTGTGAGTGTAATCTCCCCTGCGGCTTCGATCTCGTCGGCAAGGCGGATAAATTCGGCTCCAATTTCAGCATTTCCATTATCTAAGGCCAATTTCCCCACGTATTTTAAGGCACCGTTAAGATTTGATGTTTCGGGGTCTTTAATATCTAAAGCACTAAAATTATCAATGAGGCGCAGCTTTTCATGGTCTTGGGCCAGTCTGGCGGCGAGGGCCAAATGATTTTGCCCCTCTTTAAAACTAAGATAGTTTCTCACTTCTAAGTCGTGCATGGGAAAGGGTTCTGTATGGCGCTTGTAGTTCATACGAATGACCCCTGCAAACTTTTTAGCACTTTTGGGATCACCTCTTAGTGAGGAATAAGAGGTTGCATAGAGCTTCTTTCCAAAGCTAGGGCTCATGGCGTGTTCAAGTATAATTCTCGCTTCTACCGCCCTGGTGATGGCATCCATTTTAGGCTTGCCAATCTCTGCTGGAATTCCAATATGCATATGGCTTGAGGTCCACTTATGAGGGTCATTGATATCTTCTTTTATGACCTTATTCCATTGAGAGGGAATGGTTTCATAACTGGAGTGGGGAAATTCTAGGTACCCCGAATCTATTGTTGCCTTGACGGGGATTTTCATGTCATCAACCATGACTTCTTTCATGAGTTGGCGGTATTTTTCGGTAAAGTCACTGGCCTGAGCATGAGAGAAGTTGAGAAACTTTAAGTTGTTTCCTTTGTGCTTGGACTCGAGTAGGGGCTCTATCATATCGCTGACAAAGAAATCGTAAAGGCGTGGGTTGAGTTCAGTTATCGCATAAGTTTCTTTATCTGTGGGTATGCCTTTTCTAAGCCCTCCAAAAGAAAAAAATTGCTTAGGGGAGCGTGGCTTGCTAGCACCTGACATTAACCTGTCGGCTTCTAGGATTTTTTCAACAGGGATATTGAGATAATCGATATGATTAGGATCGACTTTTGGTTTACCAAAGAGACTTCTTGCTTTGGTAAAGAGACCAGTATTTGCGGTTTGAGAGCGATTAACATGGGCGAAGAGCTCATTAAGTTTTTCAATATTCTTAGGGTCTTTTTCCAAGAGAAGGAGAGTATCTGCATACGAGAATTCTGAGTCAAAAGAATAAGTGAGGGGGTAGTTCTTTCCATTGATGGTAATGATAACCTCTTGGTCATTTTCCCAATATTTGGAGATTTTGCTTCCTTCAACTCTTGAGACTTTGGTCGCCAGACTTTTTGTCAGGCAGCTTTCTCCAAAGATGGAAAAGCTCAAAAGTACAAAAGTGATAAAGAGGGAAACCCTTATTTTCAAAAGACCACCAGTATCCATGACCGTTAGTTGATCGCTATTATATGATATCGGTTTCTGGTGGGATTTCTTAAGAGTGAGTGTTTTAAGTGGTTGAATTTATTTGATACCTTCCTTATACATGTCGAGAGCTTTTTGGCGGTTGAGTTTGTAGTCAACAACTGGATGGGGATAGTTAATTCCTAGTGTGCACTTGGCATCGGCTTGTTCAAGCATATCTGCTTTTGAAGGTTCATGGATCTTCTTTTTAGAAAATCCTTTAAGCTCCGGGCACCATCTTTTGATAAATTCACCATCCGGATCAAACTTTTCACTTTGGGATGTGGGATTAAAAATTCGAAAGTAGGGTTGGGCATCGGTTCCTGTCGAAGCACTCCATTGCCAACCCCCATTATTAGCGGCCAGATCATAATCAAGAAGTTTGAGAGCAAAATACTTTTCACCTTTTTTCCAATCGACTAATAAGGTTTTGCAAAGAAAGCTGGCGACAACCATGCGCAGTCGATTATGCATCATTCCCGTTTCATTGAGGCAGCGCATGGCCGCATCCACAATGGGAAAGCCAGTTTTTCCTTCTTGCCATGCCTTGAATTCTTTAGTGCCTCCAAGCCATTTGATATTGTCATACTCTGGCTTGAAACATTTCTTTTGCACATGGGGAAAGCAGCTAAGAATCATCTGGTAAAACTCACGCCAAATGACTTCGCTTGTCCATACTTGGTGACCGGAGGACTTGTCTTCAAGTCCTCTTCTTAGGAGGTCACGCACTGAGATCATGCCATGGCGAATATAGGGGCTCATATTAGAGGTTTTCTCCATAGCGGGAAAGTCCCGAGCCTTTTCGTATTCTTTGATATGGCCCTTAAATTTTTGAAGGTGTTTTCGGGCCTCAGAGGTTCCCCCTGTTAAGGGAGGAAGGTCTTCTTTAAAGCCTAGAGCTTTGTGCCAATCGTGATGAGAAATGGATTTCTTTATTTTATTGGGCGCTAGGCTTGAGTATTTAAAGCTGTATTGAGGGACTTCACCTGAATAGACTTGCATAAATTTCTCATACCAAGCCCTTTTGTAGGGAGTGAAGACCTTATAGACTGAGCCTTGTTTGTTGAGAATTTCTTCTTTTTCAAAAAGGACACTATCCTTAAAGGATTTGACTTGGATGCCCCGTTCTTCAAGAGTTTTTGTAACGCTAGTATCTCGTTTGATGGCATAAGGTTCATAATCGCGATTATAGTAAAGGGCGTCGACCTTTAAGGACTTCACAAGTTTTGGTATTTCCTCACAAGGATCACCATGAAGTATTTCGATGTCACTTCCATGCTCGATAAGATGAGTCGAAACCTCCCTTAAGCCTTGGTGAATAAAAGTGAGTCGTTTGTCCTTTTCGGGGAGGGGGTCCAATATTTTTGTGTCAAAGACAAAGCAAAGGTAAACCTTATCAAATTTCTCAAGGGCACATGAGAGGGCATGGTGATCATGAAGGCGTATATCGCGTCGTATCCAGACAAGCGCTGAACTCATAAAGTCTTCCTTGTGTAGGTCTTTTGCTACCCTTATCCTACAAAGAGAGTAATTTTTCGTATAGGGGTGTCTATGAATATCAAGGGAAGCAAAGTTCTTATTACTGGAGCCAATCGAGGAATTGGGCTCTCTTTAGCTAAAGAGTTAGATGAGAGAGGCGCCTTTGTCACCCTCGCCATGAGGAATCCCGACTCTTTTGATTTAAAAGAGCAGGGCTTATCTGAGCGGGCTCAAAGTGTTGCTTTGGACATGGGAAGCTTCGAGAAGATCGAGTCTTTCGCCAATGAGCACGCAAATAGCGATTGGGACATCCTTGTTAATAACGCTGGTCAACTCACTGGTGGACTTTTAGAAGAGCAAGACACTCAAAGTATATACCAAATGTTTCAGGTTAATCTGATTGGCCTTACTCATTTAACACAAAGAATGCTTCCCCCTATGATTAAACGAGGAAAGGGGAAGATTGTGAATAATGCCAGTGTTAGTGGTGTCATGCATTTGCCATGTGCTGCCACTTACGCTGCCGCAAAAACAGGCGTAGTTGCCCTTACCAATAGTCTATCCCTGGAGCTCAAGGGAACGAGAGTAACGACTCTCACACTAATTACTCCGGGAATAAAGACGCGAATGTTTGATCAGATAAGTGAAATGTATGGAGAGCATCTCGATGTTTCTTCTCTTTCTTCGATCTCCCCTGAAGAATATGCAAGAAAAGTCTGTAAATCCATTGAGAAGGATTGTCTTTTTTTTCACCCAGGGGGAAGTGTGGCGGTCGCTCTATGGATGGCCCGCCATATACCGTGGTTATTTCGCCGTTTAGCAACGATAGGCTTTAAGCGTTAACAGTATTCAATAACCTTTTGACCTGTAATGATTTCCAAAGGCTTAGGTTTTCAAAGTGAAGACCTAGTCCTGCGGGATATTTACCAAGAGCTTCTTCTTCTTTTCGTACTAAAGTAGCATCAAGTTCGATCTCGCCATCATTAGTTCCAATGAGAATGGTAAGGGACTCACCGACGCCCAGATCCTTAGGGATGAGGTTCTTATTATTAGCCAATGTGGAAACATAGGCTCCACTTTCAGAGATATCAAAGGTCTTGGCAAGGAGCTTTTTCTCTCCTTTATACTCAAGCCACACGGGAAAACTTTTTCTCACTCTTTTAGGAATCTTCCACCATTGTTTTTCAGGGTGCTCAACGGCTTCTAAACCGTGGGCATAGACGAAACTGTAGCTGAAGAGTGTGTAAAGAAGAGTTCCTATCCAGGTGGCGACAAAGTGATAGTCGACACCATAACTTCCCACGATAAAATTATTGATACCAACAAAGAGAATACTCGCAGGAATGGTGTACTTGATATAAGGATGAACGCGAAAACAGAGCCATCCATTGAGCAGACACAGAGTAAAGACCATCCAATTCATTGGAGTAAGCTTAAGGAGGATACTTGACCACTCATTAAAGCGAAAAACCTCATGCTCATAGAGGAATGCCACTTGTAAGGGAAGAGAGATCGCCACCAAAGTGAAGAAGGCAAAGAGAAAGTTAAAGACTATTGGTTTCGTTTTCATATACTCACCTTTTCTTAATTACTGATGATTGGAAGCAAAGTGATAGCAATAGCTTTTCACTTTACGCACATACTTTCTCGCTTCTGTGAGTTCTTTATCATAGAGCCAGTCTTTCCCTCTTCGTTGGAGAGATTTTTTGACTCGAAAGGGTCCTGAATTGTAACTCGCCAAAATAATGTCATCGATTATGTCATCGCCCGTTTCAGGATAACTTTTATGGATGAGACTTTGAGTTTCTTCGCGGTACCAATAATCTTCTAGTCTCTTAAGGTAATGAATGCCTCCCAAAATTGAGTAGCGAGGGTGAAGACGCCATTCATTTTCTTCATTTAATTTACCCGAAAGAATGAGACTTTTAATCATTGGCACAGGGAGGTCATCGAGTTGGGGGTAGACAGGAAAATGGTTAAAGATATCCGTAATCTCTTCAGCCGCTCCATTGGTTACTTGAGTGAGACCTATCGCTTTGGCAAAGCTTACCGCTTTAGGATTGAAAGCCGACTCTTGAGCGATGAGGCCTGCCACTAAGCTGGGGTTGACTCCTTCTTGACCACTTAAGCCCTCAATGAGCGGCTCATATCTTTTGGTGATCTCTGTAGAAAAGGGAGATAGTTTTCCAAGGGGTTCGAGACCGGCCATAGAGCATTCAGGCAATTCATAACGAGAAGTTGTA
>JASBRV010000064.1 GCA_030149295.1 Bacteriovoracales bacterium | reverse complement strand
CGTGCTTTTTGGCACGACCTTTGCTCTATATATAAGCATCACGGAGGGGGCCAGGATGGACCCCTGTCTTTAGGAAGAAGACAGACCAATTCACGGATTAAAGAAGACAAACTCAACGGATGAAAAAAAAGCAGAATGCGGAGGCAACATGAACACTGGAACTAACATCGCAAGAAAGAAGACACTTAAAAGAGCTATCAAAGGATCAATTCTTTTCGCAGCAATGGCCCTTTTCCCTGTAGCGGCTCTTCTTGCAGGACCAGGACCCCTTAACAAAGACAAGATTCTTCTTGAGCAAAGACAAGAATCTGTAAGAGAGTGGAAAGGAATGAAGACTCAAGTGGACTCAATCCTTAAAAAAGCTGACCAGTTAAAGCGCTACAGAGCTATCAACTAAGAATAGACCCCCCAAGGGCAAGGGATATAGTTTAAACATAAGAAAACCGGCTGAATGGCCGGTTTTTTTGTGCCTTTTCTTAGATTCGCTATGGTCTATAGCGAATAAGAATTTAATTTATTTTAACTTTAGTTCCGTGGAGCTTAATCTTTCTAATGTTCCAGGACTTAGTGAAAAAGAGTTGATTAAACTCTATGCCAGTCAAACAAGAATCATTCTTCTTGAGAAGGTGAAATGTTCAACCAAGGAAAACCGCACCATTGGTGGAACAAGAAATTCTTTTCTTTATCCCAACCGTATTCAAACTTTTATCGCTAATATTGGATCCTACGGATTCGAGTTTGGCTTTGACCGTGAATTCATGAATGTCTCTTTTAATGATGATGTTTTGGACCTTGGTGTTTTTTGCGAAGTTGTTGCTATTAAAGATCTTAAGAAGCTCTCGGGATATGAGAAGGCTCGTTATAAAAATGTCATTGTCTGTGACACGGCCAGGATAGAGAGAAGAACGTCTTTCTACCGTTTGGCAGAATTTGATTCGAAAAGTTGTAACTTTGCTTTATCACAACTGTGAAGTTAGCGGCCGATGGTGAGTAACTATCGGCCGTTTTACGTGAAGTTTATTTCGGTTAGCTTGCAAAATAAGGGCTCAAATGAGAATAAAGCCTCGGACAAAAACTTATTTTTAAGCTAAACAAGGAATTCCTATGAAATACCAAATTACGACAATTTTTCTTTTCTTTTCTTTTCACTGACGTCATTTGCCACTGTTCTTGAGAGTAGCACTGAATGTCGCGTGGCCAATAGCCTGACAGAAATCAGTGTTAATTTAGATGAAGACGAAAATGCCACCCTTGAAATCGCGTATGATCAAACAAATATTGAAAATCAAAATGTGGTTAAAAAAGAATATAAGAAAGAAATCATCGATGCCTTTGGCACTATGATTGAAGCCTTTGTTTCTGAGTACACAACGAATGAAGGAAACTTTGTGAGATTTGTCAGAGTTGGCGAAAATATCCAAGGGCTCATTCAAGGACCATTAACTGACGGTGAAAGAGTTGGGCTCTTTTCTTGTCGTCGCTCACTTGTTTGGGACTTCTAAATTAATTTAGAAGCGATTGCCAAAGCCTAATTCTACAGTGGCCAGGTCATTGGAAAACTGAGTGTCCGAGACCTTGCCGCTGATTGCCTGAACATCTCCATTTAAGAAAAGAAAGAACTCATTCCAAAGCTTAACGCCGATAAAAAGAGCAACGTTTGAGTTGATAACCAAATCCCAACTTTCATCAGAACTTTGAGTCTCCGAGTGCATAAACCCTGGACCTAGGGCAAGAGAGCCCTCAAAGACGAATCTTCCATAATGGTATTGGTAAACACCACCTCCTCTAAAAGAAAGAGTTTGAAAAGAGGAGTCGCCTCTTAGTTGAGATAGGGCCCGTTGTTGATCGGGAAGGTTTTTGACTTTTAAGTGATCTATTCCAGTACTTAAGGTGTAGCTAAATTGGGAGAGTGATTGCTCCCTTGAATTTTCCCATGCTTGATAAAATGAATGACCCGAATGAAGTGAATGAAAGTTTTCCTTCAGGAAATAAGTGAGGTTGCCGCCAAAGTGTAATGTCTCAACACCTGAGAGAAAACCAAGAGATCTTTCTCCATCGAGTTTGTCTTTGATTTCAAAGCCCCGATACTTTTGAAAATAGAGGTCGGGCAAAAGCCTTTTAAATTTTCCTTTAAAGCGCAAATCAAGGGCCTCCGATTCGCCTCGGGCCTTCTCATCACTATCTAATAGGGGCAGGCCTGCAAATAGAGAAAACTTTGGATGATGAAAACTTAAGGTAAGATTTCGTCTCGGATTGGGATCTAAGAGAAGGTCTTGAGTTTTATCCCCATTGGCATTGAGGGTCGAAAAACGTAGCTGCTCTTTTGGGACTTGTATTCCTATGCTGCCATAAAGACTTTCACTTGCGGACGTCACTTGAGAGAGAAGAAGTATAACGATGAGAGACTTTTTTGTGGTGCTGCTTAAGATTTGCAATGAGGTTACTCAACTTTGCTAGGTTCCAGGAGAATCTTTTCTTCGAATTTTTAAGAGTTCTGGCTCCCTTAGACTCTCTCGTGCTTTATCGAGTTCTTTTTTAGCCCCGTCATTCAGTTTTATTTCCTTATCTTTTTCTAGATAGGTGAGAGCCGTGAAAATGTGATCCACAGAACGAAGCAGAGAGTTTTGGGTGGCATGAACCTTATCAATACGCTCGGAAAAGAGGAAGTTGGCCAAAACAATATTGAGAACCATTGTTATGGCGATAAGTATCATTCCTTGAATCATAATGGTTTTTTTCTTCATGACTTCTAGTATGGCGTAGATGGAGGCTCTTTCCAAATAAAAAAGAGCTACTTTTTTTTCTAAGTTTCATTAAAATACAAATATGTCAGAATTTGAACCGGATAAAATGGATTGGAGAGAGGACCCTTGTGAATTGTCAGAGGCCCTCTCAAGAACGGCCTCGGTTGGCCAAGAAGTTTTACTGTGGCAAGTGATTGAAGAAAAAAGAGTTGCGGTCAAAGCTTTGGTCCATTTCATTTTACTCGAGCAAGAAATTGTCGTCTTGCAAATGCCCAAAAATCTAAAAGGTTTTAAGGCGAATCTTGATTTCTATGTCAAATTGAAAGATCGGGATACGCTTTTTGTGACCAGCATGGTGAAGAGGCAAGGGGATAAGCTCTTTTTAAGTTTTCCGAAGCGATATCGAATAAAAGAAAATCGAAGTAGTAAGAGGATGGCATTAGCAAATAAATACAACTTGAAAGTTGTGATGAGAAAAATTGAAGATAATGTTTTGGGTCAAACACAATTTGATTTTATTTTGAAAGATATTAGTTCTATCGGGATTGGTGTTACCATTGGGGTTTCAAAATTTGATTCTCTTAAGAGTTGCACTAAATTAGAAATACTTTCTATCGGGCCGCAAAAGTTGGAAAAACCTCTCATTGCTCATATCGTGAATCTTGGCAAGCAAGGGGAAGGCGGGAATCAACACTTGAAAATCGGCCTTACTCTTGCAGAGCCTCTCGACCTCGAATTCCTCAAACAATTCCTCTAAAGTGCGTGATACCTTTTTGGATGCAGTCGGTCTTTTTCCTCTAGATTACTCTTGTTGAGAAAGTCTTTTCATTCTATTGAGCCTATCTGCTTCATTTCTTAGAAGCCAAGTGTCTTGAGAAAGTACTTTATAGGCCTTGGAAAAGAAGTCTCTCGCTTTCTCTTGCTGCTTCAACAAAAGATATAGCTCTCCGAGCTCTTCATAGATGTAACCACTTTTATCTAAACCATTTGCCTGTGCGAGTAACTTTTCCTGGATATTTAGGGAATCCTCTAGCTTTCCTAAATATCGGTAAGTCTTAGCGATACTCCATTTCGCAATATTCTCATTGTCTTTGTTTCCCATTTCTTGGTGAAATTCTTTGCATTTCACAAAATGATTCAAAGCCTCTTCATATCTTTTCGCTTCAAATAAATCCCAGCCAGTATTGTTATAAAAAACACCAATCCATCCTTTAACTTTTTTATCGGGTGAGTTTTTGGCAATCTCGATTCCATTTTTACTCCAAGCGATCTTTTCATCGAGATCACTTTCAGCGATGGCAATCATATGGGCCGCATCGATCGTGTAACTTGCAAGATTAAAGTCCTTACCAAGTTCGAACGCAGAGATAAATTGCTCCTTTGCCTCCTGCTTCTTGTTTGCTGAGTTATAAGTCCTTCCTCTTTCGAGGAGGTAACGAACCTTTGCAACCACTGTTTTGTCGTTAAGTTTATTTTTAACTTCATCGAGTATCTTATGGGCTTCTTCAAACTCAGCTCTAAGAGAATGTGTTCTTGCTATTTGGGTTTTGAGTTGTAGTCTATAGTCGAGATCTTTGTCTTCAGCATTCTTGAGAATCGTTTTAAACCTCTCTCTCGTGCCTACAGGATCTGAATAATTCCACTCTTTATTGAAATCAACATTGATATTATTCACATCTTTCTCCCTATGCGGACTTGAACAGCTATTTATTAATAAGGCAATTAAAACACTTGTTAATCTCATATTATCTTCTCTAATAATTGGTAAGCTTTAAGGTTGCTTCTAGAACTCTCGCGGCAAGCTGGGATACCTCTTCTCGCTTATCAAATTTAAGTTGTTCCATATAGTCTTTTATTTCTTCGCTTACTTTATGGTCAAGAAAAAGCTCCATTAGTGAAATAAGTTCATCACTTTGGAAGTAGCGTCTTCTCATTTCAATAAAAATGACATTTTTCATATTATCATCGTAGGTCGGAACCGAGGCCAGGTAAGGCATCATGTCAAAAAAATGATCTCTCTCAGCGAAACGAAGACCATGAATAAGAACCTGTGCTGTTCTAGAGTCGTTAGTTAGATGGTATTTTCCAATTAGAAATTCTAAAACATCTTTTAAATGAAAAGTACTAGCGTCTTTGAAATACATTTCAACGAGGTTGTCGATATGGATATCATAAGGTGTTTCGTTAAAGTTTTCTAAATAGAGAGGAACATATTTTTTAAAAGTATATAGTTCATTTAATTTAAAAGTACCTTCGAGGAGCCAGTTTTTGAAGGCAAACCGGCGGTGGTAGAAGTAGCCATCCTCTTTGAGAAAGTAGGAAAGAAACTGTAAAAGTGGCTGTCTAGGGTTACCAAGAACAAGAACATCATGGATAATTTGGTGCGCTGCATCTACCTGATATTGGTTGAGAAGAAGAATTTCCATATATAAAGGTAAATTGATGTAAACTCTATGACTTGGATTTATCAAGGACTTCTTAAGGGATTGCCAAATTTTTTCAAGAACATTCTCGGGTAGGCTTTTGACAAATGAATGGCTATAAATCATTTCATAGAAACGACTCATATATCGACCGTGCTTAAGGCTTCGTTCAAGAAGATCAAAATGCTTAAGAAATAAGCCCTGTTCATACCCTGGCTTGATATCATGGGCGCTAAAAAGATTTTTAAGAATTTGATAAAGTTCCGGCGCATTTTGCAAGGGGAAAGAACTCTCTTTGAGATTTGCGATCATCTCTAACAACTCAAGCTTATTGCTTTCTGTTAAGAGTCTTGAGTTTAAGATTTGAGATAGATTAACAATCTGGTAAGAGTTAAGAATTCTTTCCTCACTAAAAAGCGTTATAATTTCTGGAACAAGACTTTTATCGAGCCTTAACTTTTCCGATTCTTTTAAGTGAACTCTAATTTCTGGATAATATTCAGTAATTTCGGGAAAACGTAGTTTAGAAACTATTGTTTCAAGGACTTCTTCAATGAGGATGCCACCTTCTTCTCTGGTAATTCGATCCATTATTTTTAACTGACTATAGGGAAATGGTGTTATTTTTAGAAGGTGAAGAAATGACCTCCTGTCATAGGGGATTTTTCTTAAAATAGAATTAACCTTATATTGAATTCTTGCAGGTTTTTTAGCCAGTAAGTATGAAACTGTCTTTCTTGCCTCTATAGAATCAGTAAAACCGGTTCTTATATAGTCTTCATAAACAAGCTCATGAAGAATAAGAGTCGCTTGATTAGCTTTGTTAAGATTATTCCAAAGTTCTTTGTTAATAATGATTCTTCCATCAAGCTTATTAATTGCTATTTGCTTGATAGTGCAATTGTCAGGAAGAAACGTATGATAAGAGTCTTTAATATCTGGTAAGTCTTCACTCGTCCAAACCACCCTAGAGAAGAACTCATTCGCTCTTTGTTGATAAAAATCACCGAGCGCGAGTTCAAGACTATTTTCTTTTTTGAGTGGTTTTATCAAAAACTTGATTTGTTCTTCTAAACTAGCAGATTCATCTAAGACTTGTGCTTTAAAGAAGTGCAGTTCCCTTACCTCATAAAAGTCAAGAACTTCAAAAGTTCTTTTACCATCGTCTTTTTCACAAACGACTACGTCACCACCATTTCCAGTGTGGTCTCCTGTGTTTATAAGATCGAAATTTTTATCGAAGTGAGAACTTTTATTGTCACGAGGCCCTTCAGCGAAACTACTAATTGAGAAAAAAGTAAAAAGGAATAGATATATTAAATTAGTCATTCGGGACCTCCTTTGTCACCGGATAAAAACCAAGGACCAACTTATAAAGCTCTTCACCTGGTACGCTTTCTATTTCTTGATCAAACTTATAACGAAACTCTTCCAACATCTTCTTTGCCCTTGGAAGGTCTTTCTTATTTACTGTTAAGGTGACTGTTGAAAAATCTCTGTCTTTAATATTATCTTGGCGAAGACTGTCGATGGCCTTTTCAAGGCTTTCAATTGCAAATTGGCGTAAGCCCTTGTCTTTAATCTGAGAAGGAGTATTTAAGTTTATCGAGGAAGTCCTCTTCAGGTTACCTTCAAGATCTTCGCTCACAAGCCCTGTCGCCACTAGAGTATTTAAAACAGACTCTACTTTCTTAGAAGTTATACCCAATCGTTTGGCCATCCATTGGGTATTACTTTGGAAGTCTTTAAGTTTAAAAAGACCCATTACCGCTAAGTATTCCCAGTGAGCGATTGCTTGAAAAGACTGGAGTTCAAGAGTGCTATATGAGGATTTTTCGGCCATGGACCTTAAGAGCTGTTCTTTTATTTCGGGCTCCAATTTAAGGGCCATAAGAAGTCTTTCTCCCATCTTTTGAGTGAGTCTTCTTTTGCCATTCATAATTTCACTTAGGGCGCTATGGGGAATATTGAGCTTTTTAGAAAACGCGCGTAAAGAATAAGAGGGATTCTTAGATTTGATGGTGGACCATTGGTGAATCAATTCATGAACGATATTTTCTTGCATGAATAAGTTCTATGAGAGCTTTTTCTTAAAGACAAACATTTAGACCATTTTGGTCTAAAAAGTGGTTTATCTTACGTTAGAACAGATACTTAACGCACGCCTCAGTTAGATGGGAGAGGTAAGTGAACTTTAGGCCAAAGACTTAACTCTTCTAAGCAGCCTCTTTTTTTTCGGAAATCATATTAAAAATATTGATTATCTCCTGGATAGAAAACTCACCATGTGCTGCTCCAAGCTTTAATGCTTCTCCCGGCATGCCAAAGACAACACAGCTTTCTCTGTCTTGAATGATATTGGTATTTCCTTTCTTTTGAGAAAGCTCGGCCATGCCTTGAGCTCCATCACGTCCCATTCCTGTTAAAAGAATTGAGAGAAATTGACCATTACAACGAGCTCCACTTTGAAAAAGGGCATCAACGCTGGGGCGATGACCAAGGACAGAGGCACCAAGCTGAATATTGGCAAAAAGATTATTCTCTTCCTTTTCAACTATCAAGTGACTGTCAGCACCAGCAAGATAAATATGACCAGGCTGACATTGAATTTTTTCGCGAACTTCGTTAACCCACAACTTCTTACCAAAGCGGAGGTTACTGGCATAAGTCTTAATAAATTCAAACTCCATATGCTGAACTAAGAAAATAGGGGGGAGGTTTGGAGGCAGATTCTGAAAAAGCTCGTCTAAAACTGCAATAGCACCAGTTGAACCCCCTATAAGAATTCCCTCAACACTAGAAAAGTTTGTCACCAGTTTATGGGCCTTTGAAGTTAAGTTTTGAGGACTCTTTTCAATTTTATTACCAACCATTCCTCTAAGCTTTTCTAAAAAGAGTTGAGGGCTTTGGTTTAAATCTTTCTTTCTTAAGTAGTCCTGACTTGTCGAAGATAGGGTTGAAAATACACGTTCGGCATCCCGTCCCTGAAAATCACTAACAATAATAACAGGGCTTTCGAGACCTCGACTCCTCTCTTTAAGAAGCCAGTCATCTCCACAGTCTTTGCCAAGGTTAAGATCAAGACTAATAACATCAAATTTGTTTTTTTTAAGGGCACGGGTAGCGTAGTCCGTATCAGGGGCTAAGGTTATATCAAACTCTCGTCCCACTATCTTCTTTATTACAACTTGAATAGATGGGCTGTCTTCCACGACAAGAAGTTTCGGTTTCTCTGTAAACTCCAGGTTTTCTCTAGGACGAAAATTATAGATAGAGCGTCCTTTTAATGAAAAACGGGAGTCTCTTATACTTCTGAGTGATTCACAATGACCTACAACCAGCTGAGCAGATGGTTTTAAGTAATCAGCCAGATTGGAGACAATTTTAGCAATAGAGTCTTGATCAAAATAAATGAGAACATTTCTCATCAAAATATAATCCATCTTCTTAAGACTTAAAGCACCTGAATGATTGTTGAAAATATTATGGAAAGTGAAAAAAACTCGATTCTTAATATCATTTGAGGGAGAAAAACTCTCTGCTTTAATATTGAGAAAACGGTGAAAGCGAGGTGAAATATTCTCAAGATCTCTGAGCTGATACTGGCTAAGCTTGCCCTTTTTAATAGAGAGAATATCTACATCAGAAGCTAAAATCTCATAATCTTCAATTTCGCCTTTCTCTCGCAATTCTTCTAAGTAAAGAGCGAGAGAGAAAGGTTCTTGTCCACTAGAGCAGGCGACTGACCATATTTTAGGTCTCTTAATACCTTTTTTTACAATATCTTTTACAATTTCCTCAAAGTGAGACTCTTCTCGCATCCAAAAAGTCGTATGAATAGTCAAAGCACTGACAAAGGAGAAAAGCTCATTAGGTGCTCTATTGAGGTACAAGAGATAGTCATAAAATTGCTCAAATTTACACTCTTTCATCCTCTTTTCGAGATTAGAGTGAATAGTTTTCTCATAACTTTCATTGAGAAAGTCATTACCTGTGAAACACTTGGATAATTGGCGGATAATTACCGCTTCTTTGCTAGAGAACTTTTTCATTATGCCACTTTGGAGATATCGGCGTCGTCAAGAAGCCCTTGAAGATCAATAAGACTAATAAACTCATCTCCCTTTCGGTAAATTCCTTTTATATAACGTCGATCAAGAAAATTATCTTGATGATGAGGTGGGTGAAAGTTTTTTTCATCTACAATGTCAACGCAGTTTAAAGAATCAACTACGACTGCCAGAGGTGTATCGAGATTATTCAGGACGATAGCAACTTTCTTTGTCAGTTCTTCTCTAGGTATTCCTAATTTTGTGCGCAAATCTACCACACCAATGATTTCACCCCTTAAATTCATTATACCATCGAAGTAATCTTTGGAGTGAGACAGACCCTGAGCGCCTTCATACTCCAAAACTTCACGAGAACTTAAAAGAGATATGGCAAATTTATGTTTTCCAACTTGAAAAACAAGATAACGTCCGTCACTGTCATTATGAAAGTCTGCTTGCATGTCATTTTTGTATACTTCATCATTCATGCCGCTCTCCCCTTAAGGATGCTATCGTAAAAGCAATTCATAATTCCTTGGATGTCGAGAATGAGACCCATACCTCCGTCACCTAAGATAGTCATTCCTTTTAAGTAACTAAATCCTTCAAATTTCCCTTGAAGCTTTCGGACAACAATTTGTTGAATGTTTTCATAGCGAGGTAAAATAAGCCCCATGGTTATTCCATCTCTTTTAAAGATGGAGATACATTTGTTCTGTTGGTGCTGCTCTTTATCCTCTTCAATAAATTCACAAATATCTTTAATATAAATGGTCTCTCCCCTTAGCTGACCATAAAGGTCTCCACTAATATTTTCAGTGATATTAATTTCATCACTTTTTACGATCTCATCAATTTTCGCCAGAGGAATGATGTACTTCTTTTTCTGATGACTAAAAACAAAACCATCAAGAATGGAGAGACTAGTGGGAAGAACAATATTTAGTTCTGTTCCTTCTCCAAGAACAGTTTTGAGCTTTACTTCACCTTCTAAGCTTTCCACTTTTTCTTTTACTGCGTCCATTCCGACTCCTCGGCCGGAGACATCTGTAACTTGATCAGCTGTTGAAAGCCCTGAGTGGAATATTAGTTGGACCTTCTCTTGGTGAGAAAGGTCTCCTCCTTCTGTGACTAAGCCTTTTTCCACTGCTTTTTTAAAAACTTTTTCAGAATCAATACCTCGGCCATTATCTTTTATTTTTATAACGACTGAGTCTCCTTCATTCGTTGCGTGAATAAGAATCGAAGGAGGTTCATTTTTTTTGGTTTGAGCACGTTCGTTTTTATTTTCAATGCCGTGATCAACCGAGTTTCTAATAATATGGGTCATGACTTCTGCAATTTCATCAATTACAAAACGGTCAAGTTCCACATCTTCACCAATAAACTTGAATTGAATATCCTTGTCCTGTTTTAGTGAAATTTCTTTTCCCGCACGATGGAGTCTCTGAAACAGTCCTCGTAAGTTATTCATACGCAAACTAAAGCTCTTTTCTTGAAGGGCTTTTATAAGCTTTTCATTGTCATCAAGAATATACTCGAGCTTATCCCAGTCCCTGTTTTTGACAAAAGTTTTAATCATATTACCTAAAATTGTTATCTCACCAATAGAAGAAATAAGAGCATCGACCTTATGGGCATGAACTCGTAAAACTTCACTCTGATGCTTTTTCTCAGATTCCTTCTTATCTTCCTTGTTTTTAAGGGGGTTCTCAACTTTCTCAGGAGGATGAACACCTTCTTGAAATTTAAGATGCCCTTCTTTTTGAGGTGAAGATGGCTCATCTGATGAAGCAGTGACATCTCTTAAATCTAGAGCTCCCTCAGTGGGACTAAAGCTTTTTTTCTCAGTGTAGCTTTGAATAGATGCTTTTAGACGAGATTCATCAAAATCTCCCTGACTCTGAAGTTCTTTGAGGGCAGCTGAAAGTCCACTTTGAACTTCATAAAGAAAACTTAAGAAGTTATTGTCAATAATAGACCCATGATTATTTTCAATGTCCCCAATAAACTCTTCTACTTGGTGAATAAGCTCTCCAAGTTTTTCAAAACCCATGGCATTTGATGAGCCTTTGAGGTTGTGGGCCAATCGAAAAAGATGCTTAAGGGCATCACCTTGCTTCGTATCTGCCCTGAGTTCAAGACAAACGCCTTCCCACTCTTCACTGATGGCCAAGGCTTCATCAAGAAATATTTCGAGGATTTCGCTATCCACAAGAGATCCTATGCTACCTTATCTTCATTAACTGACTCATTATTTGATTCAGCATGACTTTTAACTTCATTTTCTACTTGCTCTTTGTAACTCTTCATGAGGTTGCCAGCGAGGTCCTCTAACGGTATGTCTCTATTCGCTGGTGCTTCAGGGCTATTGACCTCATTTTTAGAAGGAGTAGAAATTGTTTCCACCTTGGTAGAGACTTTTACTTCTTTGGTTAGACTGGCAATCAGGCGGGAAAGACTCTCTCCCACTTCAGTCATATCACGAGAGAGTTTACTTATTGATTCAGATTCCTCTTGATTGCGTTGAGCAGCTTGTGACAGTTGCTCCATTGCCTTACCGACTTCATCAATACCTTTTTCTTGTTCCTCATTTGCCTGAGAGACTCCTTGGACACTTGAGACAATATTATCAAGAGAGCCTGAAATATTAGAGAAAACATCAACTACATCATCAGTAATAACTTTTCCGTCCTCTACATTCTTTCTGATATTTTCGACGATGGTATTTACTTTCTCATTACTATCAACAATAAGCTCTTCAATTTCTTTTGCGGCAACTCCGGACATTTGCGCTAAATTACCTACTTCTTGGGCCACGACGGCAAAACCGCGCCCATGCTCACCAGCTCGAGCGGCTTCAATGGAAGCGTTGAAGCTCAAAAGCTGAGTTTTAAAAACAATATCGTTAATGACCTCTGTCTTTGAATTAATCTCATCAATCACGGCCTTGATTTTTTCAAGTTGTGAAATCGAGCTTTCAATACGATTCATACCTTGGGACATCATTTGCACCGAGTTGTTACCTTTTTGGGCCATCTCACTTCCAGATGAGGAGAGTTCAATGGACTCATTAACTTTTTCAGAGGCAACTGAAATCATCGAGCGAATTTCTGCAATGGCTGAAACTGTTTCTTGAACGGCATTAGACTGTTCAGTTGATGAACTGGCCAGCTCTAGAGCACTTGACTCAAGATTCTCAGAGGTTTTTTGGTTGGCGGCACCAAGATCTTCAAGCTTAGCGAATATTGTTCCCTCCATGTCGATATAGGTCTTCATCTTTTTAGCAAGATAAAGCGCGGGGAGTGACTCAAGAATGACAAATGCAGCATGAAGAAAAACAATGCCTAAGCCTGCATCATAATTAAAAAGGCTTGTCGGTATCAGAAAAAAGAAGGCGAGGTGATGAACGGCAATAGTTGCGGCTGCAGCTAAAATTCCTGAGAGACTACCAAAAGCCGCCATAATAGCAATCCAACAGAAGATATGAAAATGCCATTCAATCATTCCTTTTCCAAGATGAATAAGGATACCGGAAAAGAACATGTAAGTGACACAAGTAAAAATAATGGTTGAGAGACTCGCGGGCCTTAACCTAAAACTAACAGTCGGACCAGCAGCTAGGAAGCTTGAGAGACCTAGGGCCACCCACAACTCTGTTTTAAAAAAATAGGCCAAAGCTGCAAAAATGGGTATGTGCAACCATAGTCCCATAATAAAGAGTTTAGACATTTTTTCGTTATGTTCCCGTCGTGCCCGGTGCATAAGTTACTCCTTCTGAGCGTATTTAAGACCCAAGGGGTCTAGTAAAGCTTGATATTTTTTTGAAACACTACATCCTCTAATAGGAAGAGATGCCACCTTTCTTTTCATCCCAAGCTCGCCAGCGATCTTGAGGTCTTGAAAAATCGTCAAGGGCGTAATCATTGCCTTCGAATAGGCTCCTGCATATTGTATGATCTGGTTGTGGTCATAAACCACAAAGAGAGGAACTCCCGTTAATTCCCCTTGAATATCGTCTATTTTCTTATCAATAATATGATAGCCAGCTGCGACTAATTTCTCTCTTTCTTCAAAATTACCGATTAAAACAATAGTTTCTTGATATTTAGGAGAGCGCTTTCTTTTAATCAAGTAGTCGAGAATATGTTGACTGCAACTACACCCAGCACCAAGAAAATGAGTGATACCTAGACCATCAACTTTAGGTAAAAGTTCTTTAGTTACTGTCTTTTGTTCAGGAAAAACAATATTGTGCCAACCATGAAAGAAACCAAGCGTTCCTGTCGCAATTAGGCTCCAAATGATAAAAATAGTCCATTGAATTTGTTTTTTAGTAAGAATCTTCACCGATATGTTGTCGACGAAATGATAATTTTTTTTAGAGAAATTTAGCTAAAAAACCTTGAATATATTTAGACAAAAGAAATTTATAGAATCTTAAAGAATAATTAAGACGGAAGGGAGATGATGGGGAAGTAAAAGCGCTCGGAAAACTTTTTACCGAGCGCTGGATGAATTAACTACAATAAAGTAGTTAGGAAAAGAAATGGGCCTACTTTGTAAAGACAGGAGATTTCTTAATTAACTCTCTTCTAAAGCCTTTCTCTTCAGCGACATCAAGGAGCTCTTGGTAAAGAGCCTCTGGTATGTCTTT
>JASBRV010000039.1 GCA_030149295.1 Bacteriovoracales bacterium | reverse complement strand
TGGTCATGGTTCTGCACGGGCTTTCCCATTAAGACTTTTGTACATAGGTTGACTGCTGCGCGCTCACCTGGGTGTCCACTGGACACCCGTGCCGCGCTAGCCAATCATGATTCTGCCATCCGGATATTCAAAACTACCTTTAGATTGGTCCTGCTGGCCGATAGCGAGGATGAGAGTGAGGGGACCAATTCGACCAGAGAACATCAACATCGAAACGCACACTTTACCGGCAACGGAAAGAAAGGGAGTAATCCCCAAGGAAAGTCCCACAGTTCCAGACGCCGAAATCACTTCAAAGAAAATTCCAAGAAAACTTTGATTTGGCTCAAAGCGCATCAAAACTAAGATAAAGAAGCTTGTAATAAGAATTGAAATAAACATCAGGGCGGTTGCCCTTACGACAATAGGCCCTGGGATTGTTCTATCTAAAATAGTCACACTATTTTGCCCTTTAAGCGTAGAAGTGATCGATTGAACCAAAATGGCCAATGACGTCGTCTTCACACCACCAGCAGTGGAGCCTGGAGATCCACCGATAAACATAAAAAGTGTCATCGCATAGAGAGTATACGTATGCAAGCTGGTAAGAGGTATCGTATTAAAACCTGCCGTTCTCAAAGTCACCGATTGAAAGAGCGACACATGAAATTTTTGCCAAATATTATAACTATCAAAAGCATGGAGAAACTCCCCAAAGAAAATAAAAATTGTCCCTGCTATCGTGAGGATAAATGTCGTAATAAGAACAACTTTAGTGTGAATTCCCAATCGACCTATCCTTTGAGAAAAGGACAGACTCGCTGTCGCTCCAAAAAAGATTTCTCTCAATTCCTTCAAGGCCACAAAACCTAAACCTCCAAGGGTAATGAGGGCCATGATAGGTCCAGTGACCAAGAAGTTCGTCGCATAAGATTCTAGAGAAGTATCAAAAAGGCTAAATCCAGCATTACAAAAAGCAGAAATCGAATGAAAGAACCCATAATAAATTGCCGTTCCAAACTCGAAACCATCAAAGGTAAAGGCGATCGTTAAAATAATCGCCCCCCAAATCTCAATAACAAAGGTGTACTTAACAATATCAATAACCATTTCTAAAAGTTCTTCCGTACTTGAAACATCGAGAAGGTCTTGCATAATCACTCTATCTTTCATTCCTAGTGAACGACCTAATAAAATCGTCATTGATGAATATAGGGTCATAATTGAAAGTCCACCAATCTGAATAAGAACTAGAATGACAACCTGACCAAAAAGAGAAAAGTCTGTTGCTAAAGACTTTGTCGCGAGACCAGTCACACATGTCGCTGATGTTGCCATAAATAAGGCATCAACAAAGCCCATCGAATCTCCTGATGCACTTGAAAAAGGCAACATAAGAAAGAATGTGCCAATGAAAATCACCGCAGAAAAAGAAAGAAGAACGAGCTGCGCAGGTTTTAGTTTAAGTGCAGAAAAAATCCCTTCCTTTAATCGGTCCACTTCAAAGGAGTTTTTATTACTCTCATCATCATCGTAGAGCGAAAGAACAGAGCTCAGAAGATGGGCAGAGGCAAGCCACCAGGCAAAGAGCTCATCACCCCAAGTGATGAGTAGTGGAATTAAAACTGTTAAAGAAAAAATATGCTTTCTGAAAAAGATCTCAAGGTCTTTTAGGGAAATAAGATGAACGACAATAGAGATTAAGATAGTTACTGGGACAGCGTAAGTTCCATAAGAGATGACCCTCTCTACCCACTCAGGATTCCAACCAGTTGGAAGCCTCTCAATGGAGCGAAGAGAGTAAAAGAGAATAAAAGTACCGTTAATGAATAGTTCTAAAAGAAACGGTATCTTTTGCCACAATGGTTTCATAGTTTTATGGTAAACCAAACAAATTCGGAAACATAGAGGGCATACTTTGATGAGCACCCCCTTTGACATAAAAAGAGTCGACCCCTTAGGTCAGGGCGTCTCATTAACTGACACTCTAGAGGGAGAGAAGGTCACTTTTATCCCCAAAACCCTTCCAGGAGAGAAGGGCTTTGCAAAGATCCACAAGAAAAAGGGAAAGAAAGTCCAATTTGCTCACTTAATAAAAGTTGATCAAATATCTCCGGAGAGAATAACGCCCTCTTGCCCTCATTTTACTCAATGCCGTGGTTGCAGCTACCTCCACACTTCTTATGAAAATGAGACCAATCTTAAAAAGGATGCCTATTCCTTTCTCTTTAAAAGCATATTCCCTCAGGACAAAATTCAATACATAAAGGCACCTGAAAGACTCGGTTATCGTAACAGGATCCAGCTTCATTATGACCAGAACTCCCTTGGTTTTCAAAATCAAGAGGGCATCCATGAAATTCCAAAATGCCTCCTACCTCATCCGTTTATTCAGGAAAAACTTCAAGAACTTTACGAGCTCAAGTTAAAAGACATCATTCCTAGAAATGCCCCATCTAGTGGTCACCTTGAGCTTTCCCTTGAAGAAATAGCTGGCGAAAAAGAAGTAAAAATTTATTTCAATCAAAATTACAGTGCAGGCGGCTTTCGCCAAGTCAATGAAGCCATGGGAAAGGATGCTTCTTTAAAAATTGCAGCATTTGCTCTCACTGAATTAAGTGAAAACTCAAATGAAGAAAAGCTGCTCATCGATCTTTTTGGTGGTAGTGGGTATCTTAGTCAATTTCACAATGGAAAGAAGCTCATATTCGATTATGGTCAACAACGATCTGAAAATCCCAATTTCATCGATATCAATCTTTATGGAAAGCAGGCTCCTCAAAAATTTGAAAAAAGTATAAAAAAATTTAACTTCCAAGACTTAAAGCGAGTATTAATCGTTGATCCTCCTCGCTCCGGTCTGAAAAATCTCAGTGACTTCACCTCAAAAACGGAGGCGATCATCTATCTCTCGTGCAACCCTCACAGCCAAGTGAGAGACATAAAGTCTTTGATTCAAAATGGAGGGTGGAAACTTGAAAAAGTAGAGTTCCTAGACTTCTTCCCCGCCACGCATCATCTGGAATCTCTCTGCCTCTTAAAACGCGTAAAAAGTTGATAAAAAGCAGGGGTTTAACTACAATTTAGATGAGGTTAGCCTCACGGCTAGCCCATTGCAAAAAATTGCGTTGATACCAAGGAAGGACTCATGGTGAAACATATCTCAATCATTTTGATCACCTTAATGCTTAGTGCCTTTTATGGATGTGCAACCCACTCCGATCAAGAACTCAAGGTAAAAGACCCAATTCAAAAGAAAGCAGAACTTTACTACGATTACGGTACTGCCGCTCTCGTTGATAAAGACTACACCAAGGCCCTCGTTAATTTAAAAAAAGCCGTAGAAATTATCGATGATAATAGCCACTTTCATAATAATTTAGGAATGGCCTATTACTTTAAAGGTGATACAAAACAAGCGATGCGGCATTTAAATAAAGCCGTTGATCTTGATGAAAAAAATAGTGATGCCAAAATCAACCTCGCCTCTATTTACTTCAACCAAGGTAAACTTTCTCAAGCAAGAAAACTCTACATCGAAGTGAGTAAGGACCTTGTGTACGGGAAACAGTTTAGAACCTACTACAATATTGGTCTTATTTATCTAAAAGAAAAAAGAACAAATAAAGCCATCAGCATGTTTAAGAAATCTATCGCTGAGAATAAGAGCTATTGTCCATCTCACTTTAAGTTAGGTGAAATTGCGATGGAAAATCACAACTACTTTCAATCTGCTAATCACTTTCAAAATGCTTACTTAGGAACCTGTAACAAAAACCCAGCTCCATATCTAAAAGAAGCCATGAGTTATTATCACTTAGCCGAGTATGGAAAAGCTTTGCTTAAGTTTGAAAACCTTGAACAAAAGTTTCCCAACACCAAAGAGGCCATTCTCGCGAAGAGACAAATCAAAGCTCTTAAAATCAACAAGCTTAAAAATAATCAAAAACAAGCACTCCAATATGAACTCGATAAAATAAAAAACAAATACGAGAAAAGCCTAAACAAAGACCCTAATGAACAGGAGATGGAAGAGAAAAAAGTTGATTCTCTTCAATTTTAAAAATGGCGAAAAAACGACGGAATAATAAAAAAAGACATCAGAGCGATGGTCAATCTCAAGAGGACTTCCTAGCTTCTGTTCCAGAGAAAGAGGAAACGAATTGGTCTCAAGAAGAAGGTGATGAGTCTGCGCCAGAGCAAGAGATGTATGCCTCCCCATCGCCCGAATCAGAAAACCTTGATCAGAAAGAGTCTCAAGACGATAATGATGACCAACAGAATCTAGAAAACCAACAAGAAGAATTTGACGCTCAAGAACCTGCTTCTCAAGCGACCTTTAGCCTTGGCGCTTTCCTTCAAAGTGAAAGAAAGAGCAGGAATATTGCCTTAAAAAGTATCGGACAATCAACCAAGATAAGCCTTACCAACCTTGAATTTTTGGAAGCCGATGACCTTCATTCACTTCCCGATAGAGCTTATGTTATTGGCTACGTAAAAAGCTACGCACGCTTGCTAGGACTTGATATCGACTTCTGCCTTGATCTTCTCAATCGCACCTATGAGTCTTTGGGAGAAAGTAAAAGAGAACCAGAAATTGTCCTTCCCCAGGCGACAAATTCTCCCAAAATGGATGATCAAAGCCATGTCGCCAAGATCATCGCCGTCAGTGTCATGGTTGTAATACTGATTTCGATTGGCTGGTTTCTCCTCAATAGAAATGGTAGCGATAATAACACTGTCGTAGACAATGACGAAAAAGAGGAAGTCCAAGAAGAAAAAGTCATTCAACCTCAAACTCTTAATGCAGAAACACCTCTCCAAGAAGATCTTCCTGACGATGAATCAACTGATGAACCCGTTCAAGAAGACGAAGTCATAGCAGAAGAAAAAGAAGAGCCCAAAAAAGTTGAGGCTGAAGCCAAAAAAGAGGTCCCAGAAACCAAAAAGGAAAATAAGGAAGAGGAAAACAAAGAAGAAGAGGAAAAAACCACCGATAATGAGGAAAAGGAAACACCTAAAAGAAAATTCTACGCGATGGTAACTCCTCTCTATTCCTTTGACTCTTCGATGTCACAAGAAAAAATCAACCAACTCATTCCTGAGAGTTTTCGAGTCTCTCCTCAAGAAGGCATTCAGGCGGTTTTTATTACGGCCACTAATGGCGACAGTTGGCTAACTTATAAAAGTGACAATGACCCCATCAAAAAATTTGTTCTAAGAAAGGGTCGCTCACTTCTTTTTCGTGCAAAGGAAGCCCGTGTTTTCCTTGGCAACCTTGGAGCCGTGAAGGTTTTTCTTAACAATCGTCCTTTAAAAATAACTTCTTCCTCTGGAGTGAAAAGTTTAGTTTTCCCACAAAAGAACGCTGATAAATATGTGACACCACTTTTTATCTACAAAGATAATGGCGAAGTGCAATCCTCAAAAGAATGGATTGAAGAAAACCAACCTAACTAAGATTGCCAATCTAACTTTTTAAAAAGATAGACCCCAAGAAAAGCCGATAAGACACTTGGGGTAAACACTGCGAAGCTGGCAGGAATACTCCCTTTTCTGGCCAAGCTAATCCCTCCAAAAAAGAGAATATAGTCACCAATAAGAAAGACAAGGCCCATCGATCCCGAACTCTTGGTGCGCCCCCTTCCTTTTTTGATTCCAATACTAAAGCCTAAGAAAATAAAAAGAATAACCTGAAGGGGTGTATTAAAACGCCCCCAATACTCAAGTTCAGACTTTGGTAGGTCATTTTTAAGGTACCCTAGATTTCTCGACTCTTCCTGGGTGAGATTCTTTTTTGAAGAAAGCTTATTAAATTCCTCTCGCCTCTCCTCAATGACCTGCTTAAGTTCTTGGTTAGAGCGCATACTATCTTTCGTCACAATACCAGGAAGCCCACCCCCATCAACAACAGGAAAATCATATTCTTGAAAAAGAATTTTTTCTGTCTTTCCTTCACTTGCAAGTTTGAGAATATTTCCCTCTTCAAGATGAAGCCTTAAAGTAGGCGCTCTCAACTCCCCCATCGATTGCTTAATAAGAGCCCCTCTTTTTGCCACAATGACTTGCTCTTCTTGATCATTCTTTTTTTGAAAAATAAAAACTTCACCTAAATGATTACCATCATCACTCACTGTCTCAGAAAAAAGAGTGATGCCAGGAATCTCTATGAAAAATTGCCCCGCCTTTATGTTCGTAACATTTCCTTGGGAACTAAGAGTGATAAAAGTATTTTTAAATTGAGTTTTTGAATGAGGTATGAGGTTTCTATTAAGCGCAAAAATTGAGCCTGCGATAAAAAAACCCAAAACAACAAATGGAACAATGAGAGTTTCTTTCTTAAGACCAAAAGATCTCATTGCCACTACCTCTGAGTCCTCTGAGAGTTTGTTTAAGGTGTAAACCGAAGCAAAGAGAGCCGCCAAGGGTATCGCCATCGGTAAAAAGGAAATAGCTATATGCCCCATAAGCTCAAAAAGAACCATAGGATCAACATCTTTATCAGTCACGATTCTAATGAGACGAAAAAGTTGAAAAGTAAGAAGAAAAATAACAAAGAAAAGAGTCGACATAACGAAGGGGCCAACAAAATTAGAGGCTAAGTATCTTTGAATGACACTCTTTGGAAGCCAATATTTGAATGGCATGCTCTTAATCAAAAGCTTTTATCCTTACTTATGTTTTAATGCGGCGCTCTCTTAGACAAAAGATTGTGCCCTATGCTAATTTCTTCAAGCATTATTATCCATAATACATAACGTTGAACTTAATAGAAATGCCCAAATGAAGGAGCTCAAATGAAAATCACTTTAAATCTAGGCGCTGTTGCCCCAAGTGTAGCCGACGTCGTTGTGCTTGGAACATTCACGAAAAAAGAAAAACAAGGAAAGAAAGAAGTTAATGTACCCGCTTTTGGGAATTGGCCCAAGGCCTGTAAAGATTCCTTTGTCGGACTGACCGCCGGGAAATCTTTTAATGGTGAAAAGGGCTCTCAATTCTTTTTTGATTGGGAAGGTCAAAGAATTCTCGCGGTAGGACTCGGTGAAAAATCTGATTACGATGCAGAAAGTGCCAGAAGAGCCGCCTCTTCTGTGATCACGACACTAAAGAGTTCTGCTGCCAAGATTGCCATCAACTTAGATACGGTTGCGGTAAAGGGAAATATTGAAACCACTGCAGGACTTTTCACAGAAGGCACCGAGCTCTCTCTCTACGAATTTGATAAATACTTAAGTACAAAAAAGACTCCTAAAACAACGGAAATCATTTTTGATTCCAAAGCAAAAAAAACCGGGACGAAAAAGATTCAAAAGGCCATCGATGACGCCCTCATTGTTTGTGAATCCGTGAATGTGGCCAGAGACTTTGTTAATGAACCACCAAACACTCTTAACTCGGAAACTTATGCCAAAGCTGTTCTTGCTGATGCTAAAGGAATAAAAGGTGTTCGCACAAAAGTTTTAGGAAAAGCAGATCTTAAAAAACAGAAAATGGGAATGTTCCTCAGTGTAAATGCAGGCTCAGCTTTTGAACCTCAATTGGTTCACCTTACTTATACTCCTGCAAAAGCCACCAAAAAGACTAAGCATATTGCGTTCGTTGGAAAGGGTCTCACCTTTGATACTGGTGGCTACTCTCTTAAGCCTGGGGCTTCCATGGTTAATATGAAGTTTGACATGGCGGGATCAGCGACAGTTTATGGTGCCTTTCGTGCCATTGCTAAGCTAGGTCTTCCCGTAAAAGTCTCGTGCTTCTTAGGCATGACGGACAACGCGATTAACTCTCTTGCCACAATGCCTGATTCAATCGTCACAGCGAAAAATGGCAAGACTGTTGAAATTCTCAATACTGATGCCGAAGGCCGCTTGGTTTTAGGTGACGTTCTTACTTATGCCAGTGAGCAAAAGCCAGATATGATGATCGATGCAGCAACTCTTACGGGAGCATGTCTTATTGCTCTTGGTACTGAGGTCTGTGGCCTTATGGGCAATGACAAGAAACTTGCTGATAATCTTAAAAAAGCTGCTGCTGAGACTGATGAATATATCTGGGAGCTTCCGATTATTAAGGAATGGCGTGAAGATATGAAATCTAATATTGCTGACCTTAAAAACATCGGTGGCAGCCGTTGGGGTGGTACTGCTAAAGCTGCTGCCTTTCTTGAAAACTTTGTGGGAGAAGGTATCGCTTGGGCCCACCTAGATATTGCAGGCTGTGGTGACTCCCAAGGACACCTTCCCTACTGCCCAAAGAAAGGTGCTTCTGGCCTCATGGTAAGAACCCTCGTCAACCTCGCTAAATCAACGAAATAATGATTAATATCGTTCTCGTGGAGCCGGAAATCCCCGGAAATACCGGCTCCATTGGACGAACTGCCCTAGCTCTTGGCGCTCGCCTTCATCTCATTCATCCGCTGGGTTTTGACCTCAATGAAAAAGCTGTGCGAAGAGCAGGTCTTGATTACTGGAAACATGTAGAGCTCATCGAACATCGTGACTACTGGTCGTTTCTTGAAAGTGAAAAACCCCAACATCTTTTCTTTTTTTCCGTGCACACAAATCAAACTGTTTTTGAGGCAGAATTTACGAAAGATTGTTATCTTGTCTTTGGTAAAGAAAGTACTGGACTCCCTAAAGATTTATGTGACCCAAGGAAAACCTATAAACTCCCTATCCTAAGCCCTCATATTAGAAGCCTAAACCTCGCCAGCGCGGTCACGGCCATCGGCTACCTCGCCCTTAATAAAATCAAGGATTGTAAGTAAAGCCAGCAGATAGAATTCCCGTTTCACCGAAGTCATTAGTCACAATTACGTCGTAGGTACCAGCAGAGCCAACATCTGTGGTGCAATCAATAGAGGTTTCACTGTTAACAACAAACGTAACACATGGATATGGCCCAACAGAAACTGATTGTATCCCCACCATATTTGTCCCTGTGATAGTAAATGTTGTTCCCCCAGATGCCGGTCCATTGGCCACAGAGAGGCTAATAACATTAGGACTTAAAGTATTTCCTGTAGAAGAAGGCGCTCCTCCCATGACCAAGTCAATGTACTCTAGGATTTCCGGATGTTCGATATATTGCTCTCCCCGAGCAAGGTAAGCAGAATAGCCATTACTGCTACTTTCTTCCTCCCAAACACTACCCTCCTCACGACTACCGACATTCCAGCCAAGACCCCCGTCAATAACTGCCGATCCAAAGAAGTCCTGGTAATTGGAATTATCAAAGTCGACACTGTCTGGTACGTAGAGAGGTCCACTTGCGGAACTATACACAGCAGGAAGCGGTGGGGAAGTAGTCGAAACAGTGGAGTTGGTTGGATTAGGTACTACATCTAATGTAAAAAAGTAGCCATTGAGAAGAACCTCATCTCCTGAGCCAAGAGAAAAGGAATCAAAATTAGTCGCCCCACCATCAAGATTAATAGTATCAGTACCATCAAAAGTGGCATCAGCTACGTAAAAAAGTAACCTATCTGTAGTACCAACATCAAGAGCAAAGGCATTATTGGTTCCCGACAGGAAGATATCATTACTTCCGGGGTAGGCCATTTGCCCAGAAATAAAATAGTTAGTAAATGGGTCAGCACCATAGGACTGTCCAATAGCAACTCCAAAACGCGCGCTATAATATGCTCCTCCACTGGCCATTGAGTTGATATTTATATGAGCCTTATCAATGGTTCCATTAGTATCGTTTAGTCCAACGGCAAAGCCGACATTAAAGAAAGGTGCAACTGTGGTTAGCCCTATTGCTGACGTGTCAATTCCATGCGGGCCTGGGATCTTTATAGGAGGATTTGCTCCTAATCTATAAATAATATCATCAGAATTCCAAACCTCGTTTTCTGATCCGTCAATTACAGCACCACCAGCATTAGGGGTACCAACTATCGCAACCTCGTCGGCTGCAATTGTTAAACCTCCTGCTGTTGCGTCTAAGGAAAAATT
>JASBRV010000028.1 GCA_030149295.1 Bacteriovoracales bacterium | reverse complement strand
CATGGCACGCTTTGCTTCTTCACTGATTCCATGAGCAAATGAATTTGCTGAATAGAATACTGGAAGAATGCTTAATAAAAATTTAAACATAGTTCCTCCTAATTTTTAGTTTTAAAATACTTTTGAAAACTAAATATATATTGGAGGCCTATAGATTTTATTTGGATGAGGGTTTGAAACCAGATTCTTGTCCGAAAACCCTTGTCTTACCTCAATGATGGTGACTTTAGACAAGACTCCTAAAGAATGATTTAGAAGCTTTATTTCAGATTGAGTAACCTTAGAATGCTCATGGTTGTGTTCATGTTCCTCACCATCTTCGCTATGCTTATGAGTGTGAGTATGGGGTTCATCATCAATATTGTCATGTTGGGTCACATTATAGTGAGAATACTCGTCAAGATGAGAGTCAATTTCATTCTTTTCAACAGAAAACCTTGACTGATTAGCTACAATACAAACGACAAAAACAGAAAGCCATACATATTTGAATATCTTGATTGTTCCCATACCTTATCTTATATACTTTTTAGATAGATTGTAAGCAAATAATATTGCAGCGAGAATAAGGACGTAAATCCAGAGTCATCTAGCTTTTAGAGAGGTGCCATCCACCTCTCTAAAAAAGCTAGAAGTTTAAAGTTTGGTCCACTTTAAAAAATTGGATTTGCTCTTAAAATAATAAGTTCGGCCCTTATTTGTTTTATCTGCAACAATATAAGCGTCAGCTTTACTAATTTTTTCGTTAGTCAGTGGGTCGGTTGCCATTCGATGGTTAGAACTCATCTTCAACTTGTCTTTGCACATGGCACAGCACCCATAGTAACTCTTTTTTTCAACATTTACTTTAAATTCAGTGAAGTCTGCCATTGGATTATAGAAATTATTCACCATACAAACTTTGTTTTTTTCTGCCACCTCAATAAAGTTATTAATATCATTCCTTGCAAAGATGTCTGTAGAAATAAATATTGTAAAGAATAATAAAACCAAACTTTTGAACATACTTCTTCGGTTCATATAGACCTCCTAATTAATGATTCGTGTCTTTTGAGCCACAGTGAGGCATGTTTGGAGCATATGGATTATGCACCTTTGCCATCTTTTTACTATTTTGTACCCATTTTTTCTTAACCATAGGACATGAGTAAGCATTGTATTTTGAGCCGACATCATAAGTGTTTACGACATGAATCAATGCCATAGATACTAAATGGTAATTTTGATTATTATCGTCTCTTGAACTTGAAGCTTTGATTTCGCCTAACTTTGTCTTAGAGAATTTTAAAAGCTTTGATAGTTCAGCATCGTCAATTCCTTCAATTGCTGATTTCAGCTTTTTTGCGGCTGCTTCTACTTTTTTTCCATCGTACTTAAAAAACGAGTTATGTAGTTCTTCATTTGCTTCAAGAGCATTTACGACTGATTTCTTCGTTCCTTCACTTAAGGTTTTGCGAGAACTTTTCTTACCCATTTTACCATGATCCATTTTTGAATGGTCCATCTTAGAGTGATCCATATTGCCAGAAGCATATGAATCTAAGCTCCATATTGCAACAAACATGATTGCTAATGCAGCTAGAGATTTCTTGACTGAAATTTTACTTTCACATTTTGGACACATAATATTCTCCTTTTTAATATTATTGTTATTATTTTTTTCTTTATATCCCCAGGGACAGTCTTTACATCCAGATTTACAGCATTCATCTGTATTATTCATTAAAGTTTCTCCCTTTGAACTAAAGTTCCTTCTTTAAACTTAAAAGAACCATCAGTTTTGACTGTCGAATAGTGGCTATTATGGATTTTTGTTACTTCTCCATTTCCTAGCTTCTTTAGGGTACACGCTAGATTAAAGTTTCCAGTGCAACTCCGGCGATTTGATAAAGGGACACCCTTGTTCTAATTAAATAATCGCCAAACCATTAATTAGGAGTTGTACTATGAATAAGTACTCAAGGGTGTCTTATGAGGTAAGATGCCAGATTTACGCACTTTTACAAGTTCAAACACCCATCTCTGAAATTGCTTCCCTACTTGGCTTCCACAAAACGACCATTTACAGAGAGATTAAAAGAAACAGAGGGAGAAATAATACCTACGGCCCTGTTCAGGCACAAAGATTAGCACAGAAGCGATATCAGTCCTGCCGTCGCCAGTATAGGATTACAAAGAAGTATAAGAGGCTAATTAAAGAGCTGCTTGAGCTTGACCTCTCTCCCGAGCAAATTGCAGGAAGGTTAAAAAGGGAGATGGGAGAAGGACCCTGTCATCAATCAATCTATAAATACATTTACTGTGCTGGCCTAAGGCATAAATTGCGAAGGCACGGAAAAAGAGGAGCTGGTAGATATAGGCAAAGAAAACGACTTGCAGCTCTCAAGCATGGCCATCCAATTAAAGATCGTCCTGAAATAGCCAATCGTAGAGGTCGTATCGGGGATTGGGAGAGAGATACTATGCATACAAAAAACGGAGTTCAAGTTCTAGTCTGCTTAGATCGAAAATCAAGGTTCATAAAGATTGCTATCGTCAAAAAAAGAAGCTCATTAGAGGTTGGAAAGCTTACTGAAAAGCTTATCTCATCAACCGGAAAGAAGGCCTACACAGTAACTAATGATAATGGTGGAGACTTCAAAGGAAAGCATGAAATGAGTCTTAGAACCTACTTCTGTAATCCATTATGTCCACATGAAAGAGGTAGTGTAGAGAACGTAATAAAGTCACTGAGACAATATATTGGAACGAAGACAGATGTTAAGGAAGTAAATCTAAAGAGAATTGAAAACCTGATAAACGATGATTCTAATGACAATCTAATCCTTATTTTGGGCCCTAGAAGAATTGGGAAAACTACAATCGTCAAACAGTTCTTTTTGGAACAAAACCAAGATCAAAATGACTCTGGAATTTACATATATATTTATATCCCCAAAATAAATGATCTCGTTGAATTTTACAAAGTCGCTATCAATGGGATCGAGAGGGTGATGAAAGAGAATGGAGGAAACAAAAAATTTCTCTCCTTTACTACAAAATCATCTATTCAAAAAACAATCGGTAGCATTATGGATAGAATTGGAGAAATTTCTATCGCTGGTTATGGCCTCAAAATAAACAAGGTCGATGAATGGGAGAAATATGTCTCTCTTCTTTCCACAATTAAGGATGAGTTCATAACCATTATCACAGAAATGGAAAAGGATAAAGTTGTCATAGGTTTTGATGAAGTTCCAGAGGCAATTCAATATCTACTCTCAAAGGATAAGGAAAAGGGAAAAGAAGAAGTAGAAATTTGGCTAGAGCATTTTCGAGAAATGAGGCATTGTTCTGAGCTGGTTGATAAGATAAATCTGATCCTATTTGGCTCTGTAAACATGAAGCTGACTCTTGAGAAACTTGGACAGTCCAAAGTCATTAATGACAATTTTACAATTGATATTAATCCGCTCGATATAAAACAAGTTAAAGAGCTTTTTTGGGATTTGGTAGATACATTGAAATACAATGTTTTAAAAAGCAATGAAGCTAAACTTAATACGTTTTTAGAAAAAATGTTCACCTACAGCTCACCTTGGGCCATTCAGAATTTTCTGGCCAAGTTTGATAAAAAGAAAGCTGAAAAAGACCTTGAGAAATCATTGCAAGAAGCCTACCTCGCATTATTTGATATAACTGGTGGTGGAGTCAGATACCTCCAAGAGCGACTTAAGAATCACTATCAACCAGGAGAGCTTGACTATATAAAGGCCGTTTTAAAATACCTCGTCAAAATGCATGTTGAAAAGAGCGTCGAAATAGTAAGTGACGATGAATTATTCACTGAATTATCAAAAGAAGACGGAATCAAAGATCGAGAGGATTATCAGCGAATTATTGACATACTCCTCTTAGATAACATGATTTACAGAGGAGGCAGCGGTTTCTCTGTAAAGAATACAGTTGAAAAGAATTTCTGGTACACAAGGATGGTGGGATCATGCAAATTTTAAAACTATTTCAATCCCAATCTTGGGTCGTTGAAGAAATTTTAAATGATCTTGAAATGACGAGAAGAAAAGATGCAAGATTTAATCATACATTAATTATGGGAGACACTGGAACTGGAAAAACAACTATTTTAAGCAGCCTGGATGAAGTTATAAGAGAAGATCAAAATCTAAACAGCTACTTTAATATTATAAACCTTCCTTTCTCATTTAACTCCAGCAATATTGATGATGTCTTTGAAAGGCTATTTTTAAATATTGATGAATCCTTAAAGCACAAACACCATCTGCTATTTATAGATGATTTGCATGTCCTACTTAATGATCCTGATGGAGGAGCAGATAAGCTTAGGGCGATTCTCCATCAGACTCGGCCTAAGATTTCACTAATCGCCACCGCGGAAAGGATATTTAAAGAGCAATTAACTCATAACAAGGCCTTTCATAATTTCCTACATATTATTGATCTGGGGGCAATGAAGGACGAAGATGTGACCAAGTTCATGCTTCCAATAATAAAGGCTAAATCATGGAGCTTTTTAAATCAGGAACTTGCTTTATCTAGTCCCTTCTGGCTGGCCATAATTACAGAAAATAATCCAAGGCTTTTGACCATCGTTAAAAATATCATCCAATCTTATGAAATGGAAAAAAGAAAAGATAAGATCGACCCCGCTAAATTTATAAAGTTTTACTTTGAACTTTCTGGACCAATCTTTCTAAACTCATTGTCTAATCTTCCCCGTCAAAACCGATATTTTCTTGAGTGGGCAAGCCTTCTAGGAAGAGAGTTTGCACCGAGGGACGTTAATATTAAATCTAAGAATGTCTCACAGGAGGCCACAAAATTAGTAGATAGAGGATACTTAATTAAGAAAGGAAAGGGGAAATACCAATTTCGCTCAAGCTCTCTGAAGGCATATCTGAGGTACGTTAAAAATTTACCCATTGGTAGAGTGTTAAATGTTGACCTTGAAGCTGTTAACTATACTTTCTCAAAACATTTGGATTAAGACCCAGATGGCACAAGTCTATCATGAAGAAGAAAAGCATTCATGAATGGAGTGGCCATTGGGAAGAATCCCAAGGGCCACTTTTAACAGGTTATACCTATGGCCTTTCGGCCCCATTTAGAAAATTATAGGACAAGTGACCAAGCGCTTCCCATTTATCATCAAACTTTTCAAATGCACTAAGTGCAGCCTTGGCATCCTTGGCATTGGTTGGACTCATCCAACGCATTGAAGGAGTTCGGGAGTAGCGAAATGCTCCCTGCTTGGTTTTATTCTTATTAATGTGAAAAACCTCGGCATGTTTTGCATCAATGGTTTGAAGAGACCTAACAATTTCACTACTTGCCTCATCGAGAAGAGACGAGTTTTCCACAATAAAGTCCACGTTATCCCCATTCATTTGAAGAAAGACGTAGTTTGATGCTACCGACCAAAACGCCTTACCCACTTCAAGATCAAAGTAGTTTTGTGGGCGTGGCGTTAGGGTGATAAGCCAGCAGCCACGCTTGCGCATGGTTTCAGCGAAGTCGATGGCAAAGTCCCGAAAGGAGGGATTGTTTCTTCCAAGCATGGCAAATTCTTCCATAATGAGAAATCCTGTCCGTCCTTGGTTTTCAGCAAGTGAAAGGATTCGGCGAATTTCTTCAATTACTGCCATGGTCATTAGCGTTTGCAAGGTCGGATCACCGTCAAGAGCGTCGAGATCGTAGACGTAGAAAAGCTTTGATTTCTTGCTCTCACTTTTGGCACCCCTAAAAAACTTGGCGTACATGCCATCGTCGTAAAAGGGCCTAAGTTTTGAAAGTAATGGCGCAACCACTTCTTGCATATTCTCGCTTTTCCCATCGGTAAGTGAACCAAGCTCCACTACAAAATCTTCCATGGTAAGTTCGACTTCTTCATCCGAGTCAAGTCTCAAAAGTTCTCCGTCGAGGTAGGCAAGTCCCTGACGGTCACACTTTTTGAGGTAAGCGAGTTTGAGCGCCTTGGTGATGGCGGCCTGGTGTTCACTTTCAAGTGCAAAACTTGGAGAAGTGAGAAGAATCGCTGAAGAGATCAGCTTGGTTAAAAAAGCAATCTTCTCTTCGTCATAGATTCCTCTAAAAGGCGAAAAGGGAACCTCTTTGTTGCGGTCGAAAATTGTAAGATCCCCGTCATAGTATTCAGAAAGCATTGAGTAAGAGCTTTTCTTATCAATGATGAATACCAAAGGCTCCGGTGACAGACGTTTGGCCGCCACAATACACTCGGTAACAAAAGCAGATTTTCCCGATCCGGTGTCGGCGAGAACCGCCGTGTGATTAGAGGTTTCATTTTCAAGTAGTGAGAAGGGAACCAGATTGTTTTCTCGGGAGAGAAAAACAGACAGCGGATTTTCTAGCCCCCTGTTGGAATCAAAAATTGGTAAAAACTTAATGGCGTCCGACCTGAAAATACGAATCGCTCGTTGAGTGGAGTAATCGGCATCGGGAATGTAACAAAGTGGAAGTGAATTAAGTGCTAGCCCGAGGCCTATGTCATTTTCGTTGATGACTTCGGAATCCAGATCATTGTTGAAGATGTGACAAATTTCCTTTTCACGCTCGTCAAGTTCCTCTTCACTTTCTCCTTCGATTACGACATTGAAAGTAAGATTTAGGCAGCGGTCATTGCGTGCTAGCCTCTCTTGAACTTCTTTGATCTCCTCGCGCTGCACTCTGGCCCTAGCGGTTGCTCCATGTTCCAAAAAGAACTCTTTAGTATCAAAGAAGAGTTTGGTTTTTGCTTTGGAAGGAAATGAGAAATTCAGTGAAATCTTGAAAGGAAAAGGAACCTTGAGAAAATAGGCCATGCCGCCGGGATAGGCGTACAGTGGACAAGTTTTAAGACTTAGAGTTCGACTTTTAATTCCTTCTCGTTCAATTCCAGGGTAATCAAGCACCGGCGAATTATAGAGAAACTGCTCGGAGAGCGAAAGATTCTTGTTAAACGGAGCAAACGATCTTTTATAGTACGTTTTGGGATTGAAAAACCTCCTCAGTACATCGAGTAAAGCTTCAGCACTTAAGCGATTTAGCTTTAGGGGCGACGCGGTTTCAATGCCTTTTAAGATACCTTTGAAGTTTTTCAGCTCACTGATAAATTCATCGAGTCCCCGATAAAGGGTAACTTCTCCGCGATCGAGATAGTCCCTTACCTTTCGACTTTTGATAATTCTTGGAAAGTATCGGATGGAAAGATAGAGCTTACGCCGAAGAGGAGAATTTTCTCCAAATTCTCGGCATGACTCTTTAAGCACTGCCATTTTTTCATCAAAAAGAAGCTGGCTGACCGGATGGGCGTCAGGATAGCTCTTTTCAATCTTTGAGAGTTCACTATCAAAAGAAGAAATTGCCGACTGGTCAAAAAGAAATTGTAGAGTGCAGTGTTCAGGCAGATTAAAAAGCGGTTTAAGCCCCTCAACCGCACCAATGATCTTTTTGGAGGTCATCGCCTCATGTTCCAGTAGATCGACTTCATAGACGACCCCGAGGGAGCCGTCTTTTTGAAGAAAGAGATTATCTTTTTCAAGGTACTCATCATAAGGAAGGAGTGCAGAGAGGGATTCCGGGCGGGAGAAAAGTGCGCCAGTAAACACCTCACGATTTGATAATGCCTTTGAGATAGGTTCTGGCAGATAGCCAAGTTTTTTTGACTTCAATGTTCGGTCTCCTTTTGAATTTGATGGGAAAAGAAAAAAATGGAATTAGCGGCGACGTTCTCGTGAGTGTTGCATTAGCTTGGGAGTTTCACGTTTCTTGCGATCAGAAGAGGACTCAACTTTTTTCCTGACTTCCTCTTTAGTTGGTGGTGCTTCGACTTTGGTAAGTTCCCACTGACTGCCTTTAACGATCGAGCGGATAAATCCCCCGCGAAAATAATCACCGTGGACGGTTTCATGGGGATGAATATAAATATCAACTTCTTGGGGTTTGGTTTTTTGAGGAACGAATAGAGGTGAACCATCTTCGAGCATGGTTTCGAGTTCCACATTTTCGTCATAATCGGCACGAGTCTCCAGCATATTGATGCTGGGAGCACGCATGGTTGAGCATGAGGCCATAAAAATGGCAAAGGTCGTCAGTAAAATGACTTTCATATCAATTCTCCAATTTCTGTTGAGTTTTTTAGTCGGTTAAGCGACTGAGGTAAAAATAGCTGCCCGAGTTTTGAGATAGTCCCTTGGGCCTTTTGAAGTACCAGTTGGGTAGGTCCACGGTATCTTGCAGGATAATCCACACGTCTTGCCCTGATCCCACATTGATAGTGGGCAGCAGATTTTGGGCGTGTTTCAAATACCAGTTGGTAACCAATGAGGCGGCATTGCTGGCACCACCGGCTGCCAGATATTTTGCCTGACTTCCGGTTACAATTGAGCTTGAACCACCAAGGGCATTAGTCTGAGTCGTAGTTTGCGCTTGTTGAATGGCATTTCCGATTCCTTGAACAACCGAGGAGAGAAATGCCATGGAGGCGACCCGTGACTGCTTGGAATTGACGATTCCCTCGATGCCAAAACTTGAATCTTTACCATCAGCGACAAAGCCGTTTAGCTCACGCTCAAACATTTTGCCGGACTTTGAAACACATGAAATCTTAGTGACTTGCATTTCGACCCGCTCAATCGAGAGATTTCCTTTGGATTTGGCAATAATGAAGCAACTCGAAAGATCAATTTTGCTTCTGTTGGGCCCCACAAAAAAGTAATCGGCCTGTAAGAGTACGGGGACAGGACGGGATTCACTGGCCTCGACGCCGGTGAGAAGCTTGGCCTTCAGGTAGGAACCCGAGGGAACTTTAACGCCCATTCTCTCTGGTGCCTTACTCGATTGCACCGGAAATGAAATCACCGATGGGCCTCGCGGCACTTTTCTTGCAAATCTCTTTCTCTTAGAAACCTTCAGGGGGCGAACCCCCTCAAAGGAGTCAAGCGCGCCGTAGGAGGTATGGGCAGGCCCGACTTTTAAATTGCTTGGAGGATCATCAAGAGTGATTTCATCGACCTGTTTTTGTGGTGACTTATTTCCTCCACCTTTTTCTTGATCCTTTTCAAGATTTGGTGAATCGACCTCTTTTGATGCTTCCTTATCTTTGGAAGTCTTTTGAAGAGAATCAAGCGCTGCCTGATTGGCGGCGAGCTGCTCATTTATTTTGGTAAATGTATTGGTCAGCGTATCGAGTGATTTTTCAACCTTCCCCAAACGATTGGAGACAATTTTTTCTTTTCTCTCATAAATCGCCTTACCACTATCCAAAATACGGCCACCTTCAATATTGACGGTTTCCTTTTGGTGAAAGACATGGGTTTCCTTGTCTTTTATCTGTCCGTATTGCCAGATAGAAAAGACAACCAAGGCTGCAATAATGTAGGGAAGATATTTTTTGTAATTCGGGCAAAGTCTTTCAATTTCCCGCTTCACGCGAAAATAATGTTCTTTAATTTTATTCAAATTAAGCTCCTTGAAATAGAAACGAGACTATTCAGATTTAATAGCGCCCACTGGAAGATTGACGTTGTAGTATATCGAGGTGGGCTTGGCGACGATGCGTAAGAACGTGGCCTCCTTGGGTTTTAATAGTTTTTTATCAACTTGAGAGAGGAGCGCCTGGTTGGGCCTACCAAGTGAGAGCGAGCGAACATCAACCGCATAGTCTTTATTTTTTGAGAGGTTCTGAATCTTAAAGACATAGCCATTAAACTTAGCTCCTGTATAAACTCGCACTAACTTGGCCGAAAGCTCCGAATTCCCGGTGATGATGGTACGAATGAGGGAGCGTTGTTTGATGCCGACAACTTCTTCCAAGCGTACCATGGCCTTCATAAGTTCCAAGTCTGATATGTCGGGACCGGCATTGGCCTCTTTTTCAATCAATTCCTTTTTAGGAATGAAATCGTAGAAGTTTTCAACTTTCTCGGGCAGTGCTTTTGAGACGGTTACAATCTTGGTGCTCACCACGGCACCGTTAGCAAGCAAGAAAGTCACTTTTCCCGTGCCACTGGTAAATCGTGGCGTGACGGAAAGGACCGCGTAGTCAGGATTATTAGAATCCGCAGGAGCAATTGAAAAATGGGATGCCCGAGAGATAGTTTTAACCGCTTCATTAAAGCGAAAAATTGTCTCTCCACCATAGGAAACCGTAATGGTCTCGGTTTCTGAACCATAGTAGACAGTTCTCGCTTCACATTGACTCATGCCTATATAGATTCCGGCATAGATCAAAATGAAGTGACTGAGGATGATAAGGAAAACGCGATAGAGATCGTATCCAACGCGTTTGAGAATGGACTTGATTTTTTCAAGTTTCTTGAGGTTCATAAAATTTCCTTGTTTGATTGGGGACGTTGATTCTGTATTAGGTTCTGCAAAAGGTTACTTGGAAGTGCCTTTTGAGAGGTCAGTCTTGACCTTAAAGGCATCGGCCTTCGACACTGATAGTGAAGTAATTTGCAGATACCAGCGCTTGCCTTTCTTAGGAGATGTGAGCCGGAGCGCCATCTCAATGACTTGATCCTCATGCCCTAGATACTGCTGAGAAGCGTAAAAGTCAGCTCGTCCCGTAGCGATTACCTTGTAGTTGCCCTCTTCGTCAGTTCGGATTTCCTTTTCAATAACAGTAAGAATCTGGGAGATGCCTTCGCTTTTGACTTGTGTAACCCAATCGGCAGTTTCCATTTCAAAGGTAACTTTGAGCTGGTCGCTCATAAAACGCTTAAGTGTGTTGTATTGCTCATCAATATTGTTGGCGCTGACATTGCCAAGATCGGAGAGAAAATCCGTCATGGCATCATTAACATAAGAGTCCGGCACGGCCTGAGGCGACGCCGTAGTGAAATCCAGCACACCTGGCGCCAGAATGTATTCTTTCTCTCTTAGCTTCTTGTGAAGGGAGGCAACTTCAAGACGTGTCCCCAAATAATGAGAGCAAAAGACAGTTAGAAGAATTGCCATGACCACCTTTAAAGTCATCTTTTCTTTTAATAGGGATGCCTTATAAGAGATAAATCGCGGCAAAAGCCGAAGATCAACTCCTGCGTAAGTTCCCGAGAGTGGTGTTTGAATCTGATTTTTCTGAATTCCTTTTTCTTTAGGCCCAACCATGGATGATTTGAAAAAATCTTTTAAAGATTTGATTTTGATATTCATTAATTCTCCGTTTTTGAATTGATTAATCCGAGTATTTTTTAGGGCCCTTGGGATTAATGAGTCCGGGCAGAGACATTTGAAACTTGCGATACGGCCAGTGAAAAAAGATGCCCTTGACGTTTTTTCTTCTAACTTGGGGAATGACTCCAAGGACAATTCCAAGAGACATGAACATGAGTCCCCATGAGTAAAAAATCACCCCGAAAATTAACATGACCAAAAGAGCGGCAAAGACTTCTGAGAGTTCAAAATAGTCAAAAACCAAAATGGGACTGTCGATAGTTTGGCCGATCTTGGTGGCGTGATCTTCCTTGAGGGATTCATAGCTATGCATAGAATCCCCCAACGAAAGAGATCATGGAAAAGAGTGTACCGCCGCCCATATCAAAAATGTTCTTCACCCACATAGGTGCGGTTCCGACGATGATGGCACCGATCACACTGATAAAGGCCAGTCCGAAGGCCTGATTTTTGAGCGATACACCGGCGTTGAGAATGAGAAGCCCGGCAAAGATACGCGCTCCCCACGAAAAGAGCGCACTGTCGATGATTCGCAAGAGAGTGCCCGCCGCTTGCAGCTTGTCACTTTGATCCGAGCCAGGAAGCCTTGGAATCGCCCCAAAAGCATCAGCTCCATGAAGACACGCTAAAACTATAGCGATAAGCAAAATGATCGGCCAGATGGGAAACCTCGGATCAGGTCCACCTCGATTGACTTCATGGTGCAGTTCTTTCATTCGTTCTTTGACAAGATAGTAATTAGTATGGGGATCAAGCATGATTCCTTCTCCTTAAAAAAGTTGATTTTAAAATTAGCTTTTGAACTTAGCGAGATTGAATGGCCGAAATAACATCCGTTGTTGAACGATAGCCGTTGAGTCGGTAGACTACTTTTTTCTTCAAGTCCCCGATAAAGAGCACCGGCCATGAGTTGATATTTTTATTTTTAAGTTCCTCTTTTGAAGCTTGAGTAACGGGAAATGGAAGCGATCCGCGAATTTCAGTGTTGCCATCAATTTGTTTAAGTTCGACAAAATATCCCATCCCTTGCAGCTCCGTCATGGTCTGAAACATGCGCTTGCAATGAGGGCACGAGGACTCAAAATACATACGAAACCTGAAACGCTCGTAATCATCGGCACTTTGGGGTAGCTCTTGTTTTGTCTGGGTAAGTGCCATTTTTTCTTCTGGTTTCAGCTTTTTGTTTTTCTTTACGTATTCAGCAATTCTTTGACTAAGCCTCTGGGAGAGAAGATTTTTCTTTTCAATAAGCTTGAACCAGTTTTTGATATTTTGATCGCTTGGGTTTCTAGCAAGCTCCATGAACGCTGCCGGTGGTGTATGGTCGCCTTCTTTAAAGAATTCATCATTTTTGGGGTCGAGTTGCTTTTTCCAATCAAAGGAATCGGTCTTCTCCACAGAAACCTTATCCTTTTCTTTATTTGTAATGGGAGGAGAAGGTTCCTTTTTAACTTTTGGTTTGTTCCAGTAGTCAATGTCAGTTTCAAAAAAATCAAAGGCGTACAAATGCCCAGAACTTAGGCACAGAAACGCCATGATACTTGCAATTAAAAATCTCATAAAACCTCTTCGCGATTAAATAAAGGATAAGACTTCAAGGGCATCAATCGTGCCACTGCTTGCCAACTTTAGGGCGGCATCCTTAAGCGAGTGCTTGGGAAGCGTCTCGATAGCTTTAGTGTCATTAAAAAAAAAGGTGATTTCCTCTTTGTCCATATATTCAAGGATCGCTATTCGGCCATTGATGCCTGCCTGACAGGAAGAACAACCCTTGGCATTGGCCTTTCTTAAGTTTGATAAAATACCTTTATTGAAATATCCTTCAAGCTCCTTCACATCAGCATTACCCAGCGGAAGTGAACAATTCTTACATAGTGTTGGAATCAAACGCTGGGCACTGCTCAAGCGAAGATTGCTCTTAATGGTGAAAGCGTCGATCCCCAGATTGAGCAGTCTTTCGACAACTTCCTTGGCACCATTGGCATGAACTGTGGATAGAACCAAATGCCCGGTTGATGCGGCCTTAAAAGCAAGACTGGCGGTTTCATGGTCTCGAATCTCTCCCACCAGAATCACATCGGGATCTTGTCGCATCAGTGCGCGCAGCGAGGACTCGAAGGTGAGAATACCGTTCTCATTGATATTGACCTGATTGATTCCAGACAATTCGTACTCAACAGGGTTTTCCAAAGTCGAAATATTAAGCCTATCGCGAGGCAGTTCACTTAATAGCGAGTACAGGGTGGTGGTTTTCCCTGATCCAGTAGGGCCAGAAATAAGCACCAGCCCGTCTTTTCTCCTAGCGGAACTGCGTAGAGCATGAAGAGATTTATTATCCAGCCCCGAGGACTCAAGTTTAAAATCCCTTTCTTGGTCAAGAAGCCGCAAAACCAACTTTTCACCATAAAGTTCCGGTAGCGAGTTTGCTCGAATATCAACTTTAAATTCTTTGAACGACGCTCTGGAATCTTGTGGCCTTCCGATAATCGCCAAGTCCATATTAACAATACTTTTAACAGTGGTGATGAATCCTTCTCGATGATCTGGCCCAAGTGTCTTGAAGGCGGATAGGGCGCCAAAAAGCCTAAAACGAATGGTAACTCCATTACTGGTCGGTTCAATATGAATGTCACTGACTGAGCGTTTTTTAGCTTCGCCAAGCGCTTCTTTGAAAAGCTTGGTATAAGGCGAATTGGTGCACAGTTTATCATCATCAGAAAGCGCTTTAGTGACTACAATTTTGGAAGTATTAGCTTCCTGGCCCTTTGCCGATGAACTCAAATATTCAAACGTATCTTTTGAGACAATAAAGCAAGATGCATTTTTTCCTGTAGCTTCCTCAGCCTGGGCCAGCAGATCATCGTCAATGAGATCAACGCGTATAAATTCAATGCTGTATTGATCTTCTTTAGTGGCCAGTGCTTTATAACGCTTGGCAAGTTTTAAAATTTCGGGAGTTGGCTTTGCCTTGGCCATTATCGCCCTAAGCTCCAAGGCCGATTCATTCAAACTCGGATTAAAATAGCGAGTAAGGGCCAAATTAAGGGACGGCTTATCCAAATGACCCAGTTCTACTAACAATCTTCCAAGTTTTTGCCTTTTAAGCCTCATTTGAACCATTAAGGCCTCATTTACGGCATTTTGGCCCACAAACTCATTTTGAATTAAGAAGTCGCCGAATTTCATTGGACACCTCGACATGCTGCCTGAATTATCGAAGGCCAGGCGTGAGTAGAGGCATAATATGGGAGATCACGTGTACAACTCACTCTTTTCCACACAACATAGAGGTAATTTTTAAGTTTTCCATTTAAGAGTCGTCCTATTTCACTGACACGTTTGGCCCGCAAGAGAGCGACATTTTGCCCCTCTCGAAAGCAAGAACTCGATTGGGGATAAATCATCTGCCATTTTTCATCATGAAAAGTCGGAACCGATTGAAAAACCTCTGATCCCAGACTTCGCATCCGTGAAGCAACGACCAAAGATGCCGTATTTTGATCCGAGCTGGTCACAGTCCCGTACCTCGGGAACATTATTCCCCAGCCATTACAAACCGGCTGATTGCTGGGGGGATACTTTTTCATCCAACTTCGATCGGTTGAACACATGGCAGAATGACTCGGGTATCCGGTGGGTGTTGAGCCTCCAGTCGCAGAGGTTACAGCACCTTTAATTAGGCACGCTTTGGGCGCGGCACTCCAGGCCAGCCATGCTGGTTGGAGAGAGTCAGCAAGTCCGGTTTTCCAGTTACTTCCCAAGTGTTCGGACATGGAGGTAAAACACATATTGTCCCACTGCGCACCTCCACAAGGCATTCCCGCAAAACCCCACATGGTAAAGGGCACATTGATAGTATGCGCATGAAAGGAAAAGGAACCTTCATCACCCTCGGCACCAAAAGGAACCACTTCTTTGGTTGTTGCCAGTTGAGCGGCGGCGCCGGGGAGTTCTGTAAAAAAGGATTCCTTGGGATTACTCACCACCTCGCTGTAGTATTGGGGCACATGATAGGAAAAGTGTACACAAGGTCTCGGCACCGGCCATCCACACATGGAAATATGACTGGTAAGCCCCAAGCAACTACGAAAACTTGGCGAGTTCACCACGCTACACACACTTGGGAAAGCGTGGGCCAGGGTGGAAATACTCAAGAATATAAAAACGCTCCAAACTTTCAATGTTGACTCCTACATGACTTCGGTCGCTTGAAGCGGCCCATCCTCAATTTCCCAGTCGTCTTCAAGGTCTACCAGTTTTTTAATCATCTTTTGCCGAAGAAGAGAGATTGCGTTAACAAGAATCTTTTCTACTCGATCTCGTCGAATTTTCGTTTCATAAGAGATTTCGTCAAAGTCCATGTTCTGCCAAAATTTTAGTCGAATAACTTTTCTTTCCCGTGGAGGAAGGGATTCAACAAACATTTCAAGAACGGTCGGTCCATCGCAATGATTAAGCGTTTTTAAAAATTCATTACTCACTTGACGGTCAGAAAGTTTTTTTAAACATTCGGGGCTCAATATGGTTTCCATCATGCACATACTCCAGGGATAATATAGTCGAGAAAAAACTGTTGATTCTCTTCGATCATAGGAACTGACCGTAGAAGATTTCTCAAGTAGCGTTGTTCAAAGCGAACGCAATAGTCGAAATGCTCACTGAAAAAGACTACTCGTCCATCAATTAGTCGGTATTCTTCACAGTTGTAGGCCGCCAGCATTTGAGCGATTTTGTGTTGGACACGAAGGGCGAGCTCGGAGAACAGGTTCCCGTGATTTTGTTCAAAAAAGTCATCTTCTAAAACCCGAGTAGGACTCTTTTTGATGGTTTCATTGATGAATTGGTGATTGAGAACTTGCCCATTCATGTAATCAATAGTGACGGTCAGGTCTCCACCGTAACCATGAGTGCCCTCTTCAACATCAACCGAGAAACTGAGATATGGGAGTAGATCATCTCTAACCGCCAGAAAAATATCCCGCTCAATATAAAGCCTAAGCTCCGACAAGGTCAGTCCACGAGTTTCCTTGAACTGGTTGCCTACAATCAATAGTTCTTTTTTTGTGTTGTTGACGACCCTGTGGGTATGCAAATAGAGATCGTCAAATACGTCACTTGCAACGAGATGCTTCATCGTGCCTCCAGATTAGATAAAGTTTTTGGGCCTTGTTTGAAAAAACATACCCTCTCACCCTTAAGGTTTTTTGGGGTGACGCCGGGGTGACGTTTTATTTCTGAATCCAATTTTTGATTTGCATTCATAAGGCCTTTCTTTTTAAAAATTAAAAACATGCTCTCTCACCCTTATAGGGATTCAGGGGTGACGTTGGGGTGACATTTCCGCTTGAGATGTTTGATATGCTCCTGATATTTTGTTCTAAACTCCTCGGAAGGCAAAAGATGACGAAGCTTTTTGAGTCCCTTGCGTCGAAAGCTTTTGATCGAGTTGATCCCCACTCCAAGCCTCTCGGAAATCTCTTCCTGTGACAACTCCTTCAGGTATCGCATACGGATGACTTGAGCTTCTCGGTCGGAAAGAAAGGTTAGAGCAAACTCAAAGGCCTCTGGGAGATTTTCGTAATCATCTTGGGTGCGAAGAGTCTTTAACAGCTCCGCTCCAAAATTCACTGTTTCAGTATCAACGAAGGGAAAGAAGACCAAATCATGATCCTCTGCTTCGACATCGCCAACATTGACCTTTAAGTAAGAATCCCAAGTTTCGGCTGACCAGTTTTTTCCAAGAGTCTGAATTTCTTCATCACTTTTGAAGCTTCCATCATCGTTGAGCCAAGGTGGTAGCTTCAGGTTCGGCGTTATTGGTGCTTCATTTGTCACCCCATCGTCACCCCTTTTTTCTATAAGGGTGAGAGAGTGTGTTTTTTCTGGTGATGATTTTCTCTTGAAAAGTCCATCAGCAGTTTGAGTTTGTTCGATTGTCGTGTTCATGCTTCCCCCTTTTTAAAAGCTTGTTCGTTGTGATTGCTTTGAAAGAAATTTCCAAAGTGTGACTCCACCTAGGGCAATAGCAGTGCCAAAATTTAAAAGGAGACGTTTAGGAGACCTGATGACGTTTTAAACCTAATGAAGACAAGACCTTGTGGAGTTGAAGAGATCGTTTTTAATTATTTGTTTTGTGCTTTTTGCAAAACATGTTTTGACGAATGCTCGTCATGAATTGGTCTTAAGAGTATCAGTTTTCTTTTTAAAATTGAGAGGATAGAAATAGTGACGACATTTTTTTGTTTGGTGAAAAATCGTCACGAAATTTTAGGTTATTATCAGAAAGAACAAAAACAAGAAACAAGAGAAGAGATATGGAAAGATCAAAGAAACTTTTTGTTGATGAACAATTTACTCCAACTTCAATTGAAGATGGGGATGAGATTTTCCCAAACGGTATTTTTGAATTCAACATCACAAAGCTCTTATCTTTCATTCAACAAAATAAAAACTTGGTGGAAAGAGAGCTTATAGGAGTCAAAAGCTATAGCGGTTTTTCCTCAGACCACTTGGATGAGACCGCTATTGAATCGGCCGATCTTTCATCCCCTGTGATTTTGGCAGAGATTGCACCGGGGAGATATAACCTGATTGACGGCCATCATAGAGTGGAGAAGGCATTTCGCCATGAAATTGAAAATCTTCCGGCCTTTAAAGTATCGGCCACACAACATATCCCTTTTCTGACTTCCAAAAGTGCTTATCTTGCCTTTATCGAGTATTGGAACTCAAAGCTGTGTGGCGAATAATCGTCAGAAAGTTATTTCCCCATAACTTCAAAGGGTTAAGGTGTGATTCTGGCCATTTTTCATTAGAAAGTGACGAATTCATGTCATTTTATGTTTTTGGCTTCAACAACTTGATATTCCAAAAGTTTTTCAAGGGAAAAGAGCCTACCCTGTAAAAAAGTGACGAGGTCTCGTCACTGCTTTGCTCCAAATAAACAATTATGATAGATTGCGTCAGCCATAATATCTCGAAAATATGAGGTTTCTGTAGTTGGCACGCTGGTTGCTTAAGGGGGTTGCGTAAACATATTACCCAAAGGGTGGAAACGATGAATGACAAAAAGAAAATTCTTATAGTTGATGACCATGAAAAGGTTTTGGATTCCTACAAGGAATTTTTAAAAGACGAAAAATATCTTATTGAATATTTTTCTTCGGGTGGCAGGGCCTATCAACAATTCCTCTCTTCTCCAAGTGAATACGTAATCGCTTTTATAGACTACAACCTATTGCCGGATGACGACTTGTTTTCAGATGGAAGTGAGTTGGTCCGTCAGCTCAAGAAAATCAATGAGGACCTGGTCGTTGTGATAGTCTCCGCTGATACCTCGGAGGAAGCCTACAAGAGATGGCTTGAAGTTGATACCGACAAAGTCTTGTATAAGCCAATTACCAAGCAAAAGGTCGTTGCCAATATAAAGTCGGCCTTTTCAAAATATATTCAAGAAAATTCTCTTGGGCAGAAGGTAGACAATAAGGACTATGCAAAGCTCATCAACATGATCGGAGTTTCAGCAGACTTTCAGCGAATTGCTAAAAGTGTTCTGCGATACGCTGAAGTGGATTCCGATGTATTGATTTCAGGTGAAACAGGCATCGGTAAAGAACTTGTTGCCAAGGCCATCCACGCCAATTCCATAAGGGCCAAACGAGGACAGTTCATTGCGGTGAACTGTTCTTCTTTTAAAGGCGACTCGACATTGATGGAGTCGGAATTGTTTGGCCATGAAAAAGGCTCTTTTACCGGCGCTATTAATCAAAAAGCGGGCGTTTTTGAAGCGGCACATGGAGGAACGGTTTTCCTTGATGAAATTCACCATCTTGGAAAGGATGCTCAGGCCAAGCTTTTGCGCGCACTCCAAGAAAAGAAAATTAAGCGTGTTGGTAGTACCAAGGAATTTGGTGTCGATTTTCGTTTAGTTTGTGCAGGAAAGCCAAAACTGAAAGAACTGTGTCGCGGAAACGATCCCGATTTCCTTCCTGATCTTTACTTTCGCATTTCTACTTTGGACTTGGAAATCTCTCCACTCAGGGAAAGGACCGAGGATATTGAGCCGTTACTTATGCATTTTAAAGAAATGGCAGAGAATAAATTCAAAATAAAAAAGGATTTTTCGTCTTCGACTATAAGGGCCTTGAAAGGTCATAGCTGGCCTGGAAATGTGAGGGAGCTTGAAAACCTTGTCGAAAGACTTTATGTAGAAGTCGAAGACAGAATCATCAGAAAAAAACATTTACCAAATGATATTTTGGAGTCCAACTCCATGAGTGATGCCATTATAAATTTGGATTTGGAAACCTTGGAGCACTTACAGCGTGAACAGGTCAAGCGATTGATCCTCACGGCTTTGAAAAACAAGGGACATAATATCAAACAAGCGGCAATTGACTTGAAGGTTAAAAGAACCACTTTAAACTCACGAATGAAGTCGCTTGGTATATTTGATTATGGACCGGATGAAAGAAACAATTTACTGAAAACTTTAATAGATAATTTTTCGAGTCTAAGAATTTAAGAATAAGGGGAATACCATGAGAAAAAAGATAGTTACACTTTCGATTTTATCTTCGGCACTTAATATCAATTATGCTCAGGCCAATGAACTGCTAAATGCTGTTCCTGATTGTAAGGTCAATGTTCTAGGAGAAAAATCTCTTTTAACAATGAACTGCCTACAAATGACCGAGTTATCCAACAAGGAGCTGCGAGAACAAATTGAGAAAGCAGTGTCCAACCTTTTCATCGCAAGTCAGATTAGGCCCACTGATAAAGAGGATGAGAAGAAAGGAAAAGAATTAGAGAAGGCCCTTCTTGGACTAAAGGAACGGGTTTCGTTAATTGATAAGGAACATCCTGAAATTGCCCATAAAGTAAAATCAAAGATTCTGGGAGAGCTTCTTCGCACAGGAATTGTCGAAATCGACAAGGAAGAGTTGGAGCTAAATAGAAATGTACAATTGGATTTGAATGATTCGATTATTCGAGAGCTTGAAAGAAGAGGCAATATCCGTGATGTGGTATCTCGCGGGGGGACAATTTGTTTTTAAAGAACAAAAACCTCTATTTATTACTCCCGGCCGTATTATTAATTGGTGGATACATCATTGTTTCACTAAGACCTCTGAAGGATAAAACTGATATGAAATTAAGAGTCGCTTTCCCCTATGACAAACCTGCTTCGCACTATGAACCTACCCGAATCCACTTGGGGCCGGAATACATTTTCCTTGAAAATATTTATAGTCCATTGGTCGAGCTATCTAATGCCAATGGCCAACCAATCGGCGGTGTTGCCGAAAAGTTTCAATGGGATGAAAATACCAATGAATATTTTCTTCATATCAGGAAGGGGCTAAAAACCATAGATGGTTATGAGATCACCGCCTTTGATGCCGAGTTTTCCCTAAAAAGACTGCTTGTCAACTCAAGCAATACTCATGGCAATTTTAGGGACATCATTTGTCCAGACTCGAAGCTTGAAACAATCGAATCACCTTGTGACGGGATCGAGGTCAAGGACAAGTACACCCTCGTTTTAAGACCCGGAGAAAAGAAGCCGTTTTTAACCCATATTTTGACCGCCATTGATTTTGCCGTCATTCCAAAAACGTCAGTTGACCCAAAAACTTTGAAAATTGTTGATTATAGAAATACGTCCGGCCCATATTATGTCGATTCATCTAGTGATGATGGAAAGATTCTTCTAAAAGTAAACCCCAACCACTATCACTATAGTGACGAACTTCCTCAAGAAGTTGAGTTCATCCCCAGTGGGATTGGAGACCACAAGTCCTCCATTGATTTATACAAAGAAGGAGAGGTTGATCACATAACCACCATCGACAAGCTGAACCCTGAAAAAGTCATTGGCCTTTCAAAAGAGGTCGATGACGCTTCTTTGCATACAACGATGGATATCAGAACATTTGCCGTGTTTTTTACAGAAAGGGGAATGAAAGAATTTTCCCAAGACGAGAGATTGGCCTACGGAAAGAAAATAAAAGAGGCCTTATCCTCATATTTTCTATCAAGACCGGGCTATCAAGACCGAAAACAGTTTTTGCCTCCTTTTGGAGATGGGCAACTTTCTGAGGAACAAAAAGAGGCAATCGAAAAGAAAATTAAAAATACCACCTTTGAGGTTAAAAATGGAAAATTTAAGCTCGCCCTTCTTCGCGTGGGCTCCATTGATAATTACCAAAAGCTCTTAGAACAATCTTTGCCAGGTATTGAAGTTTTTGAAAGCAATAAGATCCCAGCTCTCACAAATTATGATTCTTTAGAGAAGATGCCCCATGCTTTCATTGGAGGGCCCGATATAACATTTAATGAGGATATTTCCCTCATCACTTACTCAGTCAATGCCGGGGTTTTTGGCATGACCAAAGCGGAGAGACAGAGATGGATTGCCAAATATATGTCAATAATTGATAAGTCTGTACGATTGGATATGCTCCAAGAGTTGCATTTCAAGTCACTAATGGAAGGAGTAATCTTTCCCTTGGCGTCTTCTCCATACATTGCTCTATTAAGAAAACCATGGAAGAGCAATCTTCCACAAATATTTGCGAATAACCCGATATGGACGATTACAAAAAACTGAACAAATGGATACTGGCCCACTCAAAGTTTCTTGATCTTCAAGTTGAGAGACTTAATTGGGTTAAGAGTTGGCTTCCTGAGTACCACGACTTTCGGGTCACTGGAACGGTGTCAGGTCATAGATTTGAAGGAAGAGGCACCAATAAAAATGAAGAGATTGCCTTTTATAAATCTTTTTCTGAGTTAATTGAAAGGATGTATTGCTTTGCTCTTAAAATAAACAGTAACGGGGTAGCGGCCCATGTTGATAAATCAAAGGCCATTGAAAATTCCAAGCTGGAACTCCTTGAAAGGGACTCTGTGCTTTGTCACCACCTGGCCCAGACTCCTTTTAGAAAGCCGGAAGATTTCGATCTTCCCTATGAATTTAGAGAGATTTGTGAGCGTTTAAAAGATGAGGGAATAACTCTTACTTTGGCAACAACTAACGCAGCAATCAACGATTGCCATGTAGCCGTTTGCCATGCGAGTGGAGGTGATCGTTTTGGAGTTTTGTACGGATTTGGGTGCAATGAAAATATAAATGATTCTTTTGAAAGTGCCTTGCTTGAATGTTTGATTAATGTCGTGGCCCATTTGGATGGGAATCTCGACTTGTTGCCACTTTCTCCAAATGATCTATATGAAAAGAAAGTGCCAAATGGACTTGACCACAAGCGAGTTCATTTTGCTCACAAACTTTTTGAATTGACAACGGATAACTATGGCCCTGAAACAGCATTAGAAACTGAAAAAGATATATTTGAAATTAAAACTTTAAAAGCTCCTTATCCAATCTTTGATGACCTTCCTCTTCATGTGGTGAGGGCGACCTCGTCGCATCTGCAAGATATTTACTACGGAAGGGTTGAAGAGCATAAAATCAACTTGGCGAGATTGAATATCTTTTCAGGACGGGAGTTGTCATTGGGAATGTTGGCAATGGTGCCGCATCCAATCGGATAAAGTATGAAAAATCAGAAAAAACTAACACGCCACTTTATCTCACTTTCTCTTATTGTCTGCATGGGATTGTTTATTATTACGACTATTGTCGGTCTCTACTATGTTTATTCCATCAAAAAGGAGAATGCCTTTCATGTTACCAAAGTGGTTGAGGGAATGCTCAAGTCCCATCAATACCGAGAAGCGATCTATTCATTATCCAATGCCAAACTTGGAAGCTTCGAGGCCATTGGTTACTATGATTTTGAAGGGAACCGTGTTTTTGTTCTTCCACCAAGTCTCGGGCCAGATTATTTTAAGGAAGATCGAGGGGTACTTTCAAAACTGACAACGACTAATATTGCCGTGGATATTTTCTTTGATGAACACCAAAAACAGCGTGCTGGAACTATAACCTATACTTATGCCCATGCCAGTGCAATCAAAGCAATTTTGGTCTTTTGCTTTATCGGCATCATGTTTCTTCTTCCAGTTTTGTATAAGTATAAAACTCTTATTAAGAAGAGTTTTGAAAGAGATTTACTTGAAGAGAAGAATAAGGGGATCAAGGAAACAGTTAGTCAGGTATGGCACGATCTCAACCAACCGATGCAACTTTTATATGCTCTTGCTGATAATAGAAATGAGATTGTTCAAGATGAGCGGGAGAAAATTAAAAGTGCATGTGACGACATGAGATCCATACTTGACGACCTAAAAGAAAAGCGAGACCAGACCGGGCACGATAAAATGACGACTGTTTGCCTAGCCGCAACGATTAAGGAAACTGTTGAAAAGGAAAATCTTAAGCTTTTGCAAAAGAATCAGCGTGTATCGTTTGAGATTCAGGGTGATGCTTTTTCCGCTTTTTCAAATATTAATGAAAGTATGCTTAAGCGTTTGTTGGGGAATATTATTGATAACGCTTCAAGGGCCAGCCGAGATGGCGGCGAAATAGCAGTTTTCCTGATCCAAAGAGGTGATAGAAATTTAATCAACGTTCAGGATTTTGGATGCGGTATCAAGCCGGAACATTTGGCGCTAATTGGAAAGCGAGGAATATCCTTTCGAGAAGGTGGGAATGGGCTGGGGCTTAGTTTTGCCATGGAAAAAGTGGATGAATGGGGTGGGAAAATTACCATATCTTCCGAGCTTGGCAACGGAACGATAGTTTCCATATCACTTCCCAGAGTGAAAACTCCAAGTTGGTTTCACGACAAATTGAATCTTAAAGATATAAGTGAATTTATTTTAACGGATGACCGTCCGGTCATTCACACGCTTGTCAAAGAGTCACTGGAGAAAAACGTCCCCGCCATAAAAAAATACTTTCACCATTCTTCTGAGGAATTTGAAAACTGGTTTCAAGAAAATCGAGAAAAGCTTATAGGGCCCATCTTTGTATTTGATTATGACTTGGGTGAAAACACAAAAAATGGCATCGACCTGATTCAAGAATTTGATCTTGAATCAAAATCTGTTTTATTGACCAATTATTACGATGATCTATTGGTACAAACCAAGGCCCTAAACGCCAATGTTAGAATATTTCCGAAGGGACTGATTGAATATTTGGGAAAGGAAAAGTTTAGTCAATGTTAAGTTCTTCCTTTCCTGCTCGCATGGCCCTATTTCGTTTAAGGCCGACTTCAAGAAGGTCGTTGGTCAAGCTGAGTTCTTCCTCGGTCATTTTCTCCATATTGTAATAAAGTCTGCGTTTAGCTTCACTGATGGAATCCAGCTTACTCATAATGTAAGGATAAGCGCGAAGAAAATTGATGACTTCCTTTTGACCGATTTTCAAAATAAATTCGGCGGCCTTGAAAAATTGTTGCAAGCTGCCCTGCCCATAGAGATACATATTCTTTAAGGTTTGTTCCGTGCGACCAAGATGCTTGGCCAGGATTTTTCTTCTTTTGGCCTTTTCTTCGTTACTGAGGATTTCTCCCTCTTTACCAACGAGATACTCAGCAATCATTAATTGCATAAAGATTTCAATGTTGGTGTCCTTCTCGGGATTCTCCCTAAGTCCTTCCACAACATTCGCTCTTCTTCCCCTGCCGGGCCTTTTTTTGTGAGTATTCGGTTTTTTTGCCACGTTGCATTTCCACTTTCTCTTAAAGACGTACTTTTTTGCTATCCTATATCATTTTTCAAACTTAGTTAATCTTTAAATCCTCAATATTAGACCCTTAAAAGCGCTCTTTTATGCAGAATATATGATTTTTTGCCAATAGATAGTTTGATTTATGATGATAAATATTTAATAAGTTATACTAATCAAACTATTTAAAGAAATGGTTGTGCAAATGGAAGAGAGCAAAAGACAAGAATCATCAGGGTCGTAAGAGGCCACTCCACTGGCAACAATGATGAAGGCCTTTCTCAATAATCTTGAGATCAATATTCCAAGAAATGAAATCCCTGTGGATTTCTTCGGAATTATCTTTGAAAGATTTTATAATCACTTCTACGAAAAGGGTGAAAATACCCAGGAAACCGCTTTTAGAAGAATCACAGAAGTGAACGGCATCAAAGTTGAGTTTGAAAAAGGTGCACCCTTTCCCTATAGCAAGAAAGATCACAGCGGAGGAAAGTATCGAATCATTGTGCTTCCCGATAATGGTGAAACTTCAGAAGAAAAGAAATTAAAAATTTTTCAAGTCCTGAAGGAATTTGATTGTCTGGAGGCACTAGGAACCTACCAGCTCCTTTTATCCATGTTCAATTCGTACCTGTATCATCCCAAGAATCTGATTGATTTTTTAAAGAAGAGTGATCCTAATCCCACCCCTGAAATGCAAAAAGTTTATACCAATATGTTCGAGTGGCTTGAGCAAAAAGGCTCCCTACTAAGTCGAGGGCGCTCATGATGGAACATGCCGACTTGAACAAAGTGATAGCTTCATAAAAGGATAAATATGGAAACATCTGAAACTAGCAACTTTGTTGCTCATCTTGATGACGAAGAGCAAATCCTCGAAACCTTCAGGCATATTTTTGAGGAATCAGGATTTAAAGTGGATTCGTTTACCGATCCGTCCGACGCCTTTAATGCCATTCAATCATCACCTGAAAAGTATTCTCTCATCGTGAGTGACTTCAATATGGCACCTATGAATGGAATTGAGTTTTTCAAGAGACTTAAGGCCCATAATTATTTTAATATTAAACATCGTGCAATCCTGTCGGGGGAAGTGGGGACTCGTTATTTCACACAAAAGTGTCAGCAAAACTTTGACATCACATCGGATGAGATTGTCCTTTTTAGTAAAATCAACATCAAGGAGATTATCTCTTTTTTGAAGAAAATTTCTTATCAGTATCCTCTTGGAAATGAAGGGAAGAAAGAGTTTTACCGATTGGAAAAACAGGCCCTCATGAAAGGCTTTCGACCGGAGGAAGAATTTTTTTTGGAAGATTGTCTTTTTAAAGAAGGGCAAAGTGTGCTAGATGCCGGTTGTGGTTCGGGAATTATTTGTAGAATGTTGGCCCTTATTAACGCAAAAAAAAATGTTCACTTTCATGGAATTGAAGTTTCAAAAGAGACTGCGTTTCTTGCCCAAAAAAGAATAGAAGGGATAGAGGTCTTTTCCAATATCATTTTGACCCAAGCGAATCTTGAAAATGTCCCTTATCCAGATGAGTCTTTTGATGCCATAATCTGCCGTTATGTGTATGAACACATGGCCAATCCCCAAAAAGTGACAGATGAGTTTTTTAGAATCTTAAGGCTTGGTGGGAAATTGATGGTTATCGATTCCAATGGACTGCTTATCAATATTCGGTCCACGCATTATCCGCAACTAGGCGAACTTCAGGATAAGTTGGCAGCGAAAGGAATTCCCAACTTTGATTTTTTCATTAACGATAACCTGCCATCTTATCTGGAAAAGGCCGGATTTAATGTGGGCCCTGACTCAATGAGTTTTCGAGAAATTCCCATTATATTCAATGACGACGAATCAAAGCAGATCGAGAAAAATCGGCTTAAAGAAGTTTTTGAAAATGCCAAAAGTATTCTTGCTCCAGTGTTTGGCGGAGAGAATGAGCTTGATAATTATGTTAATCTCGTCAATATGGTGTTGGATGACTCAAGGACCGAGTTTAAATACGACAAGCGGTTTTGGAAGATCATAAAACCTTAGAACGAATATCCAAATCCAAGCCCGAGTCTGGCGATATGAAGGGACGTTGCCCCTTCAAGGTCATGCTGCTTGTAAAAGCCGTGATAGAACCAATCCTTGCTGGCCTTCATGTTGAGATAGAGTATAAATTTGGTTCCCTCAAATTCTTGGGGATTGACCTTGCTTTCTCTGCTTTGAGAACTCATGACAGAGCTACTGTAACTTGCTTTGGCTAAAAATTGTTTCCCAAACCATTCAAACTTTTTGGAAACTCCCAACGTCAAAAATGTAAGGGTATGCTCTCTTGTTGAGAGTGGTTCGCCAGAAGGTAGTTCCTCTGTATTGTAAGATGAAAAGCGCTCATGATCGATCCCAGTATAAACTTCTACCGGCCAACTCTCTCTTTGATAACCAATGTAAGAATTTAGGCCGTACTCCCAAGGGAGGGAAACGCTTTCATTTTGATCGGAAAGACCACTATCAAGTTTGGAAACATAAAGACTTCCGGAATAGTTCCAGTCATAGTGAAGTTTTTTGAATGTGGATAATCCTAATGTAAAAGGTGAATCTTGACTGGATTTGGTGGTGATGTTGGAATTTAAAATACTCTCTTGAAACGAACCTCGCGAGAGAGCATAGAATAGCGAAAAGTTCCATCTGCCTTGTCTTTCTTTATCGTCACTTTCTGAGATTGCCGCCACTACCTGACTTGTCTCCTTTCCAGTTGAAGCAGTTTTCCTTTGGGCCTTGCTAGCTCCACTTGCCGCTAGACTTTCGCTTGGTGAATTCAAACGCGGCGTGAGGACAACTCGGTAAGGAATTTCCACATAGATGCGCTCGCCAGAAGCGAGAGAGGCGGGATCTTCAAGTGATGGATTCCAGCTCTTGATTTTTTCAAAATATCCGTTTTGATCCAAGACATTTTTGGGAATACCGACTTGGTATTCAAGTAGCTCTCTTAGAGATTCGCCACCACGGGCATAGACGTAGCTGGTTTTAATAAGAGGCTCCGCGGCCTCCAAGGAGGTCGTACACAACAAAGTTAAAAGAATAGGTAAAATATACCTCTTATACAGTTCCACAGATTTATTTTACACTAAAAGAGAAGGATATTAGGATGGGGAAAAATTTATCACTTCTTTTCCTTTTTCATTTAATTATTCTGTTTCAGTCTTGTATTAGCACTGATGGAACAATGAATAAGCTAAGTGGCATTGAGGGAAGAGAAAAAACATTTTTAGAAGATTCAGATTTCATCATTGAGGATCGGAGCGAGAGCGTTCTTACTGTTTCTGACCGACAAAAAATCGACGATGCCGATCTGATGAATACCTTAGAAGATGATGTAGTCGTTGAGATTGCCGCCTCTCAAAAAAATCATGCAATTGATTCCACTGAACTTCTGGAGTATCAGGTCAAAAAAAATGAAACCCTCATGCTTATTGCTTTTAATATTTACGGGGACTATCGAAAGTGGAGGGAACTCCATGCCCTTAACAAAGATGTACTTGGCGATAGCTATGATCTCTCCAACCGACCTGTATTAAAGTATCGAAAACCGCTAAAGCCTTATACACCACCGATTGGAAACCCTTACCTCATTAAAAGTGGCGATTCATTAAGCCTTATCAGCAAGAAAGTTTATGGCAACTGGCGTGAATGGCCAGTTATCTACAAGAACAATCCCGAGCAGATTCGCGACCCCGACCTTATATTTGCTGGATTCACCTTGTATTACCCATCCCTTAATAAAATGGCACTTCAGCTCTACTAAACTATCGAATCATTGTTGCAAGTTGTTGAATTTTCGTTATTTCACTCTTTCGTTGGCACACAAGTGCCAACTCTCGTTCACATTATTAAGAAGCGTGGTCTAAAAGGCTTATTTTTAAGTCATTAAAAGTACGGAAATAAAACTTATTAGGCTAAACATATTTTAAAATCTTACGAAAAGGTTTTGAGAAACCAATGCTTTAAATGAAAAGGTGTATTTTTGAGAACTGTCTTTGTCTACATTGCTTTATCACTCATCCTCTCTGGTTGTTTTTTTCAACCAGACAAAGTCGAGACTTTCGGACTTGACCGAAATGCCACTAAAAGTGGGAGTGTGGCCAAGGCGACAGTTTCCGCAGTCTCTATTGTCAACGACCAATTGGTTATCAATGGTAGTGCCCTTGATGGCGTCAATACTGTGCGAATCACAGGCCCTTCGGGATTTGATGAAACTTTTGCCATTGAATCCAAAACGGCCTCCAATCTTATTGCTAACGGCCTAAAAAATATCTCTTTTGCAGTGGGCGCTGTTTTCAGTTTAATTATTTCTGATGCCTATGGAGCAGCGACCTTTCAAGTGACATTCACGCTGCAAGATGGAGCTGTCACTGCTTCAAAACTTGCCAGTATGGGAGCAGGAATTGGACAAGTTTTAAAATATGATGGAACGACTTGGGTTCCTAGTGATCTTGGTGGTCTCACTTACGCCGGAAATTGGAATGCAACCACGAACTCGCCTGATCTCTCAGGCGGAGGCAATCTTGGCGAATATTATATCGTCAACAACTCTGGGACTTATGATCTTCTCGGAGGAGCTGGAACCAACTCATGGGCAGTTGGCGATTGGGTGGTTTGGAACAATGTTCTTGCTCAATGGGAAAAAATTGATAATGCCACAAATGTGCAAAGTTTTAACGGAAGGAGTGGCGCGGTCACTCCTCAGTCAGGAGATTACACTTGGGCACAAATCAATAAAACGACCTCCTCTATTAATGATATTGCCGACGTTGATACCACTGGCATTGCTTCAGGAAAGATTCTTAAGTGGAACGGCTCTGCTTGGGTCATCAGCGACGATTTAAATGGCGGAGGGGCCGGCTCTGTCACGACTACGGAAATCGCCGATGGAACTATTGCCAATGCGGATATTTCAGGAAGTGCGGCGATTGCGCAAAGTAAAATTGCAAATCTTTCAACAGACCTGTCAAGTAAGCTCCCGCTAGCGGGTGGTACGATGACCGGCAACATTGTCATGGGAGCAAACAACATCACCTTCACTACAGGGCTTGTAGATGGAGTTGATGTTTCAGCTTTAAGCTCTCAGGTCACAACCAATGCGACAAATATATCAGGAAAAGAAAATTCCATTACCGCAGGAACAACCGCGCAATATTGGCGCGGAGACAAAAGCTGGCAAACTTTGAATACCGATGTCGTTCCCGAAGGGGCAACCAATAAATACTATACTGCCGCACAAGCGCGAACCGACCTCATTGAAGTTGGAAGCATCACCAATGGACAAACGACTACTGCTCCAAGCAGTGATGATGTTTCAGATGCTCTCGCCCTTAAGCAAGACCAAATCACAGGCTCAACTGATCTTTCAGTAAACTCGATAACCTCAAGTGCTCAAGGGGGTATTAACGCTTCCCCTTATGGCACACTTGCAGGCCAGACCGGGGAGTTTCGTTTTTATGAATTAACAGCTAATGGATCAAATTATCTAGGATTCAAGTCTCCAGATGCTCTTGCAGCCAGCCTTATTTGGACCTTGCCTGGAGTCGATGGAACAAGTGGGCAAGTTCTTTCTACAAATGGCTCGGGAGTGCTTTCTTGGGTGACAACCGGTGCGGGATCAGTAAGTAACGTAACAGCGACACCGCCGCTAAGTTCAAGTGGTGGAGCAACACCGAACATCAGCATGACCCAAGCAAACACCACCACCAATGGCTACCTCTCAAACACTGACTGGAATACCTTTAATAACAAACAAAGTGCCATTACCACTGGAACGACCGCGCAGTATCTAAGAGGCGATCTCTCTCTTTCAACGCTCGCTACCGACGTAAGAGGGACAACACTAACCGGCTTCGCTTCTGTGGCAGGCGTGGTATCTAGTGCAGATACGGTTCTTTCCGCCATCAACAAGCTCGATGGAAATATTGCTGGAAAAGAACCCACCCTTACGAAGGGAAATCTCACCGAAGCAACCTCATCAGTCCTTACTATCACAAGTGGAACCAATGCCATCATTGGAACGGGAACCACCATTGAAGTCAAACAAGCAAACACCACCACCAGTGGTTATTTAACAAACACTGACTGGAATACCTTTAATAATAAGCTTGGAACCAGCAATGTTGATAACTCAACCATTGAAGTCAGTGGTGGTAATCTTCAAGTTAAAGACAGTGGAATTTCTACCGCCAAAGTAGCTGATGGGGCAATCACAGGAATCAAGATTTTAAACACACTTGAAGCTAAAGCCGCAGACTACACAGTAACCACAGCAGATAATAATAAGGTTTTTCTGGTTTCAGGGGCGAGTACACTAACGCTTCCTGCTGCTGCTACCGCAGGAAGTGGGTTTGCCATTACTATTAAAAATATTGATGCATCTGAGACGGTGGCCGTTGTTGCTCCCGAAGCAATTGATGGCGAAATCTATGGGAAAGAACTGCAGAGCCAATATGCAACAGCACAGCTTATCTCTAATGGATCAGCTTGGTTTATCACTTACTCAACGGGAACACTCGGAACAGGGCCTCTCAGTTGCCCCACCGGCTTCGTTGCTGTCACTGGAAACGCCACTTTCGGAACATCGGACTTCTGTGTTATGGCATACGAAGCTAAGAACAGTGGCGGCAACGCCGTCTCTCAGGCCTCCGGCAGCCCTTGGGTAAGTATCAATGCCACGACTGCGCAATCGACCTGCGAGGCGATGACTGAAGCTGGCTTTGAAGCCGGCACATTTACACTTATTTCCAATCCTGAGTGGATGACCATCGCCAGAGACCTCGAAGGCGTTTCCACTAACTGGTCTGGCGGCTCGGTTGGATCAGGCGATCTCGCGCGTGGTTGGTCAGCAGCGACAGCAGATGACGGCTTTACCAACTCGGCAGTGGCACCATCGACAGGCGCAAGTTGTCTCTATAACACCGCCGCCAATACTTGTGCTTCCACAGGAACCCACAAACTCAGACGAACTCACCAGCTCTCTAACGGTTCCGAAATTTGGGATTTTGCCGGAAACGTATGGGAATGGGTGGACTGGAGCACCACAGCAGGCTTCACGAGTGGTCCAACCAATGGAACAGCTTCATGGCAAGAACTCACATCACTATCCGGCTCTGTGACATCAAATGATCTTCAAACCAGTGGCGGATATACCTCTACGCAGCAAGCAGGGCGTTGGTATGGAGGTTCTGGGGGCGCTGCGCTTCGCGGCGGTTATTGGAACCATGGTACGAACGCCGGTGCGTTCGCACTCGTTTTGGGCAATTCGTCGTCGGGCACGCTCGCGTACATTGGCTTTCGCTGCGTCTACCGCCCATAGCGTCAGAATATCTTAGCTAGCACTGTATTAAGTCGGCAGGCAATTGGAAAAGCGGCGCAAGCCGCGCCTTGGCTCTTGACCCTTGGAAATTAAAAATAAAATTAAGCAAATAATGTGAGGCCATCGCAAGAGAGGATCATACTCGCTCCGAAGGAGCGAAAGAAAATTTTTTTGATGATTCGGAAAATTTTCGGAAAATGCGGAAACGCTTTCCGGAATTTCCGGAATTTCCGGAAAAGGTACTTTTGTGACAGGTTGCGAGGCACCTCTTTTTTCACGTCAGAGAATTAATTTTTGTTAAATTTATTCAAACTTTCTGCTCTAAATAGTTTGATTATTGTTAAATTATGTTTCTCCCTCTAAAATAATAAAAATTTACAAGAAGAATTAACTTAAAAAGAGTGTTGTTTGTTATGAAAAATAAAAATGGTGATTTGACCGTTCAGGAGGCTTCAGAGCGGCTTGGAGTTACCCCAAGGTCTATTATTAACTACATCAATGCCAAGGAGATTGAGGCAGTTAAGGTCGGAAAATCGTGGTTTATTAGAAGAGCTTCGTTGGATTCCTTTTGTAAGTTAGGCATCTGCCACGTATAAATTCCTATCGACTTTCTACGATTAGCATTCATGGAGGTTATACATGAATATTCAAATCGTTGAGCTTATTCAAGAAGCTAATAAAATTATTTCACTTACGGGTAGTGGCCCTGGTACCAAGTATCCAAAGTCCTTAAAGGCCATTGTAGTAGAGCTCATAGTTGATCACAAAGTTCCTGCAAAAGAACTTATTAAGCATATTCCGATATCTGAATTTTCCGCTAGGCAATGGCCTAAGAGAATAGAGAAGAAAAAGTCTTTTAATAAAGTTGTCGTCTCTCAATCGGATAAGCAAGCTACAGAGCGCTCAACGAAGAAGGTCGCTGTCGATAAGAAAATGTTTCATGAATTAAGTTTAATTAATTTCAACCTGAAGGTTTTGATAACGCTTCAAGTTTTTTTGCTACTTGAGCTCTTAGTTCTTCACTTATTCTAGAACCGTATTGATATGGGCTTTCTAATTCTTCTCCATTTGCAGATTTATGGGCCATATCATTTATATACGATCTAGGATTAAGACCGTTTGATTTACAAGATTCAATCACTGAATAAAAGAAAGTTCCTACGTCTGCTCCATTAATAGACTTAAAACTATTAAAGTTCTTCCTTCCCATGACAGGACAGCGCTGTTTTCTTTCGGCCATATTATTATCAATTGGTATCGTCTCATCATAAAGAAATAAGTGAAGGCCTTCTTTTCTATTTAGATAATAGTGAATAGCTTTCCCAAGAGAGGATGTATCTAGATACTTTCCATCCATAGAGTCAACCCAACGATCAATTTCTTTAACGACTACTACAGAGTTATCTAGTCGAACTTCTTTTAAATGATGAATTTCATCTGCCATGTGTTCTACTTCATAGAGTTTATCAATCAGATCAATAACAACTTCAGCTCTATCATCGTGATTCATTGCCTCAAAAAACTTTCTTCTTACATGGGCCCAACAAAAGGCGTGACGAATATTTTCATAATCTTTGTTAGAGTCTAAAAAGTTATATCCAGAATATCCATCGCTAACGACACAACCTGTTTCGTAGCCTTTAATCATCTCTTTGGCGACGTTTCCTGACCTAGTCGGTTCAAACTGATAAAAGGCCCCACGAGGATTGCTCATTGACCAAATATATCCTTTACTCTTGCTTGGATTATAAAAGTCTATTGGCGACTCATCAATATGAACCCACTTTTCAGAAAGTACATCTTGCCTGATTAATTCATTTAACGGAAAAAGAATATTGTATAGATGTTCAGTCTGACCGTAGAGGGTTTTGACATTAACATTTATTCCAGCTCTTTTCATTTGCTTACGCTGACGCTCAAGAGGAAGATGGTCCTCAAACTTATCACAAGCAACTTGGGTCGCAAGCTGAATTGAATATTCACCACCAGGAGTTAGCTTAACTCCACCTTTTGCGGTGATGATTTTATTGCAACACTTACAAGAATATTTTTGTCGCTTATGTCTTTTAATTATATATTGGCGTTCAATGACTTCTATTTCATTGGACTCCTCAAAGCAGTTATTCATTTCAAAGAAGCTATCCCCACCACATCCAGGGCATGAAGTTCCTTCAATCTTATAATCAATAACTTCTTCATCTAGATCAATTTCAAAATCATCTAAACTTTCATTCTTAGATTTATTATGAGGGAGGTTTCCCTTTTTTCTTTTCTTGTGATTCTTAGGTTTATTCGCTTTTCGCTCTTGTTGAGAAGCAAAGACACGTTTTCTTAGATTTTTTAATTCTTCAGATATTTTAAGAAGTACTTCTTCATCTTTTTCTTTAAGCTTTTTCAGTAAAACAACTTCAATCTTTGCTTCGAGTAGTTCTTCCTGAAGCATTAACACTGCTTCTCTTAGAAATTCTTTGTCATTTTCCTTTGATACATCATACATGGTCTGAATTATAGAATGGCCCGATCGAAAGGCCTAATTATTTCTTATCTTTTTAATAATATTTTCTTTCCAGACTTTGATAAGGGGATTTGTCCGCCATTTAGAATAAGAGTTAATTCGTTTGAATTGATTTCTGTTACCTCTTTTATGTGATCAAATGACATAAATCGTCCACGCTCAATCTTCTTATGAATTAAAACTAGGCCATTTCCATCAAAGAATAGAGCTTTACAGGCCTTTCTGCTCTTGGCGACGAAAAGAAAAAGAGCACCAGACATCAGCTCAAGATCAATTTTATGTGTGACGATGTAGGCTAAAGTGTTGTGGCCTTTTCTCATGTCCACGTAGTCGTTAAAAATATAAATGGGATATTTAGGATCGAAAATCATGACTGGACGATAATTGATGAGAGATTACCTGGCTAGTTGTGCCAGACGCCCAACTTACTTCCTTTTCAATGAGATTTGGTATTGGAAAGGGTAGTTCATCTCCTTCCGAAAAGGAAAAACCGGAAACGAGCTTTCCGAATGATTCGGAAAATACGGAAAAAGAGGAAAATTCCGGAAAGTCATTTTCCGTAAAAAACTTGAGATTATTCGCTAAGGCCAAGGATGTTTTGGGCGCTCTAGAATTTGATCAATCAGAGGGCAATGCAAACTTAAAAGAGCGCTTGGAGAATTTGAAACTCTCTGCGATTGAACTGCTTGGTGCTGGGTACTACTCTTTTGAGCCAAAGAATAAAAAAAATCTCTATAATGAATCAAGGCAAAAGGTGGGTGCCATTCTTGCTTTGTCTTATTTCAACTTAACTGATTGCGAAACCTCACTAAAACTCATTCGTGAAATTGAAGATGATCTTCTCCCTGCATATTCAGCACTTATAAAAAGAATGGATCGTAGAAATGAAAAGCACAAAAGTATATAGCGATTGCTATCAGGCCGCGATCCAAATATTTCATCGGACAAAGTCATTTCCAAAGGCCCTACGGCCAACACTTGGTCGCAAGATAGAAGAAGCCTCTTTAAACTGTCTTCTGAGCATTCGGAAGGCGGGGGTGACAAAGGCGAGTGTCCGCCTGAGGCATCTCTATAGTGCATCCGAATCCCTCGACGAGATTAGGACTCTTATTCAATTTTCGCGTGATATGCAGGCCCTCAATGTTGCTGGTTTTTCCGAAATAACAACTCTGACTAAAGAGATAGGAAAAGAAATTGGAGGATTCATCAGATTTGAAAGAAAAAATGCTCATCCAGAGAGTTAGTAGTTTTGAAAATCTCCTTATCGCCTTTTACGATTGTTCAAGAGGTAAGCGTCGAAAAGAGGGGTATCAAAAGTATCTCTTCAATTTTGGTGAAAAATTAAAACACATTGAAGAGGAAATCAATAAGACCAATGATTTTAAATGGGGCGGCTATCGGGAGTTTTATGTTCACGACCCCAAGAAAAGGCTCGTGATGGCAGCACCTTTTAGGGATCGAATTGTTCACACTGCACTTCATCGTGTGGTTGAACCTATTCTTGATCCGTCATTTGGTTGCAGAACGTTTGCTTGCAGGACGGGGATGGGAAATAGAAAGGCGGCGGTCCGACTTCAAAAGCAGCTCTCCATTATGGGAAAGAAACGCTACTGCGTAAAGCTTGACGTGAAAAAGTATTTTGCATCAATAGATCACAAAATTTTGTTTCACAGTTTTATGAGTCTTCTCCCCGATAATAGTTTAGAAAAAATACTCTGGAGTTTAATAAAATCACACGAGGACTACAACTTGAAAGGAAAGGGAATCCCCATTGGAAACCTAACATCACAGCTTTTTGCTAATTTTTATCTCTCTTTATTAGATAGAAAGGCATGTGAACTTCTTGAAATTGATTTTTTTGAGGATAAATATGAAAAAGATGCAGGCTACATTCGTTATATGGATGATATGGTGATCTTGGCGAACGATAAAAAAAGGGCCCTTCACGCGGCAAGTGAGCTGGTGTCCATTGCTGATCGTGAGCTGAAAATTGAAATTCCCACATACAAATATGTCGTTCTGGCCAATGATCCAGTTCCTTTTCTTGGGTATGTTCTCAGCGAAGAGGGCGGGCGCCCATTGAGAAGAAATGAAAGAAAGTTTACAAAAAAAATAATGCGGCTAAAAAAGAAGGGCTTTGACTTAGCGTACAGAGCACAAGTCATTCAATCTTATGAGGCCTGGCAAAATTTACAATTGGAGGTGTAAAACCGATTCGCTCTTTTTCTGGGGGCGCTGCGCTTCGCGGCGGTAATTGGAACAATGGAACGAACGCCGGTGCGTTCACGCTCAATTTGAACAATGCTCCGTCGAACACGAACACGAACATTGGCTTTCGCTGCGGTTTTTTTGGCGTCGGCAGACTTGGGAGAAAATAGGTGTAGGAAGTTTACGGGTACGCTTGTAGGCCACTTTTCTCACAATAGTGAGAACCCAAGGCACTTCGGTTTTATTCCTGGGCCAACCACGAGGGGGAAATTTCCCCTTTGTGGAGTCCGAAAAATTAAGCGACATGAAGAAGTTCAAAGTCAGGGGCACGAATTGGTTGAAGCCTATTTGTGATGTGTGAAACTTGGATGCAGGAATCATTTAAAATTTTCTAAGAGCGCTTGGACAGCTTTGAGTTTGTCATCCGAGATTGTCTCTAATATTGCCATGCAGTTATCAATGACCTCATCCCTTAAAACCTCAGAGTTCAGAAGATCATAGTAGTCTTCCATTTTTTGACCATAGGAATGAACAATGTGCCGTATTTCATCAAGCTTATCAGTGAGATCGACCCTGCCACTTTCTCTGTGGTCAATCATGCTACGACTGAAACCACAAAGTTTCGCAGCATCTGGCTGGGAAAGTCTCGCTCTTCTGCGCAGAACTTTAAGGACACGAGATTCTTTGGAGATAATTTTTTGATACTTCCGGTATTCTTTGGGGTCTCTTTTTGTGGTTTTGTAGGCGCTTCTGGCAGGGAGTTTGGGAATAACAAGTTCTCCTTCCAAAATTTGTTTAAATTCGCTTTTAGTATAGCGGAAACGTCGCAAAAGGATGCCCTGATCTTCAGGGCCAAAATTTGACCGGCCATCTTCACATTTCTTCACTGTTTCTTTGGATTTTCCAATTAGTTTGGCCACTTCCTCACGCGTGACTTTTTTGAAAATTCTCACGTCCCTTAAGGCCTGGCTTTCACGAGTATGGCGATTAGTTTTTTCTTTTCCCTTTCTCTCTGAATAAGTGTGCAATCTGTCTTGATACATTTTCCGTCTCCTTCTGTTTCAAGGACTCTCGAAAAAGTGGATGACGGTCTTAGAGAAACTGAGGATCGTACGGTGTCCCTTTTGTTCAGCAAGGGATTGCTCGTTCTTCAGGAGGTCGTTTTAAACGACCTCCTATGAGCAAGGTTTTGCTCACTTTGTTTTCCTTGAATTTCTACAAAGTTAACTATCATAAGGGTCGCTTACATATTACATATTGTTCACTCTGGACAGGGTAGCCTCAGAGTAGCCATAAAGTAGCCAACTTATGAAATATCTTGAAATAAACAGAGATGCCTAAACTTCCGAATTCGACTAACTTATTGCAACCATTAGTTTTTTAATTTTAAAGACTTGAAGCATTTTGGGCCCCAGAGGGCCCAATCAGCTAACGAAATTGGAGCGGGCAACCTGATTCGAACAGGCGACCTTCTGCATGGCAAGCAGACGCTCTACCAACTGAGCTATACCCGCATAATTAAGTTCGTGAATATTGCCTGAAATAACAGGTTATTGTCAAGCAATAAGGTCAAGCTTGCAAGTGTGGGGGCTTGGCGTTAATATCCGCCACAATGAGAATCACGACCCTCTTGATATTCATTATGACTAGTTTTGGATTTAGTCAGCAGGTAAAAGCCCAAAACGTAGTTGTTGAGGATGAAAACTGTCAAAGGCAAGAAGCTTTCTTGGCAGAACTTACCCGTAGGCTCAGAAAAGAATGTGAAGATTGGAGTCTACAAGACCTCAAGACTTTAAAATATCTCAATTTAACCAATAAAATGCTGGATAAGGTGACGGCCACAGATCTGAAAGGGCTTTCTGGCCTTGTAGCACTCAATCTTAGTTACAATAGACTTACAAAAATCCCTAAAAACTTTTTGCAAGTAACCCCCAACCTTAAAGAACTAAACCTTAGGGCAAACTTTATTGAAGATGTTGCTAATGGTTTCTTTTCTCAGGTTAAAGATCTTCAGCGATTGGATCTTGGAATGAATAAAATTCAAGATTTAAAACCAGAGTTCTTTGATGATCTACAATCGCTTGAGGTGCTAGACCTCAGTCAAAATAGAATCCAAAAAGTTGATAATCAGGTTTTTAAAAAACTCAATCAACTTAGAGATCTCAGTCTGGGGGCTAATAAAATCACCATTATTGAATCAGGGGCTTTTGATGGTCTTCAAAATCTAAAAACCTTGAGTTTGTACTCTAATGAAATTCGTTTCATGCCTTATAATGTCCTTGAGACTGCAGAGGCTCTTGAAGAGCTTTCGATTAGCCTTAATAAAATTACCTATATCTCCTACAATCTTTTTAAGGGAACCCCCAATTTAAAGCGTGTTTATCTTGGAGGAAACCCTCTTCGCTATTTACCAAAGAATGTCTTTCGTGGATTAAAAAAACTAGAGGATATCTTCTTGAATTATATGGAGATCACAACTTTTGATAAAGAGACTTTCTATGATCTACCAGCCCTTAAAAGAATTCTCCTTAATGATAATCGTATTGCTGGCCTTGAGTTAGAAACTTTCACTTCTCCTCGTTTTTCAAGTAAGGCTCAGGTTAATCTGGCAAGAAATCCTCTTCAGCCCCAGTTTAAAAAACAATTGAAAGCCTTTTTAAAAGATCGCTTTATTGAATAGGGCCTGGGACTAATTTACCAGTGTGGTTAAGCCAACCCTTTTCTGTTGCAGATTGATAGGCGAGGGCTTTTCCCTCTCCTTTAGGTAACTCTATGACGTAGCGAGGAAGGATAAAACCACTCACTCTTTTTTTTAGCTCACCATAAATTTGTCTTCCTTCTTCTAAGCTGAGAAGGAAGTGCTGACCACCTTTGACGGTGTCAGGGTGATGAAGATAGTAAGGACGAACCCCGTGAATCATGAGCATCTTAAATAAGAGCTCAAGGTCTTCAACATTATCATTAATGTTCTTTAAAAGGACACTTTGACTCATGAGATTTAAAGATGCTCTCTTTAGCTTCTGAAGAGAGGCTAAGAAATCAGGAGTCCATTCACTGAGGTGATTGGTGTGAATCACCAGTGAAATGAGAGGAAAGTGCTGAGCATGATCAGTTAAAACACGAATTAATCTAGGAGTTATACGGCTGGGTAAAATGACTGGTGTTCTCGTGTGAAAGCGAACCATCTTTATCGTAGGCACCTTTGAAAAAGCAGTAAGAATGTGGTCGAGTTTTTGATCTGATAAAACCAGAGGATCGCCACCTGTTAAGATGACTTCCTCAACTTCGGGATTTTTCACCACGTATTCGATTGCTTTGGACAGATTCGCCTGAAAAACATCGTTATGATTTTGTAACTCATTTTTTCGAAAACAGTAGCGGCAAATTATAGGACATATTTCGGTGGGAGAGAATAAGATGCGATTAAAGTAGCGATGAATAATCCCATGACCTTTGGAGTGTAATTCATCACCAATCGGGTCGCGGCTACCACGGGGATCGTTTTCTTCAATTGAAGGAATAAATTGTTTCCATAGGGGAGAGCCTTCTCCGGAAGCGATGATTTTTTCTAAGAAAGGTTTAGGGATAAAAACGGGATAAGGAACTTTACTAATCGTTTTTCCGAGATACTGTTCAAGTTCTGAACTTGTTTTGATAGCCTGTCTAAACTCCTCTTGCCATGAGGAAAGAGACTCACTAGTTAGCATGAGGATCTTCTTTGTTGGAGCCGTGTTGAGATTTTTCTTTTTCGAGGTCTAGGCGATGGCGGTACTTTCCCCAAGCAGCGCAGCCTCTAATTAAAAGGGCACCATAGACAGACATACCAAAGAAATGGGCTAAAACTACAGAGGTCTCTTCTGCTCCGAGTTCGCTCAGTGAATAGTGCATCCACTTTAATAAAATAAGGTGAAGAATCAGAATGAAGAATTGTTGAAGCCTATAGTAGAGCTTGTCTTTTCGGGCTGATGACATGGGGCTAATCTAGGATTTTTTGCTAACTTTTTCTAGGTTTTTAAAACGCTCACTAATTTCTTCAGCATTGAGCTCTTTGACGTCTTGAATTTTGGAGAGGGCAAAACTTTTATAAATATTAGTCAAAAGACATAGTGCGTAGAGGATATTCCCTTCTGGCATAGGTAAAAGGCTCACAGGCTTTATAGGACGAAATTTCCCTTTGTGGCTTCCGCCTTTGTATTTGATGTCGACGACGGTTTGTCTCTCGGCCTTTTTTTTGAGAATTTCCAGTTTTTTGGGAAGTTCACTAAATTTGTTTCGTTTAAAGTCTTTGGTATTGAAGAGACGAGACTCTTTAAGTGCCAATTCTTTATTTTCTGTTTGCAGACACTTATTAAATAAGTGGAGGCATGCGAGAGCATCATCTGTAGCCCTGTGATGGTTGTCTAATTTAATCCCTAGGCTCTCGCAGAGATTACCAAGTCGATGGCTTTTCATCTCAGGAAAGGCCTTTCTTGAGGCCTTAACGGTGCAATAAATTTCATTATCCCTAATTTCGATTTTATTTTGGTGTTGAGAAAAAACTAAAAAGCCAATATCGAATTTGGCATTATGAGCAATGATAGGCAGTCCCTGAGTAAAATCTAAAAAGTTTTCCAAAACTTCGTAAACGGCTGGCTTATCAGCGACCATTTCATCTGTAATACCATGGATGTCTGTGGTTAGAGCAGGTATGGGGCCTTTAGGTTTAATTAAGCTATGCCAGACGTCACTTCCCGTGGGTCTAATTTTGATGGCGGCTAACTCTATGATTTCGTCTATAAGGGGAGAGAGTCCTGTGGTTTCCAGGTCTATAGCAACGAGGCCTTCTTCAAAGACTTTCAAAAGGGGAGCGAATTCTCGCTTATCAATTCTCAATGATGTCAAAAACTTACTGACTCGCGTTAAGGTTGCTATTCGTTGACACAAGGTCGGGTGGGTACTAAAAAACATTACTAATATCAGATACTCATAACTTAATAAAGAAAGGGACACATTTCCTATGAAGAACTTTGATGTCGTTGTAATTGGTTCAGGTCCAGGTGGTTACGTAGCTGCTATTCGTGCGAGTCAGCTTGGTTTAAAAACGGCCATCGTTGAATACGATAAGATGGGTGGTGTTTGTCTTAACCGCGGATGTATCCCAACTAAAGCTGTCCTTAAGTCTGCCCATAGTGTGCATGAGATTGCTGACTTCAAAGACTTAGGGATTGATGTTGAGCTAAAAGGTCTCGATGGTGGTAAAGCTGTAAAAAGAGCTAAAGGAATTTCAGATAAAATTTCTAAAGGCGTTGAATACCTCATGAAGAAAAATAAGATTGAGGTTTTCAAAGGCAAAGGGAAACTCAAGTCTAAAACACAAATCGAAATTAAAAGTGAGAAAGGTCACGTTGATACGATTGAAGCTAAAAAAATTATTTTAGCTACTGGTGCCAACTACAGAACTTTCCCCGGACTTGAGCACGATGGAAAGCGTTTGATTGGAGCATGGGAAGCTATCAAGATGGAAGAGATGCCCAAGAGTATTGGAATCATTGGGGCAGGAGCCATTGGTGTTGAGTTTGCCTATTTTTGGAATGCCTTTGGAGTTGATGTCCATATTTTTGAACTTCAAAAAAATCTTCTCCCTATTGAAGATACTGACTCCTCTAAAGAAGTTGAAAAAGCTTATAAGAAATATGGCATTAAGATGTCCCTGGGAGTTGAGAAAGTCTCTGCTAAAAATAATGGAAAGGACATCACCATTACTGCTGTAGAAAAGGGTAAGAGTGTAGACTATAAGTTTGAGAAAGGCTTGATTGCAGTTGGAATGGTTGGAAATATTGAAAGTGTCGGACTCGATAAAGTTGGTATTAAAACAGACCGCGGATTTATTCAGGTCAATCAAAACTACCAAACCAATGTTGAAAACATATATGCCATAGGTGATGTTGCAGGCCCTCCTCTTCTCGCACACGCTGCTTCTCACGAGGGCGTTATCGCGGCTGAGCATATTGCTGGTCAAAAGCCCCATCCTCTCGACAAGATGAATGTTCCTGGTTGTACTTACTGTCAGCCTCAAGTGGCTTCAGTTGGCTACACAGAAAGAGCTCTTAAAGAAGAGGGGATTAAGTACTCTGTCGGTAAACTTCCCTTCCAGGCGAATGGAAAAGCTGTGGCTTCCAATGAAACTGTAGGATTTGTGAAAACACTTCTTGGTGAAGATGGTGAACTTCTTGGTGCCCATATCGTGGGAACGCATGCTACTGAACTCATTCATGAGTATGCGCTTTTTAGAACAATGGAAGGTATAGATGAAGAGATCTTTGCTACTGTTCACCCCCACCCAACTCTTGGTGAGTGGTTGGCAGAATCTGTGATGGCGGCCAAAGGGCGCGCTCTTAACTTTTAAGAATAACGAAGCATTTTTTAGGAGAATATATAATGGCCAAGCACGATATCGTAATGCCCCAAATGGGTGAATCGATTACAAACGGAACTATCACTAAGTGGCATAAACAACCCGGTGACACCATTGATATTGATGAAATCCTTCTCGAGATTTCTACTGATAAGGTAGAATCAGAAATTCCTTCTCCAATGGAGGGGAGAATTGAAGAGATCAAATTTCCAGAGGGCGAAACCATCGATGTCGGTATTGTCATTGCTGTTATTGAAGATGATCTTTCTGTGCCTTTTGGTGGAGGTGGCTCTGGTGATTCAGCTCCGAAGCAAGAGGCTAAGTCTGAAGCTCCGGCGACACAGGAAACTCCTGCAGCAGCCGAATCAGCACCTGCTTCTCACAGTGAAGCTTCTTCTCAAGGGCGACGCTTTTACACTCCTTTGGTAAGAAGCCTTGCTAATAAGCACGGGGTCGCCCTCTCAGAACTCGAGCATATTGAAGGCTCTGGTGCAGGTGGTAGAGTGAACAAAGCAGATTTCATGAGCTTTCTTGATAATAGAGGAAGTGCTCCTAGCTCAAATACACAAGCGTCTTCTAAGCCTAGTGCTCCCTCGGCACCACAGCCTACCGTACCAGCTTTTACTTCTGGTGAGAGAGTGGAAATTATCCCAATGGATAATATGAGAAAGGTTATCGCGCGCAATATGGTCGCTTCGAAGCAAATCTCTCCCCACGTGAACTCTATCGACACTGTTGATATGACAAACCTCGTGAAATTCAGAGAAGGTTTTAAAAATGAGTTTAAGAAGCAGGAAGGTTTCTCCTTAACTTACACTCACTTCGTCCTTTACGCTCTTGTGCAAGCATTGAAAGAGTTCCCTCAAGTGAATGCTTCTATAGATGGTGATAATATTGTCATGAAAAAAGATATTAACCTCGGATGTGCAGTAGCCGTTCCAGGAAATGGTCTTGTTGTTCCTGTCATTAAAGGTGCTGATAACCTTAACATAACAGGAATTGCGAGAAGCTTGAATGCTCTTGTTGAAAAGGCCCGCGCTAAAAAGTTAACGATGGATGACCTTAGTGGAGGAACTTATACCTTCACCAATAATGGATCTTTTGGAATATTAGCTGCGACACCAGTCATTCTTCAGCCCCAGCTAGGTATTTTCTGTGTGGGAACGATCAAGAAAACTCCTGTTGTGACTGCTGATGATGCTATCGCTATCAGAAGTATTATGTATGCTACGCATACCTATGATCATCGTCTTATTGATGGAGAGCAGGGCTCAAAGTTTCTTAAACATGTTCTTAACACTCTTGAGACTATGGATCCAAAAGCTCTCTTCTAAGACTTTTGCTAAATTAATCTTTTAAAAGCCCCATTTAATGGGGCTTTTTTATTCTTTTTGCTTAGAGACTCCAGGGCTATAATAAGGAAAAAAGGTTTAAAATTGCCAAATTGTTTTTCTCGTAGCGTCAGAGAGACTAAAGCGCTTGTCCTCATCCTGGTTGTGTACTTTGCTATTGTATGGTTGAACTTTTTTTTCAATCTCATGGTCCGAGACCATCCTCTCGATCTGTTTTACGCTTTGACCTTTCTAGGCTTGTTGGCCTTTCCACTGGCAAGAGTCAAAGAGATAAAAGAGGGTCCTCTTTTTCAAGACAGAAAAGATTTGCTCATTCTTCTCGTTTATACTGTGCTTTATATCATCTCTCGCTATTTAAAATTTCCAGAGATGCCAGTGTGGCTAGACGAGCATACTCAATTTGCTTTTGGTAACCAATTTTCTGATTATAGTGTGATTGGTCATTCTATTGAAGAGCAGCAACCAGCCCTTGATTATGTTCTGGGTGGTTTTGCAGGGACCCTCTTTGGTCTCAATGCTTTTGCCATTAAGTTCCACGCTCTTTTGTTTACTTTTCTCTTTGGCTCCACACTACCAAAGGCTATCTCCTTTTTTTCAGATAGCTTGATAACTCGATGGCTTCCGAGCTTTATTATTCTCTTTTCTAATCCATTACTCGCTTACTCTCTAGAGGGGCGACCCTTAATGATTGCCCTTTTCTTTTCTCTCATTTATTTGATTTTCTTAATAAACTTTATCAAGGAAGGGAAAGATTGGGGCTGGCTCATCGTGAGCCAAATGTTGTTTATCTACACCACAGGTCTTCAACCTCAACTTTTTATTTTCTTTACGATCATTTTTAGTGTTGGTCATCTCTCTCTTAATAAAAGGGGGATAGATGCCTTTAAATTACTCTCGAGTGGAGTAATCTGCTTTTTACTCCATCTTCCCCTTTTAGTTTTTTTGATCATTGGAACAAAAGAGACTAATCAATTTAATCATGACTTCTTATCAAATTTTCTTTTGGCCATCGACTTTGATAGTTTAAGGGATATTGGTGAAATTTATGAGCAGGATAAGATCCTCGTTAAGTTTTTTGGTTTTTTTCTTGTGCCCTCGTTTTTGTATGTACTTTTTCGTCGTCAATATCTTAAGGGGATTTTTCTTGCGCTACCTTTTGTGTATCTTTTTTCCTATTTTATTATTTATAAAACCTTTATCTCTTGGAATTTTGCCATTCGTTACACCTTTTGTGTCTATTCCTTATATGGTCTTGCGCTAGGTATAGTACTCACACTTTTAGAAAAACTTAAACTGAGAAAGCTATTATATGTAGGGCTAGCGACTCTCGTTTTATATGCGGGTATTCAAAATACAACGAACCCTATTAATGAAAGCATTCTCTATATTGAAAGACCTGATTGGAAAGGTGTCTATCAGTATCTCAATAAAGAAGTAACAAAGGAAGATTACGTCGTTAGGGTGGCTTTTGGTGTTTATGGAGATTGGCGTGGAAGTATCTATGTCGGTGACTATATCTACGCAAATGAAACCCTTAAGTCTCAACTAGTCAGGCATGCTAAGAAAGAGAATTGGAGTTTTTCTAATCATTTTTTTTATGACATCAACTTTGATTATGAAAAGAGTGGGCGTTATTTATATGTGATGACTTTACCCTATTCCTATAATCATGTTTTTAGAGATCTTATGACAGAAAGTGTACAGGAGAAGTTACAATATCGTCTTATTGATCTTTATAAAATTCCTATCAAAGGAAATCTTTATGAGACGAAAAAGAAATATTTTAAAGAGTTAGTTGAAAAATTTCGTCCCTATGAGCATATAACTCCATTCTATGAGACCTTACTTATGATGGAATTAAACTATGGTAAAAATAAAGAGGACTATGAGAATATTCTTGAAAATTATCGTAATATTGATATTGAAGGTCGGCACACCCTTGACGGTTTAATCTACCCCAAAAGAAGTGTTCATTATGAAAGGGTTAAGTTTTTTGAAAAAGCAATGAGGGAAAAATGGAAGTAAAAGTTTTTGGACTTGGTTATGTCGGAACGGTGACGGCCCTCTCTCTTTGCCAACTTGGTCATCAAGTAGAAGGAATTGAATCTGTAGCAGAAAAAGTAAAGTCGCTGAGAGAAGGGAAACTTCATCTCTTTGAGGAGGGATTGGATGAACAGCTTAATAAGGTCTGTGAATCAGGGACTTTTATACCACGACAAAAACCAACATCTTTCAAAGAAAAGAGAAATGTCATTTGTATTTGTGTTGGCACTCCCATGAATGCTGATGGGTCTGTCAACTTAGAGCAGGTGAGGGGAGTCTTTAGCGAAATAGAAGAACTTCTTAGGGGTCAGCCAGAGGATGAAACTCTCGTTCTCTTAAGATCAACAATTCCACCTGGAACAAGTCGTTCTCTTTTTAAAGAATTCCTAAGTCATTTCCCAAAAGAAAGGCTCGACTTTGTTTTCTATCCAGAGTTTCTTCGGGAGGGGCAGGCCATTGAGGACTTTAATAAGCCTAGACTTTTTTGTTTAGGCGGAGAGTCGGATTGTGAAAAGAAGTGGATAGACTTTTTTCAATTGCTTCCGGGCTTTTCTCAAAACTTATGGGTTAGTTTTGAGAGTGCAGAACTGATCAAATATGCTCAAAACTCTTATAATGCCTTAAGAATAACTTTTGCCAATGAATTAGGCACAATTGCGAGTAGCTATGGTGTTTCTCATGAGGAGCTTTATAAGCTTATGAGTGGCCATAATGAGAATGAAAAACCTGGTACCTATCTTAAACCTGGCTTTAGTTATGGAGGACCATGTTTGAGTAAAGAAGTAGAAGCGCTTGCATGGCTGGGGCGTAAAAGTACCCATGAATTTCCTTTAATTAATGAGATTGCCAATAGTAATGAGCGCCACTTTGAAAGATTTTTGACATCTATTGAAAAGTTGGAAGCAAAGAATATTCTGTTTTGTGGAGTGACATTTAAGGAAAATACCGATGATTTGCGTCATAGCTTTGTGCTATCTCTCATAGAGAGACTGATAAATAAGCCTAGTTATCTTGTTCCTGCGAAGCTCACGATTCTTGATAGGCCAATGGTAATTTCAAGACTTAAGAGTGCCCCTATTGCAGAGAAAGAATTCATAAGGATGATCTCACTTGATGAGTTAACTCTTGGAGATTATGATTTAATAATAAAAGGTCCCTTCTCATTACCAAATGGAAATCTTGAAGAATTAAAGAGATTGAAAGTGAATGTTATTGATCTGGGATTCCACAAGGAAACGACAGACTTTCCCTTTTAGAAAAGAGAGTAATATGACCAAGAAAATCACTTTTGTCTTACCCACTAGAGATGAGGAGAAGACAATTCAAAAAGTGATGGAAGAACTACAGAGTGAGTGCCGTGATCTCAATCTTGCAATTCAGCAAATCATTGTTGCCGATGATAGCCATGATCATACAAGGGATATTGCTAAAGAGTTGGGAGCGACTGTTGTCATTGGTGGTGGTCAGGGTTTAGGCCAGGCGATGTATCGTGGCTTAAAAGCGGCTTTGCGTTTTGAAAGTGATTTGATTGTGAGTCTTGATACTGATGGCCAGGTTGATATTAAGGAACTGAAAAAATTCGTTGATCCGGTTCTTAATGATAGCGCGGATCTTGTTCTCGGCTCTCGCTTTAAGGAAAAAGGAAAGGTCGGTTACGACTATCCTTTTATCAATAGAAGTGGGATTCGGATTTTAGTCTTTATTTTAAGGAAACTGACGGGATTACCTCTTACAGATTCACATGGTGGTTTTAGGGCGATGAAGCCTACTGTCGTTAAAGAACTTGAGCTTATTGGCACCCATACTTATGTACAAGAATGTATCATTGATGCGGTTGAAAAGGGTTTTCGTGTAAAAGAGATTTCAAGTGCGTGGCATAAGCGCAATCACGGAAAAAGTCGTATCGTTCGCTCTATTCCAAAGTATGTTTTTTATACGCTTCCCATTTTAATTTTAAGAGCAGGACAGCATATAAGATTTCTTTATCCTCTCGGAATGTTTTTCATCATGTTGTCTATCTTAGACTTTCTTTGGGTTTCTTATGATACAGGATTGCACTTCAGAGAGATGTTAGATCGACAATCTTTTCACCTTATACTTCTTCTTTTCATGATAGGACTTAATCTTTTCTTTTTTGGTTTTACCATCGAGTTACTTGGAAATATCAAAAGAAGGCTCTCTGTAAAAATATGAGCATCTTTTGGGAAAGCTGTTTTAAGGCAACAGATCGTTTATTAGGCTTAATGGATAAAAACCCACTTAGTCCTACTTATGGATGTTTTCATCGTGAATATTGGCATCAACGGATGTGTGACTTTCCGAGTAGTTCGCGCCAACAGGGAGTCCTATGCCTTTCACTCCTCTGGAAGTTAGAGGGAAATTTTTATTACCGCTCTGATGAGCTTTTAGAGTTTATCAAAGGCGCGATGATATATACCTGCAAAATTCAGAAAAATGACGGAAGTTTTGATGAATGGTACCCCAATGAAAGAGGATGGGCTGGACCAACTGGTTACGTTATCTATGCCCTTGGCCGATCCTTCGAAATTTGTAGAGACTCTTTGGATAGCGACACTGAAAATCAGGTTCTTCAATGCTTAAAAAAAGGAGCAGGGTTTTTAAGTGAAGGTTGGGAGGAGCATATTCTCTTTAACCATATTGCGATGGCGCTCTTGCCTATCTACCAAGTTTATCATCTGACAGGAGAAGATAAACTTCTAAAGGGTTTTCAAGCTTTATTTAAAAAATTTAAAAACTATTTTGATAGTGAAGAAGGCTGGGGGATTGAATATGATGGACCGGATATTGGGTACCAGTCGGCCACCATTAGCTTTTTAGCAAGACTTCATCGCTATCAAAGGGGTGATGAGATCAGAGAGATATGTGAACAATCTCTAAATTTTATCAGTTACTTTTTTTATCCCGATCATACTTTTGCTCGTAAAATTGGTGGTAGGCAGACGGAAACACTTTTTCATTATGGGTTGGTCTATTGGTGTGGCCAGGGAGTCGAGATCGCTTCGCACCTACTTGACTGGGATAAAGAGTCTCTTAAAAATCAGAAACAATTGATTCCTCAGGATCATGATGATCATTACTTTATTTATCGAATGGTAGAATTTTTAGAAAGTGGCTTTTTGGAAAGTACCATGGGAAATACAGTTTCTTCTTTTCAATGGATTTTACCTTGTAAAAGGAGCCCATTTGAAAAGTATTTTTCTCGTGCGGGACTTTACGTAAGAAAGGAAGAAAAAAGTTATAGTGTTCTTCATCTTAAGCGTGGTGGGCATCTCATTTCATTTTGTCATAATGGTGATGTGATCATTGATAGCGGTATTTTGGGGAAAACAAAAGAGGGGAGGTTAGTGACTTCCTTAGAGTGGAATGATGATTATCAAATTAAAATGAAAGATAAAATTGAAGTTACTGGCGATTTACAATTTTGGAATCAACCAACCTTTAGTCCTCTAAAGATGATTGCCTTTCGGCTTGCCCTTATGATTTTGGGAAAAACAAAGACTGGCTCTTATTGGCTAAAGGCCTTCATTCGTAAAATTCTTTTGAAAGGAAAGAAGCAAAGCCAATTGAAATTTAAAAGAGTGATTACTTTTGGGGATCGGCCCTCAGTTGATAGTTCGGTTTTAGGTGAGAACTCAGAATTAACATTGAAAGAACTTTATATTGGCGGTATTTTTGATGTGCGTTATGTACCCCAGTCACGTTATTTTAAGTCTTTGGACCTTCAGCACCCTCCTCAAAGACGTAGATAGCTCTATTCTCAAAGATTAACCTATACTCAGGTATTAGCTATTCTAATACTTTGTCTAAAATATATGGGCTTAATCTAATAATTATCCTTTCCTTCCCTTGTGCGCGGGCGTATACAAAAGACATAGAAGTTACAAGGAGTGAGAAATGAAAAAAGCATTATTAGTCGTCTTGGCCATGGTTTTCTCTTTTGGTGCAGCTGCGAACTATGAGTGTTACAGAAAAGTTCTCAACGACTTCTCTTCAGACTCTGCAGCTTTTCAAGTGAGAATTGAAAACGCTGTAGAAATTTTTGAGGAAAACGCAGAGAGAGCTGCGGTCTTGGGGGTAGGCCAACTTGAATCTATCCTCGGCTGTGAAAAGAACTCTTTTGCAGTTTCTGAAGTAGCCTGTAGAGAGGTTGTTCCAGGAAACATTCTCTCAAAAGTTTGTTATGTCGAAAGCCAGCATGGATACTTCTTTGTTTCTGTCGACATGATGGATGGCCTAAACGTAGTTTTTAATCGCTGGGACTAGCCCATAGATTTTGAAACTCTTTTGAAGGGTCATAAACATCAGCTTGCTTTTGGGGATTAAAATAACGATTAGGTCTTGGATCATTTCCCACACCTGCAATATATTGCCAATTTCCCCAATTTGAATAAACATCATAGTCAACAAGTAACTTCTCAAAATAGTCTGCACCCCACCACCAAGGTTGTTTCAGGTCATTAACAAGATAGGATGCGACGATCTGACGACCGCGATTACTCATATAACCCGTCTCTTTAAGTTCTCTCATGAAAGCGTTTATAAACTGGTTCTGAGTTTCTCCTTCTCTCCACTTTTGAAAAACACTTGGGTCCTCCTTTAGACTAAGGTCTCTTTTTTTGATACCTAAAGGTGAAAAGAACCTATGGGGATATTTTTCAAAGACCCAACGAAAGTACTCACGCCACCATAACTCAAACTTTACCCAATAAGTGTCTTGGCTTTTCTTAACCTCTCTTTCAAACTTCTCTACAGTCCGATAAATAGTTCTAGGAGAGAGGTTTCCTATGGCAAGATAAGGACTTAGTTTAGTGGAATATTCCGTTCCAATAAGACCATTACGAGTCTCCTTATAAGAGGTTATGTGCTCTTTTTTAAAAGTATAACAGTTAAGCCTTTCAAGAGCTGCCTTTTCTCCTCCTGAAAATGGAAAAGACGACAGTACATGAGGCCCTTTAAATGGAGGAGCTTTGAGAGAACTCTTTTCGTCGAGATCTATTTGGTTGGGAAAGTCTATAATTGGTGAGATTTCCTTTGGACAGATGTAGATTTTTTCGATTTTTTTTCTGAATTCGGTAAAAATGTCAGGAACAGAGAGGCTTAGGTCTTCAAGCAGTCTATCTTGAAAGTGAGTGACCATTTTATTCTCAGGAATACATGCAAACTCCTTTTTTTCATAAGGTGTATTCCATTTCGCCACATAAACTTTATCAAACTTATCAAGAGGAATTTCTTGTAAGGGCTCTTCTAAGATGGTGAGCGATTGATTAAAAAGCTTTAATTGACGATCAAGGCACTGTAGAGATTCCCAGTGAAACTTTTGTCTATAAATTCCCCAGAGTGAAGAAGGGGCTTTGGCGACAAATAATATTTCATCACAATCTTTTGTTGCCTCTTGAAGGAGAAAATTATCCGATAAGCGCTGGTCATTCGTGAAGTAGTAAAGGCCTTTCATCTCCAACCACTTCTTGAAGTATGTTTACGTAAAATCTTTTTGCCATATTTTTGAGTGCCTTGATCTTTCTTTATACTCCATAGTTTTTCCCGAGCTTCTTTGCTCGCTTTTTCAAAGTTTACGATGGGTTTAGGGTAGTCCCTTCCCAATTGAAAACCATACATGACCTCTTCCATGGGCGTAATTTCCCAAGGGCATTGAGCAAGGTTTGGAGGTAGAGTCTTTAATTCAGGAACCCATTCTTTGATAAATTCAGCTTGGGGGTCCTTTTCCTTTGCCTGTTTGATAGGATTGTAAATACGAATGGTATGGATACCAGTTGTTCCCGCTTGCATTTGAAATTGGGGAAAGTGGATACCTGGATGATAATCAAGGAACATTTTGGCCAGATACTTAGCTCCTTCCTGCCAAGGTTGCCATAAGGTATGTGTTAAAAAAGAAACTACCATGGCGCGCATTCTAAAGTTTAGGTAACCGGTTTGCTGAACACAGCGCATAGACGCATCAACAAGAGGATAACCTGTTCTTCCTTCTTTCCAGGCTTTGATAAAACGTTTATTTTTCTTTGTTCGAAAGCCGTTGTAAGAGGGATTTTGGTTTCGCTTCTCCATTTCCACTTCCATCTCAAATTTTTGGATAAAGTGACTTTGCCACTTGGTCCTCACATGAAATTGATTAAGGCTTTTCTTGTGTAAAGAAGCAGGTCGTACTTGATCGATTGCTTGATTGATCTGTCTAATCGTAATATTGCCCCAACTAATATAGGGAGAGAGGCGGGAACAATAATATTTTGCTTTCTGTGGTTTCGAGATATTTTGAAAATATTGAGGTACGAGTTCTTCAAGAAATGTTTCTAGTCTTTTGTGCGCTAGTGTTTCTCCACCTTTTTGAAAGTGAGGAAAATCCCCTTTGACTTCTTCGGGAATTTCTCTGGAATTGGGTTCAGCAAAATGAAGTTTACCGAGATCAACTTGAAAGGGAGTTTCCTTCATCGTTTTAATCCAAGCCGCATCCCATCCTTGGCGGTTTATTTTCCCTCTCAATACGCCGTTTGTCTGGTATTCATACCATGGAATATCTTTTTCTTTTAAAAATTGGCCAACTGCGAGGTCTCGGTCGTAGGTTAAACGGGTTCCTGTTTCTTGGTGGGAGTAAACCCCATGAATGCGAAAGCTATGTCTTAGTCTTTCAAAAGCAGTAAGGGCTTCTTGGTAATAAAGGGAGATAAATTGAGATCCCCTCTGTCTTTCAAGATCCATGAGAGATTGAAAAGTAAAGCGCCAATGACGCCAATCAAAGTCATAGTGAAAACTCTGACTGGGTTCAAAGAAATAAACGCACAAAATGGGCAGGCCTGTTTTATAGGCTTCCCAAAAGGCTTGATGATCTTGAAAACGGAGATCTCTTTTTAACCACACTAGCACGACGTCTTTCACGCCTTTATAGTATCCTACTGGTTAAATTTGGATGGGCTCAAATATTAGACTAATCCCAACGTGAGTAGGTGATATTGATATTGTCTAATAAGTCTTTGGTGAGGAAGAAGTAGCCAAGATTTGTTTCAATGTAACAAACGCGAGTATGTTCTTGGTTACGAATAATTTTACTGCAGCGAGAGTGACTACGCCCGTGTGGTCCCTGGCCAAAGTTGATAGCATCCCTTTTGCAGCCTTCTCTATCGATAAGAATACGAATCGTGTAGATTGCCTCGGCCAGGTAGTCTCTGCCAAAGTCTCTATCCACGTCGTCTGCGTGGAGGGAGTAGGAGAAAGTGTCTTGCAGGCTATTGTTTGTAAGATTGGCAATGCAATCTCTTGCTGAGGCTTGGATGCCTTGGCTTAAAAGAACAAGTAATCCTAAGGCAATAAGTGATTTCACTACGTTCAAGGTTAGCTCCTGCTATGAGTCTCTGACAATTTTGAGTGGTCTTTTTTACCCAAGAGGGCCCTTTTCTGTAAAGAAAAAGCTCTAGAAAGGAAAAAATGACGCATCTTGGCGGTGCGCCAAGTATCTGTTTATAGATATGTATTAAGTAAAACTTAAAAAAAACATTAGTAAAACTACTTCATTTTGGATAATAAAAGCTCACCACAACCTTTAACAGGATTGGAACCTTGAGACTTAGCGTAGTTATTCTAATTTTTCTTTTCTCTTCACTGGTTGCCGCCAGTAATTACTACCCAACAAATTACAAGAAGGCCTTTGCTTCTAAATCTTTTGAAGGAGAAGAGTTAAAGGATAAACTTTTTGTTTTGCTTACCTCTGTTCACGTTTATAAGAGCAACCAGGATGACGAAATTGCTCCTCATTGCACCGGAAAGGGTAAATGTTACGAGCATCGTAGCATCGGTTATAGAGGTGCTAGAAAAGTTCTTTTTGGAAAAATTCATTTAAGACAGGATAGAGATGGCCGTTACTTTATCAAAGATGTCTATTGTCGTAAGAAAATTACGAGAGATGTTACTAATATTGGCCCTAATATTATCCCTAAGCACAGTATCATGAACTGTGAGCATACATGGCCTCAGTCACGCTTTAGTCGTTCTTTTAGCAAAAACCTTCAGAAATCAGATCTTCATCATTTATACCCAACTGACTCAAAAGCAAATTCTACTAGGGGAAATAATGAATTTGCAGATGTTGATGGAGATGCCTTAGTAGACTGTGAAGGATCGTATGTGGGTGTTCAAAAATGGTATGGCTCAGCTCATTTTGAACCACCAACAGAGCATAAGGGAAATGTTGCGAGGGCACTTTTCTATTTTTCGATAAGATATAAGCTTAAGATCTCTGCAGATGAAGAAGAATATTTACGCCGTTGGCATCAATTAGATCCAGTAGATGAAAACGAGCGTATGAGAAATGATCTCATCCATAAGGTTCAAGGGAACCGTAATCCTTTTATTGATTATCCTCATTTAGTTTCTTCTATTTACAACTTCTAATAGCTTCCAATCGCTACGAAGAATTATGATTTAGGGGTTCTTGGGCTTCTTACCTCGGATTGTTGGCAAATTTTTTCTATGCCAAAAAGTCATTGAATTTGACGAAGTTAATAGCCTAAGTTTTTGAAATCACACTGTTTTCTTTCGCAATAATGGAATATTCTCCCTATTTTTTTCGAATCCTTCATACTCAGTGACCATAGCCACTTTGCTTTCTTAATTTTTTTAAAAGGGACTCACTCGGTATGAAAACTCATCTTTTGATCAAGGTAGGTCTTAGTTTTTCTCTCTCGGTTTTTTGCTTACAGCCCTTCGCTTATAACAAAGCAGAGCGAAAGGCGGCAGTGAACTTTTATACATCCCTTACCGGCGCTTCACCTTCAAGCGATGAAGTCAATCTCATTTTAGAAGCAAGAGAGCGTGGTGATTTAGAAAGTATTGCTTATGACATTATTGAATCACGAAACGGATTTAATAATTTCGGAAGTTTTTATAATGTGACTGTGAAGGATTTCGCTACTCCATGGTCAACTGAAGAGGGTCTCCTCTTTGAAGAACTCAATGACATGACGGCGACTGTAATTGGTTACACTCGCGATGAGCTCCCTTTTAATGAAATTTTGTGGAGAGACGGTGTTTATAAGGCGATCGGTGTCACTTTTAAAGGCGGACAGCTGGTTTACTTTAGGGGCTCTAATTATCCCTCTGGTACAAGTGCAAGTAGTGTTTGTTTAGATGTCAATCAAAGTGATCCTTCTAATACTAAGTGGAGAGTTTGGTTTGTTGATCCACTCAAGCCTAATTCAGCCCCTACTGATGTCAATAACACAGACTGCCGCCTAACGGACTATACTAAAGCAGAGTTAGATCAAGCCTATTTTGATAACGCCCTCTACGTTCCCTCTCTCGATAAAATTATTGCTACTAATAGAATCAAAGAATCAAACCGTCATTATCAGTCGATTGAGCAGCAAGGTATTAATTTGGCGAATAGAGATATCTTTCAAAGAACAACTCAATTGGAAAAACTTCATCGCAGTCAATCTGCGATAGCTGGGCTTTTGTCGACCAGGGCCTTTGGAAAAGCTTATTACAGTGCCGGGACAAATCGGGCTGCCCTTGCTTTTTCCATGAAGTACTTTTTTTGCAAAGACATGGAAGAGTTAAATGACTCAACAACTCCTGATTATCGAAACAGACGAGATGTGGATCGCTCGCCAGGGGGGAATTCCTCAATTTATAAAAATCGATGCGTCGGTTGTCATGCTGGTATGGATGCCATGGCAGGTGCTTTTGCTTATTACAATTGGAACGGGGGAGTCACCTATGAGCCGGGAATCGTGGTTTCCAAGATGAATCATAATGTGATCTTTGCTGATGGCTATGTCACAAGTGATGATTCTTGGATAAACCTTTGGGATGAAGGTCAGAATGCAAGCTTAGGCTGGGGATTCCCCAAAAATGGTTATGGTGCTAAAAGCTTCGGCCAGCTTCTTTCTTCAAGTGAAGCGTTTCCTCAGTGTATGAGTCAACAGGTTTTTAAAAAGGTTTGTTATCGTGATCCTTCTGGCACGGATTGGAACGTTATCAAAAGCAACGCTCAATATTTTAAAAATACGTCCTTCAATTTGAAGAGGCTTTTTATTAAAACTGCATTGGATTGTATGGAGTAATGGGAATGGAGTCGCTAAAAAATATATTTCTTATTTTTCTATTCGTTTGTTTTTCTGGTTGTGTAGAAAATACTGGGGAGTTTATAGAGCAGGAGGTAGATACTTCGGGTAATCCTATACCTAATGCAGGTAATTCTGGTGGTTCAGGGCAAGAACTTAAAAAAGAAGAGCTTATCTCTGGTGTTCATATTAAGAATTTTAACCAAATTAATATGAGTTTTTCAAAACTTACCGGCATTGATCGTTCACGAACTAATATAGTTGATGTCATGAGCCAAATCCTCAACCAATTGCCGGCGAATAATGACCTTAATTCCTTTACTCCTTTTCATCAAATTTCAATTACTCGACTGGCTTTTAACTATTGCGAGTTGTTTATTGATGAAGATAAGGAATTTTCTGCGCTTGATTATGGAAGTGTGTCTAGCGAGGATTTGGCAGATGCCATGATTGAAAGATTCTTGGATGAACTTCCTTCAGATGAACCCCAAAAATATGATGTCCTAAGAAAGGAAATGCTTTCTATTTTAAATAATGAAGACTTAACTGATGCTGGGAAGCTATTGGATGAAAGTGGAGTTGATAGGGCAGAGCTTAAAGAGCGATTAAGCAAGATGGCTTGTTCAATAATTCTTTCATCGTCTTTTGTGACTCTAATTTAAGAGGTTTATATGAGTAACGAAAACAAAAAACGTGATGAAGAAGTTTTCCTTTATAAAGATCATAAGAGACCTAGCTCTAGACGTGATTTCCTAACCTCAGGTCTCGTTGGATTTGCGACCTTTGCTCTAGGCCCGAATCTGAATAATCTTTTAAAACTATCACCTAATGAGCTTATGGCCGCTGAATGTGCCCATCCTAAAATGTGTCAATCAATACCTTATCTATGTTTTGAAGCTGCGGGGGGGATGAATCTTCCTGGTGGTAATGTGATGGTGGGTTTTGGTGCCGGAGAGGATCAAATGGATTTTGGCTCAAGCCAGAGTCTTAGTGATTATATCAAAATGGGCTTGCCCCCTGGGATGCATCCCAGTGCCACTGGAATGATTAACAGTACTTTTGGGCTAAAGTTTCATTCCACATCTGGTCTTTTGGCAGGTTTAAATGCTGCTCTTGCACCCACCTTGCCAGGTGATCCTGATCTTCGAAGGTCGGTGGATGGAGTTTTCGTTTGTGCTATCAGTGCAGATGATTCAAATGCAAACCCTATTAATACCTCCCATATGGCGAGAAAGGCTGGTGCTCAAGGAGACCTGGTGCAAATTTTAGGCACACAGAACACGCCAACTGGTGCTCGCTCTAGCGCGCCTCAAAGTGAGATCAATTTATTGTATCGCCCAAGTACTCTTAAACGTTTTAAAGATGGAGAAGGACTTATAAGTATTGGTGATAGGATGATGGGGGGAGAGTATCTCAATGCCAGTGATCCTAGCTTCGGCGTTCAAAGAATCAAGGCTTTTATGGATAAGGTCAGAAAGGTCGGCGTTTCTCGATTTAGAGAAGCAGCTTCGGTTCAAGAAGAATTTAAGGCAAAACAAAAAGTTCAAAAAACCTTGGGAGGAACTCTTGGGATATTTGATAAATATTCGCCAGTAGAACTGAATCCTTCTAAAAACTCTGATATTAATTTACTAGCTCCTATTTTTGGAGACCTCCAAGGTGATGGTAGCTACCAAATTGATAGAAAGGCAGAAGAAGTGGCCACAATTGCTAATCTCGTGATGAAGAGAATTGCGGGAGTCGGTAATATTACTCTTGGTGGGTATGACTATCATAATGGGACAGCAGCTTCAGGTAATAATAAAGATTATGAGCTTGGGCGCTATATTGGAATGTGTATTAAGTTAGCTGCCGCAAAAGGGGAGAGTCTTTTTGTGCACGTATACACTGATGGTGGTGTTACGGGAGATAGCGGTGGTGCCATTGACATCACGGCTGAAGGAAAAGGCAGGGTGAATTGGATTTCAGATTCAGGCACCCGATCTGGTACTTTAATGCTTGTCTACAAGCACGGGCATAATCGAGTTGATTATGGCGAATCCTCATCTCTATTACTTAGTGGTCGTAAACGTCAGGTGGGATATTTTAAACAAGCTGGTGGTGTGAACGCCAACGCGAATTCCATGAGTAATAACATTAACCAATTGTGGATGGCCGTCATTTTAAATTATATGGCGACCATGGTGAATAGTACTGATGATGACGAAATTATCAATATTGTGGGGACGGTGTTTAAGGAACGTTTCGGGGATCCGCCTCCAGATTGGAAAAATCTTATTCGTTTGCGGTCCCTAGTCGCTTGAGGAATAAGGTTTTTCATGAGGTTGCCTCGTGAAAGCTCTCTTTATTTGCATGCTCTTGATCCTTCTGGTGAGTACTGGTTGTGTGCCTGATAGTCTTACAGATGGTGATGCTTCTAAATCTGAGTTGGTCTTTAGAGACAGAAATGGTAATCCTATCGGAGGACGAGGTGGCGATGGCGAGGCCATTAATGATTTAGAAATTTTTAAGAAAACTGTTTATCCTATCGTAAAAAATAATACCTGTTTTTCCTGTCACGGCTCTCATCAATCTCCAAAATTTGCCGTCAACGAACCAGAGGAAGCCTATCATAATCTGGTGAGCGCAAGTAAAGTTGATTTAACAGATCCTGAATCCTCACGAATTGTTCGAAAGATTATCGATCAATCGCACAATTGTTGGAGTGATTGTGCGGATAATGCTAATGAGATGTTGGAAGCTGTAAAAGAATGGGCACGCCTATCTAATACAACTGATCAAGGGTTGGGGAATATCCAAACAAAAAGTGTCGGCTTTCCCGACATTTTAAATACAAAGATAGCGCAAACAGAATATGGAACACTTATTTTACAAGCCGAGCAAAGGACGCCTGGAGTCTTATCTGGTCGCTACCAAAGCTTTATTGATGCAAAAGCATTAGGACAGGCTTATATCAAAGGTCCTTTTCCCGTCGCTAATCCTATTACTCAAGTTTCTCGCACTGGTAGTGTGAACAAAGCGCGGTGTAGTGTTCCTTCTACCGGTGCAATTAATAATTTAACAAATGGAGCTTATCAAATAAGAGAAGAAAGCACTCATGTATCAAGTAACACTCGGTTTTCAAGTGTAACGGGTAGCACGGTGAAAGATGGTTATACCCCTTTTTCTTACCAATTGAGTGGTTTCTTAGTGAGACCAGATAGAAGGTTGGAGAGAGCAAAAGCTCTTTTGAACCGATCAAGTGGTCTTGTTTTTGGAAATCAACTGGTAACGATTGGTAATTTTCCGAGAATAACAAAAAGGCCTGGTGTTTTAGCTCCTGATATTGGTGACACAACGGTTACGATTGGTTCAGGTAATTTGGAAATTCTCCCTCATTTTGCTAAATGGAATGAGGTTTTCAATAACGATGGAACTTTTAAGGCAGCTGGTAATACCTTTGTTAAGGACGACGGAAGCTCAGAAGATGTATACAAACTTTTTGCTGACGGTGCTTATGAGCCCCAAGCTCATATCGTACTTAAGGAATTAAATGAAGAGCCTTATTTAAAGAAGGCGGTCTTATATAGAAGACTCAAAGAAGGGGCGCGAGCTTATCTTAATAGTCGAAGTGGAGAGTTTAGTCGCGTTAGAAAACTAGATCTAGAGTATTTTCTATCGACTGAACCCATAACCATTGCTCTTGATTGTAGAGATGAATGGATTGGTCAAGAAGATCAACTTGTTGATCCTAGTCGTCCAGGCAGAGGATATAGAAATTGTGACCCTACAGATCCTAACTATCCAGGACGTTATTGGTACCTCGTGTATGAAGTGACAACTCCTAAAGCAGATATCACGCCTCTGACTTATGATAATTCCATGGATCAACTATCCCTGAGTGATGATGAAACGCAGATTATTCCAGCTCGGCCAAGCGATTTAGCGAGTGGAAGATGGTTTCATCGGATTGATCTCTTTATGCATATGATTGTTAATATTTCCAGTAAAGATGAAAATAGTGATTTTACTGTGACTTTTCATCAAGGCCAAAGTGGTACTTTTGATCCAAATGAAACGTTTTCTCCTGATCGAAGTATTGGCAACAATGGAGAGCTTCGTTACGACTTAAATCGTGGGGATGAGAATTTAGACCTATCTGGAGTCTTCGTAGGGAATACCGCTGGGCTCGATCGAGGTTTAGAGTTAGAAAATTTTGAACAGACTCTTTTTCCAGTAATAAGAAATGCTCGTTGTATCGATTGTCACTCAACTGGTGATCAAGCAAGATTTGCTCAAGAAAACTCGTCATTGGCGATGAAAATTATCAAAGAAAATAATCTGGTTAATTTTGTTGATGCAGGTAATTCATTTCGAGGTCGAGGAGAAGGTGTTGTCCATCGATGCATGAATGGCACGGGTGACTCTCGCTATGACTGTGCTAATGATGAAGCTCTGAAAAATGCTTTTATCAGTGCGATTAGGGACTGGAAAACAGCAAATGAGGCAGATAGCTCTGGAGACGGAATCCAAGGTCTTAGTGTGGCGGATCGAACTCCAGGAATTGCACGTTATCAATTTCAAGTGAACGAACCTGGCGCCTATAATATTTGGTTTAGGGCAAGGAAGAGCACAGACAATGATCGCAAATTCAATTATAGATTATTAAATGACAGAGGAGCTCCTGAAGGTGTCTTCAGAAATAATGGAGGACGACTTAACGGTATCTCTGGAACTTGTAGAGATTTTGACGTGAGCTTTGATGAATGGGGGTGGTCTACCGAAGGAAGAGGTGGTGAAAAAGGAAGTATTGGGCCCAATGGTGAAATCATCTTAGATGATTTTGGCAATCCTATTGCTGTTCCCGATAATCGTGTCTATTGGAATCTTTCCCAAGGTCTTTATACTTTAGAGATCTTTGAAGATGACCTAGGGGTAGAACTGGACTTAGTGGCTCTGAATAAAGTGAAAGATCTTAGTGATGAAGGACGACTTAATTTTCAACCAGACATTCGAACCAGGGATGAAAAGTATATTTCAAATTATGAGCGAAAAATCTTGAAATATGATCTCTCCCATCTTGTCGATCTCGAGCAAGGAGAGGAAGCATACTTCTCGATTGAAGTGGAAGAGGAGTTCGGTGGTCAAAACTATATTTTTCGTTCACCTCGATTTATCTATAACAATTCAAGAGGTAAGTTTCTTCATGTCAGTGGGATAAGGGGTCTTATCAACGGCAAACATGAATTTACTGATGCGACTTATAGTCAAATTGACGCCAAACTTGGTCTAGACCGTGTGGTTACTTATGCACCACTGGTAACTCTCGTTCCTGATCCTAGCAGCAAAGAAAATAACCAATTTTCTTTTGTTTTTAATAAACTCAGTATTGTCGATGGTCCGGCAAGTGAATTAAGCCCCGCTGGAGAGTTGCCCAAATTACCTGAACCTCGTGCCTGTTTAGAATTAGAGTTGTTTAAGAATACAGTGAAGCCAATCCTTAAACATGTGAGAGTTGTTTTAAATAGTTCACTTAACGATACGATCAATGACTTTCCTGGTGACCCTGATGGACAGCAAGATAGTCTTGAATTTTATCGATGCATGACTTGTCACAATGAAACTCATCCCTTCTTCAAAATGACGACCTTCGATTATAATGATGACATTCTTTGTAAGCAGGCGCTTTCGAGGGTAAATTTTGAAAACTTCTATCAATCCACCTTGATTCGAGGAATTAATGGGACGAATAATCATCCAAAATTTGTTTTCTCTGAGGAACTCGTTTACGAAGATAGCTCTCAAAAAAGATGGGCGACTCACGATCTTGCCGATGATTATCTACAAGAGTTTACTTTGCATCCCGCCCCGGCAGGTTATAAATCTAAGTTTTTTAATGGGCCTTTCTCCATCAATAGAAGAGCTGAGTTAGGACTCCCTGCGAGTGGTTTTTCTTCTCTCTCAGCGGCGGATCAAGATAAAGCGCAAACTCTGGGGCAGTTTAAGGGCATACGTTATATGAAAATTCCAACTGACCCAGCCCTTATTGGTGGTTATGATGAATTTCTTCACTTCGACTTTCTCGGTGGAATTAGAGGGGAGCGAGATATTATTGATCCTAATCACATTCCTGATCCTGGTACTATAGATGATCCTCTGATTGAGATTGATCCCATTGTTTTTGATAGAGGTCGTGCTGGTAGGGCGATGTACTTAGGACCAAATGATCTGAGCTATGTTTCTAATCCAAGTACTTATACTTATGATGATGGACGCAGGAGATACAATCGATTGATTCTCAACCTAGAAAAAACAGCAGGGGAAAAGGTCGCTATGCCAAAGGTGATTGATTACCGTGATGATCTTCCAGGTATTCAGGGCCCTGTTGATATGGAAAGGGACTTAGAGCGTTTGAGAACGAAGTATAGGGAAGCCGTAATCAACTGGATTAGAGCTGAGGATGCGGCTTACAAGGCTCTACCATAATAAAATTTTACCTGACCTATTTGGTTGATGAGAAGCTAAATAAAGGCTTTACTGACTCTTTTTTATGCCGAAAAGAAGGCATGTATCGTCTAATAGGTCTCTCTTTGTTACTATTGTCATTTTCCTGCTCTCTTTTTCAAAGAGGTTCGTTTCGAAATCCAGCCAACCAGACGACTGAAGATTATCTCCAAAAATATGAAGAAGAATCGGCTCGTTTTGTCTTAAGGTATGAACCCAAGAAATACGGTGATTTCAATTCGTTAATAAGGGATAGAGAAGAACTTTATCGCCTAATGGGAAGAATTGATCTCAATCATTATGACCTAATTCCTTCTCGTCTCACGGGAGACGAAATCGTTTATAGAAACCTCTTTGATCTTTCTCGTGTAAAGCAAGTTGACTTTAATACTTGGCTTGAGATGAAAGAGGACATTGTTGAAACCTATCTTAAGGGAGATTATGTTTTTAGAAAGGGACTTTTCTATTATACGCTCAGTGGTCTTAAACTAGTTGGAACAGAAATCAATCATTGGACTTTTTTCAAAGCGAATAATTTTAATCCTCATTATGAAAGAAAAAGACTGATTCTTGATGTTTTCAATCGCAATACTATTCATCGTTTTAAAGATGGTACTGCATTAATCCTTCCAAGTGGACACCAAGTTTTCAAAGAAAATTTCAATTACATTATGAAGGACTTTAAATCTCAGGTTGGACCGGACATTGAAATATCTCCTTTTGATCTGATGAACTATGACTCAAAGAAACTATTTCCTGAAATAAATGGTTATCAAGTTTATGAAAATCAAAAATATCAAAGCTTTCTTCATGGGGAAACGTTATTTGATCCCAATTATGCATGTAAGACTAAATTTTATTTTAGATCTCTTTCGCGTAGAAAAGAAGCAAAGATCTTTATGGATACCCTACTATCTCATAAATCTCGTTTGATGAGAGAACTGGAATTAACCAATAATGAATATGATGAACTTATGGTGCTTTCTCTTGGTATTTTGGCGGTGGAGAGTAAAATGGGCACGAGCTTAAAATATAAAATTAAAGAAGATTTACGTATTGGTGAATTAAACCTCGGCCAATTTGGAATCAAACTTTTAAAAAGAATCAAAGGACGAAGTGACGAAAATTCAAGAGGATTAACCCAGATTAAAGACATTGGTCCTCTGTTAGAAGATTCGAGTTACTCTTATTTAAAAGAAGCTGACCTCGATAATCCCCAAAATGCTGCCATTGCCACGATGTTTGTTTTAAAAGAAAAACTTGGTTATTTACGCCACTTTTCCTCACGTCACACAAATATTACTGAAGACAATTGGGCAGACTACCTTTATTACTTTTATCAAGGTTCAAGTTCTCAAATTACCAAGGGATTGGCGACACCTCCTTTGAACCTTCGCATCCAAAAGATTTTAACCATCAAAGAAAATTCTATGATTTTTAGAGACTGTCGTTGATAAGGTTTTTGTAAAATTGTATGTCTTGAACTTCTGAAAAGGTTTGAGGAAAGCCTTGATTGTCCTCATTTATTGCAATCGCTTTACAGTTTTCACCGTTTTCATCACAACGATTAAATCTCTCACATTTTTTCTCTTCGTCTGTGTAGGTCGAGACCGCAGGATTACCAGCAACGAGTACACCTATAACTTCATCATTTTCATTAAAAACAGGACTTCCACTATTCCCTGAAAAGGCATCGAGATTAGTGAGAAAAGAACGCTTGTTATCAATACTAAAAACTTCAGAGTTATCGGCATATTTCATGGGAAGACCCATGGGATGACCCATCATGTGAACTTTATCAAAGAGGCTTGGAGAGTTCTCTGCAAGTTTTAATGGTCTTCGGTCAACTACTTTTCTATCAAGTCTAATAAGTGCGAAGTCTTGGCTACCAATGCCTTCCCCAATTTGAGTGGCATAGATAATTTCTTTACACTTATATATATTTCTTTTTAGAACGCGATTGGTGTTGGTGTGAGCATAAAAGTCAAACATCCATGTATAGGCTTCGCAGTAATTCTCAGATGAGTTTCTTACCTCTCCTCCATTAACACTACAGTGTCCTGCCGTAACAAGAAGATCTGGCCCTACCAAAAATCCTGTACAAGCATATGAGACAGATCTCTGTTTAGAAAAGGGTTCATCCTTACATAAGAAATCACTGATAGGGTCGGCCCACAGTTCTGAATAGGCGGGATGCTTATCCGTCCATAGGGAATTGATGACTCCCACAGCAACAGAACGTGCTCTGTTAAAATGATGAGATCCGGGCTTAACGTCTCTTCTGTCATCTGTGCCAAAGATGTCTGCATAAGTCGAGGGACAGAAGAGGATACAGAAGATAATAAGTCTTGCGATATTTTTCATTGAGAAAAGCTATCCCCCAGAGCTTAAGGTGGCCATAACTTTGAACTTTTTACTTCTTTAGAGACTCTAGACGGGCTTTAATTTTTGATTCCGTTCCAATATTTTTGGGTTGATAGAACTCTGGAGTCTCTTGAGGTGCATATCTTTGCGTTACGTGAGCCCCTTCATAATTATGCGGATATTTATAGTCCTTTTTTTCAGGGTGATGGTTTCGAAGATGATTGGGAACTTCGATTGTAGGTCTTTCTCTCACGAATTCGAGGGCATCATTTATGCCTTGATAGGCAGCATTCGATTTTTGAGTGGAAGCTAAGTAGGTGGTGACTTGAGAGAGCGTGATTCTGGCTTCTGGCATACCAATGGCTTCTGTTGTGTGAAGACCAGATATAGCAAGGGTAAGGGCCTGTGGATCGGCATTGCCAATATCCTCAGAGGCGAGGATAACAAGTCTTCTGGCAATGAATTTAGGATCCTCTCCACCATCAAGCATGATCGCCAAATAAAGAAGAGCAGCACTTGGGTCACTACCACGTACACTTTTAATAAAAGCCGAAATGACATCATAGTGCCTATCATTATTCTTATCATAGTGGCGGCTTCCACCACCCAATTGATTTTTGAGCTCTTCGACGCTTTGGTTTTCTCCTTGGCGCAGAAAGGTTTCAAGGGCGTTAAGTGCATAGCGAGCATCACCGTCTGAGTGAAGGGCGATTGTTGTTATGATCTCTTTTTCAATAGTCTTTTCTTCATGAGACAGAGCATTCCTTAGGATGATTTCGATGTCTTTTGGCTCAAGCTTATTTAATCGAATAAGATGAACTCGAGAGAGAAGGGCCCTGTTAATGCTGGTTTTAGGATGCTCTGTCGTCGCCCCAATAAAAATGAAGTCACCTTTTTCTACAAAGGGGAGAAGGGCATCTTGCTGGGCCTTATTAAAACGATGAATCTCATCGACGAAAATGATCGCCCGTTTTTCGTAAAAACTTTGAACCTCCATGGCCTTAGCGATAAGTTTTTTTAAGTCAGCAACACCGCCTAGGACAGCGTTAAAAGAATAAAGCTCAAGACCATGATGTGAAGCTATTACCTGAGCAAGAGTCGTCTTTCCTGAGCCTGGAGGGCCACTGAGAATCAGACTCGGAAGGGCCTGGTCTTTGAGAAAGGGGTACTTTCTAAAAATCGCCTCATGACCGTGGAAAAGGTCAAAGGATTTAGGTCTTACTCTGTGCGCAAGAGGTTGGTGTGTAGGGGTGGCGGGCTTTGAGAATAAATCATTCATGGCCTTTCATAGACTTCTTAATTGACTTTGTAAGGCCCTCATCCTACTTTGAGCCCCTACAGTTGATCTTAACCCCTCAGTAGAGGGTCAAATGCTCTAGAGAAGGAGGTGAATTTTATGTCGACAACAATTCGTGTAGAAATTGAAGATAGTCGTGGTGTAGAGAGATCTCTACGTAAGTTTAAGCGTATGTGCGAGAACTACGGTGTGGTTCGTGAGTACCGCAAGCGCCAAGAATACAAAAAACCTTCTGTTAAAATGAAAGAGAAAAATGAAGCTGCCGCTAAAAGGAGAAGTAAATCTCTCTTTAAAGTAAGAAGAGGTCGCAAGATCTAGTTAATCTTCATTTACAATATGCATTTTAAATAATGAGCCACCTCTTGTAGGTGGCTTTTTAATTTCAATAGCTTAGAGTATTTGTCTTGGACAATCATTTAATCCAGACTTTCCGTGTAACATCTTTTCTTCCACAACTTTTATAGAATGATTAAGATAAGCCTATGAAAAATACTGTATTTTTTATTGGGCTACCTGATAAACCTGATATTCCCACTGACGCTAAACTTTGTTATAAGGTGAAGTTTGCCAAAAAATTGTCTGACATCATCTATTGTACCGCAGAGGCCATATTCGTTTATTCTGATGTGGCAGGACAAAAAAATGACGAAAACTTTTACAGGCCAATTCAATTAGTAGACGAAATGGGACTCTTAAACTTATTCAAAGATCCCTTTCTTTTTTTGGATCACAATGTGGGAAGGTCTAAGTTAATCAATCCACGTCAGGCGGAGGTCATCATTGGTAGTGTTGTGAAATCCAAGGCGACGCCAATATTGGGTCCAGGAGTTGTGAAAAAAATTGAAGGTAAGAGCTGTGTTGTCGCATTCCCAAAAGCACCTAAGCAGTTGGGCCAAGATATTTTTAACTGTCATATAAGCACCTTGAGAGTGATAACCCATATACAGGAGTTAACATGAGCAATGATAAGAGTTTTTCCCTTTTAGATTCAAACGGAATCCTCACAGAGGAGGCCATGGCAGAAATGGAAAAAAGTGGAGATAGTGTTTCTTGTGAATGTCCTGGTAACCTTATCCATCTTCTAAGATCAGTAAAAGAGTTTACCGCCTACCAAGAAAAATGCATAAAAGTAAAGCCTGAGGATGAAATGATTCATAATTGGCTCAAAGCAACTTCGGTAAATTTGGAGCATCTTCTGTCATCAACTGCAATTAACCTTGCGAGGATGGAAGGTCTCATCGATGAGAAAAATCAATTCATCAAAGACTAGCGCAGTATAATTTTTAGGCAAGAGTTCCAGCGATTGTGCATGATCTTAATGAGTTTAATGAGATTGTTGGGTAGGTCGTTATTCTCCTTCGTCATTTTCATATGAAAGGTATTCCAAGCTAGGTTGAGCTCCTCAAGCCTTGAAATGAGAAATTTCTGATCTTTGTTGTGAAGAAGGTGCTCATTTATATTACTAAAAAAATGAATCCATACTGAATGAAATGGATCTTTTAACTCTTTTTTTAGAAGAGGTGTCAACATGAGATCAGCTGTTACCACCATCTGATGGATTTTAGGCTCTATAATTTTTCTCTCATCGAAAAAATTAAAAAATGTTGTATTAGCCGTTAATAGATATTCTTCTAGAGTATGCATTAATCGATAATTTGTATTTCCTATTAGGGTCATGTCTGAGATGAGGTGAAGCAAAGAGTCTGTGTGGGCAACATTTTCTGGATGAGAAAAACTCATTGCCTCATTTTGAGGCCTTAAGAGAAGTAATTCTAATTCCCTTGATTGTTCATAGATGGAATGAAGAGCCTTATGACACTTTTCATCTAACTTACCACACTCCTTTGAAAAGGAATTATAGTTTCTCTCAATTTTCTTTAGATGTTGGTAAATCTTTATTGTAGATTGATGAAGAGGATGGAGCTTTTTTAAAATAAGAAAGAATTCTTGATTAATGGCACGAAGCTGAGGAAGAATATAGCGATTAAAGCTTCTGGGGTCGATCTTAATTTCTTTATCATCATAAAGAAAATAGGTACTTTTCACTTGGGAGTGAACGGGTAAGCAAATGATGAAAAATAGAATCGACAACCACTTCATAACAAGTAGTATAAGGAATTCTAGGCTAAGCGGCTAGTTCCTCATGGTCGATTGTTGAATTCAGATGCATATAGGAAGGAACCTTGCATAGGGTAGGAAAAGGTCTTATCCAGCCATCTCGACTAAACTTTAGGCTTATGTCATATGATTGGCCGGCAGATTTCTTTTTTACTAAGTTTTTAGGAAAGAGAGGTGGAGCAAATTCCTTGAGTTCAAAGTGCCAATTTACATTTTGGGGAAGTTCTCCACTAAAAATGGCTGCTAAACAAATAAACGCTCCCATTTCTGAAGCGACAATCACTAAACGCTCATCTGTGTATTGGGATAATTCTTTGATGAGTTGATTTCTGTAATTGGCTATGTCACCTTCACTTAGGTGGGTATAGTTACACATAGTCTTTCTATGACTGCGTGATAATTTTCCTTTCTCTTCATCACTGAGTTCAAGAGACTGAAACTCTTTCATTAGGGTTTCCGACACACTAAAGTCTCTTTGGGGCAAACGATAGCTCACACTTTTCATGCACTTTTTTTGCCCGGCCTTTTTGAGAGCAATTTTTCCCGATTTTATTCCCATGACGGTTTCCCTTGATCTAGCGATAGAGTGTCTATGATAACTACTTATCGTCTAACAGAAGGTAATTATTAGGAAAAATAGAATAAAGCCCCTTAAAAATAAGGGGCTTCTTTTTGGTTAAGTGCTTAAATTAACTATGTTTTTTGATGTTGAGAACAATCTCATGCTCTTCAATAGAAAAAGACTGACCGTTCGTTTTTTCGCCAGCATTTGAGAGGCTAACTGCCAATGTTTCTCCACATATGTAGTCTTTGTGTTTCTCGATGGCATTTTTAAGACGATCTGATGAGCTTGAAAATTCAATAGAAATTCGGTCCTCAACATTAAGACCAATGTCCTTTCTTGTTCTTTGAATCCTATTGACACACTCACGGGCCAATCCCTCATCAATGAGATCATCCGTAAGTTCGCAATCAAGGTCAATGCTTATATAGCGGTTACTGATAGCCTGGGTTCCTGGCTTCGCCTCCCTAAAGATAAGAAAGTCATCTGGAGTGAAGGCTTCATTGCCTAGAATGAGACTTCCTTTTTCTTCTAGCTCTTGAAGTTGCTCGGTCGATAAAGATTTAATCATTTTCATAAATTGACCCATACGTTTTCCAAATCTCTTTCCTAGCACGGGAAGATTTGGTTTGGCGTAAAGGTTAATATACTTGTCTTCTTGGGTGTCATATTCAACGTTTTTAATGTTGAGTTCTGACGTGATGTATTCCTCGAGTTTTTTAATCTCATCTAGGAGTTCTTTATCTTGATGGATGATTGTTACTCGTGAAAGTGGAGTTTTTACTTTGATTTTCGCCTCAGTTCTTTTTTGGCGACCTAGAAGAATGAGTTGTTGCATGCGATTGACGGCTTCTTCAAGTTTAGGGCGAATAAGCTTTTCGTCTGCAACAGGGTAGTCACAGAGGTGAACAGATTCGGGATGAATCGACTTATCAGCGTATTCCATCAGCTCTTGGTAGATATGTTCGCTTAGGAAGGGAGCAAATGGCGCCATCGCCTGAGAGACTTCGAGCAGAGCTCGATAAAGAGTGGAGTAGGCTGCACACTTATCTTTGCTCAGTCCTTCTCCCCAGAATCTAGTGCGATTTAGTCTGATGTACCAATTGGTCAGGTCCTCAATAAAGGTAAAGAGTGCTGGCACAACATTGTAAAGACGATAGCCCTCCATTTCCTCGGCAATATTTTTCTTGAGAGTTTGTAGGTTAGAAAGAATCCAGTTGTCAGTAATATTTTCTGAGACCTCAAAATGTTGAGAAGCATTCCAGCCATCAACACTTGCATATGTTGAAAAGAACTTATGTGAATTAAGCCATGGTAAAAGTGCGCGACGAACCATGTCCTTGACACCACTATCAGAAAATCGCATTTCTTCTGCACGAACGAGGCCTGAGTTAATGAGATAGAGTCTCATGGCATCTGCCCCATAGGTTTCCATCAGTTCGTCAGGGGCCGTGTAGTTCTTAAGGCGTTTTGACATTTTCTTGCCATCTTCGGCCATAACGATGCCATTCACGATAACATTCTTAAACGCAGGCTTATCAAAGAGCGCAGTTGCCAAAATCGTTAGGGTGTAAAACCAGCCCCTTGTTTGATCGAGGCCTTCAGCGATGAATTCTGCTGGAAATCCTTTCTCAAACATCTCTTTGTTTTCAAAGGGGTAGTGAAGTTGAGCATAGGGCATAGATCCGGATTCAAACCAACAGTCGAGGACCTCAGTGATTCTTTTGTAAGTCCCTTTTTCTCCAGAGATGCTAAATTCAATAGGGTCGACATACTCACGATGAAGATCATCTAACTTTTTCCCAGAATATTTTTCCAGTTCTTCTACGGAACCAATACAAATGAATTTATCTTCTTCTTGGTTGTACCAAATGGGAAGAGGTGTTCCCCAAACGCGGTTTCGAGAAATGGACCAATCTCGGGCTCCTTCAAGCCATTTACCAAAACGTCCCCCTTTAATGTGGCCGGGAACCCAATTGATTTGAGAATTGGAATGAAGAAGCCTTTGTTTAATCTCTTCAACTCTAACATACCAAGAGGGGATCGCTTTATAGATGAGAGGGGTGTCTGAGCGATAACAAAATGGGTACGAGTGAACGAGAACACCTTGTTCATAGAGCTTTCCCTCTTCTTTAAGTCTTTTGATGAGAGGTTTGTCAGCGTCCTTAATGTACTGGCCTTGGTAATCAGAGATTTCTTTGGTGTATTTTCCTGCATCATCCACAGGGCAAGCAAAAACCTCATGGAGACCAGCTTCTTTCATAACGCGATTATCATCTTCACCAAATCCTGGGGCTAGGTGAACAATACCTGTACCGGCATCTGTGGTTACATAGTCATCATTATGAATTTGAAAGGCTCCAATGCTTGCCATATCCGCAAAGTAGGGAAAGAGTGGCTCATAAGTTTTACCCTTAAGTTCACTTCCCTTGAGCTCTTTAATTATCGTAAAGTTTCTTTTCTTTTCATAATTGGCAACTAGGTCTTTAGCGAAGTAGATATTTTTACCAAGGTCTTCATCTTTTAGGAGAACATAATCAATATCCGCGCCTGCACACAGTCCCAAGTTAGAGGGAAGTGTCCATGGAGTCGTGGTCCAAGCAGATACATAAGCGTCTTCTTCTTTTAGTTTAAAGAGAACTGTTATCGCAGGGTCTTGTACATCTTGATAATTTTGACCAGCTTCAAAGTTTGAAAGGACTGTTCCTAGAGCTGTTGAAAAGGGAACAACTCTCGTCCCTTGATAAATGAGGTTCTTCTCCCAGAGTTGCTTAAAAACCCACCATACAGATTCCATAAAATCCGTATCCATAGTTTTATAATCGTTTTCAAAATCAACCCAGCGACCAATACGATTGACTGTTTTTTCCCATTCAGAAGTATATCGTTGGACGATGCTGCGGCACTCTTTATTGTATCCGGCGACACCCATTTCTTTCACCGCATCTTGAGCAGACATGCCAAGCTTCTTGTCAATCTCGTGTTCTACGGGAAGACCATGGCAATCCCAACCAAAACGGCGCTCAACATAGCGGCCTTTCATTGTCCAATAGCGGGGAACAGCATCTTTAAGAATACCGCCAACTAAGTGGCCATGGTGAGGAAGACCTGTGGCAAAGGGAGGTCCGTCATAAAAAATATAAGGAGCGCCATCTTTAGTTTTTTCTAGGGATTTCTTAAAAGTCTGATTTTCTTCCCAAAACTTAAGAATTTTGTGTTCGCTTTCAACAAAAGAAAAATTATCGCTGTTATTAGACTCGCTCACGTCTTCTCCTGGAGGGGTGGTCAATTCGCGTCATCCTAACAAATTAAAGAGGTTATGGCGAGAGTGGCACTGGGCAATACTTTCCTGAGGGCAGGGGTTTAGGGTTTGGGTCTTGGGTTGATGGGAGCTTTGGACGAAAAGGTAAGTGATGGATATTGTTAAAAAAATTTTGATCACTTTCCTTTTTGCAACTTCTTGGAGCTTGGCTCAAGAAGAGCTCGCGAAGAGTGAAGATGAAAAGGTGCGAATTTATGTAAGCCCAGATGAACAACTCGTTAACCCTGAAATCCTCAAATTTAAAGGAGAGCAGGCTTCACTTATTGAATGGGATCGCCTTGAAGAATCGAAATTCTTAGACTTGGATCAGTGGCGCGTTGATATCAGGGTTAAGCAAAAAGAACCTCGATGGCGAAGAAACTTACAAGAAAGACGTCTGAGAGAAAAAATGGGCTACATCTTAGAGTGTGTGGGAGAGTGCCGTCTTTATCGAGGTCTAGGTTATGCTAATGTTGGTTATCTCTCGACTATTCGAGAAGGAGATGAACTTCAAACAAAAGATGACTCTTATGTGTGGGTCTATCTACTTGATGGCACTATGGTTCGTCTCTCTCCCCAAGGTTCTATTACATTTAAAGAGTTTAATATCGGACTTAAAGAGAATTTTCTCTATCTTCGTCTTAACGCGGGTAACTCATTGGTTTGGAGCCGAAGGACCAATGAACTTGAAGCTCAGTCTATAAAAGAAACGGACTCCCTCTTTTTTCCCCTTTCTCTCGGGGAGGCGAACCCACCTCGTAGAGAAAAAAAGCTCGATGAGGAGGATTTGTTTAAATTCTTAGAGGACTCCAATGACACTTTCGTTAAATATGAAAAACTTAATAAGCTTATAAAGAGAAATAATGTTTTTATTTCCAAAAAGACTGAGTACTTCCTTGTAATGCCAAATGGCACAATTCAAGGATCGAGTATTGTGGGAGAGTTTGTCGTCTTAACAGGAAATAAGAGCTTTTTTAAATTAAGGGACAAAGAGCAAGTTGGCTTAAAAGGAGAGTTTACCAACCCTGATATTACTTTTTATTTCCGAGGCTTTAGTAATGAGGATAAGGTGCAACTTGATCATGGCAAGTGGTATGAGGTTGATGCAAAGGGAAGGGAACTAAAAAATAGAGAGGCAGGTGTTCTTGCTATGGGAGAATTTGTCACAAAGAACATTCCCTCCATTTTTATTGCAAGAGAATTGCTCTTTTCGAAATATTCGCTTTTCACTCAAGAGGTTCTCAATGACAAGGAATTAGCTGAGGAATATGGCTACAGGCTGTGGCAAAGTCGAAAGAGTAAAAACTCTGACCTCGAGCAACGATTGAACTTTCTCATTGAGTACACAAGGAGGGTCGAGACGACAAATCTCCTTGTAGCAGAGCAATTTAAGAAAAAACTGGAGAGAAGCGGAGAAAAGTGGGAATCTTCGGAATATACACAAGATTTTTATCGCAAGGCGATGGGGGACTTTTACAATTACCGTGAAGGCGCTAGTATATTTTCTGGTGTTAAGGAATCACTTAACTCGGAAAGAAAGCCTTTTTGGAGAAAAGTGAATAGTAAGAAGTAGGACCCCATGAAGCCCTATCAATTAGTTTTAGCCTCGCAAAGCCCTAGGAGAAGAGAACTTCTAGGATGGATCGATGTACCTTTTGAAATTCATCCTAGTGATATTAAAGAGGTAAGTCGTGAGACAAAGCCCGTTGCCTTTGCCGAAGACTTGGCACGATTAAAAGGTAGGGATGTGTGGGGTATAAGTTCTTTTGATAATCCCTTCATTGTCTCTTCAGATACTATCGTTGAATTAGATGGTAAGATCTTTGGCAAACCTAAAGACAAACAAGAGGCGCGGGAAATGTTATTAGAGCTTTCAAATAAATGGCATCAAGTTGTGACCTCTGTTTTCTTTAAGGCACAGTTTGATGAAGGCATTAAAGAACATTGTTTTTCTGTTAAGACTAAAGTGAAGTTTTCTGAAATTAATGATGATATTATGGAACCCTATTTAAGAAGTGGTGAATCTCTTGATAAGGCCGGGGCTTATGGTATTCAGGGAAAAGGCCTTGTTTTTGTTGAGTCTATAGAGGGTTCTTACTCCAATGTCGTTGGTTTCCCACTCGTTGAGTTCCTTAATGAATTAAAAACTTTTCTCGGCTTATCTGGGAAAGATATCCAATGGCGGGAGAGTTTTAAATGCTAAAAAAAGCTTTTTTAATGGGAATAGTTATGGGCTTACCTTTTATTGTTTCTGCGCAAAATGAAGGTAATGTCTTTGATTATACCAAAAGAATTCATGAGAGCTTAGAAGAGCTTAAAACATTAAAGCCCGAGGATTATTTCAGTAATGTTGATAATTACAGAATAGAGCTAGAAAAGTTCTTTGATCAGAAAAAACGAGTTTGCGAAGGCGAATTTTCCACGGTTATTCTTAGTGAAAGAAATAGTCAGGAAAAAAAACCGGTTAAGCTCAAACCAGAGGAGCGAAAATTATGTTTCCGCGAACTCAAAGCCCTTCAATTGACATTTATCAACAACCTGTTTCAGGCAAGAAAGAAGTATTTAAAATTCCTTCATGAAAAACGCATAAAGGAATTAGAGACTGCCAGAGAAAATGCAGTGAAAAGCCTACAAAGAAGCTTTGACAAAAAACGTCGCTATTAACGATTGGCCTTGAAAGGCTTCGTTAATGATCTCGCTTTCAATAAACTCTTTGTTGGTCTCGAGCTAAGCTTTGCAGCTGGAGATCTTTTTAACTGATCAAGTTTGATAGCCACAACGTCACCACGCGTAAATACGCTGACATTTTTTACGTCTGTGGCAGTGTTTGATTTTGTTTTGGAAGTGTTATTTTCCTGATTCATAATGAACTCCTAATAGTCTTTTTAAGTTAGTGAATTGCAGTCTCCGACTGAGAACTTCCACTCTTCATAAAGAAATTAGGCCCACTAGGGTCAGGTCTTTATTAAGAGGGGTCTCATCGAATCTGCTTGTTGAGTAAAGCTAGACTCAATACAACCTCCTGACGGTTATTTCTGAATACCTTAGTCAGTTTTTCGGACGTAATAACCCGAAACTTAACGACTAATGCATCCTATTACGTCTCACTATAGCACACAACGCAAAATTGGCCAGTTAGCAGGGTGGGCAAACTCCTCCATTGGTGCCATGAGAATTGTAAATACTTGAAATCTAGGGCAATCTAATGGGAAATGTTATGAAAAATGAGGATAGATTTGTGGCAAAGATTGTTGGAATCTTGGGTATATTCTTCACACTAGCTAGCTGTTCAACCATGAGAAGTGCGGCTTTGAAGACAGCGGCACCATTATTTATGGATTCAATGGCCGGCATTGAGGCTGAAGGTTCATGGGAACATTTTAAAGAATCGACCCCTGGAATGCTCTCTTTAGTTGATGGACTTCTTGCGGTTCGCCCCCTTGATGAAAGTCTTCTCGTTGCCGCTATTAAAGGTAATGCGGGTTATGGTTTTGGGGTTTATGAAACTTTATATCTTGATGATAAGTTGGCTGAAAATGACAGCACTATCAACAGAGACAAAGCCATCTATTACTATACGAAAGCCTTTTCTTATGGAGAAAAATTTTTAGAGGCAAACGACTTAACACTTAATGATTTAAAAGAAGCTTTGAAAGAGAAAAAAGGGATACCGGGTCTTTTAGATTCTCAGTTAAGAGAGGATCAAACTTCTTTGGAAGGAATTCTTTTTACTGCTCAAGCTTTAGCCTCCATGATCAATTTACAGAGAGAAAATATTCAACTGATTAGTTATCTTCCTATGGCTAAGGGAATGTTTGATTGGGCCTGTGGGGTGGATCCCCAAATCGCTCATGGAGCGTGTGATATCTTTTACGGCTCTTATGAAGCTGGCCGCCCTGCCATGCTTGGAGGGAATCCTGAGCGAGGGCGTAAAATCTTTCTCGATTTCATAAAAAATAATCCTCACAATTGGTTAGGTCGTCTTGCGTTTATTGAGCAGTATTCAATTGCCCAATATGATGAAGATTCTTACCTCCGCCAAAAGAAGGATCTTGAGAAGTTCTTAGTTCTCCATAAAGCGGCACAAAAGTGGGATCCCTCTCAAAAGAAAGAAGAGGCTTTCGCTAATAAGACCTTGCGTCTTTATCAGGCTATAGGAATGAAAAGATTTGAAATTATAAAAAAATATGAAAAGGAAATTTTTTAAAATAGGTGCTTTATGAAAAATATTTTTCTCGGATTTTTACTCTTTTGTTCAATTAACTCGTTACAAGCTGCTCGCATAAAGGTTGGGGTTTTAGCCCCAGAGGGAACGAACTGGGCTAAGCACATGAAGGCCATGGCCAAAGAGATTAAAAAGGCGACAGATGGAAAGGTGAAGTTCAAATTTTACTTTGGAGGGGCTCAAGGAGATGAAGCCGATGTTCTAAGAAAGGTTCGCATCAATCAACTTCAAGGGGGAATTTTTACGGGAAAAACTCTTGGAGATATTCATGGTGATATTAGAACTGTCGAGATTCCCTTTGTTTTTGGTGGAGATAGAGGGAAAGCTTGGAGCACTGTAGAAAAGCTGACTCCGTATTTTAATGACAAAATCGAGGAAAAGGGATTTCAGAATTTAGGTTTTTTTGAAATTGGTCTCGTCTACTTTGTCTCCCAAAAGAAGACAGAAAGTTTAAAAGCTCTCAATGGGGTGAAAATTTGGTCTTGGGAAGGAGATCGCATTGTTGAGACAATGATAAAGAAAATGAACCTCGTTTCAGTTCCTTTACCTCTACCAGATGTTTTATCTTCGCTTTCAACGGGGATTATTGAGGCTGCTTATGCACCAGCAATGCCTATTGTTGCCCTTCAGTGGAGTTCTAAGGTGAAGTACCTTGTTGATTTTCCAATTGCTTATTCGGTAGGAAGTTTTCTCATTAGTAATAAGGCTTGGAAAAAGATTAAGCCAGCTCATCAGACTCTTATTTCCAAAATATCAAAGAAGTATATGGCAAAAGTGAATGAAGCGAATATTGAGGACAATAAGCAAGCCTTGGAGATTATTAAATCCAATGGGGTGGAAGTTCTCAAGTTCCCTGAAGCTGATGAAACAAAGGCAAAAACTCTCAAAACAGAAATTATGACAAAATTAAAGGGAAAACTCTTTACCGAAGAGGGATTAAGTAAATTAAAAGCCGCAATCTAGGTAAAGACGCAAGGAGGCGTTTTGGTTTTTAAAATTGTTCATACCATTGACGACTTTACTGAAAAAGTTGTTACTGTTCTTCTCGTGACCTGTGTCTTTGGAATGCTTGGAATGAGCATTTCTAATATTGTTTTAAGATGGTTTGATTCTCATATTTTATGGTTTGAGCCAGCTGTTAGGTATTTAGTTTTTCTCAGTGCCTTCCTCGGTGGTGCTCTTGCCACAGGAAAACGCACTCATATAGGCATTGACCTTATTGGTAAATACTTAGAATCGACTAAAAATTGGAAGGCTCACCGTTGGGTTTGTCGACTTATTGATTTGGTTTCTTTGATTGTTTTGGTTGTTTTAACAGATGCTTGTATTGACTTTGTCGCAGAGGAAGCGAAATATGGGCGTGCGAATGTCTTTATCGGTCTTCATGCAAAGCACCTCGCTTCTATTATTCCCTTTGGTTTTGGAATAATTGCCTTTCGGTTTTTTAATAATATTATTCTTTCTTTTTCTAAGGACTATGGCCTTAAATATGAGGAGGAAGAATAATGGAGTTGTTAGCTCTTCCCCTCATAGGTATTCTTGCTCTTATTGGAACCCCTTTATTTATTGTTATGGCCCTTGCCGCGATGGTGGGCTTTTATTTCTCAGAGGTTCCCTTAGTAGCAGTGGCCATTGAGGTCAACAAGCTTTCTTCGCAAGCGAGTATTTTAACAATTCCTCTCTTTACGTTCGCCGGGTATATGATGGCTGAGTCTGGCTCTCCCAAAAGACTTCTGCGTTTTGCTGAAGCCTCTCTTGGTTGGCTACCTGGTGGTGTTGCGATCGTAAGTCTTGTCATTTGTGCTTTTTTTACGGCATTCACTGGCGCTTCGGGTGTGACTATTATTGCCTTAGGAGGGTTACTCTATCCCATTCTTAATAACGAAGGGTATTCTGAAAAATTTTCTTTAGGGTTGATTACAACTTCTGGCTCTCTCGGTCTTCTCTTTCCTCCATCTCTTCCCATAATTCTCTATGGTCTTGTGACCAATGTTGATATCGAAAAGCTTTTTCTTGCCGGTATTCTTCCGGGAATTCTTTTGATCATTATTTTGTCCGTATATAGTATTAGAAAGGGGACTCTTCAAACTTCTCATACCAAATTTGAGGCGCAAGAACTTTGGGATAGTTTTAAAGGTTGCTGGTGGGAAGTTTTACTTCCCATAGGTGTGCTCTATGGTATTTATAGCGGTAAAACCACGACAACTGAGGCCGCTGCCGTAACTGCTTTTTATATCTTTATTATTGAGGTCTTTGTCTATAGAGACTTGTCTATAAGAAGAGATATCCCAAGAGTAGTAAAAGACTCAATGTCTCTTGTGGGTGGTATCCTCCTAATTCTTTGCTGTGCTCTTGGTTTTACAAACTGGTTGGTAGATGAAGAAATTCCCATGAAGATTCTAGAGTTCATGCAGGAATATCTTACAAGTAAATATTCCTTCTTGTTTTTCTTAAATATCTTTTTGTTGATCGTCGGTTCATTGATGGATATTTTTAGCGCCATTATTGTTGTGGTTCCTCTTATCACACCAATAGCTCAAGAGTTTGGTGTAGACCCTATTCACCTGGCCATCATTTTCCTCACAAATTTAGAGATCGGCTATATTACACCGCCTGTGGGTATTAACCTCTTTATCTCTAGTTTTCGCTTTAAAAAGCCAATAACCGAACTTTACAGGGCATCTTTTCCCTTCCTCTTACTTTTACTGTTGGCGCTTGCGATAATTACTTATGTCCCAGCTTTAAGTTTAGCCCTAGTAAAGTAGGTGATTGTTGATAAAGAAATCTTTCCTTTTTTTAAGTCTCACTTTCCTGTTAACTGCAGGAGCAAAAGAGGAATCCAATCCTTATTATGATGCAGTTTTTTTGGGTGAGAAAAAGATGGGGCATTATAAGGGACCCCTGAGCCCTGAAGTCAAAATAAATAGTCATACAGCGACCCAAATGTTTCTTGATGACATCTACAAGAAACAATACTTTTACGACATCACCTCTCCTCAATTAGAGGAAGTTCAAAAAATTTGGTTTGAAGATTTTCCATCAATGAGCTCTTGTCCCAATTACTATTTAAAGAGTAACATTGACTATATTCGTTATCTTTATCGACTAATTACGATCTCTTATCTATTTGAATCACTTAAAGAACATGCCCGTGTTGCTTACTCAATGGGAATGGATGATAAAGTTTGTACTCTAGACTGGGATAAGGTCTTTGGTCAGTGTAAGCCTGTTAGTAAGGATATGAAAGCCTTTGTGAGAAGAAGTAAAAGCCGTTACTTACTAGATTATCAACTTCTTAGTACTCCACAACTCAGTAGTTCCCAGAGAAAGGCATGGTTGAGTGAAAAAGAAAGAGAGTTAAAAGGGACACCAGAGAATTCTATTTTTAATTTTCGATTGAAAAACTACTGCGCTGAAAAAGGTTGCGGAAGCCTAGATGAAAGTGATCTAAGGGCTTCTTTAAAGAATGCCTGTCAAAATGACCGCATGCTTGTTCATCAGCTGTGTTCTGAAAAAGATGATTTATTTGGTTTGAGTTACTATGATTTACCTCGGAAGGTCCTTAGCCAGTCTAATGTGATGAGGGTTATCAACGAGGGAGGCTTCGCCAAGAATTGTCTCGACCGTTACGCTGTCCTTTTTAGGAACAAGGAGGTTCATTATCCATGGCTGGATGGCCTCTTTCCCCAGATTTATGGTCAGATAAAAGCAGAGAATCGAAAATATCAACAAGGTGAAGTTTTTCTTCCTGGTGCTTTAAAAGAGTTTGATGATAGGGGACTAACGGAGTTTCTTTTTGTGACTCCAACACCTACACCTATTGCGACACCTGTTCCAACACCTAAACCGAAACCAGTTATTGTGGCGAAAGCTACCCCTGCGCCAACGCCAAAACCAACCCCTATTCCTACTCCTAAACCTACTCCTAAACCAACACCGGTGCCAAAACCTTCAGAGTTTGAATTAGCGAGAATTAAACTTGTTAAAAATGGTCTAAAGCAAAGTCGTGTCGATATGCCTAAGTTTTCTGATGAATTTAATTTTCCCGAGCAAGTTTTAAAGGCCGTCAGTGTTCCTTTACGTGATTTTCAAACAAGGGAAGCGCTTCAGGATCTTAAGCGGTACGACAAGCTAGGAAGTAAACGACAGCCGGTAAGACTCTTGTTTTTGAAGTTATTAATAGACCAAGAAGAACATAAGGGGCTTTGGAATATTATCTCTGTCTTAGGAAATACCTTTTACGTGATAAATGATCTAGAAAGAAAGAAAGTACCTGTGGTCGTTAAGCTTGAAAATGATGCATCCACAAATCATATTTGGCAGCTGACTATAGTAAAAGAGTCGACATTTTTGGAAAACAAGTAAGGAGAAGTTAATGAGGTTTATATATTTAGTCTTCCTTGGTTTGCTTATTTCCTGTGCGCATAAACCAAATATTAAGGAACTGAAGAAACTTCAAAAAGCTAGCCTAATTCACAAGGCTTCCTATTGGAAAGATTTTGAGAAGACACCAATAGAGGAGCGGATATTTCCAGTTGATAAGATAATGTTAGAGTATCTTAACCGGGCCAACATTATCGATGGCTTTGAGCCAGCAGTTAAAGGCGTAGAACTAAGTTTTATTGAAAAAGCTTATTTTAAGAAAGTCATTAATACTCTACCACCAAATATAAAAAGATTTGTTGCTAATAACCTGAAGGGGGTCTTCATTGTTGACGATTTAGGCTCATCAGGTCTCACAGATGGAATTTCATACGATAAAGATGGGAGCTTTATGATTTATGATCGTAAAGTCTTTCAAAAGAAAGCGAATGATTGGTGCACATGGAAAGAGCATAGTGTCTTTAAAGAAGGAGCTATCGAGTTAAAGTGCGTGATTAGAGAAGAAAAAGAAAATAATGAGTTTTCGGCATTTCAATTTATCTTTATCCATGAACTCGGCCATGTGGTGAATAGAGGCTTTAGAGAATATTTGCCCTTTTGGGAGGATAAAGTTCCAGAGAGTTTAAAGACTTATCCCTTTGCAACAATCTCATGGGAAATAGGTAATAAGAAGTATGTAAGAAAAAAGTATGAAAACGAGTTTAAAGAGATTTTTTTCTATAGACCTGAAAAAGGTAGACAGGATAATGGTAATATCCAAAATATATACAACAAATTAAGTAAAACTCGTTTTCCTTCACTATACAGTGTGATTAATCCATTTGATGATTTTGCTGAATCTTTTGTCATTTATTACCATACGAAGATATTGGGTAAGGACTACAAAATTATAACAAATGAAGGCAATAGAGAGTTTATCTTCAGGACGTGCATTCAAACTAATAAGTGCCCAAATAAGATTAAGCTTATGAAGAAGCTCTTTGAAAGTAAGCTTTAGTATTGCTAATTTATTATCCTCCCGAGTTATAAAAAAAGACCCTCCGAAGAGGGCCTTTGAATTATTCAATCACATTTTGAGTGCGATGATTAGTATTTGTTAGCAACTCTTTTAAGCCTTCTCTTTACAGTACTGTTTAGGTCAAGAAGAAGAACAAAACCTGAGTTTTCACCATTTGCATCTGGTCCAACCAATGAGATGTTACCGGCACGAGCGCTACCTGAGTAATAACGAGCAGTCACAATGTTGTCCTGACCGATATCAAGCTTTACTGGTACAAAAACACCAAAGAACTTAGGTCCTAGGTAGAAAGACATGTTTTTCCACTTAGGAATTGAAAAAGCTACAGCGGGCAGACGACCTGATGATACACCGGGAAGATTTCTACCACCTGGAAGTGATTGTGGAGGTAAAAGTTGAAGGTCGCCGTTGAATACATCATCAAGAGAAACACTAATAGACATAAGTGTTCCAGCTGATTGAAGATCTGGCTCAATTGCAATGTAGGAATTATTGTATTGTGGAATGTTGTAACGAAGTCCTCCATCAAGTTGGATGTTATCAAACACCATTGAGATAAGGAGATTGTCTTGTTGAAGAGCGAGGTTAGGTCCTGTTACTCCAGGAATTTCGAGTGACGTTTTTCCATCTCCACAAGAAGTCCCAAAAACTGCTGCTAGCAGAATGAGGGAAGACATAAGTAAGTTTCTGGTTCTTTTTGCATTTACAAGGTTCATGGTTTTCTCTCAAAAGAAACGTCGTTTCTTTTGATGATCGGGTTTTTTTTTCAACGAACGGACAGGGGTAAAAAACGTACAGCAAAAAATCGCGATCTCAAATTTTCTTGATAGTATTAGTCAAGTTTCACCGCTGCCTAAGACTATCAAATTCAATAATAGGGTCAATTCAAAGTTCGGAAAATTTTGCCGTTACTTTAGGAATCTTTTAAAAAAACTAAGGTACAATCGAAGTATCAGCCATTTAATCACAGTTCAGTACGACAATTTGACTAACAAATTATAAGAATTAAAAAATGCAGTGTAGTTGAAAAATTGCCAAGAAAGTGTGGCATAGGCGTTAATTGCCCTGCTGGAGCGTGTTTCATGCTTTTCTGTTACCCTTTATTTATGGACAATTTACGGGTGTTCTCCACATTTCCCAAGTCTTCGACCTCGTATAAGGGAAATAGCCCATTATCCAAAGGGCAACGTTATAGATCTATGCCCAAAGATAAAAATGGTATGGTAAAGCGTTCTTTAAATGAAAAACCTAGTCTTTCTCGCTCCGAGATCCTTGAAAAGCTCGAAAAGGCACAAGGTCCAGCCAAAGTTCCTCAGAAAAAAGCTAAGGGGCAAAAGTTTGGTGATGGATTTATGAAAGTTGGAGAGGACGGAAAAGAGGTCTCTTCTAATGATCCTAGAGATCCGATGACCTCAGAGAAATTAAAAAGTATGCTTAATTCAGGTGCGGTGAACTTTAGTGGTAAAGAACAGGAAGTTCTTAGAAAAATTTTAGGGAATTAATCATCATCCAGCATTAACTCGATCTTTGGAACAGTTTCTTTAATCACCTCTTCAATCTTTCCTTCTATGACCGTTGCCGCAGAGTGGTCGTGACCACCACCACCCAGTGCTTGGGCCATAACTCCCACGTCGACATCACCGGCAGAACGCATGGAAATCTTAACGAGATCTCCTATTTGGCGAAACATACAAGCGACTTTTATATTGTCGAGAATGAGAAGATGATTAACGAGACCATGAGTGTCTTCTGTATCAACATTGAACTTCTTGAGGTTATCTTCAGTGAGTTTTAGCCACGCGATTCTACCGTCATCCGAGGACTCGGCACTTGAAAGAACAATACCTAGCATTTGCATATAGCTTATTTTTTTTGTGCCGTAGATCTTGTTGTAGGCTTCAGGTGGCTCAATTCCTGTATCCATAAGCTTCGCGATAAGGCGATGGGTATTGCCTGTGACGGTAGGGTAGCGAAAGCTACTGGTATCAATCAAAATGCTTGTATAGAGTGCGTAAGCCATGTCTTTAGTGAAGGGAACGTCGATAGATTCAATAAGTGAGCCTACGAGTTCACCCGTTGCGGCCATGTTGGTATCGATACAATGGATGGCTGCTAGTTCTTTAGGAGCTGGGTGGTGATCTATAAAGAGAAGGTTTTTTGAATTAGGCACAACTGTTTGAAGGCGAGTTCCGATACGACTCAATGAATTTGTGTCCGTAACAATAAAGAGGTCAATGTGCTCCTTATTCGTTTCACGAAGTTTTGCGTATTCCTCATAAGAAATAACACAGTCTTCGGGATCTAAATAGCGATACCTATCCAGTAAAGGCTCTTCATTAACACAGATCGCGTTTTTTCCAATGGCTTTTAGGGCCATACATAAAGCAATTTCTGAGCCAATCCCATCAGCATCGGGCTGGATATGGGTAGTGATAACAATATTCTTGGCCTTTTCAGTCAAGGATTTAAAAAGATTAATCATTCTCATATGCCGACTCATCGGCTCTTGTGACTTTAGGCTGTAGTATTTTTAACAATTTGAAAACTTTTTGCTACTCTTACTCTGTTATTGTCTCAAGGAGAAGAGGGAATTCATGGATGCGCAAAGTGAGCTTGCTCTAGATCTTAGAGGAGTAAAGAAAAGTTATCCAGGTGTCATGGCACTTGATGGAATTGATCTCAAGGTAAAAGTGGGAAGTGTCCATGGTTTTATCGGACCAAATGGAGCGGGTAAATCGACTACCATGAAAATCATTGCAGGTCTGATTCCTCCTAGTGAGGGAGAAATCTTAGTAAATGGAAAAGATGCTTTAAAGAACCCCGAATATATTTCTTCAACGATTGGTCTTTTACCTGAAACACCACCACTTTATCTCAATATGCGGGTGAAAGAATATCTAGAGTTTTGTCAGAGTATTAATATGGCAGATCTGGACTTTCCACAAGAGCATTTACAGAAAATGATTAAGCGCTGTGGTCTCTTGGAAGTGAAAGACCGTCTCATATCCAATTTATCAAGAGGCTATAAGCAACGAGTGGCCATGGCGCAGGCCCTTGTTTATGGGGCAAAGATTATTATTCTTGATGAACCTACAGTTGGGCTTGATCCCAATGCAATCTCTGAAGTTCGAGATCTGATAAGAGAGCTAAGAAAAGATCATACAATCTTACTTAGCAGTCACCAGCTTTATGAAGTCGCAAAAGTTTGTGATGAAGTTACGATTATTGATAAAGGAAAAATTATCAAGTCAGGCAATCTGCTTGATGTACAAAGTGAATTTAATGCTTTTAAAACCTATGAAGCAATTATTTCTACTTTAAGTGATTCTTTAAAGACCCATTTACTTTCGAAAGATTTTATTCAGGGCTTTGATACTTTTGATCAAGAAGGGGAAGTCATGCTTAGGGTTCATGTTTCAAGCCATGAAGACTATAGAGCCACTCTAACGGAGCTTCTAACCAAGGAGTCCCGCTTATTTCAATTCGTTGAGAAAACAATGGAATTAGAGGAAATCTTTAAGGAGGTCGTCAAATGAGCTTTTTTAAAGGTATTTGGCTTCTTACAGCAAAAGAAATAAAAGATAGTTTTCTTTCTCCTTTAGTATACATCCTTTCAGCTTTATTTTGTCTTTTGATGGGATGGTTGTTTTTTAATTATTTAATTGCCTCTAAAGAATTTACCGAGCAAACCCTAACTCAGTCAGTTCTTTTGCCAATTTTTGGCAATATGAATTTTATTTTTCTGTTCTTAGCGCCTCTTCTTACAATGAGGACATTTGCAGAAGAAAAGAAATTAAAAACTATTGAGCTCTTATTAACTTCAAGATTAAGTCATGCCCAAATAATTATTTCTAAGATTTTAGGTACTTTTGCCATGGCCGTCTTTATGATCTCTTTGACTTTTATTTTTCCAGTAATTTTGGCCATGAGTGGGTATGAACATTGGAATATTGTTTTTTCCTCTTATGGTGGAATATTCCTCTCAGTTCTTTGTTATATTGCAGTTGGATGCTTTGCTAGCTCTCTGACAGAAAACCTGGTGATTGCAGCTCTAATGGGCTTTACAATCCTTCTAGGCATTATGCTTTTTTCTTTGACGGGAAATGCAACTCAAAACGTTCTTTTAGGTCAAATCTTTCAATACTTTGCTGTTCCTTATCATTTTGACAGCTTTATTAAGGGCGGAATTAGATCTTTTAATTTGATTTATCTATTTTCATTTATAGGCTTTTTTGGCTTCCTTACACATATTTCTTTGGAGTCGAGAAGATGGTAGATAAGAAAAAAATCAAAGGCTGGATGATGAGCCTCTTTAGTGTCATCAACTTTCTGCTTTACCTTGTTGTCGTGGGGATGTGGATAAGCATACCTGAAGAAACCGCTCTTAACTTGTTCACGACACTTGCCTCTTTGATGATAACAAGTGGATTAATCCTCTTTAATAAGGAAGCCTTCTCTAATTTTTATAAGAGCCAGTTCTTTATAAAGATGATGTCCTCCCTTGTGACAGTTTTTCTTGTCTTTGTCATATTGGGATTTTTAAATTATCTGTCTTTTAAAAACCCCGTCGTATGGGACATTACTAAGAATCAAATCAATTCCCTGACTGACCAGACTAAAAATATTCTCGAAGATATTGATGGTGAAGTTCGTTTTAAAATTTTCTCTCAAAAGAAGACTTACTCTCTTGTATATGCTTTAGCGGATCTTTATCGTTTAATAAAACCAGATTTAGAAATTAGCTACGTTGATGCCGAATTAGAGCCTCAATTAGTAAGAGAAGCAAATGTTACAAAAGTTCCTGCAATCGAGGTCGGTTATCGTGGCCGAAAAGCGTTAGTTCAAGACCTTAACGAATTGAATCTTACCAACGCTTTGGTAAAGGTAACGCGCTCATCAGATCCTACAATCTATTTTATCAAAGGTCATGATGAGATTGATCTGAACTCTTATGAAAATGAGGGGGGAAGTCATCTCGTCACTCTCTTAAGTGCTCAAAACTACCAAGTTAGATTTCTTAACTTAAGAGAGAAGGCTGTGATACCAGATGACGCCAAGGCCATTATCTTTTTAGGAAGTAAGGAAGGTTTTTTTCCTTCTGAAATAAAAGCTATTAAGGATTATCTCAATGGAGGAGGAAATGGTGTCTTTGCACTTGACCCTGACTTCAACGGTCAGGGAGTAAAAGATTTAAAAGAACTTCTCACCCAATTTGGATTAGAACTTCGTAATGACTTGGTTATTGATCAGATTAAGCATGTCAATGGTTCACAAGGGAGCGTTCCTGTTGTTCATAAATTTAATCCACAACATCCCATTACAAAAGACTTTAAGGGAGACCTCTTCTTTCCTTTAGTTCAATCTCTTCATTTCTTAGATAATTCTTGGCAGGCCTTGGCTTCCTCTAATCGCTTTCCTGCTGCTTGGGGGGAGACAAGTCGAGATGAAATGACATCAATGAAATTGACTTTCACAGAGGGGGTTGATCACAAAGGACCTCTTCACTACGTGGGTATCAAAGATAGTAATAATCATAAACTTCTCGTTTTTGGTAACTCATCCTTCGTGACAAATACCTATAAGAAGTTTCCTAAAAACTTTATGTTTTTTATGAATAGTATCAATTGGATCGTCGGAGAAGAAAGGTTGATTACGCTTAATTCACCAGTTCTCGAAGATCGACCTATTTTTATGAGTCAAAATCAAATTGGTGTTATTTTCTATTTTACGGTTATTTTTTGTCCACTTGTTTTAGTAATTATAGCCTTTTTTATGTATCGAAGAAGGAATAGAGATTAATGAAAAACCTTGCTCTGTTATTGATTGCTTTCGGGCTTGGGGTGTTCACTTATTTTTTCCAGGAGAAGGGGGATCAAGAGAGGCATCTTCAAAAAGAGAAAGAAGGGCAAATTCTAGATCTCGAAAAACTTGGTGAATTAAAGGGCTTTAGTTTACCTAAGGTAGCTTTAACCAAGCAAGGTGACCAATATCTCTTTGTTAAGAGTGGTGCTCTCGTCGATGAAAGAAGGGTTGAGTGGTTTCTCAATATTCTTGCTGGTGTAAAGGTAAAGAGAGTTTTAAAAGAAGAAGAGTGGATTCAGAAAGAAAGAGAACTTTTTTTTCCCGAAGAAGATAATACCGTTGAGTTTGTTTTTGTGGGAGGTTCCGCCAAGTTTACGTTGGGGAAGAAACTGGATTTTGCGAGAAGTTTTTACATGGAAGTCGAGACCCAAGAGAAACGTCAGCTCGTTATCGCTTTCGACTCAGGAGACCACGAAGCTATTTATGATAAGGATCAGGCCCATCGTTCTGATCACCATTACAAAAGGTTATTATCCTTATTTAAACTAAATGAAGATTTCTTTAGAGACTATCGAATCTTTCGACACTGGATGAAGAAGAAGTGGTCTTTTTTGGAGGTTCAGTTCTCAGAGGGAAGAAATAGGGATTACAGTGTTAATTTTCCTGAGGCGAAAACCAACCCTAGAGTGCCATCACTTTTGGATATAAAAAGGGAAGCGTTTTTAAAGTTTGAAAAGGAGCTTTCAAGTTTAGAGGCAATAGCCTTTCTCTATAAAAATAAAAAGTTTACGAAGCTTCCTCCTCTTGTGAAGGTGGTAGCAAACTCTACTATGGGTGAAGCCAGATTAAGTGTCTTCCCCCACCCCACAAAGAAAGAAGAATACCTAATCTACAGCAGTCTCGATGGTCACACTTACAGAGTGAAAAAGGAGCAAGCTGAATTCCTGCTCGCCCCTCTGCAAAGTTTCTGGGATTTGGAATTAATTAAAGAGAACCCGACTTCGATGAAGGTAAGTTTCGATAAGGATACCCTTTTAGTTGGTTTTGAAACGAAAAATGGGCGTTTTTACGCTACTAGTGAACCAAAAAAGGCGATTCATGCTGCATTTAATGGGCTTTTGAAATTCCTGAAAACTAGGGCAAGCTACTGGACCATGGGACCGGAGATTTTAAGTTCTGCAAAGATTCATTTCTCATTAGACTGGGGAAAAGGAGAGTTTTTCCTACTGACACGCTCAGGTGAGATAATCCTGTACCATAAAGAGAGTACACAATCCCTGATCTATAAAATTGAGGGAGAAGTTCCCATAAAGGTTTTAAAAACTGAATATTTCTATGAGTGACATTTTAAATAATTACATCCTTAGCTTTCTTCATCCTTGGACAACCCAAGAACTTTTAAAAGAGAGAAGAGAACTCAGGAATGAGATTCGTGATCAAGCACAGTTGGAGCTGGTCCAAGAAGAGAACTCAAGTCTTTTAGAAGAGGAGGTTGGAGTTTCGTTCGAGCAAAGTCTTTGTGTCTCTTGGCTCTTTGTCATTATGAATGGTTTTTATGTCATGATTGGTTATTTTATGGGCCTAGAAACTTTTAAAAGTTTTGCTCTGGAGGATCAACTTCTTGATCATTTTCAAGTCCTCTGGACTTCGTTTTGGATTATTTCCTTTTTGGCGCGTTTAGTTTTCTTTCCTCTCTATTTTTGGCTCTATGGTAAATTTTGGATCAATATCATAAAGGTGTTTTCCTCCTTATTCGAAAAAGGGGAGAATGTGGACCATATCAGTGAGGAAATTGTCTCCAATGCTTTCACCAGCCATACCCTCATGGTCATTCCTATTGTGGGAGAATTTCTCTATAGGGTAACGAATCTGATTTATCTCTTTGGTGGCCTAAAAAGAAATCTTAGTTTTAACAATCTTCAAGCTGGTCTCGTCATTATTTGTCCTTTGCTTCTTTTTCTTTTCGCCCTTTTTATGATGATGCTAAGTGTTGGCATGGCGGCTTCAGGTCTCTAAAGTACCTGTAAGAAATTTTTTAATTGGTTATCTCTTTGATTTTTCTAGTTGTGCATGAGGTAGGCCATAAATCTGACTGGCCTATTCTCAAAACCTAAGTAAACTTATTCTACACACAACACAAACACACTTATTAAAAGTGCCATTTCTAAAGGAGTTAGACATGGTTGGGTACAACATGGGACATTTAGCGTCAGGAACTGTCGAGGTCGTTTGCGGACCAATGTTTTCTGGCAAAACAGAAGAGCTTATTCGCCGAGTGCGCAGAGCGCAAATTGCAAGACAGAAAGTGCAGATTTTTAAACCTACTATTGATGATCGTTATCACAAATCAGATGTGGTCAGTCATTCTAGTTTGTCAGTTGAGGCGCAGCCAGTGACATCATCGACCGAGATTCTTGCCAATTTATATGATTCAACAAGAGTCGTTGCAATTGATGAAATCCAATTCTTTGATGAAAAAATTATTCCTGTTATTAAAAAACTAGCAAGGCGAGGTATTCGCGTTATTTGTGCGGGACTAGATCAGGATTATAAAGGATCTTCTTTCGGACCATTGCCTGAGCTACTTTGCATGGCAGATAGAGTTGATAAAATTCAAGCAATCTGTACTGTCTGTGGAGCTCCAGCTTCCAAAACTTACAGGAGAAATGCTGAAGAAATGAGTGATCAAGTTCTCGTTGGAGAAAGTGATCATTATGAAGCTCGTTGCCGTGGTCATTGGGATGACCATGAAGAAGATGAAGATTTACTTGCTTTTTCTCATTCACTACAATCTGGAGAAACCAGCCACGTTAGCGAATAGAGAATGAATCAAGATAAAAATTACGGACTCATCCCATTTAATTCAAGTGAAATTGAGCATGAGTATGGATCAAAGGTGCATATCCTGGCGGAGCCCTTTAGTCAGACGGTGTTGGCCAAAATTGGTCATCCAGAGACGAATCTACCTGAACTTAATCATTTGATGGAGTTTTGTTACAAAACTCTTTTGGAAAAGTCTGTAAATTCTCATTTTGATAAAAGGGTTATTCAAAGTGAGACGCGCATGAAAGCTGTTAGCTCAGCTGGGGTATATTGGGGTCAAGCGATTGATCCCGATACCCGTGCGGTCGTTGTTGATCTTGCTAGAGCAGGGACTTGGCCGAGTCACTCTTGCTTTGAAAGTTTACATTATATTTGTTCTCCCCAAAATTTGCGTCAAGATCATTTTTATCTCAATAGAAAGACCAATGAAAAAAATGAAGTGATAGGCTTAGATGTAAGTGGATCAAAAATTGGTGGCGCCATTGAGGGCGCCTATGTTTTTTTTCCAGACCCAATGGGAGCAACTGGTACTAGCCTTTCTTATTGTGTCAGTCATTACAAAAACGAGGTAAAAGGAAAAGCAAAAAAGTATATTGCTCTTCATTTAATCATTACTCCTGAGTATATAAGAAAAATGACGCAAGATCATCCTGATGTTGAAATTTATGCTCTTCGTTTAGACCGAGGCCTTTCACCTAAAGACGTTCTAGAGGCAACTCCCGGTAAGTTTTGGGATAGAGAAGTTGGCTTAAATGAAAACCAATATATTGTACCCGGTGCTGGTGGTATCGGAGAAATTTTAAATAACTCCTTTGTATAGTTGGGGGCCATAATGGCTGTAGAAGTTTATTTATCACAAGAGAAAATTAAGACGAGAGTCAAAGAAGTTGCCGAGCAAATCAATAAGGACTTTTCAGGGAAAGAGCTTCACATCATAGGAGTCCTCAATGGTGCTTTTATGTTCACTGCAGATTTGGTTCGCCACTTAGATGTACCTGTGACCTTGGAGTTCATGTCTGCCTCTAGTTATGGAGACGGAACAACTTCCAGTGGAAAATTGACTATTAATCTTGATATCAAGAAAGATATTAAAGATAAGCATGTCCTAGTCATTGAGGATATTGTCGATACGGGACTTACTCTTAGTGTTTTAAAGAAGAATCTTTTGGAACGTAGCCCAGCTTCTTTAAAGTTAGCAAGTTTTCTTTATAAGCCGGCTCGACTGGAGCATCCAGTTGATATCGATTACCTATGCTTTGAAATAGAAGACCACTTTGTTATTGGTTATGGTCTAGACTATGCTGGTCGTTACCGCGAACTTCCCTATGTGGGAATTTATTGTGAGGATTAGCTGTGATCACTGGCTCAGTTAGAGTTGATCTTTTAGGAGGAACTCTCGATCTCAATCCTATCAATCTCATTTTAGAAAATGTTGTTACCTTAAATGTAGCCACTTCACTAAAGGCCAAGGTCTTTATTGAAGTAGGGGATAAAAAAGGTGTAAAGATTATTTCGAAAGACTATTCGAGTGAATCCTTTTTTGAGCAAAAGAACTTTACTGC
>JASBRV010000021.1 GCA_030149295.1 Bacteriovoracales bacterium | reverse complement strand
AATGCCAGCAAATTACATAAAGAATTTCTTCGGTTTCAAGTACAGCATCAAGAAAAGTTTTATCCCTTTGGCATTTCGGCGTTCATTCATAAAATCGAAGAAGCACCAGCTACTTTTGTTCTAGAGGAAAGGGAGGTCGCCGCAGCTTTTTGGCTACCATTGAAGCACTTTTTAAACCCAGACCATGTTTCATGGAAACCCCTGGCTAAAAACAACAATATTGACTACCCCTGCTTAGAGTTTGAAGGTCATACGATTTGGGGTTTGAGCTATTTCATTCTATGGGAGCTTTTTTCTCAATTAGAGGGCCATTGTGATCACTCTCATTTGCCTCCCTTTTATTATCACAAGTGAGAGCTAAAAAATGAGGAATGAAAAGGAAATGAATATCTTCGTCTATGGAACTCTACGAGAAAAAAAAGTGTTTGATCAGGTAGTCCAACAAGAGGGCGCTTTTGAAGACTGTTGGTTTGCCCGTGCCAAACTCAAAGGTGCTCGAGCTTACTATGTTCAGGGGGAAGTTTATCCCGCTCTTAAAGAAGAAGAGGACTTTCTTTTGGAGGGAGATCTCTTGCAGATTGGAGACCTTCGAGTATGGCAACTTCTTATGAACTACGAAGACCCCACTAATTACGAGGTGCGCCACCTAACCTGCCTTCTAGAAAAAGAAGAATTAAAATGTGCTGTTTTTTGGCCAATGGCCCATATGAACTTGTCTTCGGAGCCCTGGTCCTTCCAATTATGGCGGAAAAACCATGACTTAGACGCTTATATTCGCAGTTTTTCAACCTCTTAAAATTAAAGTACAGTAGCCCCACTTTAAATGGACAGCAAAGAGGTCTTATCATGGATTTAAGCTTTTTAATGGATCTTCCCAATCTCCCAGCGTGGCGAGTATTAAAAAATGAGATACTTTCGAGAAGCATAACTTCTCTTTGGAAAGAAGAAGAAACTCTTGGGAGTTATCAACTCATACATGTTCTTGTGGATCGCGATCAAAAGCCCTGCTCTTGGAAAATTAATTCTCATGATACTGAATCTTATATGGCCTTTACCCGACCTGAGCTTAAAGAGAGATTGGGGAAAGTTTACGATCTGAGTGATGATTTAATAGAGCTTGGTAATACAGAAGTCTTACCAGAGGGAACTTCTCTTCGAATCATGATGGTGGGAGAACTCATTGATCAACTCAGCCGCTCACAAAAAGAGACATCGATAAAGATTAATCCCGTTCCTGTTGTTATAGGCAAAGGCGTAGAGCCTTTACTTTATTGTGAAGAGGTTCTCTTTGCTCCTCAGTATGATGATTTTACTTGTAAGTATCTCTTAACAGATCCCGATGATGCAAAAGCTTTACTTGCCATTAATCCAGATGATGAAAAACGTTTTGGTATAGAGATTGTTTATTACATGCTAACCAATAGTGGCCTTCCTGAAGAGGGTGAGGATAGAGAAAATGGTCTCATTGAAAGGGTAGAAGAACTTGCTTTTAAAGCGCCTAGAGTGCCTCTTAGCCGCGGTTCAGGATCATTTGTCGCCGTCCTTTTAAATTTAGAGAATGAAATTGAGGAAAGAGCGTTCATTCGCGATTATTCCACTTTCGATTACTATGGTGATTTGGTCTTTGTGACGAGTTCATTGAAACTTTGGACGGGGAAACTCGAAGAAATTCACTTTAATGGAGAAAAAATTGACACGATTTTTGCTCCTCTCATAAAATGGCAACAGGGAAAGAAAAAGCCCATGCCATATTTTTTAAACTAAATTTCAAGAGGGGAAATGATGAGAACTTTAGACCAATGGTTAAGCCTTTATAGTGAGAGCCATCAAAACCCAACTAATAAAAATATTCATAGAGTTTGTGTCCCTCTCATTATGTTAAGTCTTTTGGCTCTTGTTGCTTTAATTCCATTGCCCGAATTTTTTCAACAATATAGAGTAAACCTCAGCCATATTGTTGTCTTTGGTGCGCTTGTCTTTTATTTTCTCCTATCGAAATTGTTCTTTGTTTTGATGATTGGTGTGGCCACCCCAATGCTTATGGTTGCCCACTTAACGAATCAGAGCATGGCAACAAAAGAAGCGGCGATCCTTTGGGGAGCTATTTTTATCGTTGCTTGGATCGGCCAGTTTATCGGTCATAAGATTGAGGGAAAAAAACCTTCATTTTTAGAAGACCTTGCTTTTCTTTTGATCGGTCCTTTGTGGGTCGTAGCCCCTTTATTTCCTCGTTTTCGCTAAGGCTTATTAATCCTGAAATTGAACTCCTATCTTAAATAAATCGTCATCTACAATGTGTCTGATGGAGACGACTTTACCTTTTAATCTCTTAGGAAGTTCTTTTCCGTTGACTGAAAAAACCTCGATAAAGTCACCTTTTTCAAAAGCTCCAGGGTCGAGACTCTTTAAAGCCAAGCCTCCAGCAGAAATATCGTAGAGGTCAAACTTTAACACTTTTGATTGTCCATTTCTTAAGAGTTGAGCCGTTTGTTTTTCACCGAGCTGTTTGCGTGGCTGCCCTCTCTTATCTTCCATCCCCAGTTCATTTTCTTCTTCAACTAGATTGATCTTCTTTGCCAACTCCTCGCTTAGATGATTCAGACGGGGAGGTAGACCCATCAAAATGTAATGGGGTTCAAGTTCTCTGGCCTTAAATTTGACCGCCATATTTTTTGAGCGACTATAAAGAAAAATCTCCATTTCTTTAGAGGGGAGGGCAAAGCCATTCTCTGTAAGGGGAGATAATTCTATAGTTTTTTTGAGGACGTCGAGCTTTCTGACTTGGCAAAAATGAACCGTTCGACCCTTTTGGGTCTGTTGCCACAGCCAGAGGCGTTCCTTAGATTTGGCGAGTACTCTGAAAAAGTCAATAATTTCAAGATCATCCGTGACTAATTTCTTTTCCTTATCCTCTTTCATTTCGCTTAATTCCTTAGAAATCCCCTTAATTATCCCTCTATTTTAGCCGATAAAGTATCGAGGATATATATGGCACTTAAGTTTAATTATAATAAATCACATAGGAAATTGTCTCTTGAGGAATGCCTTACTGGTCTGATTGACTCGGGCTTAGTTTCTAAGGAACAAGCGCAATTTATTGAAAAGAAAAAGGGGAGATCAAAGCATCACCCTCTTATTTCTATTGCCGATTGTGAGATCCCTGATCCAAAAATTGAAGGAAGAATACTATCTCTAGATGATTTTACTAAGTGGCTTGCTCAGTACTCAGAGACAGACTTTTACCACATCGACACTCTAAAAATTGATATAGATAAGATCACAACCATTTTGCCTAAAGCTTATGTGAAGCGCTTGGGCATTCTTCCCGTTGAAGCAACAGAGGGGGAAGTGGTGATTTGTACTGCAGAGCCCTTTCAAACGGACTGGATTGAAGAGGTCGAAAGGATCACGAAAAGAAAGGTTATTTTAAAAGTGGCGAATCCCATGACGATTGGCACCTGTGTTGAGGATTTTTATACCGTAAGAAAAGCAGTGTCGAAGCTCATGAGAGATCGAAGAAAGTCAGGGGATCACAATCCAGAGCTTGATAAGATGCTTCAGATCAGCAATAGAATGACTCAAGGTGCAGATGAAGAAGGGGTATCTGGAATTGTCGATTGGCTCTTTCAGTATGCTTGGGAAGAGCGGGCTTCTGATATCCATCTCGAGCCTAAATCAGGGCAAGGCGTCGTTCGTTTTAGAGTTGATGGTACCTTAAGGGTCGTTTATAAATTTGATCCAGAAATTATGCTCTCTGTTTTAAGTCGTCTCAAAATTCTTTCAGATATGAAAGTAGACGAAAAGAGGCGTCCTCAAGATGGAAGAATTAAAAGAGAAATTTCTGGAGATAAAATTATCGAAATTCGCTCCTCTACCATTCCTACTAATTACGGTGAAAAACTCGTCATGAGAATTTTTGATCCCAAAATGGCCGATAAAGGCCTTGATGATGTGGGAATGGGAAAGAAAGATTTAAAAATTTGGAAAGAGTTATCCGAGTCCTCCCATGGCATTGTCCTTGTGACAGGGCCTACCGGCTCTGGTAAGTCGACTACATTGCATGCAACCTTAAAGCACCTTTCCTCTCCTGAGGTTAATATTTGCACAGTTGAAGATCCTATTGAAATTATAAATGATGAATTTAATCAAATGCAGGTAAACAAAACCATTGATATTAGTTTTGCTAATGCGATTCGTGCTTTTATGAGGCAGGACCCTGACATTATAATGGTGGGGGAGATTCGCGACCCTGAGACTAGCCAGATGGCCATTCAAGCTTCACTTACTGGACACATGGTTTTTAGCACCCTTCACACCAATGATGCTTTAGGTTCTGTGACAAGACTTCTTGACCTAGGAGTGCCACCTCACCTTCTCAATGCCACTTTAAAAGGAATTCTTGCTCAACGACTGGTTCGGGTTCTTTGTCCAGTATGTAAGAAGAAAGTTCCTACGAATAAGCATTGGTGGGAATCAATGACCAAACCTTATAACACAGAAATGCCTGAGCATGTTTATGAAGCCTCTGGTTGCGATGATTGTAAGGGAACTGGGTACAAGGGCAGGATGAGTGTCTACGAGCTTGTCGTGATTAACGATAAAATTCGCGAAGCTGTTAAAGAAAAGGTTCAGCTTCAAGAACTTCAAAAGATTTGTCGTGGCGATTTTCTTCCTCTTCGCTTGCATGCTGCTACGAAAGTGATTAAAGGTCTAACATCGATTGAAGAAGTTCTAAGAGTTATTACCAATTAATTTTTTTAATCCTTAGTTGCAAATGAGCCAACGAATATGAGCGAAGGTCTCTCTCTTTTCGGGTAAGATCGTAGATTGATCGATAATTTGAATATGATACTGATGAGTTTTTAAAATCTCTAAGCAACCTTCTTCTTGGTCCTTTCCGTGTACCTCGATGATCATTTTGGGTTTATGATTTTTTAGAAGTTTCTCAGCACCTTTTAGAGCAAGTACTTCAGCCCCCTCGATATCCATTTTGACAAAATCAGGAACAAAATACTTTTCACAGGCGCTATCTAAAGTGATGTGCTCTTCATCATCAATATCTCCGACAAAGCTTTTTTGAATTTTTATATCATAGGGATTTCTTGAAAAGACTTCATGGAGTTCTTCGATTGCTGGTTCATCACATTCAAAGGAGACAACGGGAGCCCCTCCTGAAAGTCTTGCCATCATGAGAGCGTTGTAACCACCTTTTCCTCCGACATCAAAGCACTTCGAGCCTGGAGTAACCAGTTTCTTAAAGGATTCATTAAGTTCATACTCATAGAGACCTAGGAATTGGCGAAAATTGTGGTGAAAATCAATCTTCATCACATTTCCTTTTACGATACCAAAGGGGAGAGTTCGAAACTCAGGCCCTTTTGGTAGGATTAGGTCTTTTACACTTTTTAATGACTTCACTAATAAATTCAAAAAATCCTCTCAGGCTTTATTTGTTTTTATTATAAGCAATAAAAGTTCGTTCAGATGCTTCTATGATTATTTTGCCTCAGACTTTCTGACTGAGGTTTACTAGAGTTGTTGAGAAGAAAACTCATCTAAAAGCTTTTTCATTTTCATAAAAGGCAAAAAAAAAGCTCCCCAGTTTGGGGAGCTTTGAAATTCGCAGATTTTTTAGATTACAAATTCTTATTAGCAAAATCCCAGTTTACAAGATTCCAGAAAGCTTCGAGATATTTTGGACGAGCGTTTCTGTAGTCAATGTAATAAGCATGTTCCCAAACGTCACATGTGAGAACGGCTGTTTTTCCGTGCTTCATTGCTGTGTCAGCATCGTCTGTGTTAAGGATATCAAGGTTTCCTGAAGAGTCCTTTACAAGCCATGTCCAACCCGAACCGAAGTTACCACCAGCTTTGGCGTTAAATTCTTCTTTGAATTTATCAAAAGATCCCCATTTCGCATTGATGGCATCAGCAACTGCACCAGAAGGAGCTCCACCACCGTTTGGTGAAAGTGAGTTCCAGTAAAAAGTGTGGTTCCAAACTTGAGCAGCATTATTAAAAAGGCCGCCATCTGCTTTCATGATGATGTCTTCAAGGCTCATGTCAGCATACTCAGTTCCTTGAATTCCAGCATTGAGTTTTGTTACGTAGGCATTGTGATGTTTTCCGTAGTGAAACTCGATGGTTTCAGCTGAAATATGAGGAGCAAGGGCGTCATTTGAGTAAGGTAATTCTGGTAATTTGTGTTCCATTCTCTGATCTCCTTAAATAGAGTTGAGTTAATAATTCATATTGTGCTCTAATGGTTATAAAAGTTACTGAGATAAACATCAAGACAATTGGGTCATAATGCAGCACGAAGGCTATAGACATCGTTTTTTCCTTATTTGCTTTTTCTTTTTTATCGGTTGTGCGTCAAGTGATTATCGAAATAGGGCCTTTTATCAAAGGACTAAAGAAGTCAGTTATGAAGTATTGGATCTTAAGTCCAATGGTATGAATAGTTACTTTCAAACCCATTTTCTCTTGGAAAAAAATGATCGCTACGATGTCCATGGCTTCAGTGATGGTGATTCCTATATCTTGATTGCTGACTCTGGGGAGAAAGAGACGAAAGAGGTAGCTTGTACCTTATTGAAAGCTGAGGGGCGCATTCAAATAGTTAAGTGGTTGAGTCAACAACTCTATCAAAAAAATCAAGGGAAACCATGGGATTTGTACCTGCGCAACATGACGGAAGCAACGCTTAATAACAAGCTCAAGTCAGAGCTGGTTAAAGATAAGAGAGTCTCTTTCTACACTGAAGAAAGACTGAGGGGAGAGAAAAAGCGCTTCGTTTGTGCAGTAGCTGTTTCTCTGACGGAAGAGTCTTGGCAAAATGCTGTAAAACCTCTTTTTAATAGCATTCAAGATGAATACTTTCATCTCTCCTTAAGTGAGTTGGATCTTCGTTTTCCTCTATCACAATAGATAGCGGCAGATTTTACCTAATATAAAGTAAAAGTGGGAGGATTCTTCTAAAGTCAATTAAGAGTTCCGATGAGAACTCTAATGAGATGGCTATTAGTGTTTCTATTTTCTTGCAGCTTCGTTCAAGCAAAGATGTTCAAGCGTCAGATTCAAACGATTGATGTGGAAAGAAAATACAATTATTCAGACCGATGGGTGAAAATCGCTAAGACTGAAAAAGAGGCCATGGCTGAACTCTTTCGTTTATTAGAGAGGTCAGAAACAGGGCGAAAAGTTTTGAAGCTATCTCGTAAGAAAGCAAGCAGCTATGGAAAGACTTTGGAAGAGCTTGTTGAGGTCGGTGAAGGTTCTCTCACTGACACTACCTTGGTAAGAAAATTCTCTCCTAGTAATCCTCACGCCATCGAGTATGAGTCACGCTCTAAAGTCATTATTAATCGCAATAATAGTGTGAAAAATGCTGTCCTTGATCTTGTTCATGAATTGACCCACTTCTCTATGCGTGAACCTTTTAATCCCTATCAAGCCCCCTTTGGGCTAGAGGATTTTATCGTATCGACAGTCGAGGGACGGGGGGGCGAAGTTGAAGCGTATCTCGTGGAGTGCAAAGTCCTTATTGAGCTTTTTAAAAAGTATCAAAACCAAAGTAATTGCCATCGTGTTATGGATCCAAGCACTGGTCGCGTGAGTAAGGGGCGGGGAGTGTTTGAGTTCTATCAACTGGGACAGTATTTAGGCAGTTTTAAAAACAGTCTCAAGAAGCACAGTGTACAACCTCAAAAGTTTAGTTCTTCAAGTGGCAATACGGCACATTTTATCAGCTCAGCCTATGGATTGCCCTATCCGCTAGCCGCTATTTACGAGTATGAGTCCATAATGGAGCGAGTTTGCGTAAATGACAGTAAGCGTCTAGCGCTTATGAAGCAAAATCTCTCGCGTTCTCCAGCTTCTGCTTCTGGGCTCTCTAGTGCCTACCGGGATTTAGCCGGTCTTCATACGCGTAGGTGTGAAGAGTTTTTGTAGAAATTTTGGCGCAGCCAGTAGCAAGACAAATGCTCATTTCGCCTTTAGTTTCGTTGACTTGAAGCCTACCCAAAGGTAAATTTAGAGCAATTTCATTCACTATTTGTAAGGATTTCGAGGATGCAAGATAGCGTTGTGCTGATGAAAGTTGACGACTTCTTTAACTGGGGTCGTAAGAACTCTTTGTGGCCGATGACGTTCGGCTTAGCTTGTTGTGCTATTGAGATGATGGCAACGGGAGCTGCAAAATACGATTTGGAAAGATTTGGGTGTGGCGCTTTTATGGCAACTCCTCGTCGTGCCGATCTTATGATTGTTGCTGGAACAGTGACACTTAAAATGGCTCCAAGAATTAAGACTCTTTACGAGCAAATGCCTGAGCCAAAATACGTTATCTCCATGGGCTCTTGTGCTAACAAAGGTGGACCTTATTGGCAGCATGGTTACCATGTTCTCAAAGGTGTTGATGAGGTTATCCCAGTGGACGTTTATGTTCCTGGTTGTCCTCCTAGACCTGAAGCCCTTATTGAAGGGATTATGACTCTTCAAAAGAAGATCGCTAATGAAAGAATCCTTCGCGACAAGTGGGTGAAGCATGCTTAATGATATTGCAAATTTTCTCAATGGTGCCGTGAGTGGCTGTAGTGCCACGGCCAACTCTGCAGAGGTAGGGGATGGTAACGTCACCGTAGACGGTGCTCATCTACACGCCTGTGTAAAAGCTCTTAAAGAGAGTGATGAATTTGATATGAATGTTCTTCAGGTGATTTCAGGAGTTGATTATCCTGAGAGAATTGAAGTGAATTATATGCTCGCTAGTTTTACCAAGAATACAGAGTTTATTCTCAAGGTTAAACTTCCTAAGCCAAACCCTGATCATGTTCCTAGTATAGACTCCATTTGTGATCTTTATGCTTCAGCTAATTTTCTTGAGAGAGAAACTTACGATATGAATGGTGTCACCTTTAACAACCATCCCGACCATAGAAGAATTTTATGCCCAGAAGATTGGGAAGGATATCCTCTTCGTCGTGATTACAAAGTTCAAAAGGAGTGGGCAGGATTAGAGGTTAATCCTGAACATAAGATTAATTCTGCTGATCATACTTTCTATAAAGATATCATTGAAAGAATGGGCGGAGATGAGAAAAAAGTCACTTACAGTTGGAAGAGTGACGATTAAGCACAGTAACAATTTAGAACGGACGAGAAGTCATGATTGAAATAAATGGAAAAGAAATAGGAGATCTCTCTTCACTTAATCCTGAAAAGATTAAGTCGGATCTTTTAACTTTGAATATGGGGCCTCAACACCCTGCGACTCACGGGGTTTTGAGAGTTGAGATCAAAACAGACTCTGAAATTATTGCAGAAGCAAAGCCCTATATTGGATATCTTCATCGCTGTTTTGAGAAGCACGCAGAAAGTATTGATTACCGTGGCGTAATTCCTTTTGTAGACAGAATGGACTATCTCGGTGCCATGGCTATGGAGTGGGGTTACTGCTTATCTGTGGAAAAAATGCTGGGCACAGAAGTCCCAAGAAGAGCACAATACATTCGTACCCTGGTAGGAGAGTTACAAAGAATTGCCTCGCACCTCCTCTTTTATGGTGTTTACGCTATCGACCTAGGTGCCTTTTCCCCTTTCCTCTACGCTTTTGAAGAGCGTGAAAAAATTCTGAGACTTTTTGAAGAATTGTCTGGTGCGCGTCTGCTTTATAACTATATCTGGCTTGGTGGCGTTTGGAATGACGTTACTGATGACCAGCTGAGAAGAATTCAAAAGTTTGTTGATAATCTTGAAGAAGAAGTTAAAACTTTCCACAGTCTTGTTGGTGAAAACAAAATATTCATTGAAAGAACGGCTAATGTAGGTGTTGTCTCTGAGGAGATGGCGTACTCCTTCGGCGCGACTGGGCCAGTTCTTCGTGGTTCCGGAGTGGATTGGGATCTTCGTAAGAAGCGTCCTTATGGAATTTATGAGGAATTAGACTTTGACGTTCCTGTAGGTAAGGGTGAGAAGGGCCAGCTTGGTGATTGCTGGGATCGTTACCATTGTCGAATTCTTGAAATTTTCGAATCAATTAAAATCATTCGTCAGTGTCTAGATGGCATTGAAGAGGGTTCAATAATGGGGAAAGTGCCTAAGGTTCTTAAAGTGCCTGAGGGAGAAGTTTACATGAGAACTGAGTGCCCACGTGGGGAACTTGGCTATCACCTTGTCGCTGATGGAGGAAAAACTCCTTATAGGCTTAAGGTAAAATCTTCGTGCTTTACCCACGTAAGTATGTTGCCAGCGATGGCGCCAGGGCAAATGGTGGCAGACTTTGTAGCCACCATTGGATCAATTGACATTGTACTAGGTGAGGTCGACCGATGAGTGGGATAACTCCAGATATTTCAGATTTCGCAACGAAAGAGTCCATGATAGCACAGGAAGAGCTTACTTTTGGTAAGTGGCTTAATAACATCTGGCGTGCTGTCTATACCTGTTTTAAGGGTTTGACGATTACGGGAAAGGTGATACTCACCAGAAAGCCTGTGACGATCGAATATCCAGAGGTGAGGGAAGAGCTTCCTGCTAATTCTCGCTCTCGGCTATTTAACGATGTGGACAACTGTATTGCCTGTCTTCAGTGTGCAGTCGCGTGCCCTGTTGATTGTATCTACATTACTGCGACTCGCCGTGATAAAGAAGCACCTAAGCTTAAGACAGATGATGGAACTCCCATTAAGCTAGATCTTAAGCAATACACAATTGATACTGCCCTTTGCTGTTACTGTGGTCTTTGCACAACTGTGTGTCCTACTCAGTGTATCGTTCACACGACTGATTATGAGTATGCTCAATACACAATAGGTGAGATGAAATACGATTATCTTGCAGAAGATATTCGTGCATGGAAACATAGAATCGTTAAGTAATTGAAATTAATATTTTCTTTAATAGAAACCCTCCAACTGGAGGGTTTTTTTTTGGTGAGGGCAAACTTCACAATGACTCTTTTAAAGATCATAATGTATTTCTGCACCCGTTTAATGTAACTGATTTTTGGCAAAGGATGAAGCCGATGAATGATCTAAAAAGAATTTCCCTTCCCTTATTTATAACTTTTCTACTGACTTTATCAGTAGGTGCGACTCCACAAAACTTTGGAAAAGCTGTGGATAAGAAGAGGCTAACCCCGATATCTAAGCTAATCGCAGAAGCAAAAAACTATAAAGATAAAGAGGTCACGATTAAAGGCATGGTGACCAATGTCTGTTCCATGAGAGGATGCTGGATGGAGTTTGCCTCCGACAAAGAATACCAAACACTCAAAATTAAAGTGAGAGATGGGGATATGGTTTTTCCTTTGTCTGCCAAAGGAAAAACAGCTTACGCAGTTGGAACGATTAATAGCCAAACTTATTCCAAGGAAGAGCTGGTTGCTATGGCCGAAGCGAGAGCAAAGAAATATGGAAAGCCTGCTGATCTTTCAAAAATTACGGGGCCAAAGACTTTTGTTAACTTTGTCCCATCAGGTGTAACGATTGAGTAAGATTAATTTTTTTCGCCTTAACCGTAATCTTCACAGAGATATTGGTTATTTAAGTATTGGTTTCACTTTAATTTTTGCCCTTTCCGGCCTAGCTCTGAATCATCGCGATGATTGGAATCCCAATTATGTGATGACGAAAAAGGTAGTCAAAGTTCCTCAATGGGAAAATGAAGAAAAGCTGATCTCCTTTGCTAAAGAAAGCCTTTCTCTTAATGGAAAAATGAAAGGAAAGTTTTGGGTGAGCTCCAATGAACTCAAACTTTTCTTTCCTGAAGATACGACGGTTGTTTATAGAAAAGATAAGGGAACTTTGGAGTATGAGAAGATCACTCCACGTTTCTTGTTACGCCGCTTTAATGGTCTCCACCTGAATGAACTTAAAAGTTGGTGGATTCTTGCATCGGATCTTTATTCTGTTTTTCTGATCTATTTGGCCATTTCTGCTCTTTTTATGGTGAAAGGAAAATATGGAATTAGAGGACGTGGAGGCATTCTTACTGCCATTGGACTCATTATTCCAGCGTTTTTCTTTTTTCAAATCCTTTAGATTACTAAATATGTTTAGTTTTACAGGTTCAGATCATTTTGTTTTAATTTCTTAAATATGTTTTAAATAGTTTTTCGCTAAGGAGTGAAAATGAAATTACCTTTGATCCTCTCTCTTTCGTTCTTATCCATCTCTTCTTTTGCAAGTACGAGAATTGAAATGCCAAAGAAGAGTGAAAATGGATACGAAAATGTTAATAACCGAAAAGAATACTCCTATTATGGTTATGAAAGAGAAGCAATTTGGCATGAATTTGGTCGTCCATTTTGGAAGTCACCAAAAGTTGCCAATAAAACTCCTAAGGTTATTAAGCAGGAAACTCGTGAAAGACTTTCATCAACGAAGAAAAAGACAGTTAAAGAAAAGTTAGTCAAGGCTCAAAACTTTACTTTAGATGTTAAGTTTGAACTTAATAAAGATCGTATTCAGCATTCATTTACTGATGAAATTAATGAACTTGGTCGTGCCCTTAAGGCTAACAAAGATATTAAAATTGAAGTTCAAGGCCATACTGATACAACAGGGGCTCTTTCTTTTAATAATGACCTATCTTCTAAAAGAGCGATGGCAGTAAAAAAATACCTCATGGAAAACTTCTCAATCAAAGGAGAAAGACTCATCTCTAAAGGGTTTGGTCCTAAGAAGCCAGTAGCGAGTAATGAAATAAGAGAAGGTAGAGAGAAAAATAGACGTGTTGAAATCAAGGTCATTCGTTAAGGGTGTATAGATTTACCTTTCAGCTAAATACCTGATTAAGATCAGAGTTTTTATCAGGTAACGCTATATTATCTCTTTTAGGTTAAAGAGATAGGTAAAAAGGATGATAGATATGAAAAATGCAGAACAAATTCTTAGTGAGATTAAAGAGCTACCCGTTGATGAGTATGCAACACCATGTACTGTGATTGCTCAAAATAATCAATCAGTGGGTGAACTTCAGGCCTTGATGAATGATAACGGTGTTCGGCACCTTCCCGTATTTGACAATGATAAACTAGTGGGAATGGTGACAGATCGTGATGTGAAAAACATTAAAGATGATGCCTATCGTGCTCATCATCTTATGAGTGAAGATGTTTATGAGGTTGTTTCTGGGACTTTACTTCGTGATGTTGTTTTTGAAATGTCGACTAAGAAAATCGGTTCCGCTTTAGTTAAGGATCAAGAAACGGGTGAGTATAGTATTTTTACTTCTGTTGATGGACTAAATGCTCTTAACGAGATCCTTCGCTAACGATAAAGTTCTCTAGATATTAGTGACTTAGGTCGCCCTTGACTTAGGGCCAACTGATACCATCTTTAACAAATGGATATCATAAGAGAGCCCAAGTCAAATTATCTTAATGTCACCCACTTTAATTTAGGAATGAAAACGGCCTTAATTTGGCCGTTTCTTTGTTACATAGTAAGTGCTTACTTTTGGGAATATTCTCCATTAAAGGTTAATCAAACTCTTGTTTTCGAAAAGGGGGAATATTGGCGACTTATATTAGGACTCTTTTCCCATGGGGATTTAAGTCACTTCCTTTCTAACTCGCTCTTTCTTTCATTTTTAGGTTTTTTTATAGCGAGGTCTTATGGACCAAAGGTACTTTTTGGTCTGGGCTTATTGATGGCAATTGTTACTCATGCTTTAACCCTTTCTTTAATGAGGCCAGAAGTTGGTTTGATTGGCGCCTCTGGATTAGTTTACGCCTTTTGGGGTCTTTGGTTTAGCCTCTACTTTTTGATAGATAGGCACACATCGGCCCAAAGGCGTTTAATGAAAATAGTGGCTATTAGTATTTTGCTTCTTATACCAAATCAATTTGATCCTCAAGTGAGTTATCTGGCGCATGCCATAGGCTTTATTATAGGAGTTGTTGGTGGCTGCCTTTATTTTCTTTTTCATAGGAAGTACATTCGCTCTTTTGAGAAATTCGCTATTATCCAAGACCCACCACCTTATTTAACTAATGATGATTACCAAGATGAATTTTGGAAAACCGAAAAACTTGGAAATGAATTTCAAGAATAAAGTGTGCAAGCCACTGCAATAAGAGAAAATAAAAGACCTAGACCCTTCATAGCATTTATAGGAAGCTTATCGACAAAAACATCCCATAAGATTGAAGTGACCATCTGGGCGACGACGATGAGAACAGTGACTTTAACGGCACCTATTTTAGAAATCCCTAAAGGAATTCCAGTTATAATAATAAGGCCAAAAAGAGAAGGGAAGATATACCACCATTTAAAAGTTGCAAGAGGCGCCTTAAGGCGAAACATGTCAGGAAGGCTTTCAGGAAATTTAGCTGCTGCAAAATAGAGAATAACAGAATAAAAAAGAACGAGAATATTTCCTAAAAGAAGGGCCTGGGCTAACCCTAACTGATTGGACATGTTACGATTAAATCCGCCTTGAAGGATTCCTGATATGCCAACTGCGATTGGGATAAGAAACGTCCAATTCATAAATATCCTTATGGTTTAAAATAGAGAATACCTTTTAAGTAGTCTCCTTCGGGAAAGTTCTTGAGGGTTGGGCAGTCTTCTTTAAGCGCCCAAGTAGACTTTCTTTTTAGATGAGTGCCACTTGAGTATTCTTTCATTTTTTCTTCGAAGCGCTTTCTCGTAATAGAGTGGGTATTAATAAAAGAGAGAACTTCTCCTTTTGGATTGAGAAGTTCTTCAAACAGGGGAAGTAACTTCTGATAAGCTTTGAGTGAAGTCTGAGTTTTTTTACCATCACTACTAAAGCTTGGAGGATCACAAAGTATGAAGTCAAATGTTTCATTGTGAGAAATAAGATTCTTTAAAGCCTTCTCTGTATCACTAATTAAAGAAGTATGCTTATTTTGAAAACCATTAAGCGCAAGGTTCTTTTCTAGCCAATCCATATATTTTGAAGAAAGGTCTACACTTATCACATGAGAGGCACCACGAGATAGGGGAAAGAGACTCCATGCTCCAGTGTAAGCATAAAGGTTTAAAACTCGCTTATTATTCCATTGAAAAGGAAGGTTTTTCCGAATTGCTGCCATGTCGGGATAAAGACCTAGGTCATAACCTTGATCAAATTGAACAAGGTATTTCACTCCAAACTCATTAATCTCCATACTTGGTGGCATCTTACCAAGAAGTGGAGTTAAGTTAGTATTTTTGGAGTCATCTCGCTCCTGCCAGGCAATCCAAGAAACGGGGCGACTGAAGGCTTCTTTATAAGAGTCTTTAACGATAGGAATTAATTCTTTTTGAATTTTCTTCCAGTATCGTGCGTAGGAATGAATCACAATTCCTTCTTTGAATGAAAGAATAAAGAGTCCTGGTAGGAAGTCAGCTTCCCCAAAGGAAAGAAAGACACATTCTCTTTCTTTTAAGAGAGGGGCTCTTTTAGTAAAAGCGTCAATTAATCTCTCTTTAAGAGTTTTCAGGAAATTTTTTTCCTGACCTTCACACCAAAGCCTTGCTTTGATCTTAGGATGGGCAGTATCAGAAATAAGGGTAAAGTCTTTCTGAGACTTTTTATCGGTGGCCAAAAGAAAGCGCTCTTTTGCCCTAAATTTTTCCGTGTATTGGTCTTTGATCACCCAAGGATGGCCCTTGCTTAGGTGCTTAAAGCTAGCTGGGTGTAGTTGAACGGGAGTTAAATTCATGGAAAATTATTGTAATTTAGATCTTTGTTGAATTTCCTCAAGTGTATCTTCCATTGAAAGAATAAGGGCATTGGTGAGACGAAAAGGATCATCAATTTCTTTAAAACCAAGCTTATCTAATTCATCTCGATCTTCTTGAGAGAGAGGATTATAGGGGTCTAGGCTTAGACATAGTTGTTTGAGGAGCTCTGCGCGCGCGTTAAGTTCACTGAGATTCAGCTCTTTTAGATGATGATTTTTTTGCATGCCCTAGTTTGTACTAATGTACACGGCTCGTCAATTTTAACGGCCCACGCTTTGCATCTAACTCTCACATGTTTTTCTTACTCACCCTCATTTTTGTGATTATTGTCTTAACTCCCTGTGAGACACTCTTAATGTCTTGGAATAAGGTACTTCGAAAGTTTTTCAGAAAAAGTCTTATTCAGGCGGGAGAGGAACTTTACCTTTGGTTGGACTCTTTTGGACCAAATGAAATGTCTCTTCACCTAAGCCATAAACCTTTACGACCCGATGGTTATAAATATTTTCCAAGGCTCGTAGACGATGTTTGGTTACAGGTGCGTCAAAA
>JASBRV010000011.1 GCA_030149295.1 Bacteriovoracales bacterium | reverse complement strand
CTAATAGAGTAGGAGACTTAAAGACTTCTGAAAAGAGGGGCGCGTCAAAGGAGGGGTGTTATTCTTTTTTGCGACAGGTCAACATGACTTGAAAGGTGAGCTTCTTCCTTTCATCGTATAACTCAAGAAACCCCTCTGAGTAAGGACGTTGATGAGAGCAGCTTACAATAGTCGTAACGGTGCCGGCCTTTTCTACAGAGTAGTCACAGATAAGTTTTTTGATTTGGCGTGGTCCATTCTCTTCAGTTTCCGAGGTTTCACAGCGCCAACTCGTCTTTTTTAAATAAGGCTTAAAAGGCTTTTGATCAAGCTTGTAATTGACGAGTTCAAAGTCTGGATCAGTCACTTGGAGGTCCCAGCGATACTGTTGCGGTGTTTGGCCGTGAACCATTGTGGCCATAAGAAATGCTAAAAAGAGAGTTAAAGCTTTAAATTTCATATCTCTAGTAAACCAATGCCCCATTCCTTTGTCTACGTTTTTAGGAGGGCAAAAGGATCTGTTCGGACCACCTTGTTACAAGAGGATAGTGATCACTAGGAAGGCCATGGCGACTGCTTGGACTGGTGGCCAGGGGATAGACTCCACCTTCTTCATTAGGGTAGCGGTAAAAACCTGATCCTTTACCATCGAGAAAGTTCTTCCACTTCTCATGAAAAAGAAAGGCATCCAATTGCATAGGAATCGGCTTTTTATTTTTGTCCATTCCTACAAAGCTGACACAGTCTTCTCGTTCTAAAGATAGATGATCACTGAAATCTTTGAGACCATCAAGGTGATAAAAGGCGCGAAACTCTGGGTCTCTTTTTTGCTCATGAATCTCACCATTAAAATCTCCGCAAATAAAAAGGGGATATTTATTGTGAAAACGTTTGATGCGCTTTTGATAAATTTCGGCAACATAATTCGCTTCAGCCGTGCGACGGCGCAGACCGTGCCAGTCTTGTCCTTCTTTATCGAGGCGACTTTTGAGGTGGATGCCTAAAATTCCCAAGAGAGGGGTCGTTTTTGCATGGCCTTTTTTATGAAGTTGCAGCTCTGCCAGGTCCCGACTCATTCCATGACTGGAAAAGCGAGGTTTCCTACCCGCGATTTTCGCCTCTTTATTGGCCTTAAGCTCGTGAGGATAAAGAAAGTTGATGGGCTTATTAGCATGACTGATAAGATCAGCGATGAGTTGATACTTTTCCAAAAATTCTCTTTTTACGAGATAACCAATTTCGATGCCTCGTGGGGAGTTCCCTTTGTTTATATAGACTTTATAGTGGTTCTCTAAATGCTTTTCATTAAAGGTGTGAAGGCTTCGAAGACCCACTTCGCATAGAAAGGCAATATCAGGAGACAACTCTTGAAAAACGCGAGCAATAGCTTTTACCTTTGATTCATCTTTTTGGTAGCGACCTTGAGTGGCATCTTCATCGAGAAAAAAGTTTTCAAGATTCCATACCAATATTTGAAAGGTCAATTGCAACTCCAACCAACAAGGATAGTTTCAAGTTTTTTATTCTCTTTATTCCACGTTTTTTGGCAATAGACACCGGCATAGAGGTTTTTAGGCAGTTCAATGGCCTTCATTTTCTCTACAAAATCAGAAGGGCACTCAATGGATTGAGGAAAAGAAGCCGGGGTTTGTGAAGGCTCTATTTGAAGAGCGCCTTTTTGGTTTATGGAGAGGCCATAATAGTGACCTTCTACACTTCTTTGGAAAACTAATTTATCCCCATTAAGATAAAGAGGATTTTCGTCTCTTAAAGAAAAGTAAGAGACGAGTTTTTCACCTTTCATGCGGTAAAGTCGTCTAAGAAAAATTTTCTTTTCTTTTTCTAAAGGTAAAAGAGATCCTATATCCTTCGCCATCGCAACCCCTATACCGATTTTTTCTTGGCCTTCCAAATTATGCTGACGACAGGGGGATTCCCAATAAATCAGATTCTTCTCTTCAGAGGCTTTTTCAGCGATCCAAATATCGATGGGGACACCAATGGATTTTCTCAGATTTTCTAGGATGAGATGAGAGTCTTTTTTCTTATGAACTCTAGCAAGGGTGTCGATCCACTTTTGATAGGATTTCCCCATCTCTTCAGTACAACCAGAGTTTGTCGGGCACCCCTTGTTTTCATGAAAGAGCATATGGGGTTTGAAATCATCGACTTCTTCTGTACGTTTTTGCTGATTATTCGCGAAAACTACAAATGAAAATAGAAGGAACACAGCAGAGAAAATTATCTTCATGGCCTTATTCTAGCACAGCTCAATTAAAGTTCTGTTAAAATGATGGCATGAAAATAAAAGCCTACTTCTCAAAAGGAAGATCCTTTGCCAAAGACTTTTTGCCTTTGGATATCGTACTTAAGGACTTTAGTATTATGTCCTTCGAAGGTGAAGAGTCCTTTTCTTTTGAAGCTCCTGAGTCTTGGTCTCAGTTGGCGGTAGAAATTGTTGCCAATAAGTATCGAAGAAAAGCACCCTTTGCTCATCATCCAAAAGGCGAAACCAGTATCAGGCAAATTATCTATCGTCTCGTGAGTTGTTGGGCATCTTGGGCGAAAAAACTAAAAGTCATTAATGAACAAGATGAGGAAATTTTTCAAAAAGAATTAGCTGTAATGCTCTATGAGCAAATGGCCGCACCGAATTCCCCTCAATGGTTTAATACTGGCCTCTTTCATGCTTATGGTATCACCGGATCTCAGCACGGCCATTTTTATGTGGATGAAAATAGTGAAGGGCGAGAACTTAAAAAGAGTCTCAATAGTTATGAAAGGCCTCAGCCCCACGCTTGTTTCATTCAAAGTGTTGAGGATAAATTGGTCGGAGATGGTAGCATCATGGATTTATGGGAAAGAGAAGCTCGTCTCTTTAAGTTCGGTAGTGGTACGGGGACAAATTTCTCTAATCTTCGTGCCAAGGGAGAACCTCTCAGCTCAGGTGGTTATTCCTCTGGTGTTATGGAGTGGCTGAGAATTGGGGATCGAGCCGCTGGTGCCATTAAATCTGGAGGGACCACAAGAAGAGCAGCGAAAATGGTTTGTCTGGACATTGACCATCCGGAGGTTGAAGACTTTATTCAGTGGAAGGCCATAGAAGAAGAAAAATTAGAAGCGATGGTCTACGGTCAAGAGAAGGTAAAAGAGAATAAAACAAAGCATCGTGAGTACCAAGGTTTACCTCCCCTTGATTTTGATTGGTTGGGAATTGGTTATGATACGGTTTCCGGTCAAAATGCTAATAACTCGATCCGCTTAACAGATATTTTTATGAAGGCCTTAAAAGATGATCAAGATTTTTCTTTAAGGTCTCGCCTTGATGGATCAGTTGTAAAAAAAGTTAAGGCCAAAAACCTTTGGCGCCTTATTTGTGAATGCGCTTGGGAGAGTGCGGATCCTGGTCTTCAGTTTCATGACACCATCAACTCTTGGCATACTTGTCCAGAGGCAGGTGAAATTAGGGCCTCTAATCCTTGTAGTGAGTATATGTTCTTAGATGATACGGCTTGCAATTTAGCTTCTTTGAATTTGCTGGCCTTTCTTGATAAAGGGGCTTTTCAGTACGAAGCCTTCAAGGAGGCCTGTTCTCTTTGGACCATTGTCCTAGAGGTGACGGTGGGGATGGCCCAATATCCTAGTCGAAAAATAGCCCTTAAAAGTTTTGAATATCGAACCCTCGGTCTAGGTTTTACTAATTTGGGAGGATTACTCATGTCTTTAGGTCTCGCTTATGATAGCGAGGAGGCGAGACATTTTGCAGGTGAGTTAAGTTGTCTGATGACGGGACAGGCTTATCTTACTAGCTCTCAAATTTCAAAGAATTTAGGACCCTTTACTCGCTATAACGATCATAAAAAGAGTGTTCTTAGAATTTTAGAAAAACATGCGAAAGCGGCAGCACCTTATGAACGGGGAAGAAAGTTGTGGGATAAGGTCTTAAAAGGGGCTCAAAAATACGGGCTAAGAAATGCCCAAGTTAGTGCTATTGCCCCAACTGGGACAATTTCCCTCGTTATGGATTGTGATACCACAGGTATTGAGCCCGAGTATTCTCTTGTTAAATCTAAGAAATTAGCTTCTGGCCAAAATAAAGAGTTGGTTAATCATGCGGTAGAGAAGGCTTTAGAGCACTTTGGTTTTCAAAAGGCAGAGTGCGAGCAGATCAAAGACTATTTTCTTAAAAATAATCAAGTAAAGGGATGTCCCCATCTTAATAAAGAACAAAGAAGGGTTTTTCAATGTGCAGTGATGAAAGAGCTTGAGGATCGCCTGGAACCAGAGGCCCATTTAAAAATGATGGCTCAAGTTCAGCCTTTTATTAGTGGGGCGATTAGTAAAACTCTCAATCTTCCCTCTGATGCCAGTGTTGAAGATGTCAGTCATTATTTCCAAATGACCTATGATCTGGGTTTAAAGGCCATTGCGATTTATCGGGATGGATCAAAACTCAGTCAGCCAATGAATACCAAAAAGTCTCCTATGAGTTGTGGGTTATGTGGTCATGATGAGCTTATCTTACAAGGATCTTGTTGGCAGTGTCCTATGTGTGGAGAAACAACAGCTTGCTCTTAATTTTCAGGATCACCACAATAGAGGTGATGGTCCCAGCGAAAGCCATTAAGGAAGGGGGATAGTCCTGATTTACTATCGCCATCAAAATCACGGGTAGAGTCGACAATGGAGTATTGTCTGGCCGCATTGATATCATCCGGAGCTTCTCGGTGTTGATAAGTTCCGGCATTGGGCTCGGGAAAAAAGAAGCCAAAAGCACCTCCACCTCTCACTTTTTCATTTTCACAGAAAGCTTCACCTAGGGAGCGAAGTTTATTGAGAACCGAAGAGGAAACTTTAGGTTCACCTGTCTCTGGAATAAAGTCAGCATCTACGAGACCGCCACCAGGAAGGTCTTCACCCATTCCTTCACCTGAGACAAATTTATTAAAATAAACGTGAAGGTCGGCCCCAAGGGGAAGTTTACAAAGACCAGCACTGTCGCGATTACCACTACAGCAATTGCTGTCACTACTAGCAGCTTCTCCTAGCTTTACACAGCAGCGAAATTCATTTTCTTGAAAAACGGGGGGGAGAGTCACAATATCATTTCCAACGCTATCCGTTCTAAAAACAAATTTCTCATTGCGATCGGGAAAACCAGCGCCTCCGTAGTAAGCACTACCATCACTACTTGCGACTCCACTTCTTACATAGTCAGCTGTTTGATTGATGTCAGGGGAGGTGAAGTTCTCATCATACATCGCGATTAGGGGTCGACCATTACTCGTGATATTCGCGCCGGCCATGGTGTTGGAAGCCGTATCAAAAGCATCTCTATCGGCTATACCCTCAAAAATTCCTGGCACCAATTCATTACTATTAGAGTTACAATAGACGGGCTCATAAACAATTTGAGGTATACCTAAAAGCTCAAGTCGACCAAGTTTGGTGAGGTAGTAGAGATCATTTCCGCTATAAAGTCCTTCACGGGTAACATCAGTAGCATTAGGTGATCCTGCATAAATAAATTTATAGCCATTTTGTAAATTGAAAGTAATTTCTACGGCGGCAAAATTCCATCCTGCAGGTCCCGTTTCAGCTCCAGCTGTAAGATCGCTGGGACGATCAGCACGGGCATGAAAGATCAGACCTCCTCCTTGATCGACAATGCAAAACTCTTCTGGGGCTAAGTCATTCTCGGGATTAGAGCTAATGGTACAACCTGCTCCCACTCCTGGGCTTTGATCTGTGAGGGGCCTTCTTGCCATAAAGATACCATCTTCATCGTAATAGGCGATATTAACCGTCTGAATATTGTTGGTAGCTCCTACAGGTGTGTTTCGAATATAGCCAATATAAGATGGAAGATAAAAGCTCACTCCATAATAATCCTCAGGGCTATAAAAGGCGGTGTAGCGATCACTGGGATCACTTTCATTAAGAGGCGTTGAATTGGGAAAGGGAATGGGTTCAAAGGGAGTATTAAAGTCTAAGCGATCCATCCCTTTGGCACCACCTGATGTTGGTGTGTTTGTAGGCTTTGTATCAAGTATTCCTAAGCCTGAGGGGACCTCATCTCTTCTTCTTTGGGGTACGGATAAACTGCCATCACTGGTGGGATTGATGAAGCTGACCTGGCTACACCCTCCCTCAAGAGGAGACAGACAAAAGCGTCCTTGTTCGCGGTCAAAGTTATCTGGGTCAGCAAAGTAGCTTAAAGGATCCGATTCTGGAATTTGGGTGTGATAATTTAAGCATTTAAAGTTGAGGGGATTTAAGCGCAAACGAGAAGGCTCATCCCAAGAAGTTGTGCCATCGGCAAACTTTCTTATCCAACCACCACCACAGCAATTGAGGCTTCCTGTATCATTCAAAGTTTTCCATTGGTAAGGCTTAGGAAGTGCGCCACTTTGGATATCAACAATGGGAGCTTGATTGTAAGGAGCTTTTAGGGAAAGTGCAGGGTCTGTGTCATTAATGGCATTGACTGCAGCATAGCGACTATAGCGACCAGGTGCAGTTGGACTTCGGTGGGGAAAGGTTGTGACATCAAGGTCATCATTAACGCTCGGGACGCTGTCGGTGATTTGAGTATACATGGTGAAGTCCGCACCAATTTCTCGACAGCAGCGATTTTTACTCATGTCATAGTCAAAGTAATTGGCGGTGTTAGGGGCAGGCGCTTCTGCTCCCTGGCCACAAACGAGACCTTCTTGCCAGTATTGAAGTTCTGCCTCTGTTCCTCCAAATTCTACTGAGCTTTGGGCAAAGGCCAGTGCACTATGGAGTCTATTGGGGCCACAATCAAGATCTGTATGACAGACGGAACCCGCTCTTCTTAGGCAAGCATCTGCCGCCACAGAAGGAGTCACAAGGCTTGCAATGATGCGAATGGGATCACTTTCGATCGTTTCAAAAGGTGAGCGATTAAAACCACCAGTATTATAGAGACCTTCGCGACCACAGCTATTTTGCTCACTTTTGAGAGCATTATTTGTTGCTAAAGCATCGAAGGCCAAAATTAAATCTCCCTGTGGAGTGGTTTGATCGGCCACAGTTTGAATAATAGGACAGGAGCGAACACGTCTATTTCCTGTGAGTCCAGAATTACAAGCTCCTACTTGCCCAATGTAATCCATTCTTCCAGCGCTATCTTTATCCTCATGCTGGCGAAGGGGATCATTATTCGTTGTGGTTCGCCCTGGACGACAAAGACCTATATCACTGGTCTGACTGGTATAAAGTTCAGCGTTATAACGAATATTTTCCTTCACTTCATCTGGAAGAGTTTCATCGGCATCAGCGTAATTGAGAGGTCTGCCAAGGATGTCGGCTTCCATACCGATGGTAATATTTGTGAGTTTGTTAGGTGTACGTGCGACTCGATTATTAAATTCAGAAGAGTCTAAAGAAGCACAGTGAAAGTTGGGAGCACAGGCAAACATTTTTCGACGATTGTTCACGAGTCCACTCGTGTAATCTCTTTTACAAATGGCACCAGCCCCACGATAGACACAGCGTTTTTTATTTCCGGCCGGTAATCCTCCCTGAATGATTCGGCCGATATTGGCATTATCAAATTCATCATTAGTAGTTTCTTCGGCATTGACGTTAAATTTCGGCCAACGTGTTCTAAAGTTGTTTGTGTCAATACACATATATTCCCAACCGAGTTTGGTAATACAATCTGTATCAGTGTCACACTGATGCCAATACTGACAACTGGCACCTGTGCTTTGTTCTTCACTTGTAGGAGGAACATTGGGGTCGTAGTCAAAATTGGGAGCAACAGTATTACCTTGGTCGACAACAACCTGAACTGTAATGTCTGAAGAGTCGGCAAGGTCAGCAAAAGGAGAATTGATGGCCAAAAAGAGTTTTCCCGTATCAGAGGTCACACGACGAGTTTTTCCAATGGCAAACCATTTTACGCCATCAAAAGAGCCAATAAGAGCTCCTCTATTAAAGCCAAACCAGTCTCGTTGATAACCATTGACCCAAAGAGCTGTTTGAGTAAGAAGTCGGTTTTGTCTTTGGGTTATCGAATTAAAGTCTTTTTGATGGGTCATGGGAATCATTGTAGGAGGGAGGAAACAAGCCCTACCGAAACGTGTATCCTCAGCATTACCTCTGCCAGCATTATTTCCAAAAACCTCTCGATTTGTTTGGTATCCTGTAGACTCTAGTCCCACTCCTTGTTGCGATCCTGGAAAGGCGCTAAAACTTGAATTCCAATAATCAGGCGCACAACTAGGGCAAGGGGTGTAAAAACCAGAAACGGTCGATATGATATAGGTTTGATCAAAGTCAAGATTAACGACTGCTGCTGGCCTTGCTTGAGAGAGGCTGACATCAAATTGACCAAAAATGGAATTAAGATTGAAGATACAATCAGCACTACTAGTTCCTGTAAAATCACCAGAGCAATCAGGGTCTGTTTTATTAGAATCATCAATGTATTGAAAAGGAACTCCTTCATTAACTACACTTGGGTCTATGGTAGAGATGTCATCAACGACCTCGCCATTATCTTCCCTAAAGAAACGATGAGGGCTAGAGCGAGTGCTGACACTTAAACTTAAGTTTTGAAAGGGAGTTGGAAGGGCTGGAGGTGGAGGAGTGAAACATTCAATGGCCACAATAGCACCACTATTGTCTCTAGTCGCCGTTAAGCCAAAGTCAGGACAAACGGGATCCTCTGGGTCAGTAGGAAAGGGCTCTGCCTCACAGCCACAGTAACGCCATACTTTCGCTCTTACATTCTCAAAACTGGTTTGATCAAAGCTAGGTTCACAAACATTATTACCTATAAAATCAGGGTTAGATTTCTTTCCTTCTTCTAAACAATTGAAGTCTTTAATTTGCTCTTGGAGTCTCGCATTCGCTGTTGCTTCCGCGTCGGGAAAGGGGGTTGGCGTTGGGGGGGGATTGGGTGGTCTCGTGCCACAAACGAAATAAATATTTGGCCAGTTAATAAAATTGTCTGGATTAATTCCAACGTCTACTAATGCCTGTGTGTACTCAGGGAGGCTAGTTGCATTCGGCTTGAGAGTACCATCATTGACACACTGACCATCTAAGCAACAATCGAATCCTTTCGCACTACAGGCAGAGTCTGTACAAGAGCCTCCCTGATCGATTGTTGTTGAGCTGGTATCGATGCGAAGAACCAAATCACCTAGATTGATTTGTGATTCGGGAAGGCGACTAAGAACTGTGACGCCACCATCGGCAGTATAAAGGCTAACATCTGTGGAAGAAATATTCCCATTGCAAGTAGCGCAAAGGGAACTTGGGGAAAAGGCGGACTGAATATCGGTTACTGAAATGCCCGCATCGGCAGATGTCGCGATATTGAGAGCACTTCCTGTACAAGTTGAGCTATTAGAATTGGCATCCGGAAGATCAATCCTCAGGAGGCGTTCTTGGCTATTTGTTTGAAAGTTTTGAATGCTAATAGGAACGGCACGAACTCTTAAGTTTTGTTTGGCACCAGCTGTATTATAGGAAGCGACCAAGCAATAGGTGCGATCTTTGTTAAGGCTTGTGCCATCAAAGCTTGATCCGAGAAAAGAGTTCACTCTCTCTCCTCGCAAGTAGATCACTGTTTGGGTGTTTTCATTGAGTGTGATGATGCTGTCAAAAGAGGAGGTTCCAGAGTACCAAAAAAGAGTTCCGTTATTATTAAAGCTCGGAGCATTAGGCGTTGTTGTAGGACTGGGGTTACTTGTTGCTCCTCGAGAGCTTCTTTGTGCGCCTCCTCCCTCTTGAGTCGGGACGCATGAAACTATCGCAAATATCATTGCGAAGAAAAGGCCATGAATGATTTTGTACGTCCCTGTCATAAATCTCTTTTTTCCTCAGATGACTTATCGGTACTTTCTTTATGTTTTAGAGGGGTTACACCTATTTTACCCTCTAACTCGACGAAAACACTTGGTCGCTAGTAATTTCAGAGATTTAGTGCCACATGCTTAGGAATATTTTTCTCCCAATGCCTAGTGTTCATGGCACTTTGAAGTCTTAGGAAGAAAAAGAGAACCTGAGAGAAATTATAGGGAAACAGGGGGCGCGAAATTCGTGTTGAAATTAAAGCCACTATTACCAAAGGTAGGTGATGCGGTTTCTAGAAGAGTCGTGTTGAAAAAGCAGCCAAACACACCACAGGCGGTATTGTTTTGTACAGACTGATTCCAGGCGTCCCAATAGGCTTGCTGAGTTTTTTGTTGCTTACCAAGAAATCGCCATTGATCAATAGCATAATTCATTTGGGGTCTCTGAATAAAATAAAAGGGGAGTTGCTCATTGAGAGTATAGGCTGCCTGAGGTAAAAAGAGAGCAAGGTTTGATTTCGGTGTGTACTTATCAACCACACGGCCCTCACTATCGTATTCATAAATCACATTATGGTTTTTTGGATTTCGATAATAAGCATTGATGGTATCAACTCTTACCTGTTCAGCATTCTTTTGAGTTGCCTCATTACAAAGATCAGAATACTTACGATTTTGAGTTTCATCTTGAACTATACTTTGGCAAGCATTGGCAGCATTTCGATAGAGCTCTTGTTTGCTTTGTCTTTCTCTGTAGCCAATGATTTCATCATTGATCATCATGAGATCAGTAAGTGCATTTTGACCGTTGTTATTAAGCTGGCATTTAAAACCATCGACAATCGTAATTTTATTGGCCTCATTAAGTCCTGCACAACTATTGGCCACTCTATCCCATAACATATCTTTAAGAGCGTTGTAATGTTGATATTTTTGGGTGCTTTTAACTTGAGCGATATTTTGGTTGATTCTAATGAGTTCCGTATTTAACTGGCGGCTCTTTCTTTCGATATCATCTTTATTTTCAATCAGCTTTTTGATAACAGAAGAGATTTTGTTGGGGTCAATGGCCAGTCGACCGTCCTCGTCTTCCTTAAAAATCTTACTATTGTTAATTCCTATAATCTCATCAAAGAGGTTATTGAATTTTTCATCAAATGGCCGAGGTTCACTTTCATCATATTGGGAAAAGAGTTTATCATTTAAATCACTTCCTAAACTGTCCAGGTGTTTTGCCATTGCCTCGAGTCTTTGCTTTGAAAAGCCATTGAATTCATTTCGGATTTTGTTTACATTTTCATCATTTTCAAGATTGTCATTCACGAGAAGAGTCTCTCTGGGGAGGTCTCCCACTTGGTCAATAAGGGTGACGAAGTCTTTAACAGAGCCCCCCGCAGTCTCTTCATGAAAAGCTCTCGTTCTCTTAGCAATGTCGAGATAGTGCTTGGTGATTTGACCGACACTCATGTCAGGAGAGAGATTTCCTTGAACCCCCATGCCTTTCAATGTGCGAACGATTCTCGTGGCTTCTTCTCCAGCGGGTAGGGTGTTGATACAGTTTTCTACTTTTTCATTGGTGAGTAAGACCTTCTTACGACAAGCATCGATACTCTTATCAATCATGCTTGTCAGATCATCAGCGAATTGATTGAGTCCCGTTGGGTTTTTTGCCTGAGGGTTATCCATATCAATAAAAAGAGAGGGGATAGAGTGCCTGTCAAAGTTAGAATCAAGTTTAACCATAGTATTGGCAAGCTTATTAAGAAAATCTCCGGGAGTGCGCGGATTTTGATTGAGCGAGGGTTCGAGCCTAATATTTTCCCAAGCATCTTCTTGGCACATATAAAGACCATGAGAAAAACTAGCATTGGCACAGTGATTTCTTATTGAGTCTTTGATGTAGGCAATTTTCTCTTGGTCGGTTTCTTTATTTTTTAACTCTTGTCTTGAACCTAAAGTTGACATGACCTCTGAGACAAGGTGATAGCGAGATACCTTTTCTTTATTATCTTTTATGAAGTTTTTTATTTTTTCTAGACCTGCGATATTAGATTGTAGTCCTTTTTGACTTACGAGTTTTTCATTTTCTGTCAGAAAGTTATCGTATTTGCTCAATATATTAGTGAGAGCACTCGTCATTGAGAGCTCTGCGTGAATTTGGTCTCGCATTTTGAGGAGCTCTAAAAGGCTTGCTCCATTGTCAGCTTTGATAGCAAAAATATCACGCTGGTGAACTTCAAGTTCTTCTTTGGAGCATAGACATTCTTGTTGTTTGTCGGAAAAGTTTTTATTACCTTGTACATCTTTGCATTTATTTCCAAAAAGTGATTCATCTGTCACTTCAGCAACAGTAGGCTCTACAGCTCCATCAACAGTTACTTCAACACCAGGTTCAGTTACAGTTTGTTCGGGAACAACTAAGGTTTCAGGTTCTTCATCAGAGGCAGGTACTGGTTCGGTAGCTGTTTTTTCCGACTCTGGCATGGTTACTAGTTCTAAATCAACAGAGCCTTCATCTTCGATGGCAAATGAATAAGGAGTTAAAATAAATGTTAATCCTAATAGGACAAAAGTATATTTCACAGCTTCCACCTTCTCTTAGCTCTCTTCGTCTTAATGATAAAATTACTTGAGTTTTTAACTCTAGGTTTTTCCCCGTCCTTGGTTAAACCTTTCGCAAAATCATAGGTTTATCAAAGAATTTCCCCCATAGGTTTTGAGTAAATAGTGCCAAAATATATGGGCAAATATTCAGAATTCGCTACAATAAGTCCATGAATGAAAAAGGAATCAGTCTTGTCTCTGTCGTGATCGCCGCAGGCCTAATGGGCCTATTAGGTGTTTTCATGATGAGAATGCAAGAGAATCAGTTAAAGACACAAAATGATATGATGGCGCGTTCAGAAATAGGTCTCTTTATGACCACTATTAATAACGCCCTAGCGAAGCCTGGTTACTGTGAAAAGTCTTTGAAGGGTAAAGCCGTTGGTCCAAGGAGTGAGGTCTTACTTGAGAAGATAGTGACTCCCAATGATCAGATTCTTTATCAAGTGGGAGAAGTCTACGGACAAGGTCATTTTAAACTGCTGTCCATAGGCCAAAAAAGTTTCACCTATGATGACGAAGATAAGAATTCAGGCATTCTTACCTTAGATGTTTCTTTAGAGAAAAGAAAGAAAGCATTTGGGGCCAAAGTCATTCGTCGAGAGCTTGCGATTATGGTCGAACTTGATCAGGGGAAAGTCTACGATTGTGGAACGTTGGGTTCTGTTGCAGGAGGAAGTGGGCCGAAGTCTAGAGTTGACCTAGAGACCGTTCAGAAAGTTATTAGTAATGATGGGACCGACGCTAAAAAGACTGCCAGTGAAGAAGAGGTCAAAAAGATTATTGAAAATAATGAAAATCTAAAAATGATGCAAGAAGCAATTCGTTCCATGAAAGAGACGAATGAAAAGTCTAAAAAGTTAGAAGAAGAATACAGAAAAAACGATGGGGATATCTAGCCGTGGCCACCCATCATAAAAGGCTTTTGAAGATCAACCTTTTTACGACCTCGATCTTTCTCTTCTAATCCTAGAAGAAATTCTTGAGTGTGATCTAATACTTCTGTTAGTTCTTTGGAAGCAAAGAGTTTACCTCTAAACTCACTTACTCCATCAAAGCCGGCCACAAACCAGACAATCATTTTTCGCATTTGGATCAGATGAGTGCGTTCCATATCAGAGTAATCTCTTAGAAGTTCTAGGTAGACAAAAATGATTTCAAGAAAGTCTTTAGGGCTAAAGGGGGATTGGGTAGGATCATCGAGGTAGCTGGTCAGAAAAATAAAAGGATCTCTCAGCGGACCTCTCCCTAGCATCAAGGCATGACAATTTGTTTTTTTCATTCTCTCCTGGGTCAGAGGAGCTGAATGTAAGTCTCCATTTCCAATGATAGGAAGGGGAGATTGGGTGGCGACTTCTTCAAGAAGATCCCAATTAGCGCTGCCTTTATATTGCTGGGTGCGTGTTCGACCGTGAATGGCGACGAACTCGACGCCTTCGCCCTCGGCAATATTGACGACCTCGTTGGCATTAATGGAATCATGATCCCAACCTGTTCTGATCTTTATGGTCAAAGGAATATCAATGGCCTCTTTCATGCCCTTAAAAAATTGGGCTAAACTCTTAGTGTCTTTTAAAAGGGCCGAACCGCCCCCTTTAGAGACAACTTTTCGTACAGGACAGCCCATATTGATATCGATAAACTTTGGCCCATACTCTTGGGCAACTGCTGCAGATTTCGCCATGGCCAAAGGGTCTTCTCCAAACAGTTGAATACCAACGTTTCTTTCTTTGGGATGAATGCGAAGCATTTGGCGAGTTTTCTCATTGCCGTAATTGATGCCATGACAAGAAATGAGCTCACTTACTGTCCCACCCGCACCTAACTCTTCCATCAAAAGGCGAAAAGGAAAATGGCAGATCGCTGACATTGGGGCTAAGAGCAAAGGGGAGTCAAAGGAGACGGAACCTAACTTCACAGGGGTCCTTCTCGCTTTTAGAGCATCAATTTTGGCTTGTAGCTGTGGTGAAAACATGGACTTCTATATACTTTAGGTAGACACTGTGGGTCAATAAGACTTGTAAGTTCTTTGTAAGAGAAGAGAAAAAGTGTTAAAAAAAGCGGCTATTATAGTGATTTTACGACCGAGACCTGATTTGAAATAAGGAAAAAAAGGCATGTTTGATACGTTAAGCGAGAAGTTTTCTGATGCGTTTAAAAACCTTCAAGGCAAGGGAAAGATAACAGAGAGTAATATTGAGTCTGCTCTCAAAGAAGTCCGAACGGCCCTTCTCGAAGCCGATGTGAATTTTAAGGTCGTCAAAGAATTTGTTGCGGGCGTGAAAGAGGAAGCCCTGGGTGAGAAAGTTATTCGTGGGGTCAATCCTGAGGAACAATTCGTTAAAATTGTTCACGACAATCTTGCTAAAATTATGGGCCAGGAAAATCAAGAAGTTGATCTGGAAAGACCTGGTCCAGTTCCCGTGTTAGTCGTTGGTCTCAATGGCCAGGGAAAGACCACCTTTTCAGGCAAACTTTCACTTCATTTAAAAAATAAGAAAAAGAAAAATGTTCTTTTAGTTCCCGCTGATACCTTTCGTCCTGCCGCCAAAGATCAACTCATTACTCTCGCTAAAAGTATGGAAATGGATTGGTTTGATAGTGATCTTTCCATGCACCCCAAAGACATTGCGAAAGCGGGGATTGAAGCAGCGAGAGAGCAACATAAAGACGTGGTGATAATTGATACTGCCGGACGCCTTCATGTCGATGATGAATTGATGGGCCAACTCAAGGAAGTCAAAGAGGAAATTGGAGGACTTAAGCCCGAAGTTCTTATGGTCGCTGACGCCATGACTGGGCAAGAAGCCGTTAATGTTGCTAAGAGCTTTCATGAGGCCATGGGCCTTACAGGTATCGTTCTTTCGAAGATGGATTCAGATGCTCGTGGTGGTGCGGCTCTTTCTATTCGTCACGTAACAGGTGTACCTATTAAATACATCTCGACTGGTGAAAAAATGAAAGACCTCGAGCTCTTTCATCCCGATCGCCTTGCTGGAAGAATTCTCGATATGGGTGACGTGGTTTCTTTGGTTGAAAAGGCCGAAGACGCCATTGATAAAAATGAAGCTGAAAATATGATGAAAAGGCTAGAGAAAGGTCAGTTCACGGTTGAAGACTTCATGAAGCAGATGGATATGATTAAAAACCTCGGCTCAATGAGCTCCATCATGAAGATGATTCCAGGAATGGGGGGAGCCTTAAGAGAGATCGGTGATCTCTCACCGGCCGAAGATGAAATGAAGCGCATGAGAGTCATTATTGATTCTATGACTAAAAAAGAGCGCCAAAATTATAAACTTCTTAAAGAATCTCGTATCAAAAGGATTGCTTCTGGTTCCGGCTCGACTATTAAGGCGGTTGAAGATTTCATTGCAAAATTTCGCCAAATGGAAAAAATGATGGGCGGAATGATGTCTATGATGAAAGGTGGTATGCCGGGCATGCCTGGTATGGGCGGTGGAATGCCGGGAATGTCTAACCCTGGTTTTCGAAATCAACCTGGTATGGGGAAAAAACCCAAGAAAAAAGGGAAAAAGAAAGGTCCTTGGGGTGGTGGCTTCTTTTAGGCTGCCTTCGTCAGTCCTTGATTCTCTTTACTTGTCTCATCTTGCTTGAGGTCGTCGTTACAATACATCGACTGCACTAGCTGTAAATCTGGCACTCTTTTTCTTTCCATAAAGAGAATCACTTTCCCCATAAATGGTCCAAGAAAAATTGAGAGAGTGACTGTGCTTAAGATCATCTTTCCAAGGCCTTGGTTTAAAAGTCCACTGTCAATCATAAGGCCGATAGCAAGAAGCCCAAATTCGCCGCCCTGAGATAGGATAAGTGATAGGCTCAAAGATGGTTGCCACTTCCTAAAGACCACCAATCCGTGAAAAAGAAGAACACAGGCTTTTATGGCCACTAGAGAAAAGGATAAGGCGACTAAAGTGAAAATATTTTCGTAAAAAAAAGGAATATCAAGAGTGAGGCCAAAGCTCATAAAGAATACACCCATGGCCATTGATTTTAAGGGTAAGGAAAAACTTTGAATTTGAGTTTTGAGGTGGGAGCCTGAAAGAAAAATTCCGGCAACGAAAGCTCCTAGGGCCTTTGATAAGCCTAAGTTTCCAACAACTAAGGAAGAGCCAAGAAGAAACATCAGACAAGCCGCTATAAAAACATCCCTTGCTTGGGTATCGTAGATTTTTTTCAAAAGGGGCAAGATAGTAAAATGGCTCATGGCCATATAGGCAATGAACAATAAAGTCTTGGTCATCGTGCTCCAGTAGGAAAAGCCTTCTTGTTCTGCGCTTGGTATAAAAAAAGGAATGATCGAGAGAAGAGGAATGATGATCAGGTCTTGAAAAATGAGGATACCAATGGACGACTGGCCATAACTTTTAGTGAGGCATTCATTTTCTTTAAGCCAGGTTAGAGAAAAGGCCGTCGATGAAAGGGCGAGGGCCGCAGAAATGAGAAGACTGATTTTGAGATCAAGTCCTGCCAAGAGAAAGCACGTACCTAAGAGAAAGGAACTCACAAAAAATTGAGATCCACCTTCAAGGAGAATGGTTTTCTTTAAATGATTGATTCTTTGGGGAGTGAGTTCAAGGCCAATGACAAACATGAGCATGATGATGCCCAACTGGCTTATATCCTGAATATTTTCAACGTGATGAATGAGGTCAAAACAAAAGGGACCAAGTAAAATGCCTGCACTTAAGTAACCTAGTATACTTTCGAGCTTCAAATAGCGAAAAATAGGAATTAAAAGCGCAGTGGCAGCAAAATAAAAAAATAGGTCACGCAATAAGATCTCTTCCATTAGGGGGGCTTATCGGTCAACTCTTCGTCTAAGTTAAGCAAAAAAGACTGATAGTTATAGTCTGAGAAGTGAAAGAGTCAAGGACATGTATAGGTAAAATAAAGTCCCTTTTTTGGAAAAAGAGCCGATACTAATAATAGAACTAATTGCTATTTCATGGAGTAACTTATGCCCAATTCCAAGTCGACGAATATCTATGCTTATAACATCCTAAAAGCTCCTAACGTTCAGTTTGATAAGGAATATAGTTATCTTCAATCCCTCATTCTTCACATTGAAAATGAAATTGAATTTGGAAGCTTAGATTATAAAAATTTCGCTAGTAAATTAGCTAATGCCATTAACTCGACTAAGATTTCTTTTAATGTCGATAGGGTTTGTCTCGCTGTTACTCATCCGGTAAGCCGACGCCTTAGCGTTCTTTCCTCTTATAATAGTGATAGACTTGGCAAAAATACCATGGATCAGAACTATAGCTGCTTTGTTAGCCAAAATAGCTCCATCCTAAAGTTAGAAAAGACCAATATTCGCGTTTATTCAGATATCGACGAAATCGTGGCTAGCTATGAGGATAGAACAGTTCAGCGCTCCCTGGGAAAACTGCATCAAATGGGGGTGAAAAGTGGCTTGACCGTGCCAATTAAGATTTCAGGTGTCGTTTCCGGTATTCTTTTCTTCAATAATATTGAAGTGGGACATTTTGATAAGCTAACTGATAGTGATTATCATCTCATGTGTCTCATAAAATTAGTTGCTCAAAGTTGCATTCAAAAGTCTGTCTTTGGTGCTTCTGGAGTGGATTCGAGAATCTCTACCTATCTGGAAAATAAAAGGTCCTTCTCAACAGTTTTTCGTCTGCAAGAGTTTGAACAAATTATAGAAGAGGGTCTTCACCATCGATTCGGAAATAAATTTGCCGTGGAAGCAAATTGCGAAATTGAAGGAAAGTTTCTTTTTCCCAGCGGGCCCATTCTCTACACCATTGTGAAATGCCTAGAAGAACAATTTGAAAAACCAAAGACCGTGAAAATAACTCTTAAGCAAGAAGGTGATATCAACAAAGTCATTTTGCATGACTTGAAATTACAGATGCTTGATCTTGCTTTTCTTCAAGACATTCGGATTGTCTCTTCCAATGGGATTGCTCAGGAAGGAGCTGATTTGGTGATTAGTGTTCCTTTTGAACCAGTAGATCAATACGATTACAGTATTTAGAGTTTAGGGAACCTCAATTTCGATGGGATTGCATTGGTAGGCGAGGGTGTCTTTACGTCCACGGATAGGCCATTTTTTGACACACTCAAACTTAACTTCAATTTTATCCGGATTTACATCTCCCTCGGCATTTTGGCGCAAGGTCTGCTCCAACATAAGGGTGTTGGCATAATTGAGTTTTAAACCTTGGAGGCGCTTATTTCTCAGGTCAACTGTTTTTGCTGATATCGCAGATGTGCCCAGTAGGATAATAAGGGCCGAAATGATTGTCTTCATGGTCTGTGTCCTCAGTTAAAAACGTCTATTATATTAATGCATTATATCAAATATACAGCTTTTTCTCCTTCTCTTCTGTATTTTCTACCTCTTATTGTTGACTTATCCCCTCATATTGCTTAATTTTCCCTTTCGATTTAGTTATTTTGGACCAATTTGTAGGAGAAGTTCATGGTCGTTATTAGACTTCAACGTGGTGGTAGAACGCACAGTCCTGTTTATACAATTGTCGCAGCTGACAAGAGAAATGCTCGTAATGGTCGCTTTCTAGAGCGTCTAGGCCAATACGATCCCAATGCTCATGATGGACAAGTTCTTAAAGATGTAAAAGCTGAAAATATCAAGGCTTGGGTAAATAAAGGCGCTGCCTTAAGTGATACTGTTAAGTCACTTCTTAAGAAAGCGAAAGTAGAGCTTTAATTCCTTAGGTTTTTGTTTACAATAGCCCTCATAAAACTTTGTTTTCTAGAGGGTTCTTCCTTTTTTAAGAAAGATCCGTAAACCATGCTAAGAAGCTAAAACTCTATTCCCATCATCTTTAATTTTAAGCGAGTCAAAAAATGAGTGAATTAAAAGACCTTATCGAATACGTAAGCAAGCAATTAGTAGATATTCCTGAAGAAGTAGAAGTAAACGAGATTGTTGGTGAGCAAACTACAGTCATCGAATTAAAAGTGGATAAAACTGATCTTGGCAAAGTTATTGGAAAGCAGGGGAGAACGGCTCGTGCTTTGAGAACCATTCTCAATGCTGCTTCAACCAAGCTTAAGAAAAGATCTGTTCTTGAGATTATCGAATAGAACATAAAGGTTTATTAAATAAGTTAAAATCTATTAGGCCTTCGATTAAGAAGGCCTTTTTTTATTTCTTTCCTGGTTGCTCCGTCTAGGGAAAGTGTTCATAATAGAGTGAACTCTACTGCTAAAGGGACAAACTTGAGCGACTCAAAAACCCATGTACTTGTTGTTGATGATGAGTCAGAACTCGCAGAGATCCTGTGTGAAGCACTTGAAATGGATGGTTTTAAGGTCACTAGTTTTGAAAATAGTGTAATGGCCTTAGCAAAAGCTAGTGATTTAGATTTTGATGTGGTCATTTCTGACCATCATATGCCGGGCATGAGTGGTGAGGAGTTCTTTCACAGATTGAAAAGTGAGATAGAGCGTCCTTTTCTCTTTTATCTTTGTACAGGGGACATGGGGATAGATTCAAGTGAGTTTGAAAAAGCAGGGGGAACCAAGGTTGTTACCAAACCTTATAATATCTTTGAACTTTCAAGCGAAATAAAGGAGAAGCCTTAAAAAGGCTTAAGCGTCTTTGTTCTTTTCTTCTAATTCTTCAGCATTATTTTCTTTCATGCCTTTCTTAAAGTTTGTAAGAGCTTTACCCATTGAGTTACCGAGCTCTGGCAGCTTTTTTCCACCAAAGAGAAGGAGGACAACCGCCAAAAGTATTAGGGCTTCCCCCATTCCAAGACCAAACATATCAAATCCTTTTTCTCTTAATTTATCATATTTTTAAGAAAATACTCAATAAACTCGAGAGAGGGGCATTGTATAAGCTCCTGGAGCATAGTTGAGCATGCGATTATCCTTCAATTTCTTAAACTTAGCCTGATTATTGGAGCTGCTGGAATAGGGAAAAATGGCGATTCCACCGCGAGGGGTAAATTCCCCAATAACCTCAATAAAATGAGGCTTCATGAGAGCACTTAGATCATCACAAATCTTTTGAATGCAATCCTCGTGAAAATCTCCGTGGTTTCTAAAGCTAAAGAGATAGAGCTTTAAAGACTTTGATTCGACCATTTTCTTATCGGCAATGTAATTGATATAGATTCGTGCAAAGTCGGGTTGGTTCGTTTTCGGACACAGGCTGGTGAATTCTGTGCAAACAAAACTTGTCCACGCCTCTGCTTTGGGGTTTTTATTTGGGAAGGCTTCTAAGACTTGTGGTGAGTAGGTTTCAGGGTAGTCGGTATGACTCTCACCCAGCTTAAACTCCTTGAGCTCTGCTGCCGGTCTGCCCTTCGGTTGGGCCTTAGCTTTTGTCGAAGTCCTTTTGTTCTTTTTTACTGCCATTGTGTATCCCTAATAAATATTCAAAATCATGAACGTATGCTAGGTTTTCACTATACTGAAAAGTCCACCATGAGAAAACAACAGAAAGCTAACAAGAAAAAGTGAGGAAGCACTGTGCAAAACTCAAGTGATCGCAAGACAAAGGTCGTTCTAGTCCAGCTTGGTAGTCCAAAGACTCCCAAGGTGAGTGATGTTCGTACCTATTTGCGCGAATTCTTAGGCGATCCGCGGGTTGTAGATATCAACCCCTTGCTTTGGAAGCTTATCCTCAACCTCTTTGTTCTCCCTTTTCGGCCAAAAAGAAGTGCTGAAGCCTATGGTCGTATTTGGAACAAGGAAAAACAAAGTTTTCCCTTAATTTCTATTACTGAATCCTTTGCTCACAAAGTCGAAAAATTTCTCCCTAGAAAAGAGAATATTGAAGTTAATCATGCTTTCCTTCTTAGTGAGCCACGAGTTAAAGATGTTTGGAATAGTTGGGAACATGATTTGAAACATTCCGATCGGCCGGCCACGCGACTTCTCGCTATCCCTATGTTCCCTCAATACAGTGAGGCAACTATCGCTTCGGGAATGGACGGCTTCGCCTCAGAGCTTTCAGGCCGAGTGAAAATTCCTCCCTTTGAATTCTTTACCGATTTCCATCGGGCAAAATGCTTTATTGATAACAGTGCTCATCAGATAAATCACTTTCTTGAAAAATTTAAGAAGGATCAGGGAGGCACTGATGCTTTAGTGATCAGTTTTCATGGCATTCCAAAAAGAAGAGTCATTGAAAAAGAGGATCCTTATTTTCTTCACTGCTTTGAAACCTTTAAGCTCCTTAAAGATCGAGTAAAAGAAATTTCTGGAGAAGACATTCATATGACCTTCCAATCTCGTTTTGGAAGCGAAGAGTGGCTCACTCCTTACACAGACGAGTATTGTGTGAGCCTTGTGAAAGAAGGTAAAAAGAAGATCGCCGTCTATTGTCCTGCCTTTGTTGCCGACTGCTTGGAAACGGTTGATGAAATTGGAAATGAGCTAGCTGAGGAGCTTGAAGAAGTTGGTGGACATGTTCAATTTATTCCATGTCTCAATGATGATGATCAGTGGTGCAAAGACTTTGCTGAACTGGTTTATCATCACTGTGAAAGTGACCGCCAAACGATTTACGATCAATATTACTATTTGAAAAAAGAGGATTACAAAGAAATGCCTGAAGTTGTTGCTGAAAAACCGGGTCTAAGTCCCAGAGCTAAAAAGTCTTTAAAAATTGTTTTCCTAACCCTCTTTTTGGATTTAGTTGGCTTCTCCATTATTTTTCCTCTTTTTCCCGCACTTGCGAAATACTATCTAGAAGTCGATGGGGATAATTATTTTCTTCGCCTCATTTTTGGCTCTATCACAAACCTTACCGAAATTGGTGGTGGAAATATAAGCGCCATCGTTCTTTTTGGAGGGGCTCTGGGGGCACTGTACAGTCTGCTTCAATTTATTGCTGCTCCAATTTGGGGGGGCATTAGTGATCGAATCGGAAGAAAGCCAGTTCTTCTTATATCAGTCTTTTTCTTGGCAATGAGTTATCTCCTTTGGTTTTTCAGCGGAAGTTTTACTCTTCTTATTCTAGCCCGCTTTATTGGCGGTATTATGGGAGGAAATATTTCTACTGCTACCGCTGTTGTAGGTGATGTGACGGTTAAAGAAAATCGCTCGCGGGGAATGGCGACTATCGGTATTGCTTTTGCGCTAGGGTTTATTATTGGACCGGCAATGGGTGGAATTCTCTCTTTGGTTGACCTTTCCCAAATTTATCCCAGTCTTAAGAGTTGGGGGGTGAATCCTTTTAGTGCCCCTGCACTTCTTGCTTTTGTGTTGTCAGCTCTCAATTTTGTTTGGCTATGGAAGAAATTTGATGAAACCTTACCACCAGAAAAAAGAGGTCAGTCTCATATCGACAGAAGCTTTAATCCATTAATACTCTTTAAACCTCTTCCCTATAAAGGAGTGAACCTCACCAACTTTGGCCACTTTCTTTTTCTAATGGCCTTTTCTGGCATGGAGTTTACTCTCACTTTTTTGGCGGCTGAGAGGTTAAGTTATACTTCTATGGATAATGCTTATATGTTCATCTTTATCGGCTTTTTGATTGCCATGGTTCAAGGGGGCTATGTGAGAAGAAAAGCGAACCAGGTGGGGGAGAAGCGAATGGCCTTACAGGGGCTTGTTTTCTTAGTACCTGGCTTGATCTCTATCGGCTTTGCCAAGTCTTCACTACTTCTTTATATAGGACTCTTCTTTTTAGCAGTAGGCTCTTCAATGATCATCCCTTGTCTCACAAGTTTAGTGAGTCTCTATACTCCTTCTCAGTACCAAGGAAGAAGCGTAGGGATTTTCCGTTCCTTGGGGGCTCTAGCTCGTGTAATTGGGCCGATTGCCGCCTCACTTCTTTATTGGAAATTTGGTTCAAGTTCTCCCTATTTTATAGGAGCGATTTTTCTCGTGATTCCATTACTCATGGTTGCGAGATTGCCAGACCCAAAAACTATCGAGCATATCTAAGGCTAAGTCTTTATGGGGGTAGGCTTTTTGTGCCCCCTCAAGTCCAGGATTAGCATTGATTTCAATGACGGTGGCGTGACTCTTATCGAGGAAGAAATCTATACCTAGGCAAGGGCAGTCGAGTTTCTTTTGAATTATTTTGGCCAGCTCAAAAGCCTCTTCACTTTCTTTATTTTTTTCTAAGGGAAGAAAATGAGAGGAGGCTAAATTCTTTTTCCAATGCTCAGATTTTTTTTCTATTCCATAATACTTATCACCAAGACAAAGAATACGGATTTCCTTATCAGAGTTTTGAAAAGGTTGGATGAGGTAACGTTGGTCCCCACCCTCTAACCTTTCCCGCCACCAGCTGAGAACACGATCAAGTTCTAATTTTTCAACACCAATGCCTTTGTTACCGCGAAGGCTTTTCACTACAAAGAAATGATTTTGGGAATCTTTATCAATTAGGGGGAGTAGGTCTTTTTTTTCCATTTCTCCGCGGGGAAGAAAAGTTGTGACAAAAGGGATTTTTTGCTCTTTAAGCCAAAGCGCCTGGCGGGACTTGTCTCGTAAAAGAGAGAGGCTGCTTAATGGATGGGAAAGTGAAATACCGTATTCTTGACTCCAGTGGTTGGCCAAATTTAGATCGGAGTCATCAAAATCGACTCCACTTGTGCGGATCAAAAGAAGACCATCAGAGGCCACAGTGAAGGGGAGATGTTTTAAGTTATTGATATTACTTGGACTTAATGTGATTGAACCATTCCTTTTTGGATTAAAGCTAAAATACTCTAAGCCTTTAGTCCTCGCACATCGTTCTATTTGCTGTATAGTGTTAAGTTGTGGAGATTTAGTGAAAACAATTATTTGTCGGAACAAGGCCACCTCTTTTACAATAATAGGGTCCCTGATGGGATAAATAAACGATAGAAAAAAGACTAAAAAATGAAAATAAATATCATCCTTACATCACTGCTTTTTCTCTTCGTAGCCTGTTCTCAGGTAAAGATGATCAATAAGAAGATGAAAGATACTTTCTCATCCTCTGCTTCCGAAAAAGCGCCTGAAATTGCCCAAGATAAAGCTGCTAAAGGTGTCGATCAGTCTCAGGCGCAAGAAGAATCTGAACTCACGGCGAACGACGAGCAAACAGATTTATCTGATGCTCAAAACTCTCTCGCAAGTGAGCAAGAAAAACTTAATAAAAAAGAAATGAAAAAAAAGGCGATAGCTGATTATTGTAAAAAAACAGATGAGTCTTTTAAAAAGTTTCGCTGGGGAAAAAGTGGTTGTGAGAATTATCATTGGAATTTTGTGAGAACCTCTGTCAAGGGAGATCCTCTTGTTTGGAAAACCTATGGCACGAAAGCGCCTGAGGGAGAGACCACTGAAACAACTTTAATCATGTGTGGTGTTCACGGAGATGAGATCACTCCTATTAAATTTTGTTATGATGTCCTTGAGTATCTTGAAGAAGTGACAAAAGGAAAGCTTAAAGATCCTCATACCGGGAAAATAGCGTCTCTTGATGGTAAGAGAGTTATTGTGGCTCCCTTGGTAAACCCAGACAGTTATTTCAAAAAACGCCCGACTCGTACCAATGCCAGAGGCGTAGACGTGAATCGAAATTTTCCTACTAAAGACTTTAAAAAGTCTGCAATGAAATCATGGGTTAATCGCTATGGAAAAGATAAGCGTCGTTATCCCGGTGTAAAGGCCATGAGTGAACCTGAGACTGTATTTCAAGTGAACCTCATTTATCGTTACCAGCCCAATAAGATTATCTCGGTCCATGCACCTTTAACGATGCTTGATTATGATGGACCTGCAAGTGAGCATATGGGTGGTTTTGTTGGAAGTCGCGCCAATCAATTACTCATTAGGATGAGTGAACAAGCAAAAGGCTACCGAATTAAGAATTATCCTTTTTTTACAGGCTCATTGGGTAACTATGCCGGTAACGAAAGAAATATTCCTACTTTTACCCTAGAGTTACCTTCCTCTAATCCGGCCAAGTCTCAAGCTTATTGGCTCCTCTTTAAAGACAGCATTCATTCAGCTGTTATGCATGAAATTAAGGGAGAGGGATTCGTGGCCTTAGATCGGGAGGACACGACTTATAAAGACACCCGATCTAACTAAATTTCTTCTAAGTTATTAAAAACACTCGTTATTGCCTTTAATTCTTGGCATTTTTCTCAATCTTTTAGTTAAAGACTCCGAATAGTCTGAGGTCAAATAACCTTAGAGGACTGTTATGCTAGCAAGTTTTTCTGAATTTAAATTTTACCAATCCTTTCGTATTCCTGTTGAGAAAGCCGATAATTTAAGGTTTCTCATTGAAAAGGAAACGGCCATAGGAAAAACCGAGTATATCGAAGATGGTGTGCTCATGGATATTTCTCTAACGGGTCTGGGCTTTTCTACAAAAGAAAGGATCATTGTAGGCACAGAGTTAGTCATCAGCCTTCAGTTTAAAAAATATCACCTTGATCTTACGGGTAGAGTGGTTCGTGCCTTTTGTAATGCTATCGATGACGATGAGATTGTCTACGGTGTAGAGATTGATGAAGAACCTAAGATTAACAGATTTCTTCAGCAATTTGTGATGAGTTTTTCAACAGATCGCCTTAAAGAATGTTTGATTGATTCTGCTTTGAAAGAGAGATACACCAAAGCAAGTGATGGCTTTGAAATGTTTTCACTTCTTTTGTCACTCTTTAAGGACATTACTCATTTTGGTGATAAGGAAGGCTTTTTAGAAAGTATGCTTGAAGAGGTTGTTCGTGTGATGAATGCCCATCGTTCAAGTGTATTCCTCATTAATCCAGAAACTAATGAACTTGAAGCAGTCGCTGCCTTAGGTATCGATAAGGATACTTTGAAATTTGATTATCGTTTGGGTATTGCCGGCAGTGTTTTCACCACAGGTGTTGCTCTCAATATTGATACGATTAGCGATAAAACGCGTTTTAACGACTTCTTTGATCGTAAGTTTAATTTCGAAACGAAGTCGATTATTTGTCACCCCATTCATAATAGGGAAGACAAAATTATTGGTGTGATAGAGGTCATCAATAAAAGAAATGAAGATCGATTTACGGTAGAAGATGAAAAGACCATGAAAGTTTTAGCCTTGGTTTTTAGTTCAGTCTTTCACAAATACAACCCAATGAGTGAGTCCTCACAGATTAGAAGATTTTCTAGTTACCATGATCGTGAACATGTCCTTATTGGAAAAACACCTCATATGGGTTCACTCAGAAACTCCATCATTAAATTAAAGGATCTCGATTCTCCTGTTCTCATCCATGGTGAGCATGGGGTAGGGAAGACTCTCTACGGAACGATTCTTCATAATGAAGGTCAAAGAGGTTTAAAAGGCCTTGAGACAATTGATTGTAATACAAAAAATATTGATAGCCTGGCCCGTAGTCTTTGGGGTGATGAGACTGAGTGTAAGCTTACTCAAGTACAAGGGGGAACCCTTATGCTCCAAGAAGTTTGCGCTCTTCCCATGGCCTATCAAGAAAAGCTTTACGAAGTTCTTTCACAGGGCAGGGTTCCTGGTAGTAAAATTTCTCTTGATATTAGAGTTATCGCCACAAGTTCTCAGGATCTGGGAGCCCAGGTTGATGAAGGGACTTTTGACAAAGAGCTTTATGAGTATTTATCAAAAGCTTATGTTTATATGGAGCCGCTTAGAAGGCGATTGGATGATATCAGTCTTCTAGTTGAATATTTCCTCAAAATGGAGTGTAAGAAACAAGGTCTGCTCCTTAAGAGTTTCTCTCCCAAAATGATGGAAAAAGTGAATGATTACGATTGGCCCGGAAACGTAAAAGAGCTACGCACTATGGTTGAGCGCGCCGTTCTTTATAATCCAAAGGCTCACGTTATCAGCGAAGTGGACCTCGAAACAAGTGCATCTCCTTTGGTGGATAAATCTGCCAAACAAAGAATGTTTGGAGACCTCCCTTTTGTAGGAGATTTTCATATCGCTCTTAAAGATCGCTTGGCGATTGTTGAAAGAGAGATGATTATCAATGAAATCAAGCGCTGCAATGGCAACAAGTCCAAAGCGGCCAAAGAAATGGGGATCTCAAGAGAAGCCCTTCGTAAGAAACTTCTCATCTCAAGAGATGTTCTTGACCAATTAGAAGAACAATTCCCCGATCAAAAGAAAAAAGCCGCCTAATCCAAAAGTGCGTGATACCTTTTTAGACGCTTATGGTCCAAAAAGGTATCACGCACTTTTTGCTAGTAACTACTGTAAGAGTGGTTTACATTGGGGTTTATGTCTTTTGTAAAACTTCTTATTAAGAAACCACGCAATCTTAAAAATGATGTGCTAAGTGGTTTAACTGTTGCCCTTGCCCTTATTCCCGAAGCTGTCGCATTTGCCTTTGTGGCCGGAGTTCATCCCAAAGTGGGTCTCTATGCCGCTTTTATGATGGGACTTGTGACCGCGTTGGTAGGAGGGCGTCCCGGTATGATCTCTGGTGCTACCGGTGCTGTCGCTGTCATCTTTGCACCGCTAGTTTTTCATGTAAGGGATACGGCCATTTCTAATGGGATGAGCGCCTCTGTCGCCAATTCAATGGCTCTGGATTATCTCTTTGCCGCAGTTATTTTAATGGGAGTCATCCAAATAGTTTTTGGCCTTCTTCGCTTTGGAAAATTTATCCGCCTCGTTCCTCACCCGGTAATGTTGGGTTTCGTGAATGGATTGGCGATTATTATTTTTAAAGCACAATTTGGTCAATTTATGGTGGGGGGAAAGCTCCTTGCTATGACTCCTCTAATTGTAATGGGAGCTCTCATCGCTTTGACCATGGGGATTTCGATTTTCCTGCCCAAATTGACTAAAGCCGTACCTGCAACACTTGTGGGGATTTTAGTCACTTCAGTAATTGGTCACTTTATTAATCTTCAATATCCAGGAATGGTGCGTACGGTTCTCGATTTTGTGAAAGATCAAAATGCTAGTCTGACAACATTGAAAGTTGGCCTCCCTGTTTTTCATTTGCCCAATTTTCCTCTGGAATGGGAGAGTATCCAACTTATCTTACCATATGCTTTCTTAGCGGCCGCAGTTGGTTTGATTGAATCTCTAATGACTCTTACTCTTGTGGATGAGTTAACTGATACCCGTGGTAAGAGCAATCTTGAATCTATCGGTCAAGGCCTTGGCAATTTTATCAATGGCTTCTTTGGCGGCATGGGTGGTTGTGCCATGATCGGTCAAAGTATGATCAATATTCGTGGTGGGGGCCGAGGTCGAACTAGTGGTATTAGTGCTGCTGTTTTACTTCTGTTTTTCGTTCTTTTTCTTTCACCGGCAATTGAAATGATTCCCCTCGCAGCTCTAGTAGGGGTCATGTTTATGGTCGTCATTGGGACTTTCGAGTGGTCTAGCCTACGTCTTTATAAAAAGATTCCGGCTAGTGACCTCTTGGTGATTATTCTTGTCTCTCTCGTGACAGTGATTGCAGATCTCGCTATCGCTGTTTTTGTCGGGATCATCGTAAGTGCTCTCGTTTTTGCTTGGGAACATGGTAAAAATATTCATGCGACCAAAAAAGTGGAAGGCAATAAGACTCGCTATGATTTAAGTGGTCCTCTGTTTTTTGCTTCTGTGACCAGTTTCAAAGAGATATTTGATTTCCATGGTGATACTGAAGACGTTTATATTGATTTTCAAAACTCACGAGTATGGGATCATTCTGCAATAGAAGCCCTTCAAAATATAAGTGAGCGCTACAATGCAGTTAATAAGAAACTTCATCTTCTTAATCTCGGGCCTGATTGCAAAGTCTTGTTGGCGAACGCCCAAAATATAGTTGAATTAAGCATAAAAGAAGATGGTCATTGGGAACATGTTGCTGACGATGCTTTAGACTGAGTTGGAGTTTGGATAATGTGAAAATGACCCACTTATTTGAAACTAAAAGATTGATAATTAGAGAGTTATCATTGTCTGATCATCAAGAATGGCTCCGGGCTTTCAAGTCACTTAAACCTAGAGTTAATATCTTTGATGAACCTTTTTCCAATTTAGCTGAATGTGAAGAGGAGGGATTTCGGAATCTCGTAACACACTTTAGCCGAAATGCTGAAGAAGATAAAACTTACCAATTTTTTGCTTTTTTGAAGGAAGGTAAAAAGCTAGTAGGAACTTCTCAGTGTAGTTTAGTTCAAAGATTTGATATTCAGAGGGCCTTTCTCGGCTACAGTGTGCTTAACAACTACTGGAGAAACGGCTATGGCTATGAGATTGCAAAGGGGACTATTGAATATGCATTTCAATCCTTAAATCTTCACAGGCTTGAAGCTGAAATTCATCCTGAAAATGAAGCCTCTATCAAACTCTCTTTAAAGTTGGGGATGTGTTTTGAAGGAGTGAGGAGAAAATGCCTATTGGTGGATGGAGTTTGGCAAGATCAAAACGTCTACTCTATTTTAGAAGAAGACCTCGGAATTTCTCCTCATAAATTGGATTCTTAAAATTAAATGATCTTTTAAAGGTAGGAGAGGATTATTTGTCGAGGACTTGGTTGATCCCTAAACTCACAAAGATAAATGCCCTGCCAACGGCCAAGCATTAATTCTCCTGCAATGACAGGGATGGTAAGGCAGTGACCAGTAATGAGGGCTTTCATATGGGAAGGACTATCATCTGGCCCTTCATCGGTATGCTCAATGAATGAGAGGTTTTGAGGGGCTAAATGATCGAGAAAACGCTCCATATCCCGACTTGCAGCAGGATCATAAGCTTCATTAATGGTTAGGGCACAGGAAGTGTGTCGACAAAATAGATTCAAATGACCACTATCTTTTTCTTTAATCCACGGTTTGAGGGTCTCTTTTACTTGAGCGGTAAAGTCGAGAAAGCCCGGTCCTTTTGGCGATAGAATGAGTGTGGAATTTTTCATAAACCCTCAATTTTTAAAGCAATATTCCCGATATAGGATGACATGCAAAGTATTTTTAGCCAAATTTCCCTTAAAGATGGACTCGATATTTTTATCGTGGCCTTTCTTATTTATCAGGGCCTTCTTATTGTTTATGGCACCCGTGCCGTTCAAATGTTAGCAGGGGTAGGGATTCTTGTTGGTCTTTTTTGGATCGGTCACTCTTTCAAGCTCTACTCTCTCAATTGGCTACTTGATCACTTCTTTGACTCTTTCTTTATTATTGCGATTATTATTTTTCAGGATCAGTTTCGTAATGCTTTAGCTACTTTTGGGACAGGTCAAAGGTTCTTCGGCTTGTTTAGAGACTCCGAGGGATACGAAGATATCAATGAAATCGTCGAAGCCTGTCAGGCCCTTAGTCGAGAAAAGATTGGTGCTTTGATTGTTGTAGAGAGAACTCATGGTCTTGCTAATTTTTTAGCCACAGGTTCTCGTCTTGATTCCAAAGTTCACTCTGATTTAGTCTATGCTCTCTTTCAATCGAGTTCACCTCTTCACGATGGTGCCGCGATTGTGACTAAAGGTCGGGTTGCTGGTGCAGGATGTTTTTTGCCTTTAACTCGAAATGTTGAAATTGATCGTCATTTGGGCACTCGTCATCGTGCTGCCCTAGGAGTGAGTGAGGATACAGATGCCGTGGCCATAACTGTAAGTGAGGAATCAGGTAAAATGAATATTGCAGTTGGTGGCTCTTTTTATCCCTGTGAGAATAGCAAGGTTCTTCGTCAGTATTTAAAGCACCTTGTGGCGCGTGAAAAGTTGGATGAAACACTTATGCCCATTAAATTTCGGGATAACTTCTCATGAAAGAATCAAAGATGACTCTAAGATTAATTTCCTTAGTTTTGGCCGTCACTCTATGGTTCTATGTTCTTAATTCTGAGCCTCTTATTGTGGAAAAAAGAGTTCCATTGGTTTTTATTAACCCGACTGACTTAGCGATTAATGTGGAAGTTCCTAAAACAGTGCGAGTAAAGCTCAAAGGTTCTCGCGTCTTTGTTCAGGATTTGGATCTCTCTCAAGACAAATTGGTTGTGGACTTACGTCAATATCCCCACAAGCAAGAAACTTTTGCGGTTACTTTTGATCCCTCCATGTTACGACTGCCTTTTGGGGTTGAGGCCCTGGATATTCAACCCCCACAAATTGTCCTTTCCATGGATCGTGAGATCAAAAAGATTGTTCCTGTGCGGTTAAGGACAGTGGGAGAGTTAGGTAAAGATCTTCAATTGGTTGAAAAAGAATATTCCCCAAAAGAATTTATGATCAAAGGACCTTATGAGGTTCTTAAAAAAACGACTCTTCTCAACACTGCGCCAGTAGACCTTTCAAGTCTACTTGGAAAAGGGGAGATGCGGCTGCCTTTAGAAGGGATTGATTCTCGTGTCACTGTTGAAGAGAGAAGAGATATTGAATTCAGCTACACGATCAGGCCTAACAAAGCCAATCTTACTCTCAATGAAATACCTATTCGTTTTCTCACGCCTCATTTAAATTTTAAGGCCGATTTCAAAGAGGCCTCTGTTGACGTATTGGTTTCTGAGGATCGGAAAAATGCACTGCGTTCTAAACAAATCAAAGTTATTGCTGAAGTTCCTGATAACGCGACTGGAAAACTGAGAATTAAATTGCGTGCAGAGGTCCCTGAGGGCGTGAATCTTTTGCAGATTCATCCCGAATTTATTAAGGTTTCCTTGCAATAATTTTTTATCCTAGGAAATAAAAAATGAGTAAAAGAAAACTCTTCGGTACCGATGGTATCCGAGGAAAAGCGAATGTCTTTCCCATGACAGGAGAGGTAGCTTTCAGTCTCGGCCGCGCTGTGACAGAGCATTTTAAAAATGTTCACTCTTCTCGCAAAAAACCATTAATCATCGTTGGAAAAGACACAAGACTAAGTTGCTATATGCTTGAGCAGGCTTTTAGTGCGGGTGTTTGTTCCCAAGGGGGAGAAGTGATCTTAACAGGACCTCTTCCGACCCCAGGAATTGCCTTTGTCACCAAATCAATGCGTGCGGATGTGGGTGTCATGATTTCTGCGAGTCATAATGCTTATTATGATAATGGCATAAAAATCTTTGATGCTTCCGGTTTAAAGTTACCGGATGATGTTGAATTGAATCTAGAAAAAATGGTTTTCGATCCAAGCCAAATTCCCGTCATGACTAATGGGGATTTAGGAAATGCTAAAAGACTGCGCGAAGTTTTTGGTCGTTATCTCGTTCACTGTAAGGCAGCGCTTGATGAGCGCTTTGATATGGAAGGGATGAGGGTCGTTCTTGATTGTGCAAATGGAGCAGGTTATAAAATTACACCCATGATGTTTAGGGAATTGGGGGCTGAAGTCTTTTGCTTAGGTGTCGATCCCAATGGCACTAATATTAATGAGGAATGCGGCAGTCTTTATCCTACCAAAGCAAAAAGCAAAGTTGTCGAACACCGTGCTGATCTTGGTGTCTGTCTCGATGGAGATGCGGATCGTTGCTTAATTATTGATGAATTAGGAAAAGTGGTTGATGGAGATGTTCTCATCGGTCTTTTTGCTCGTCTTCTTCTTGATGAAGGTGTTCTCAAAAAAGGGGACACCGTTGTTGGAACGATTATGACCAATCTTGGTCTCGAGAATTATCTTAAAGGTCTTGGTCTTAAACTCCATCGCACAAAAGTAGGGGATCGCTACATCATAGAATATATGGAAAAGAATGGTTGTGTACTAGGAGGGGAGCCTTCTGGTCACGTTATCTTTCGTCAAAAAGCGACGACTGGAGATGGGGCTCTCGCTGCATTGAAGATGGTCGAGTGTATGCGCTTTTATAAAAAAACGGTCAGCCAATTAACTGGTGATGTGACTCTCTATCCTAATGTCCTAAAAAATGTTGTAGTCGCAGAAAAACCACCATTAGAAGAAAATAAGAAAATTCAAGCTACCCTCAAGGAAGCTGAGTCACAAATGGGCAAAAAGGGCAGAGTGGTTCTTCGTTACTCGGGAACGGAACCAAAATGTCGCGTGATGGTTGAAGGTGAAGACAAAGCCTTAGTTGAAAAAGTTTGTGATCAATTAGTATCGGTCATCAAAGAGGAGCTCACATGAGATTAGGTGTTAATATCGATCACGTTGCAACCTTAAGGCAGGCAAGGGGGGAGTCCTATCCTTCGATTGTAGAAGCTGCTCATATCTGTCTTGATAGTGGCGCTGATCAAATCACCATCCACTTGCGGGAAGATAGGCGGCACATCCAAGATACGGATGTGGAGGCAGTCCGCTTAGTGACTAAAAAGTTTGGAAAGCCTCTCAATCTAGAAGTAGGTGTTGATCCGGAGATTATTGATATTGCCATAGCCACCGCACCTGATTGGATTTGCGTTGTTCCAGAAAAGCGCGAAGAGAAAACTACTGAGGGTGGATTAGATCTTAAAAGCTCAGAGAATTTTGAAAAGGTGAAAAAGGCCTGTGAGAAATTAAAAAAGGAAATTCCTGGGGTCATGATTTCTCTTTTTGTTGAAGCCGATGAAGAAACGCTTAGAGCAAGTAAAAAAATTAATTGTGATGCTGTAGAAATTCATACTGGTGATTTTGCCCGCGCTCATCTCAATGGAGAGGATACGAGTCACTTTGTGGAGCAGTTTAGAAAGTCAAAAGCACTTTGTAGTGAGCTTGGTCTCGGTCACCATGCTGGGCATGGTTTGACTGCAGAAAGTGTTGAGCCGCTTGTTAAAGAGAAACTCTTTGTGGAGTACAATATTGGCCATTGGGTAATTTGCCAGGCCGTCTTCGAGGGGCTTTCACAGGTTGTTGGCAAACTAAAGGCTCAAATTCAATAAAGTCATTCATATAGTTAAGAGGTAATAAAATGAGAGTGGTTGGCACTGAAGAAATGAAAATGATTGAAAAGAAAACCATTGAGGAAATGGGATTCAGTGAAGAATTGATCATTGAAAATGTCGGAGTTAGAGGAGCTGACTTTATCGAAGAGGCCTTTTTACAAAAATATCCCTTTGGTGAAATTATTGTTTTAGTTGGAAGAGGAAATAATGGCGCTGATGGCCTCTCTGTTGCCCGTCATCTAAGTAATCGAGGTTTTAGTGTACGTGCCTTTATGCTCTTTAGTTCTGACGAGTATACTGAGGCTTTAAAAACTCAATTAGAATTTGCTATAAGTTTTGGTGTAAAAATTAATGATGTCCGTGACACAGATCAATTGGAGTCTTATTTCACTCAGACTCAAGATGACTTCCTCGTTATCGATTCAATTCTTGGCTTAGGTTACCGACCACCTCTTTCAAATTACCTCTTTGATGTTGTCAATCTTGTGAATGAGTACGCTTCAGTGCTGGTCTCTATTGATGTTCCAACGGGGATTTGTGGGGATAATGGAGTTATGAGGGGCAATGCCATGAAAGCCGACTACACCATGGCCATAGGTTTACCAAAGCTATGTCATTATGTAGGTGAAGGTGCCATCCATACAGGACAATTGGTGACTATCTCAGGTGGCTTTCCTTTGATTGCCATGGAAGGGGGGGATAAATTTGTTCTCGATCCCTTTTTAGTGAGTGAGAGCCTCAACTCTCGTGATAAATTTGCTCACAAGAATACTTTTGGTCATTGTCTGGTGGTTGGAGGCTCTCAGGGCCTAACTGGTGCCGTCCTCATGGCATCTCAAGCAGCCCTCAAAGTGGGAACAGGTCTAGTGACGGCTTCCACCTGGGAAGAGAGTTACCCTGAAATGTGCTCGCGCCAAATACCAGAGATTATGACGGGCTTAATTCCTACTGAGGAGCCTGATGTTGAGACTATTATTAGAGAATTAAAACGATGGGACAGTATTGTTATTGGTCCAGGGTTAGGACGCTCTAAGCGTGCTCGAGAAACCGTTCTCAGTGTGCTTAATCACTTTGCGGGGCCGGTGGTCGTCGATGCGGATGCCATCCGTGTGCTAAATATTGAAGAAGATGCTCAAGTACTTTCTCAAAGAAAGTGGCCTACCATTCTTACGCCTCATATGGGAGAGTTTGCTGATTTTGCCAAAACTGATAAAAGCAAAGTTCTCGATAATCCCATGGAATACTTGAAGTCTATGGTCGACAAGACTAATAGCTGTATTTTGATGAAAGGAGCTTGCTCTTATCTTGGTCTCCCTAATGGTGAGATCTATATCAACTACTTCCCCAATGATGGTATGGCCTCAGGGGGAGCTGGAGATGTGTTAGCTGGAATCTTGGGTGGCCTTCTCGCACAAAGCCCCATGGAAGTGAAATCAAGTTCAATGTTTGCTAATAAAGACGTAGTCTACGATTCTCTAAAACTAGGAATTAGCGCTCACACCCTTGCTGGTAAATATGCTGTTCAAAAGAAAGGGGCGCGCGCTATGACTGCAGGAAGCCTTATTGAACACCTGGGCGATGCCTTTCGCGAGATTGAGGATGGGGAGCTTTCTGAGTGAATGTTCTTCGGGAGTGGAAAAAAGTTTACGAGAGTGACCTTGAATCCCTGATCTATGAACTCAAAGAGTTTGTAACCACTCCTGCCGCTATTATTCTAAGTGGTGAGGTAGGCGTTGGAAAAACCACTTTCACCAAAGCTTTCATCAAACAAAATGAGCATAGTAGCGAAACGTTTAGTCCTACTTATAGTGTTATCAACGAAGTGGGAGATAGTGTGCACGCTGATCTTTATCGCCTTAATGATGAAGAAGAAATCTTGCACCTTGAAATCCCAATGTACCTAGAGGACAAAGAGTATTTTTTTGTCGAATGGGGTAAGGCCTATATTAATCAGCTTTATCGTGAGGTTCCACGCGAGTTTTCTTTCTATGAGATTCTCTTTGAGGCCAATCCAGACCGGGGAGACGGAAACCCTCCCTCACGTAATCTGCGCCTGATCAAGCTCCCATAGAACTCATAAAAGTTAGATGTCTTAGTGCATAAATTTAATTGACCAAAAAAAGTATTAGAATTCCTCTAAAAAAGAGGGAAAATAATGCCGACGGCAAAACTCGGGTAATGGCTTTTTTCTATCATTTTTAAGGTTAGAAAATCCTTAAAAAGACTTTATCTGTCGATTATTATTGGCCTTCAAAAAAGTGACAGAGCTCTGTAAAAATATTTTAGAAAATTAAAACAAATTTGTTTTCGTTTGCCGTTGACGAGGAAAGATTTTGGCCGTCATAATATCTGTGGAACTGAATTAAGAAACTTTTTTAATAAGGTTTTTTAAGGACGGTCTATTGGGGCTAGCACTGGACGCGATGCCCGCACGGCAAAAGTAACTTGTTTGAAACTACCGGCTTTTTTGAGCTTTTATTGATTGGATTTATGGAGGAAGACCAATGAGATTAACATCTAAAGGACGTTACGCAGTTAGAGCAATGCTCGATCTTACTATGCACTCGAACGGAAACCCTGTTCGCTTGCAAGAGATTTCAACTCGTCAAAACATTTCACTACACTATCTCGAGCAGCTTTTTAGAAAGCTCAGAAATGGCCAAGCAGTTAAGTCTGTACGTGGACCAGGTGGTGGTTATGTTCTAGCGAGAAATATGGACCAAATTTCTATCAAAGATGTACTTGATTGTGTTGGTGAGAACATCAACCCAGCTAAGGATATTCTTGGAAGTGAGGCGGAAACAGCTAATACAGTTGAATTTCACCTGTCAAAAGGATACTTTCAGAACTTAGGTATGATCATGAGAGAATACCTAACGACGACTTCTCTTGGTGATCTTGCTCGTAAAGCTAAGGACGCTGAGGCAGAAGTGGCAGCAACAGCTGCACAATCTACTGAATCCGCTATCAATAGTATCGGTAGTGCAACGACTTCTACAGAGTCAACTTCAACCAATACAGAAGCTCCAACTTCTGCGATTAGAAGTCCTCTAGGCGAAATCAATCAGTAAATTTCTATAGTCATCTGACGTTGTAATAAGAAAGCCCACTATTTTAGTGGGCTTTTTTATTTTGAGGCCCTAATTGTTATCTTAAGCTTATGAAAATATTATGTACGTTTTGCCTTGGTCTTTTAATCACCACTCAATCCACTTTCTCTCGTACGGCAGTCCCGTGTCTTGATGTACCAACGTCTGAGATTCTCGATCAAACCAAGGTAAAAGAAAGAATTATTCAGGCACCTTATTATAAAAAAATTAAAGAAAGTTATAGTATCCGTAAAATAGCCTTTCATTCTTGTCGAAATGACTTGGGGCTTATTGATGTTGCAGATGAATCGGCTTCGTTTAAAGGAAAGCAATGTGCTCTTAGTAACTTTGACTTCTATTTTACTGTTAAGAAAGAGGAGATTCTTTTTGCAAAGGTGAATGTGGATGGCAAGGAGATGGGTTTATTAGATTATAAAGAGCACTTTCTAAAAAAAACGATAGAGAAAACTTTTGATAAAGATAATATCAAAAGTTTTTTATCAAAAATTAAAAACTGCCAAGTGAAATTGGTAAGAGAGGGAGATTTACACAAGCTCTTTTTTAACCTGAAAAACGAAGATGGAGACTTTTGCTTTTATCATTCCGACTTATCTGGAGAAAAAATTCAGCTTATTAGAAGACTTTATGCAAAGGATAATCGCTGTGAGCAAAAGTCTTAAGGTTCTTACTTTTTTATATTGTCTGTTATTAGCTTCTTGTGTTTCTTTGCAGACTAAACCTTATTTTCAAAAAAAGGTTGCTATTATTGCTCACCGAGGAGCAAGTGGATATTTGCCAGAGCATACTTTAGAGGCAATAGCGATGGCCCATGCTTTTAATCCAGACTTTATTGAACCTGATTTGGTCATCACAAAGGACGATCAAGTGATTGTGCTTCACGATATTCATCTGGAAAATAATACCAATGTAGAGGAGGTTTTTCCTAAGAGGGCTAGAAAAGACGGACGATGGTATGCAGTAGACTTCACTCTCAAGGAGATTAAGAAGCTAAAGGTTCACGAAAGAACAAAGAAAGGGCGGGTTGTTTTCGATGAGAGGTTTCCAATCAATAGGGGGAGCTTTAAGGTTCCCACATTTAAAGAGTTTATCGAGCTTATTCAAGGTTTGAATCAATCACGCCAAAAGTCCATTGGGATTTATCCTGAAATAAAGGCCCCGGTCTTTCATCAAAGGGAAGGAAAAGACCCTCTGGGTCTGGTCATGAAAATCCTTATGGACTATGGCTACAATCAATCCGGAGCTAAGATCTTTCTGCAATGCTTTGACCCAAAGCTTTTAAAGGAATTTAAAAAGCGTTTTCCTCGCTCTCCAATCAAGCTTATTCAACTTATTGCTGATAATTCATGGGGAGAAAGTAAGCACGATTATGAAGTCATGCGAACAAAAGAGGGTCTAAAAGAAATTTCACTCTATGCGGATGGTATTGGGCCTTGGATTCCCTTTATTCTCAATTCAAGCCTTGTATCAGATGCCCATGATAGCGGCTTGCTTGTTCATCCCTACACTTTAAGAGAAAAAAAATATTACCCCAAGCTTATCGAGCTCGGGGTAGACGGTGTTTTTACAGACTTTCCAGACCTTTTAAACTAATTCTTAAGCTGTCTACTTATAAACGACACCAGCAATTTGACTGGTTCTTAGGACGTTATTGTTAAATTCAAGATGGGCAACATCATTGAGGGTTTTTGCCTCACTTGGATGAATATATTCCACATGACTTAATTGCCTCATTTGAAAGAGTTTTCTTTTGGTAACGACCATTTCTACTCTATCAAGATGAATGCTCTTTCCAACACCTGTGATCTCTCCTAAAAGAACTTTATAGCCTTGCCTTTGAAGAGAGGCGAGATCCAATTGATGACCTTCCAGTACATTAAGGGCCTGCCTTCCCACTCCAGTAATTTCACCTGAAAAAGTAGGGGCAATAAAGAGAAAGCTTAGAGCTAAGAGTATCGCCTTCATTGATAAATCTCCGGTCTGTCTGGTAACTTTTGTGAATCACACATGTTGAGTGAAAAATAAGGTATGTCGCCTTCATAAAAAGGTGATTTCATAATATCGATGATTTTTTTTACTGCTTCTTTTTGAATAGACTTTATTTTTTGTAAGCCTTCTTCATTTAAGCTCTCGCTCATGGTGTAAAAAAGATTGTTTCCCTGTGCAGCTTCTTCCAATTTGAAGTGAGATACCAATTGGGGTAAATGGGAAAGAGTCACGGCAGGATCTAAAGAAAAGTCTTTGTCTTTGGCGTAATAACGTTTTTCTTTTTGCTGAATAAGATGGTTTTTTTCTAAGAGATTTAATTTCTCTAAACCAATTTTTCCATAGTTGCTCTCAATTTCATCCCAAGTGGTACCGTTTCGGTTTGCACACAATTTGAAAACAAAATAGCTTGTCGAGTCTCTTAGGAAGGAATTGAGGTCCGCTTTAAAAGAGTGGTTTAAGCTTTTTTCAACAAAAGGACCAAAAGAACTTTTTAAAACCTCTCCCAAAGGTCCATCATAAGTCTCTACAATAACGGAGAGTCTCTTTTCATTAGTAAGGGCACTGACGAGGGAAAGAACGGTGTGGGGGGCTGGATCACCTTTGATATCGTCATTTTTTAATCGCCTTAACGTTGTCGCGCCAATGCCTGATTTCATAGCAAGAGCATTAATGCTTACATTGGGATGTCTATCTAAATATGTGTCAAGCATGCCTTTAAGCTGGCCTGTAAGAGTCATACCTTCCCCTGATGATCTTCCTATACTTTGGAGATTATCAAAAGATTGAGAAATGAAAACTTGTTGAGTCAGCAATTGTCTCTTTCTCCTGTAAATGTAATAAAATTACAGAAAGTCACTTTCTGTTTACTAGGATTTAGAAAAAGTGGTGTCCCAAAAGGACACCACTTTTTATTTCTTTTTTTACCATCTTCCACGGAGTGCGATCTCTCGTTTTGTTAAACAGCGACGAGTTTGATCATGGAAAATGAGACCCGGAGGACACTTTTGGCCACGATCAAACCCTGGTCTGCCCGGCTTAACGGGACGGCCTGGACGAACAGGTCGAATAGGGCGAGTTGGACGAGTTGGGCGAGTTGGGCGATCAGGACGGGCACGACAACTAGAAGAATTCACTTTTAATTGTAACTTTCCCACTAAATCAGCAGTGTCAAGACCAATAAAGACAAATGAGTCGAGGCTTTGGCCTAAGGGCTTGATACTGGCGCGGACAATATTTCTTAAATTAAAGCGGCTCTTTGAGTCTCCACGACGGGAGCAATTGCCATTAACCTTGATTGTACGATCCCCGGTGATGATCCAGTCTTCTTCCTCTGGACCTTCTCTCCATATTTTACGCGCTATGAAGTCTCTTCTCGCTTCACTACTTCTTCCTGGACCTTGAAGGTTAAGTAGTTGAGAGTGGAAAAAAGCCGTCGTGCCTTCATCCATAATAGTAGAGCCACGAAAATCGACCTTGACTTCAATACTATCAACTTTATGATCAGGGGGGAGGTCAGTTTCAACTAGTATATTACAAACCTTCTGGACAATATTTTTATTGAAGCGGCTCACTGGTCCATGCCCGTCGATGGATTGATCATTATCGTTATTTCCATCAAATTGAGGAAGCTCTACTAACATCTCATTAAAAAGTAGAGATACCGTTTGGCCGTCTGGGCTAGTAACAATATCAGTACTTCCTAGGGGACAGCCTGTTCCTCTCGCATCGACCTTAGAAAAGGTTGTGGCGTGTGTGAGGGCCGGAATAAGACAAGTCACAGTGAATAGGAATAACGTCCATCTTTTCATTTTCTCTCCTTTAGACTTTCTTTGGGAAAGCCTCTTCTCTAAAGTCGAAGTTAATGATGGTAATGCTTGCTGGCCATTATTGATTTAGATTTTGAAAAGAATGTGAGCCATGTGGTTCACAAGAAAAGGAGGAGCATCCACGTGGTGCAGTTTTGTTTGCCTTTTGTTTTTTTTTATTTTCAAGGCAGCGAGAGATTTTTAAAACTAGTTTCAGAATCCAATGGAGGGTTCCTTTAAATCATTCAGGAGAGAGTATGAAAAAAATCCTATCAATCATGACATTGGCAACACTACTTTGGTCTCCCGCTCAGGCCCAAGATGATATTCAACTCGGTGAACCCGGATATGGTGGTTCTGGTTGTCCTGCTGGTACAGCGATGGCAACACTGAGTCCCGATAAAAAAGCTTTGAGTATTATTTTTGATGAGTACTTTGTTGAAGCGGGAGCTGTTAATAGAAAAAGGCTGGCCAGGAAAAATTGTTCTATTGCGATTCCTGTTCACGTTCCCCAAGGCTTTTCCGTCAGTATTGTCGATGTCGATTATCGTGGGTACGTATCTCTTCCTCATCGTGCTCAGGCGAGATTCTCTGTTGAGTACTTTTTCGCTGGGATTAGAGGACCTCGTTACACAAAGACTTTTCGTGGGCAAACGGATGAGGATTACTTCCTAAGTAACAAGTTAGGCTTACAAGCTGTTGTTTGGTCTAAGTGTGGTGCTGATGTGAATCTTCGTGTGAACTCTTCTATGATGGTTCGTGTAAGATCGACTCGCGATGATGCTCTCGCAACTGTTGATAGTGCTGACTTCAACGCTGGTATTCGTTACAAACTTCAATGGAAGAGATGTGACAAGGAAGAGCCACAAGATCAATTTGATAACTGGTTCTAAATTTAAAATAAAAACCCAAGCGAACAGGGGGCCAAATTTGGCCCCTTTTTTTATTTTTGCGGATGCCAGAGATTTTCAATCTTAGGAAAATCCTTTGCTTTAAGTCCATTGCAATGAGGATTACTCATAGACTTTATGAGATATTGGCAAATATAAATTCTTATGGCCTTCCATTCATCGGGGTAAACATCTGCATCCTGTCTTAATGCGTAGTCCACAACTCTATTATTCTTCACTATAGGATCAGCAAACATGGGAAGGATATTTTCTTCATAATAATCTTCGAGAACCATTTTATCGCATCGAGGGTCTTTTACGCATTCACGAACTGAGTGAACAATTTGGCTCAATTTGGGATCTCCTGGATTGGGTGACCACGCCTGCATATGTCTTTTTATGTCGGGCCCAAGTTCAAAGGCAGAACTTTCACCATTTAAGATGGCCTTTTTGTTAGTGTCGTTTATGAGATGCCAAGAAGGAGGAATTTTGAGGTCATTCCAAGTCTTTTCTAATGTCGCTAACACTTCACTGTTATGATTTAGGTCCTTTTCCTTTAAAGAAAAGCGCACATCCCCGCCTGGTCTTTTAGGACAAAAAATCTGACTCATTCCACCAAGGCCGCCCCGTCTAGGACCGGCCGGTCCTGCGAAGCAGGTGGCGTTGTCGGGAATATTAACGCGAAAACAATTGATTGATTCATTCTTAAAGAGGGCAAGTTGATCATAGTAATTACTTTTATCGAGAAATTCATTTTGCTTTTTAGGACAGCGGATAAGCCAATTGGTGGCATTTAAGGCATTACCACAACTACAAAATTTTCCCTCTAGTTCGTCCTTTTTTCCCTTTGTCGTAAAAGCGAAACAATTTTTCCCGCTATCGGGAAAACCTTGGGATAAAGTACGCAATGCTTTGCAATCCACATCTTGCATCTGTTCAGAGGGAAGACCAAATTCTTCTAATTCTTCTTTTAACTTTTTCGCCCTAAGGTCACCAAGCTCAATCCTCTTTCTTCCCATGTCATCGCGAAAACGATCCCACTTAGGTCCTAAGTCCTTAAGGAGCTCCTTGTCCCTTGGGTTGAGAGCAGCTTTGGGAATGGACTCGGGAAAGAGAGCGCGTGCTTCTTCAACTCGTTTGAGAAATAAGGGATTAAGAGCTCCCTCTTTTATAATTCCTTGTCCATTTTCAAAAAACTCTTCAAAGATGCGGCGAAAAGCCTCTATCTTTTGAGGATCACTATAGTCTTGAAGGTTTTCAAGTCCGAACTTTCTTAGAACGTCCTTTCTAAATTCAGCTTTGAAGCTCATAAGCTCTTCATGGGTGTCCACTTGGCCTACTGAAGATTTGATTTCATTACTATTAAAAAAGGGGCCACGGCTTAAGCTTTCACTTAAGGTTTGGGTAAGGCATTGCTGGTTACCAAAAGTGGTAAAGGGTAGAAAAAGGAAAACAATAAGGCTAAGTTCTCTCACAATGCCCTTATCGGATTATTTACTTTTAGTATTGAAAATATCACCATTAATAATAATTTCTGACTTTTTTACTTTATGTTGTGTTATTAAGCACTTATGAGTTTGTTATTAGTTTCTACTCCTATTGCCGAAGAAGGAACGATTTCCGAAGAGTTGAAAAGTCGTTTGCTCAAAGCTTTTGAAGACGGGGAGACCTTACTGATAGAAGATGAAAAACCTGCTCGAAGGCGTTGGCGTGCTTGGGATCTTCCTCGCGAAGCGATTGAAACCTTTGTTCCCTATAATGAACACACTAGGCAAGAGCTCGACTCGTCACTTATCCAACGATTGAAATCTGGTGAGAAAATGCTTTTGATGAGCGATGGTGGTACACCTGGTTTTTGTGATCCTGGTCGCTCCCTTATTGAAAAATGTCATCAAAATCGAATTAAAGTGAGTATTACTGAATCCTTTAATTCTCTCATTCCAGCCGTTGCCTTAAGTGGATTTACCGAGGGGGCTTTCGAGTTTCATGGTTTTCCTCCAAGGGATAAAGAGATGAGAAAGAGCTTTTTTAAAAAACTTTTTCAAAGTTCTAGTTGTTCCATTTTCATGGATACGCCTTATCGCTTGGATCGAGTTTTGGATGAGGTTGTTTTTGCTAGTGAGAACAGTAATGCTCAGTCTCGACGTCATGCTGTGGTAATGGATATCAATCGCGAAAGTGAAGCCATTCTCTGGGGTGATCTCAAGGGGATTAAAAAAGAGGCACCTTTGGGTAAAAGAGAATTCCTATGGGTAGTTGAAGGAAAATGAGGTACTTAGGGTAAGTAACTTATTCATTACCCCTTTTTGCGCTGCTTCTTTTAAGGTAAGTACCTGTTCACACACTATTCACACCCGAAAAAGAGAGAATCACATGAAAGGAATTTTACCCCTATCCCTAGCTATTCTATTCACCTTACAGGCCGAAGCGAGTCTTTTCGATCGTATTAGAGCGAGACTGTCTGAGGACATTTACACCAGCTATCATGGTGAGGGCCTTCCTCTGTATGTAGGGAAAAAACCCCAAGCAGAAAAATATAGAAGTGATTTCATGAAGAAAAATGGCATCACTCAAAGAAAAGATGATCTTGGTCTTATTCAATTTGATGGTAATGACTTCGGTATGACTCTCATTAAAGATGGAAATGATGATCAAGCCTTCCTTAATATCCTTGGTAAAAGAAATCATGATCAAAGCTATGAGTGGAGAAATGGCCCTCAATTTATCAAGGTCCTAAGAAGATATACGAGAGATTATGGATGTATTGGTAAAATTACTTCTCTCTCTCATGGTTGGGCCTCTGGTGGTCGTCCTGGTGAAGGCTCCGGTCTTTCTGGTGATAGAGGATTTAATGGTCTCTACGCAACAGGCGGAGACCTTCCTAGATCACTCGCTCGTGCAGGTGCACGTACTCTTGAAGTAAGTCTTCGTGAAGAAATAGAAGAAGGAAATATTAAATTTTGTAATCTATGTGTTGCTCAATTTTACTCTTGTAATATTTCAGCGAAATTTGCCAAGACCTTTACTGAGGTATCTGGCTGCCAAGCAGCTGTTGCCACTGGTCAAAATTCTCCTCAATTTCAAAGCTTTGAAACTGAGGAAGAAACGAGAAAGGTTTATGAGGGGGCTCACTACTGGAAAAGTGCTGCTGGCATCTGGGCCGAAAGACATAGCCCTGAGGATCGTGCAGCTGGGCGCAGAAAGGCTTCTTGGTACCGTTCAACTCCTGTAAAAGGAGCTAATGGTCAGGTCTTAAGTGTTATCGAGGAAAACCTTGGTGAAACGTATATTTCGCTCTAATTTAGTGAGAGCGTAAGAGATTTTATGGACTCTTTGGTCATATATTAGGCAATTCCTTACCATGCCCTCTTTTCAGACCCTTGTCTCATAGTTTAAGCATTGAGGGCATTTTAAAAATGATACAAATGGTTAAAGGATCTTTATGACTGAAAGCAATAAAGACAGCCCGCAAAGAAAATCCCACCATCTCTCTATGGCAGAGGTCGCACAGACTAACGTTACAGAGATGGTGAGGTACTTTGATTATGAACCCTTGCTTTCAGGCTTTCCAAAAATGGCCATTGATCTTCCAGAGATTAAAATTGCCAATAAAGTTGTCAAAGCTCCCTTGTGGATTAGCTCTATGACGGGAGGAACAGGCGAGGCGGGCCCTATTAATAAGAATCTCGCCAAAGTTGCAGGAAAATACGGCCTTGGAATGGGTCTAGGATCTTGCCGACCTCTTTTAGATAGTGATGAATATTTTTCAGATTTTGACCTTAGAGGTCTTATTGGCGAAGAGGGCGTGCTCTATGCCAATTTTGGCATTGCCCAGTTAGAAGAGCAATGGCACAAAGACCGCCTCGAGCGAGTTTTGCATATCCTCGAAAAACTCAAAGTCGATGGCCTCTTTCTTCATATCAATCCTCTTCAAGAATGGTATCAACCGGAAGGTGATCGTTGGCAGCGCTCTCCCTTAGAATTGATTAAGAACATTCAAGAGGTATTGCCCAAAAATTTGACTTTAGGTGTTAAAGAAGTGGGGCAAGGAATGGGACCGGAGAGCCTTCGGGCCCTCATCGACCTCAAAGTGCCTCTTGTTGAATTTGCGGCTTTTGGAGGCACTAACTTTAGTGTTTTAGAGGGGAAAAGACCCAAAGAACTTAATGATAACAAATGTTTAGATAAGTCGCAGGAGCTTTGCTTTGTTGGCCATAGTGCCTCTGAAATGGTAACTAACGTCAATAAAATAATTGAAGACAGAGGCTTAGTTGAGACCACCTTTATTATCTCTGGTGGCATACGCTCCTTCTTACAAGGGCACTACCTTCGAGAGAACTTAAAAGCCGCTTCGCTTTATGGAATGGCAAAGCCATTTTTGAAAGCAGCGGCCGTTAGCTACGAAGAGTTGGATAGGTATGTTCAAAGAGAATTAGAGGGACTCACCATGGCCACTTACTTCCTGAAGGCAAAGCAACTGAAACAATAGGATTTTGTCTATGGGTGGTAAGAAGGAAGCAAAAGAAATGACTCAAGTCCTAGAAAGCCCTGGTTCAAAGGAACCTACCAGTCGTGATGAATCTGTCATGAGAGGTTTTTCTAAACTTTCTAAAGAAGAAAAAATTGACCTCATTCTCTCCAAGTTTTTAGAGCAGGAAAGTGATCAAAAAGAGTTGCTAAAGTCTTTTTGGCATAAGAATGAAAAACTTCAAAAAACGCTAGATGAATTTTCAGAAAATACATTATCCAATTTTGTTCTTCCCTTTGGAGTGGCTCCCAATATTGTCATTAATGGCGAGAATTATTGTGTTCCCATGGTGATTGAAGAGTCTAGCGTCGTTGCGGCTGCTTCGAAAGCTGCTAAATTTTGGATGGAACGTGGGGGCTTTAAAGCTGAAATCCTTTCCACTAAGAAAGTGGGTCAGGTTCACCTTCATTTTTCAGGAGAGCCCAAAGAGCTTAAAAAGCTTTTTAATCAATATAAATCCCATCTCTTTAAAGTCGTCGCTCCTCTCACTTCCAATATGGAGGAGCGTGGTGGTGGTCTCACAAGTTTAAGCCTTAAGGATTTAACCCATAAAGAAGAGGGATATTTCCAATTATGGGCAGAGTTTGAAACATGCGATGCGATGGGGGCTAACTTCATCAATTCTGTTCTTGAGGCCCTAGGAAAAGAACTCAATATTCTCGTCGCCAAAGACCTCAAAATGGAGAGAGAAGAGGACTTTGAAGTCATCATGGCCATTTTGTCTAATTACACTCCTGAGTGTTTGGTGAAGGCCTGGGTCGATTGCCCTGTTGAGCAGCTTGCCGATAAGAGCCTTGGCATGTCTCCTGAACATTTTGCTAAAAAGTTTTCTAAGAGTGTTCGTATTGCCGAAATGGATGTGAACCGAGCGACAACTCATAATAAGGGCATAATGAATGGGATTGATTCTGTCATTTTAGCGACAGGCAATGACTTTCGTGCGGTAGAAGCTTGTGCTCATACCTATGCAGCAAGATCGGGCGAATATAAAAGTCTTACCCACTGTCGTGTAGAAAATGGTCACTTTCATTTTGAAATAGAAATCCCTCTCTCACTGGGAACTGTTGGTGGTTTGACTGCACTTCATCCTCTGGCAAAAATGAGCTTAGAGCTTCTTGGTAATCCGAGTGCTAAGGAGCTTATGGCCATTGTAGCTGTTACTGGACTGGCACAAAACTTTGCTGCCGTACGCTCTTTAACAACAACCGGTATTCAAAAGGGTCATATGAAAATGCACCTTATGAATATTTTAAATCATTTGGAAACGAATGAAGAAGAAAGAGAAAAAGCACGTATCCATTTTGAAGATGAAGTCATTTCTTTTAGTGCTGTCAGTGAATTTGTAAAAAATCTTCGGAGCTACCAATAGTGAGTGGAACAAAAGTAGAAGGTTTTGATAAAGCCTATATGATAACGAAAGAAGAAAGCAAACCAAGTCCCGCAGAGAAGTTTGACCAGTTCTATTATGGTCATGGAAAACTTTTGCTTACGGGAGAGTATTTTGTTTTAGATGGTGCTACCGGCATTGCCTTACCGACAACTGTTGGTCAGTCTATGGGAATTCGATACTCACAAAGCTTTGATCCCAAACTTACTTGGAAATCTTTTGATGTGAATGGGAATCTTTGGCTTGAGGCCCATTTTGAATTTTGGCATTTCAATATTATGGATGAAAACCCTAGTGAAGAAGTCCTTTTCTTACAAAAGGTGTTGCGTCAGGCAAGGGTTCAAAATAAGCACTTTCTTAGAGAAGAGCAGGATGTTTATGTCGAAACACGCTTAGGCTTTCCGCTTGATTGGGGGCTAGGAAGTTCTTCTACCCTTATTTATAATATCGCTCAATGGGCTTATATCAGTCCCTTCGAACTCCTCTTTAACACTCACGGTGGTAGTGGTTATGATATTGCCTGCGCTGGTAGCGATGGACCTATCACTTACGAGTTGGATAAAAATGGGCCAAAGTATGGCCCCGTTTCTTTTTATCCTTCCTTTCATGAAGATCTTTACTTTGTGTACCTAGGAAAAAAGAAAGATAGCCGCGAGGCGATTGATTACTTTAAAAGTAAACAGCCTTTTCCACGAGATGTTGTGCGTGAGGTATCAGCACTCAGTCGAGAAATGCTTGAAGCAAGTGACTTAAATGAGTTTGAGCATCTTCTACGCTCTCATGAGCAGCTTCTCTCTGTACAGTTAGGTCTTCCTAGTGTGAAAGAAGAGAAGTTTAAAGACTTTAAAGGAGAGGTGAAATCTTTAGGAGCATGGGGAGGGGACTTCATCATTGCTACTTGTAAGGGTTCTCCTCAAGAATTACGCGAATATTTCGAGGCAAAGGGACTTGATATCATCATTCCTTTTTCTGAGTTGATTCTGAAAACACCTCAAACTCTACCCCTTGAAAAACAAAGCGACCTTGTGCATTGATGGATTATCAAAAGCTTTATGACCAGAGTGCTAGCTGGGAAGCCCCTTCAAATATTGCCCTCGTAAAATACTGGGGCAAACTTCCGGGTATTCAAGTTCCTGCCAATCCTTCAGTCAGTCTCACCTTAACTGAAGCTAAAACAAAGGCTAAAATTACTGTTTTTCCTAAAAAAGAAAAATGGATTGAGCTCTTTTTTGAGGGACAAAAGATGCCTAGTTTTGTTCCGAAGATTGAAAAATTCTTTGATCATGTATCTAGCTATCTTCCTTGGTTAAAAGAGGTGAGTTTTCAATTGGAAACTTCAAACTCCTTCCCTCATAGTGCAGGTATTGCTTCAAGTGCCAGTTCTATGGCCGCTTTGAGCTGTTGCCTAGTGGAACTTGATAGCCTTCTCAATGATCATAGCGATTCTTTTACTAATAAATTTTATTCTAGAGCTAGTTTTTACGCACGGCTAGGAAGTGGGAGTGCTTGCCGCTCGCTCTTTCCTTATGCAGCGTCTTGGGGCTTTGGCAAAGCACCAGGAAATTATCAATTGCCAGACGATCAGAGTTTTCATAATGATTCTGCCACACCAGTTGAGATCCATCCTCTGTTTCAAAGCATGCACGACACCATTTTCGTTGTGAGCTCTAAGGAAAAAAAGGTTTCTTCCCGTGCAGGCCATGGTCTTATGGATAACAACCCTTATGCCAAAGCGCGCTTTAATCACGCTTTAGAAAACTGGAGCTACGCGCTTCAATGGTTAAAAGAGGGGCAGTGGAATCATTTGGGCTCACTTGTAGAGGAGGAAGCTCTAACTCTTCATGCAATGATGATGGCCTCTCGTCCTGGTTATCTTCTTATGGAGCCTGACACCATTACTTTAATTCATAAAATTCGAGAGTTTCGGGTGCAAACAGGTCATGCTCTTTATTTTACCTTGGATGCAGGCCCAAATCTTCATATTCTCTATCCTGAAGAAGAGAGAGGTCCATGCTTTGATTTCATTCAAAAGTGTCAAAGAGAAATAGGTGGCACTCTCATCGATGATAAGGTGGGTCTAGGTCCCAAGAGGATGGTTCCTTCATGAGCGGACAGTCAGTCGCCTCTAAAGTTCTTCTCTTTGGTGAATATTCTGTTATCCAACAAAGTAATGCTCTTGCCATGCCTTATCACCTTTTTGAAGGACGTTTGGCCTTTGCTAGGGATCATAAAAGCTATCGTGATCCAGAGCTAAATGCTCTTGCGAAGTATTTACAAAAGTTAGATGGCCAAGAAGGGGGATTACCTTTTTCCTTTGATATCAGCTCTTTTAGTTTTGATGTGGGACAAGGGCTCTTCTTTGATAGCACTATTCCGCAGGGATATGGGGTCGGAAGTAGCGGTGCCTTGGTAGCCGCACTTTATCATCGTTATGGAAATGGAGAAAAAAATGTCTCTGCTTTGAGGGAATATTTTGCTTTGATGGAGTCTCATTTTCATGGCAGCTCTAGTGGTTTTGATCCTTTAGTGAGTTATCTCGATCAAGCCATTTTAAAAACTCAAGAAAGGGGTTTTGAAACAATTGAGCTGGTGGAAAACCCTGATTCTTCTATGGTTCTTTTTCTTCTCAATACTGGAAGGAGTCGAAAAACGGAACCTTTAGTAAATCTTTTTCTTGAAAAGTGTAAAAGTGAGGAATTTAGCTTTCTTTGTCAAAATGAGCTCATACCCATCACCAATCGTTGCATTGAAGATTTTCTAGAACATAATCATGAATCTTTATGGGAAAATTTCGAAGCCCTGAGTCGTTTTCAGCAAGATCAATTCCTTCCTATGATTCCTAAACTCTATCATGATGTTTGGAATGAAGGATTAGAGAATAAGAAATACCTTTTAAAGCTTTGTGGTGCTGGAGGAGGAGGCTTTCTTATGGGTCTTACAAGAGACTTTAAGGCCCTTTCAAAAGAACTTCCTAGTTTCGAGGTTCGGCCACTCTTTAAAGTATAAAATCGATGAGAGATTTTCCTTGGTTCAATTTCTTTGATTTGAAAATCATTAAAACCTCTTCTGTGAGTGGTGGCTTTATCTCTAAGGCCTATAAAGTTGAGTTAGAGGATGGAAGGACTTACTTTCTTAAAACTGGACAAGGGCGAGAAAATTTTGAAAAGGAGGCAAAAGGCCTTCAATACCTAAGTCCTTATTTTAAGACACCTGAAGTCTATGGGGTTTTTGAAGATTGTCTAATCTTAACTTTTGAAGAAAAGCATTCAGCACAAAAGGATTCCTATAAAAAATTTGGAACTCAATTGGCTAAAATGCACAAAAACTCTCAGAAACATAGAGGATTACCGGGGCTGGAATTTGATAACACAATCGGTGCTTCCCCCCAGTTAAATGTAAACGACTGTTTCCATTGGCCAGATTTTTTTTGGCATTTTCGACTTAAACCTCAATTTGAATGGGCCCAAAAAAGATCATTTTCTTTTTCTGAATCTGTCCTAAAAATGGTGAAAGAGAAGAATTATCTTCTCCTAGAGAGAGTCGAAGAGAGTTGTACCTCTCTCATTCATGGAGATCTTTGGGGCGGTAATCATGCTTTTAATATTAATGGAGATCCTTGGCTTTTCGATCCTGCTTGCTATTTTGGCCATCGAGAAGCGGAAATTGCCATGATGAAACTCTTCGCAGGTTTTCCAAGTGAGCAATTTATGGCCTATGAAAAAGAGTATCCACTTGTTGAGGGGCATAAAGAGCGGCTACCCCTCTATCAGCTTTATCATATTTTCAATCACGTGAATTTATTTGGTGGTAGCTACTACCAACAAGCAAAAAAATTAATCAATTGCTTAGAAAGCTCTTAGGTCAACTCTCTTGCCAGTTCTCTTGCTGTTGTAAAAGGCTGATCCTCCGCCTTTTTCCAGTCTTCTGTTTTCATAGATGCAAAAGAAAAAATAGATTCATATTCAAAGGTTCTTTGAAGTTCCGGAAGAATGGATTCTAGAAAGCTTCTTTTGGTTTGTATTCTGGCGACAGGTGCCTGAGTTGAGATATTTTTTAGTAGACTATCGATGGCACTTTCTCCCGTTGAGTAGGTCTGTGTGGTGAAGGCCTTTTGTCTTTGTTCTGAAGCACCGACTTTGGCGCTTCCCATGGTCCAAGCTCTAGCGGCTGCCTGACCAACCCAAATACTGAGAAGACCAATTCCTCCTACACAAGGAACCCAACCTCTATTGAGAGCATTAAAATGAATTTCACTAGTAGAGCGTGACACTCTAATATCAGCTCCAAGGGCCAGTTCCACTCCCATTCCTTGGGCGCCGTCTTTTAAATCACAGATTACAGTTTGGGGCAGATAAAGCATGCCCATGACAACTTTTTGAAAGCGAGCAATATATTTCTTTAGCTTCTCTTCACTCATAATTTTGAGCTCATCCTGATCAAAACCACTGCAGAAAGTATCCCCATTTCCTGTTAAGACAACTGCGTTAACTTCGAGGTGACCGGTCAACCAACCAAAGAGACTTTCCAATTCAAAAAGCATTTCTATATTTATGGCATTTTTACTTTCGGGTCTATTGAGGGAGATAGTGAGTGAGCGTGTTTCTTTTTGAAGTGTTACATCGAGGGTGTTGTAGTTGAACTTCATGCGACCTTCCTTGGTAAATTTGAAAAGCAATCCTTTGCTTTTTTAAATTGTTTCAATCCTCGTTCAGTATGTCAAAAAAGTAGACAGTACTTGATCTTAGGACTCTATCAATTCAGAAAGGTTTACTCAGTGGAGTCAATTTGGCCCGGAAGGTTTTTCCTAGGAGAGGGTAACCAGGTATCTCTTATGAGAGTGATGATAATCAATGATAGTGCAAGGTTTGAGACCATTTTTAAGTTGCTCTTGGACTATCTTTTCGAGGCTGATGCCATTTTTTTTCATTTCATTTAATGTGTCTTTTTTGATGAAATTTTCAATGTCCATGATAGCGCGTGCGGGTAGATTTAAGTCTACACTCAACTTTTCTTCTTTATATATTTTGACATTTAATTTCTTAGCAAGGTCATTAAATGAAACACTTGATAGTTGGGCACGAGGTAACTGAATTTTTGGTAAAGATTCTTGAATTTCATAAGAGACCTCTTGCCAGATTTGATAGTAATTGAGGGGAACTTGGAGAGACTCAAGCATGGTAAAGAGTCCAATCCAACAGCGGATGCTCATAAAGAGTTCGCTACTTCCCGCTGTTCTAAACCACCATTTATCGTCTCCTAAAATGGTATCAATTTCACTCTTTAACTTCCAATCTTTAAGGTTTAAAGGTGCATTGACTAAGAAAGGATAAAATAGGCGACTTAGGAGTAGGGGGAGACGATCGGCGATAGGCGCCAGCTTTTCCAGATTAAATTTCCAAGCTTTAAAAAAGGGGCCGAGGTTGATTTTCTCTTCTGAAGAAGAATCTAAAAAGTTTGTGATTGCTAAAAAAAGAGACCTTCTTTGTTGCAGGCTAGGAGTTAAACACTGGCCTAGATCTAACCAAGTTATGGCGACATCCTCATTAACTCTTTGGAAAAGAAAGTTACCTGGATGAAAGTCTCCCTGAGAGCGTCCTAAGCAAAAATACTGGTAAAGAAACTGGGTGATGATTTGTACCCCAAGACTCTTCTTCTCTTTTGGGGAATAATTTTTGAGAACATCACTCCATGAATCTCCTTCTTCCCAACTCATAGTGATAAATGATTCCCCCTGATACTCTGGATGAAGAGAGGGAATTTTGGCCAATGGATAGCGTTCACTCAACCTTTTCAGGTTTTGAATATTTTGTCTTTCACATCGATAATTAAGCTCTTGCTCAAAGTTTTGTTTGAGAGTTTCATGATATTCATGAGTATTAAAATTTTTCTTTTCTGATCTTAAGGCACTGGCCTTATCCATAAGGCCTAATAAACTCAGTTGATCTTCGATGACCTCTTTCATCCCTGGAAGTTGTACTTTTAAGGCCCACTTTTGGGAGGGCTCCTTCATTTGCCATAAATGAACTTGGCTTAAGCTCGCTGGGATACCAGGGTCAGCGAGCTCTCCAATGAATTGTAAATTTTCTTGGGTAAAGAGGGCTTCTACATAGGGTTGGATTTCCTCTAGTGGTAGCGCCGCAATGTGTTCACCCTCACTTAACCCTTCGAGCTCTTTCCATGAAGTTTCGTTCATGCTTAGAAGTTGTCCGACTTTTAACCACAAACCTTTATTTTCCCCCATTTGTTTAATGAGGAAATGATTCACCTTCTTCCTTTGAGGAGAGTCATTTTTCATGGCCTTTGAGAGAAGCAAAGGGGCGATAAATTTGAGTTGATTTAACATACCCGTCGATTATAGCACCGACGGGACACAAGGTTTTAAAAAACAGTTAGAGAGGATTCTCTTCTAAGAAGCGCTCTGCCCTGATAGCCGCCATACAACCTGAGCCGGCAGCACTTATGGCCTGGCGGTAGTAGTGATCTTGAACATCACCACAGGCGAAGACACCTTCAACATTGGTATCGGGGTGGGGAGGATTGGCAGGTATTATGTAACCAGATTCGTCAGTCTTTATCTGTCCTTCGAGAAAGGCGGTATTGGGGGTGTGGCCAATTCCTAGGAAGAAACCATCCGTCTTTCTTTCTGAGGACTCACCTGTTTGGTTATTCTTTACTTTGATACCCGTCACACCAGTATCATCAAAAAGGATTTCCTCTACTTCAGTGTTCCAGACAAATTCGATCTTTTCATTGGCCATGGCCCTTTCTTGCATAGGCATTGAAGCTCTTAGGCTGTCACGTCTGTGGATGACATAAACTTGTGAAGCAAATTTTGTGAGAAAGAGGGCTTCCTCCATAGCAGTATCACCACCACCGACGACATGAACGACTTTGTCGCGAAAGAAAAATCCATCACAGGTGGCACAAGCACTAACGCCTTTACCGATCAGTTCCATTTCATTGGGAAGCCCAAGGTATTTAGCCGATGCTCCTGTAGAGAGAATTAAAGTTTCAGCAGTAAACTCGGATCCGTTTTCGCAAATGACTTTAAACGGGCGTTTGGAAAGATCAACTTTTGAGACATGGGTTTGCAGATATTCTGTACCAAAGCGGGCAGCCTGTTTTTTCATATTGGCCATAAGTTCTGGTCCCATGATCCCTTCTGGGAAGCCGGGGAAGTTTTCCACGTCGGTCGTGGTTGTCAGCTGACCGCCTGGTTCATGACCTTCGATAACAAGAGGATTTAAATTGGCGCGGCTTGAGTAAAGGGCAGCCGTGTATCCAGCTGGGCCTGAACCAACAATGATGACTTTTCTTTTTTCCATATTTGATTATTCCTGTCGGCGATTATGAGTCGCTTGAAATTCCTAATTCTTTTTTTATGTGTTCAGGACGATCGTCCTTGTCGGGGTTGAGCTCATAGTAAGCGGCTACCGAAATAAGTTCATCGGGATTATCGACTTTCTTTGTTGTCTTAAATTCCTCATCTGTAATGGTGCATTTATAACGGTGTATTTGGATCTTCTTTTTTCTCGCCACGCTGTCCTCTTATGAAAATGATTTCCGATAGTTATAGGCGAGAAAATGCATTATTTCAACTTTTGCCCACTGGGCCTAAGATGTGCGCAAAAGGGGAGTTATGATAGACTATAAGAGTACTCGTTTAAGTTTATAACTATCTGAATAAACGCCACTATCCAGGGAGGGAAGAGGTGGGAGACTTAGGGAAAAAGTTGCTTTTTGCTGCGTGTCTTTTTGCCAATGCCTTTTGTTGGGCCCAGTCCATGGAAGGGGTAAAAGTCTTAGAGGTGAGTTCTTCTAAAAAATCCATTTTAATTAATAGAGGATATGCGGAAAATCTAAGAAATGGTGATCGCTCAAAAATTTATGTGAAAGACCTTAGCCAGGGTTTTCAAAAACCACGATTCATTTACGTAGGTGAAGGTGAGGTTATCAAGGTCAAAAATAATGTCAGTTATTGGTATCTAAGAAAGATCAAAAGTTTTCGTTATTTAAATAAGAATCAAGACTTGGTTATTGTTAGACAAGCAAAGGATCCCAGAAGGCCTTTCGTGACCCGCAGATCTTTAAAGATTCAAGGACGAGGGCAAGACCAAGATTACTACGAAGTGACGGAGGACAAAGGCGTACCTGAAGATCTTATCTTTGAAGAACAAGATTTTCTTGATGGTCGAAAAATGAAGGATACGAAAACTCTTAAGCGCCAGGATATAGAGCTATCGAAAAAAACTAAATATATAGAAACTGGTGAAGAGTACGATGAGGAATTTGAGCAACTTGCTAAGAATATGTTGGTTCCCGCCAGTGAAGACGATGACCGTCTTATTGAAGCCATTGAAAAAATGGCCGAAGATCGTGCTTTTGATTCTACGACGACCACATCTGTACCTAAGTACAATAACTTAAAATATGGATTGAAGTCACTTTATAAAGGAAATGTTAGGGAGCCTGGCCTGAATATTGCTGTTAAAGATTCAATAAAAGATATGCGTGCAAAACAAATTGAGGCCAATGAAGAGAGAAAAAATCTTTCTCCTGGGGCCATTGCCAGAATAAGAAAAGAGGGTCCTCGCTTTTCTCGTGATATGACTGATGAACAGTTACGTCGCTACTTGGTACAGACGGGAATTGCCGAAGAAATACGAAGACAAAAAAGGGCCTTGGAAGAAAAAATGGGTCAAGAATTTACTCTTCGTTATATTACAAATCTTCAATCTAATGCTTCTGATGAAGGGGGCTCATTTAATGGTGTTGATTACGCCCTTGGTGCTTCTTATGAATGGCATTTGGGAAATACTCTAAAATCCTTAAAAGATTTTACTCTTGAGGTCGGTTTAGAACGCGCAATTTCCTTTGTCGATGCTGGTGGACTCAATGTTCGTATTACGGAAGGAAGTCTTCAGGGCTATGTTAATTGGTACTTTCTTCATCCTCCCTCCTCTCTCTATAAATATATGCCTTATATTGGCGGAGGCTTTAAACGCGGTAATGGCACGATTCAAGGAGGGGATCTTTCCCAAGATTACAGTACTCAAGTTTTCTCCCTACCTTCTGCTCATTTTGGATTGAAGTATCGCTGGAGCAGTGGAGATGAGTCTCAAGTGGCGGCCTATGACATTGGCTACGGTGCCAATGTTCAGCTTAAGTATGAAAACTCTCGGTATAATATTAGCGAATTTCTAGAAGATGATATCAACTCAGTTTTTAGCGTAAATCAATTAAGACTTTCGATTGGTTTTAATGTTTATTTTTAAGAGATGCTTATGAAAAAGATTTTTTTATTAATATCCATAGTCTTTGTCGGCCAAATATTTGCATTGGAAATTGATGAGAAGCTTACTACTCGTTTTTTAAAAGTTTCCTCTACAAAGAAGACTGTTCTTTTGAATCGGGGCCTAGAAGATGGACTTGTTGTTGGTGATCACGCCAAATTTTTTCTCACCACAGGAGTTATTGCCAGAGGTGTCGTTGTCAAGGCTTCACCAACAAGAACCATCTGGAGTATTTACAGAATCGTCAATGACAATGCTGTCTTTCCTGATAAAGTTGTAAATATCAAAATTACCAAACCTATTGATACTACCCAAGACCCTTCAAAAAGTCTTTATGACAACTCAAATTCTACAATGACAGCGGGTACTGAGGTTATGACAATTAGGGGTGATAGTCCTCCGAGGGTAAGAACCATGGAAAGTGAGCGCAATCGCCTTTCTAGAGAAGATCGAGATGAATTGGCCACAATGGTTGATGGTGATAATTCTATGAGCATGATAGGGACGGGGATTAACGAGAACAAAACGATAGAAGTCTATGGACTACTTCATCTCAACTCTCTCACAAGTGAAGTCGATGAAGGCGAGGGAGACATTTTTACTGGCAACAATTCAACCATTGACTTCAGTCTAGGGATAGAAAAGTATTTTAATATGCCGGGGAGCTTTTTGGAGCGGATGAGTTTTAGTGCTCTCATCCATCATGCGACTAAATCTGTGACATCAGTTCAAGGTAGTCAAATTAATAATGAGGTGACTGAGTTTGGTGTAGGTGCTTTTTATCACTATATTGCCCCACCGCTTAGTTACGGGCGTATTATAGGCTTTAGTGGCCTTTCGCTTGGGGTAGGAAGCGTGAGTGACACCTTTGATCTTTTGAGTGTAACGAGCACACAAACGAGTCAAACTGTACCCGGCTCATCTAGTTTTTTCAGTGTCGCGACTGGAATTAAGTACTTTACTCGAGGTGGCTTTGGTGCCCGTGCAATTCTTGATTATTATCAAAGAAGTGAGAGTTATGAGTTTGAAAATGGAGATAATTTCACCAAAAGTGTCACAGGGCCGCGTCTTATGCTTGGCCTGAGCTACCGATTCTAAATATTTCTCATTCAAGGAGCTTCAAGAAGAGTTTGTTGCAGAGTCTCTTTGATCAGCTGAAGCTCTTCTCCCTCTAGAACATCTTTGAGAATTCCGAGTCTTCTTTGAATGAGGTCTTCTTCCGTCTTGGGAATTTCCCTTTGTATAATTTGGATGAGGGTCTCTTTATCAATAATGGGCTTATGCCAAGGCTTAATAATAGAAGGGGACCTTAAGGCCTGAGTGCTTAAATGTCCTAAGTAAGGAAGGCCTCTCTTATTCATAAGGGGTTTGACAACATCTTGGGCCATCACTCTAAAGGTGGTGTACTTGCCACCTAAAAGCACGTAGGCATTCTCTTGAGGCTGGTAGACTTTGTGGTTTCTCGCTACTTTTCCGAGGCTCTCAGCACCTTCTTCCATGACTAAGGGACGAACTCCAGCAAACTTTCCTAGTAGGTGACGAGGGTCAATATCTGCTTTAGGAAAAAAGTCCTTTAGGTTTTTATAAAGGTATTCAATCTCTTCTTGATCTGGCACTTGGTCAAACTCAGCCTCTCCTTTCACTTCTGTTGTTCCTACTAGGGTTTTATCTTTTTGGGGAATGACAAAAATGACTCTGCCATCTTTGGGAGTTAAGACCATAGGGTTTTTAACTTTCAGCATGTCATTAGAAAACCACAGGTGAGAACCACGACTTAATTTGAGTTTTGGTTTCCATGGGAAAAGATTAATTTCTTTAAGAAGTTTGTCAGTGAAAGGCCCTGTGGCAAAGACGAGTTGATCACAAGTGATCTCCCTTGTTAGCCCACTCATTTCATCTTGGAGAGTGAGCGTGTAGCCATGAGCTTTTCTAGTAGCTTTAATAAGTGCAGTATAATTGCAAGCATAAGATTTTTTTTCTAAAAGGGCGTCATATATGCACTCTAAAGTGATCTTGGCATCATCCATAACGGCATCAGAATAGATGCCTGAGCCAGTAAGGCCCTTTTCTTTCAAATAAGGAATAACTTTAAGAGTTTCTTTTGGACTGGCTTGTCCAGAGGGGAGATTTTGAAAACTTGAGAGAGCATCATAGAGAAAGAGGCCTAATCTCACCATCCAAAGGGGTCTAAGACCGTCTTTGTAAACTGGCAAATAAAATTTCTCTGGATAGCTAAGGTGGGGAGCAATTTTAAGCCAAAGATTTTTTTCATGAAGGGCTTCCCACACAAGTGCGAAATCAAGATTCTCAAGATAGCGGATGCCCCCATGAAGCATTTTCGAACTTGATTGGCTTGTTTGGCTAGTGAAGTCTTTTTTATCAATTAAGAGAGTACCTAGGCCATGCAGAGATAAGTCTCTAAAGACACCCGCACCAGCAATACCACCACCAACAACAATCACATCGTGGTGAGAGGGGATATTTTTAAGATAAGATTTTAATAAGGTTGATCGATGATCCAAACGGCATTTCCTGTGCAGGTAATTTTATATCTTGGCATTTGTGGCGAATCGATAGGACTAGGAATGGGAGTTATATTAAAGTTTATTCCTAGAACAGCATTCGCTTCTTTCTTGTAAGCGAGGTTTCTAAGCTCATCAATAAGATTTTGATAGACATCGTTAAGACCAAGGTCTTTTACTGGTGAGTCCTCGTCATAGTCAGGAAATTGTTCAAGTAAGTTTCTTAAGAGGACATCATCTTCTCCCTCTTGTTTTTCTTGATAAGTGTGACGATAAAGGTCTGACTCAGAAACTATGCTGTGAGAAGAAATGACATCGAGGTAGCGGTGTACGCTATAGCCTTCAATCTGAGAAGAGGTAACAATTTTAATATCCTCTATCTCAAGCCCATAGGACTCGATTTCCATGTACTCTTCTTTGTTTTGTTTGAGATTATCCTTAGTAACGAGTCCTCTGCCTTCACGCTCATAAGACTTACTAGGGTGGAGTTGGTCACTAAGGCCGATACGTAACTCTAGGTCGAATCGCCTCATTTTGTGAGCAAGATAAACTGCCGAATATTCGCTAATCTGGGAAATAAGCAGTGAGCCCTGGTCTAAGCCTTGATCAATGGTCGATTCATTCTCATCTGTGAGAAGACCGTGCTCTCTTAAAAGAATTTTTATGTCGTCAGCGTCCTCTTTGTATTTTACCCCTCTTAAAATAAGGCTATAGGGTGGCTGACCACCTGTTGTGACAATTCCATAGGTGATAGCATTACCAAAGTCCCTGAGATCTTGAAAGTTTTCTCTGGTGGTTGTGACAGCGACTTTTTGCTCTTCTTGATAGGTCTCTACTGGCCTGGGAGGGCTAGGTGCTTCTTCTTCAAAGTCGGGCACTTCTTCCAACTCTTGGTCGTTGTCAGTATTGGTTTCCTCTTGATTATCATCAAATGTTACTTCATTTTCTTCTTGATTGTCTCCAAAGGTTGCTTCGTCTTCATCACTGTTGGCCTCATATTCATCAATCGTTTCTTGGATATCGATATTTTCTTGGTCATCTGAGTTTTGGTCATTGAAGTCTTCACTTTCAAAAGATTGATCGTCTTCACCGAAGTTAGATGTATCACCTGAAAAGTCATTGGCTTCTTCGCCAAATTCAGAAGCGTCACTTGAGAAGTCATTGTCTTCTTCACCAAAGTCATTTACTTCGCTTGAAAAGTCATTGTTAAAGTCGCTACTTTCTTCAGCAAATTCGGAGGAATCACTAGAAAAGTCGCCATCATAGGCCGTCGTTTCCTGGGCCTCTTCATTTTCGAAAGGCTCCTCTTGTAGTTCTACTGGGGCATCATCAGGGAGGTCATCGAGGTTACTGATCTCTTCTGGAATAGGGAGGTCAGGGAGGGTGTCTTCGGCCGCGAATTGCGACTCTTCTGAATCACTTTCACTACTTGAAAGCTGGGCGTCGACTTCAGGATCTTCTTCGTGAAGAAACTCTGAAAGATCCTCAATTCTGGTAAGATCGGACTTCTCGTCCCATTCTCCATCTCCGCTCACTCTATCCTCCTGATAGTAGTTCTATTATAGCGAAAACTTAGGCACCGTGACAGTGTTTAAACTTCTTACCTGAGCCACAGGGACAAGGATCATTTCTTCCGACTTTATTAGTCGACCTTTGGATAGGTTGATTTTGAGCGGCCTTAGCCTGTTCTGCCATTTCTTGGGCGCGCTTATGGGCCTCAAGTTGCCTTTCAAGCTCTTCTTGGTGGCGTCTTTGCAACTCTTCGATTTCTTCTTGAGTGTAAAGTTTGACACTAAAGATGTTGTTGACCACGGCCTTTTTGACTTCCACTCGCATATTTTCAAAAAGATTAAAGGCCTCTCTTTTGTATTCAGTAAGAGGATCTTTTTGAGCATAAGCACGCAGGTTAATGCCTTCTTTAATGTGATCCATGCTTTGGAGGTGGTCCTTCCAAAATTGGTCAAAAGTAGAGAGAAGAATTTCTCTCATCGCTAGTTTGACCTGTTCAGGATCGTATTCATTGAGTTTAGCGGCCAGGATTTCCTTCGCCTTGTTAGCGAAGTAGGTCTCTACTTCACCATCGCCTTCTTTTATACAACCTTCAGGGCTGACCTCAATATCAGTATGAAAGGTGTTTTGAAAGCCGGTTTTCATGTCATCCCAGGCCCAGGATTCCATAGGGACCTTTTTTTCAGGTCTGTAACTTTCAGCAAGTCCTTCCGAGACATCTTCGATAAAGTTTTGAATAAGTTCCTCGTTGCCGACGTCACCAAGTATGTCACGGCGCAGACGATAGATGACACTTCTTTGCTCGCCCATGACATCGTCGTATTGAAGGAGATGCTTTCTAATTTCAAAGTTATGGGCCTCGACTTTCTTTTGAGACTTAGCAATGGCGTTTGAGATCATTTTGTGCTCAATGGGCTCATCTTCTTCCATACCGAGAGTGTTCATCACACCCTTAATGCGGTCACTTCCAAAGATTCTCATGAGATCATCTTCAAGAGAGAGAAAGAATTTAGAGTGACCTGGGTCACCTTGACGACCCGAACGACCACGGAGCTGGTTGTCGATACGACGAGCTTCATTTCTCTCAGTCCCTACAATATAGAGACCACCCAGGGCCTTGATTTCATCACTAATTTTAATATCGGTACCACGACCGGCCATATTGGTCGCGATAGTGACGCTTCCTTTGGCCCCAGCATTGGCAATAATAGTGGCCTCGCGCTCGTGGTTCTTAGCATTGAGCATTTCGTGCTTAATTCCGGCCTTGGTGAGGGCAGCGTGAAAATGCTCTGAACTGTCGATAGAGTTAGTTCCAATAAGAACGGGTTGGCCTTTTTCATTGAGCTCTCTAATGAGCTTAATAACAGCCTTTGTCTTCGCTTCTTTTGATTTATAGATGACATCTGGCTCATCAACACGGGCAATCGGAAGATTGGTGGGCACGACAAGAACATCAAGACTATAGATCTTTCTAAATTCTTCTGCTTCTGTATCGGCTGTCCCTGTCATCCCAGAGAGGCTGTCATAGAGGCGAAAGTAGTTTTGAAAGGTCACGCTAGCAAGAGTTTGGTTTTCACTCTTAATTTCCACATTTTCTTTTGCTTCGACAGCTTGGTGAAGACCATCACTCCAGCGTGAACCATCTTTAAGGCGGCCTGTGAATTCATCGACAATGATGACCTTATTTTCTTTGACCACATAATCAATATCTCTTTTAAAGAGGTGATGGGCCTTAAGGGCCTGATTGAGGTGGTGAATAAGATCATTATGTTGAAGATCAAAGAGGTCATCGACTTTAAGAAGTTCTTGAATCTTGATGATCCCTTCTTCAGTAAAGGTAGAGGTTCGTGATTTTTCATCAACTGTGAAGTCTTTTTCAATGGTAAGTTTAGGAATGATCTCATTGGCCGTGTAGTAGAGATCTGTCTTTCCTTCACTAGGACCAGAGATAAGAAGGGGAGTTCTTGCTTCGTCGATAAGAATAGAGTCGACCTCATCAACAATACAAAAGTTATGGCCCCGTTGAACATAATCCTCAAGATCAAACTTCATATTGTCGCGAAGGTAGTCAAAGGCAAATTCGTTATTAGTTCCGTAGGTGATGTCAGAGCGATAGGCCTCTTTTCTGGCTTCATCATCCATATCAGCAACGATGACACCACAGCTTAGACCAAGCCAGTTATAAAGAGGACCTACCATTTCTTCGGCATCCCTTTTGGCGAGGTAATCATTCACCGTTACAAGGTGAGCCCCTTTTTGAGTGAGTCCATGAAGATACATGGGAAGGGCCGCTGTTAGGGTCTTTCCTTCACCGGTTTTCATCTCGGCAATCTTGCTTTCAAAGAGCGCGATCCCACCAATGAGCTGAACGTCATAGGGGCGCATTCCGAGGACGCGAACAGAGGCTTCTCTCACTGTTGCGAAGGCTTCGGGAAGAATGTCTGTGAGGGTTGCACCTTCGGCCAGCATTTTTCTAAACTTTGGTGTTTGGGCCTGGAGCTCTTCGTCGCTAAGCTTCTTCATCTGCTCTTCATAAGAGCCGATTTGCTTAACAAGAGGTTTCATTTTTTTGAGGTCTCGATCATTCTTCGAGCCAAAGATGGCGCGCAAAGGGTTCATGCTGGCATACTCCTACAGTAGTGCTTTTAATCTAATATAAAGTAGAGGGGATCAACGGGTGTCCCATTAACTCTAATTTCATAGTGTAAATGCGGACCAGTGGAGGCACCAGTGTTACCAATGGAGGCAATCAAATCCCCCCTTTGGACAACCTTTCCTTTCTTAGTGAACAGACCTTTCGCGTGGGCGTAAAAGGATTCAATCCCATAGCCATGGTCAATCTGGACAAAGTTACCAAAGCCAGGCTTTTTACCGGCAAAGGTTACGCGTCCATCGGCCACGGCTACGATTGGTGTTCCCGATCGCGCCCCAATATCAATTCCTTCGTGCATCCTCAGCCTCTTTGATGTCGGACTAATACGTGGCCCATAGTAGCTGGTGATCCAGCCCTTCGTTGGTAATAACGTGGGGGTCGAACGTAAGAAAGAGTCCTGATCAAGGAGGAACTGATCCAACTTATGTATATTTATTTCGAGATTCTTAACAAAGCCTTTGACGGTGGAGAACTTGTAATCAAATTCGGCAAAGTCTGAGGCGAGGTCAAAACTCTGTTTGGTGAGCTCATTCCATTCACGAGTGTAGGCGTAACTGGTTTGCAGACCAAAATTTGTCGCAATTTTCTTTTCGTAGAGGTTTTTAAGATTTTGGTAATCTTGAGCCTCTTCGTATGATTTTAAGTTATCAAGGTTCTCAAAAATCTGATTTTGCAGGGAGCTTTGATTCTTCTTTTTAAGTTCACCATCATCCTCACTGGTCTCATTGAGGGGAAATTCACTCCCTTCAACCGGACCCTTGAGGGACTGGGTCAGATCAGCATCCTCAAGACCAGTGATAATGCGAAGTTTCTTTTCAAAGGTATTGATACGCTCAAGGTCCTCAGTAAGGGAGTTGAGCTTCATTTGAAAGAGCTGAACCTGCTCTTTTAGCTGACGGTTTTCGATGGTGAGGTGTTTGTTCTCATAAACTTGTCTGAGAATCTTCCAGTAGTCATAGGTGAGGATGCCCAGGAGCACCACAAAGATGACAATAAAGAATATCGCCGCGTGGAAAACCACTCGGGGAATACGAAAGGATTTTACGCCTTTTTCTCTTTCTGGGACTACCATTAAGGTAAAGTAACGATCCATGACTGAAGATTTTAAACAACTTAGATCAATCGGGCTAGAGTAAAGTCCAAGAAAAAGAGAATCAAAAGACTATTATTGTGCAACGACTAAAACAATGGAGATATTGTCTTGACCACCATTTTTATTGGCAAGGTCAATCATGACATCACATGTCTTTTGCAGAGTTTCCTTCGTCGCCTTGGCGGGATCGGGGATATGCTTATTGATAAGGTAAACCAAATCGGGCTCACTCACTTTTCCATGCAGGCCATCAGAGCAGCTGAGAAAGATGTCATTGCGGTGAACTTTATAAGTGAAAACGTCGACATCGACATCATCTTCAAAGCCAACGGTGCGCACGAGAACATTCTTTTGCGGGTCTTCTGCTGCTTGGGTGCGGTCATAGAAGCCTAGGTTGAGCTTTTCTTGAACGAGGGAGTGATCAGCTGTCAGCTGATAGAGTTTTTTATTGTTAAAGAGGTAAGAGCGAGAATCTCCTACATTGGCAAGGTAGAGGTAGGGGCCACGAAAGAGCTGGCTCACTAGAGTTGTCCCCATGCCAACGAGTTCCTCATTTTCCAAACCATGCTTCTTAATGGCCCTATTGGCCCATAGGACGGCTTCCCTTTGCAGCTTAACGGGGTCTTGATCGTAGTTTTTAAGGACAAACTTGGGAACCAAATCGACGGCCATTTGCGAGGCAATATCACCACCATTGTGGCCGCCCATTCCATCAGCAACGACAAAGAGATGTTTTTCAGGATTGAGGTAAATCGCATCCTGATTGGTTTTTCTTCGCATTCCAATATCTGTTTGGCCCGCCGCAATTAAGCCCATGGTCTTCTTCCTTAAATGAGGTTCTCTAAAATTTTACTTGATTCACTGACCCCGTGCAACTTGGAAGAAGTGGTCTATTGCTGACTTAAGGTATGGAGCCATTCCGAGAGGAGGTCGAGCTCTTGTTGAGTGAGGCGCTCTCTTGGATCAGTGGGCATTTCTCCACTTTTAGAGATTTTATAAAGGAAGGATTCTTCTGGGTTTTCTTTGTTTATATAACGAGTTTGGCCGGCAAGCTTTTGAAGATCTTCCATACCACCAAAGCCCCCTCGTCTGTTGCCATTGCCATGACAGCGTAAGCACTTGTTAAAAAAGAGTCTTGAGACTCTTTGTTCAATACTTTGGGCCTCTGCAAGAGGGCGGTACTTTTCTCTTAAGCGCTCATGCTCCTCGATGAGAGGTTCAACCCAATTGAGGATTTTCACCTTGTCCTTTTTACTGATGCGGCGAAAGGGATAGACGAGGATATAAGACTTTAAGGGCATGCTCTTATCAAGGGTCGCACTCTTTATGGCCTTTAAAAGGGCGAGTTGAGAGACTTCTCCCTCAGTTGTTTCAAAGGGATAGATATTCTTCATATCTAGCGCCCTCAGTCCCTCAACCTGGTGTTTCTTTACAGGATTGATTCTGGGAAGCACTCGTCCGTAAAGTGGAAGCTTGCGAGTGGAGTCATGGCAATCAAAGCACTTTCTTTCAAAAATTGTGACGAGAGGGGTGAAGCTTTCACGGGCAACAGTCTCAAGTTCTTGGTAATCTTTAATTTTCTCCTTTTTGAGCTCTTCTAGGTAATCAAACTCTTCTTGCTGAACATCTCTTATCTCAGTTGTTGTCTTAAAGAACTTCTCTTCAAATTGAAGCTCGCCTTTGGAGGAAAGACGGGGAAGGCAGCTAACAAGTAGCACTGGAATGAGGAGGAGAGATCGAGTCATAGGCTTTATTAGCACAGACCGCTATCAAGAACAGCTCATCGAGTAATAAAGAGTTAGGCAAAAGTGAGATGAAAAGAATCATGGAAAAGTGCTTGAAATACCTTATGATGAAATAAAATCTTAAAAGGTACAATAATTATGATTCAGGTAAAAAAAAGCACGGGTAAATACCAGGATTATTCAGAGAATAAACTGATCAATTCTCTTCGCTTTTCGGGGGCCTCTGAAGGCCAAATTGAGAAAATCATTGAGGCCATTAACCAAGAGGTCTACGATGGCGTGACTACGAGGAAGATCTTCTCTTTAGCCTTTAAAAAGCTTCGTGAGATTTCTCGTCCTCTGAGTGCTTATTACGGTACAAAACGTGCTCTTTTAGAGTTAGGGCCAGATGGTTATGTCTTTGAAAAGTATGTGGCGCGTATTATGGAGTTTCTCGATTATGAGACTTTAACGAATATCGTGGTTGAGGGCAATTGTGTTGAACACGAGGTTGATGTTATCGCAAAGAATGATTCTGAAAAGATCCTTATTGAATGTAAGTTTCATCAGTCCTCTGATCGGCGCAATGATCTCAAAACAGTCCTCTATGTTAAGGCTAGGGCGACAGATATTTTAACAGGACCAAACGAAGGTCATTTTACGGATATGTGGCTTGTCTCAAACACTAGCTTTAGTGATGATGCCATTCGCTACGCTACATGTGCTGGTCTGCGTTTGTGGGGAGCAAATTTTCCTCCCCAAAACACTCTACAGGATATCATTCGCGACAAGCATCTTGATCCCATTACTTGCCTCTCGGCCCTAAGAAAAGCTGAAAAGCGCATGCTTTTAGACAGTGGGGTTCTAATGATTAAGGAGATTTCTGATAATCCGCAAATTCTTAAAGATATTGGATTAACACCTAGTCGTTGTAAAAGGGTTCTTCATGAAATTAAAAAACTTCAATAAGCTTATCAGTTTCGGTGGAGCTGATACCGTCACCGGTTCCTGTCATCTTCTTAAGGGGGAGCGACTTAATCTTCTCGTTGATGCCGGTCTCTTTCAAGGTGGGGATGTAAAGGTCCACAAAAATAACCTCTCCTTTGATCCTAAGGTTATTGATGGTGTTTTCTTAACTCATGCCCATCTTGATCACTCAGGTCTTCTTCCTCTATTAGCGAAAAAGGGCTTTAGTGGCCCGATCTTTTGTACCCAGGCGACGAGGGATATCGCCGAGGTAATTCTTCTCGATAGTGCCTCTCTCTTGCAAAAGAAGTCCGATGATCCTCTTTATCGCACTCAAGATGTCCAGAGGGTGATGAATTTAATAGAAGTGGTGGACTTTGAAAAAGAGGAGAGTTTTAAGGGAGTGAATTTCAAGTTTCATCATGCCGGGCACATACCAGGAGCGGCAAGTGTAAGCCTTGATGAAGTGATCTTTAGTGGAGATCTTGGGCGAAGGGATGATATTCTTCTTAAAAGACCAAGTCCAAGTGGTGATCATAAAGTCGCCATCATTGAGAGTACCTATGGCGCTCATCACCACCGTCTTGCTCAAGGGGATTTACAGGAGCTCAAGGGACTTGTTGAAAGGATAATTAAAACACAGGGAACTCTCTTGATTGGAGCCTTTAGTGTTGCGCGCTCGCAGATGATGCTTTCGCTCCTTAATAGGCTGATGAATGAATTTCCAGAGCTTGAGATTCCCATTGCCATGGACAGTCCTATGGCCCTTAAAGTCAATGGTCTCTATCAAAAGCACAAGACTTTATTAAAAGAAGAAGTTGATTTCTCGCGGGTGGTTGAAATCAAGCACACATGGGATGAATCCACTCGTCAAAAGAAAAGTCACAATCAAGCCAATATCCTAATCAGTAGTTCGGGCATGGTAAGTGGGGGGAAGATCCTCACTCATCTTGAAGAGCTCGCACCCTATAAAGAAAATATTCTTTTCTTGCCTGGGTTTTTAAGTGAGGGCACTCTTGGCCGTAAACTAAGCGAAAGGCCTGAGCACTTTTTACTTGAATCACGGGAGATTGAACTTCATTGTGACGTTGTGCAAGGCCTTCAGTACAGCTCCCACGCCGATCAAAACGAGCTTATTGACTGGTTAAAGCTGGCGACGAGGAGTGAGGCCTTGGTTTTGGTTGGTCATGGAGATAAAGAAGAAAAAGAGGAGTTCCTCAAGAGTATTCAAAAAGAAGTGACAAAGAATGCTGCCCTTTTGGAATTTGGAGTCGAGATTGATTTAGGTTGTTAATCAGAGATGGAGCTGATCTTTATCAGGTTTTTAATTCCAAGGGCACGCTAATCTCTCTTCATGGATTTAATAACAAAGTATAATCGCCCCGGACCTCGCTACACCAGTTACCCTGCTTATCCTCATTGGGATAATAAACCCTCTGATCAAGATTGGATCAATGAACTTCATCAGTACCGTGATCTTCGGGTGGATCTCTATCTTCATATTCCTTACTGTCAGTCTCTTTGCACTTACTGTGGGTGCACACGAACGATTTCCAAGAATCTTGATAAGGGAATGGACTATACCGCTCTTCTTCTTAAAGAGTGGCGCCTCTACAAAGAAGAGTTCCCTCATTTAACAATTGATTCTTTGCACTTTGGTGGGGGAACACCAACCTTTCTCAGACCTGAGTATTTAAGGGCGATTCTTGATAATTTAGAGGGGAGCTTTAGTGAGAGCTTTTCGGGGGCAGCAGAAATTGACCCTCGTGTAACAAGTATTCAACACCTCAACGTTCTTAAAGATTTTGGGATTAATCGCTTGAGTTTAGGAATCCAGGACTTTGATCCCCTGGTGCAAAAAATTTGTAATAGAATACAGCCTCCAGAAATGGTGCGAAGTTTTCTTAAAGACGTTCGTGCTCTAGAAATTGAAAATATAAATTTCGATCTCATTTATGGTCTTCCCGGGCAAAGCCTCTCTTCTATTGAAGAGACAATTGGTATTGTCAAAGAGATGAAACCAACCACGATTGCTCTCTATGGTTATGCCCATGTACCTTGGCGAAGTAAGGCGCAAAAAAGTTTAGAGCGTTATAAGATTGCAGCCGGTGAAGAAAAGCGCGCTCTTTATGAGAGGAGTAAGGAGCTTCTTCTTGACGTTGGTTATCGAGAACTTGGCCTCGATCATTTTGCACTAGAGGGGAGTGAACTCATGAGTGCTTATGAAAGAGGGGAGCTTAAGAGGACCTTTATGGGTTATACAGCCCAAAAGGCACCCGTTACTTTAGGTCTTGGTGCTTCCGCTATCAGTTCGAGTCCACGAACCTTTGTTCAAAATGAAAAAGAAGTGAAGAATTACAGTGAAAAGCTTGCAAGGGACAAACTTCCTCTCTTTAATGGTCATATTCTCTCTTTAAGAGATCAGGCCTGTAGCCAGGTTATTCAATCAATTATGTGCCAAGGGAAAGCAGAATACGAAAATCTTTTTAACTTATTAGGAGACATAGAGAGAGAGACTCTTCTTGGTGAGCTTCAAGAGCTTTTTGAGGATGGCCTTATTGAGTACAATGCAAAATCACTTCGCGTCCTTGAGAGAGGAAAACCTTTTCTTCGTAATATAAGTATGATCTTTGATCACCGTCTTACTAAGGTTCAAAATCAATTTTCTAAGACAGTTTAAAATATAGATATTTGTACGGGCGTATAAAAGATGATATGAGTGCTCTATGAAACTACTTGAAAATGCCCATCAGTGTCTCGCCCACATCAAACCCCATAGTCATATCCTCGTTCAGGGAGGGATGGCGACTCCGATGACCCTCATTAATTCTCTTAAAGAGCGTGCCAACGATCTGACAGGAATGACCATGATGCACATTCATACCCATGGTGATGCCTGGTATACGGAAGATGAGTTCCAAAATAACTGGAGCACCAAGAATTTCTTTGTTGGTTCTAATATCCGAAAGAATTTAAATTATAAGAATGTTGACTTCGTTCCCTGTTTTCTCTCTGAAATACCTATGTTCTTTGCTAAGGGAGAGATGAAATGTGATGTTCTCTTTCTCAATGTCTCGCCAGCAGATAAGCATGGCCACTATAGTCTGGGAACCAGTGTTGATATCATAAGACCCGCTCTTGAAGTCGCGGATCTTGTTATTGCGCAAATTAATCAACGGGTCCCCCGAACCTATGGGGATGCGATTATTAATGATAAGGATATTGATTTTGCTTTTCTTTGTGATGAAGAATTGCATTTGAGTCCCTATAAAAAGCCAAGTGCTGAAGAGGAACTCATTGGTCAGCATATTGCGGGGATTATTGAGGATGGTTCCACTCTGCAAATGGGAATTGGTGCCATTCCTGATGCTGTTCTTAGTGCTTTGAAGGGACACCAAAATTTAGGCGTGCATACCGAGATGTTCTCTGATGGAATAATTCCACTTCTTGAGAGTGGTGTTGTTAATAATTCACAAAAAAGGTTTCATCAGGGAAGGACGGTCACAAGCTTTATCGTGGGAAGCCGCAAGCTTGCGGACTTTGTTGATGATAATCCATCAATTCATCTCTATAGCTCGGATTATATTAATTCACCAAGAACCATTGCAAGAAATCCCAAGGTTGTTGCCATTAACTCAGCCATTCAAATTGATCTCACAGGCCAAGTATGCGCTGATAGCATTGGCCACCAAATCTATTCGGGGGTCGGTGGTCAAATGGACTTTATTAGAGGGGCTTCCTTATCTGAAGGAGGAAAGCCCATTATTGCTATTCCTAGTCGAACAAAGAAGGGAGTTTCAAAAATTACTCCTGAACTCAATGGCGGGGCAGGTGTTGTGACCACCAGGGCCCATATTCACTATGTGGCAACAGAATATGGTGTTGTTAACCTCTATGGAAAGTCCCTAGGGGAGAGAGCAAAACTTTTAACTTCCATCGCTCACCCTGACGACAGAGAGGGTCTTGAGCGTTCTTGGTATGAGATTATTAAATAAATCCTTGGAACGTGTAAGTATTTACACAAATACGTAAAGGCACCTTAAAGCTTCGTGCTTCTCCTTGATTTAAAATAGTTAGTAATAACGATCCTTAAGTCATTAACAAGGAGTAAGTAATGAGCTTTTTAACAGACACTATCACTGAACAAAAAGATGGTACTAAAATTGATATTTGGTTTTTCTTAAAGTTACTCGTCGGTATCGTCCTTCTCGTCAAAGCGGGTGACGGACTTTTTCCGATCTTCGAAAAGGCGAGTTATGGCCCTGAGGCCCAAGACCTCTTTAGAACTCTTGAGACTTTTCCAAGTGTGAATATCGCGATTACGATTTTTCACTTTCTCTTAGGGGGATTTATTCTTTGGAATATTCTCGCCCCGATGGCAACAGCTGCTGCCCTTCCGGTTTTTATCCTGGCAACAGTCTTTGAATTCTTATACGGAATGGCCATATTTCCCCAGCTTTTAGCTATTGCCGGTCTCGTCTCTTGTGTAGCCCTTCTCTATCATTACAAAGGGCACTACACGGATATTTTTGACCGAGCTTAATCCCTTCACTCCTAGCGCGGCCATCGGGTCGCGCTAAATATAAAGATTCCTTTATATTCATCAATTTTGTTGTAATAATCCCGAATTCCTCTAATCTCAATATATGTTAAAGACTCTTCAAAAAATTGGAGACAATTTTCCCTATTGTCTCGTTATCGTTGATAACACAGATAAGCTTCGTCCCTGTGTCTATGCCAATCAGAAGTTTAGTGAAAACACGGGATTTGACCATAACTTCGTTGTTGGAAAGAACCTCTCTTTTCTTCAAGGTAAACTCACGGATATTGAAACCGTTCTTTTTATGAAGAAATGTTTCAAAGAGGGCGTCTCTTGTGTTCAGGATATTGTGAATTACAAGAAAGATGGCACGCCATTTTTGAATAGACTTCTGATGCTGCCCTTTGGGGATAAGGGAAGGGACTACTATCTTGGCTTTCAAAATGATATTACAAAAGAGAAGGGACTTGATTACAGTAATGAGAGTTTAAAATCTATTAAAGATAGTGAAGTTAAGCACGTCGTGAATAATTCCCTTGCTATAATCTTTGGAGTTCTGGCCTCGGAGTCCTACCGCAAAAGTAATCCTGAACAGGCTGCTATGGAACTGGAGAAAGCTTTTGAGACGATTCTTGATTATATTCTCAAAATAGAATCCCTCTCTGATTTTGAAAATTTTAAGTATATTTAGATTATTACACAATAATTAGAAGTCCTCTAAACCGTTTTTACCCCTCTTTTTGCTACCTTTAAGGTGACAATGAATGTGAGGTATGAATGAAGAAGATCTTCTTTTCTAAGAAAAATATTTTTGGGACTTTGGTTTTTTTAGCGGTCATCTGGGGAGGCTTCTTCTCCTTTGTGGATCTCAAGCCTCAGATTACTCCTGACTTCTTCTTTTCTAAAGACAGTAAGATCTTTAAGAAGAATGAGAGAGTAAAAGAAAAATTCCCTTTTAATGGCAACCAGGTTCTTTTAGGACTTCCCCATAAGAACATTCTTTCTGAAAGCTACTTAGCTCGCATTAAGAGAATCTCCGAGCGTCTCTTAAAAATGAAAGAAGTTAAGAGAGTTGTCAGCCTCAGTCATGGTCCTCAAGATCCCAGCGATGCCCTTAAAAATCCTCTTTGGAAGAGAATTATTACGGGAGGCAAAACGGATGTCACTTTTATCAGTGTCTATCTTGGAAAGAAAGGTCATTCAAAAGTCATCAAAGTAATGGAAGAAATTATTCATGCCTATGGCAAGGTTGGTATTCCGATTAGAATTGCTGGTATTCCTTATTTCGTTGAGCAAATGAAAAGAAATCTGCAACATGATATGACTCGCTTTCTTTTGGCATCTGTCATCCTGTGTAGCTTAACTCTCTTTATTATTCACCGCTCTTTCTTTCTAGTCGCTCTCTCTATCCTTTGTAGCCTGAGCTCGGCGGCTCTCTCGCTTCTTGTTCTGCAACTCTTTGGCCAAGGCATCGGTATTTTAACCGCTAATCTCATGGTCATAGCCTATGTTCTTGCTCAGTCGCACTTCATTTTCTATTCAGCCAATTATAAGAGAGTACTTGATTCAAAGAAGGCCTTTATGAAAACAATGCCTGCCTCCTTTTGGAGTATGGCAACGACCCTGCTTGGGTTTATTGGTCTAATCTTTGTTGAAGCAAAGCCTCTGGTAGAATTAGGGTACGGTGGTGTTATCGCTTCTCTTTGTGCGTTTGCAACCTCTTATTTAATCCTTCCCAGTGCCATTAATTATTACAAGCCTTCTGAAAGTGAAGTTGGGGAGAGGAAGGGAAGCTCACTCCTGCGCTCTCTCTACAAAAGCCCACGAAAACTAGGATTTTATGCTTCAACACTATTTGTAAGTTTCGCTGTTATTGTGGCCCTCTTTGGTCTTCCTGCGATTGATACCGATCCTAGTTTACTGCGCTACTTTAAAGGCGATGGAGAAATCTTCAAGCAGTTGTCCTTTCTTAATGATCGTGGAGGAAGCAATGTTTTAAGACTGGTCCTTAAAAGAAAGAATGGTGCTGTTCTCGATAATGATAAGAGTTATAAAGAACTATGGGATCTTCAAGAAAAATTAAAGAAACACCAACAGGTGGGAACGATTATTTCCTTACCAGTCATTATGAAGGAGGCTGACCAGCATTGGTTAGGACAATTTCTGAGTTGGGACTGGACAGTGGATCTTTTAACGAGTGACACTTTTGATCGGATGGGCAATGGCTTTATTAGTGAAGACCGTAAGGAGACAGCCTATATTCTTAAGATGATTGAGGCCCGGGAGGGAAGAGTTAATCGCCTTGAGGTTGTGAAGGAATTAAAGACCATTGTTCAGCAAAGCCCCTTTCAGTGGGTGAATCCCGCGGGAAGTTACTACTTACAAGGAGAGCTTGCTCAGTCCGTACGCGATAGTCTCATCAAAGGTGTTTCTGGACTCATTGGCGTGCTCTTTTTGGTTCTTCTTTGGGTTTCGGGATCATTCACGGTCTCTCTTGCCGTGAGTTTCTTCTTATCTCTTCTCGTATTGATGATCTTTGGGGTGATGGGGCTTGCAAGAGTACCCATGGACCTTATTTCTTCACCTGCTATAAGCATTGCGCTTGGTATTGCTATTGATAGTCTTATTCATCTCATTCGTGCAGTAAAATCTTTTGGAAAAGAAGTGGAAGGCCCTTGGCAAAGAGGACTTCGCCATCAAGGAGAGGCTATCTTAACGTCGGGTTTTACCGTGATTATAGGATTTAGTGTTTTCCTTCTCTCTAGTTTTCCCCCAAGTCAACGCTTTGGAGGTTTGATCTTGGCGGGAACACTCCTTGCACTACCAATAACACTTATTATCATTCCCTCGATTTTTAAACGAAAGGAGAGCCTAGCATGAATAAAAAAATGAAAGGAGCTCTGCTTATTTTGGTTCTTGGTCTTTTCTCTGTGAGATTAAGTCTTCCTTATCTTCTTAAGGATTATGTCAATGACGTCATTGAAGATGTGGAAGGTTACGAAGGGCATGTAAGCGATGTTGAACTTTCTCTCTATCGTGGGGCCTATAGCCTTAAAGGGATGGAGCTTGTGATGAAGGAGAAAGGGGAGAAGTACCCTCTTTTTAATGCGCGCGATATTGATATCTCCATTCATTGGCATGCTCTTCTTCGCGGGGAGTTGGTTGCTGAAGTTTTCCTGAGTGACTTCTTCTTCGATCTTGATGCCGGTCCCTTAAAAGAGAGAAATGCACGAGAAAATATTGAAGAGATAAAGAAAACGGATGAAACGGTATGGCTTAAAAGCCTTCGCGCACTCGTTCCTATAAAGATTAATGTTATTGGTTTAAAACGCGGCAATATTATTATCGCAAAAAACACAGAAGATGAGAGAGGAACATTTGCCTTTGAAAACTTAAATGGCGAGCTTCTAAACCTTAGGAATGTGATTCGAAAAAATGATGTGAGTCCGTCCACTTTTAATTTAACAGGTATTGTTTTTAAAGAAGGTTACCTTGAGGCAAGGGGAGGTCTCAATTTCTTAACGCTTTACCCTCAGTATGACGTGAAGGCTAAAGTCACTCAACTTCCTCTTAAGAGGGTGAATTACTTCTCCCAAAAATACGCCTTTCTTGATTTTCACAGTGGCGAGCTCGATCTCTATGCTGAAGTGAAAACAGAGGGAAAGAAAATTGAGGGCTACATCAAACCAGTCTTTGATAATATTGAGGTCTTTGACCTTAGCGAAGAAGAGGGCGGTTTTATCAACCTTATTTGGCAGGGAATTGCGGCAAGTGTTCTCAGTGTGCTTGAAAATGGGAAAACTGGAAATGTCGCGACAGTAATACCGATTCAGGGAATGAGGCGAGATCCCCAAACGGACAATATTGTGACTTTTAATAATCTTCTTTATAACGCTTTTATTAAGGCGACTGATAAAAATTTCGCTCGCGAATAGTTGTGTAAAAAAATACACAAATGCTTGACCTCCTTTAAAGGTATCTCCAAGGCGAAAGCTTTAAAATTAGGGTGAACCTTATGATAGGAGGAAGTAATGAAATTAGATTTTTGGTTAGATCCAGCACTTTTGAGTGCATCCCCAAAGCCTAAGGAAAAGCCTGCAAGGCCCAAGAAGCCAGAGGTTGATCCCAATAGAGAAAAGCCTACTCGACCTGCTCGCTATCCTGACAGAGAGATACCAACAGAAACGCCAGATAATATTCCGTTTCCAAGACCGAGCGAGGTTCCCCCTGGCCACCCCTTTGAGTTTCCTCAATAGATAATTGATTGTTTTAGTCAGTGTCGGGTTGGCCCTAGAAGGTGCCATAAAGGCTGGATTAGTTGACTGTGGCGCTTTGTTAAGAGCGCATAAACCCTAGATAATCCTTTAGAAAGTGGCCCTCGTTTTGCTACACTATTAGTAGGGCAGCGGTCCTAGTGTATAATAAGAAAATAAAAATTGGTTTAATTATAACCTACGGATGGGGGAGAGAATGGCATCAGTCAATATCAACGAGTTCATCAAAGACAACTACAAGGCAGAGGACTTTTCTCATCTGCACTGGTCTGGGTCTTTTCAAGAATATGTCGACAAAGTAAGTGAGGATCCAAGAATTGCGAGAAATGCATTTCAAAGAATCCACGACATGATCATGACTTACGGAACCAGTAAATACACTGAATACAAGAAAGAAATTACCAGATACCACTTCTTTGATGACCCCATTGAAAATGGAAAAGATGCGGTCTTTGGTATTGATGTTCACCTTATGAAGTTTCTTAACTTCTTTAAGTCCGCCGCTGCTGGCTACGGAACAGAGAAAAGGGTTCTTCTCCTTCATGGTCCTGTTGGTTCAGCGAAGTCCTCTATCTCTCGCTTGGTTAAAAAAGGCTTGGAGCACTATAGCCGTACTGATGATGGTGCGATGTATACCTTTGAGTGGTATGACGAAGAGGCCCCCGAAATTCTTGGAGGGCAAAAGTCATTTCCTTCTCCCATGCACGAAGACCCTCTCAAGCTTATTCCCGTTGAAGTGAGAGCTGAGTTTGTTGAAAAGCTGAATAAGTCTCGCGCCGAGGGTACTTATAAAATTAAGATTAAAGGTTCTCTCAACCCCGCTGACCGTTATATCTACAATGCTTATATGGAAAAGTATGATGGTGACTGGTCGCGAGTGATGGATCACGTAAGAGTGAAGAGACTTCTCTTAAGCGAAAAAGATCGTATTGGTATTGGGACTTTCCAGCCCAAAGATGAGAAGAACCAAGACTCAACGGAACTGACAGGGGATATCAACTACAGAAAGATCGCCCTCTATGGTTCTGACTCAGATCCTCGTGCCTTTAACTTTGACGGTGAATTTAATATCGCGAACCGTGGTATTGTTGAATTTATCGAAATGTTAAAGCTTGATGTTGCCTTTCTCTATGACCTTCTTGGCGCTTCTCAGGAACAGTCAATTAAGCCAAAGAAATTTGCCCAGACGGATATTGATGAAGTGATCTTAGGTCACACCAATGAGCCTGAATTTAGAAAGCTTCAAAATAACGAGTTTATGGAAGCCCTTAGAGATAGAACGGTTAAGATTGATATTCCTTATATCACTCGTCTTGATAATGAAGTGAAAATTTATAAGCGTGACTTTAATAATGAGAAAATTCCTCATATGCACGTTGCACCTCACACGATTGATATGGCCGCTCTATGGTCTGTTCTTACTCGTCTTGAGGAGCCTAAGAAAGCAGACCTTACTCGTCTTCAAAAGCTTAAGCTTTACAATGGAAAGACACTTCCTGGTTACAACGAAGATAATGTAAAAGAGCTGCGTAAAGAAGCTATTAGAGAGGGGCTTGAAGGTATTTCTCCTCGTTATATCCAAGATAAACTTTCTAATGCTCTTGTGAAGAATTCTCATGCCGGATGCTTGAATCCCTTCATGGTTTTCAATGAACTTGAAGCGGGCCTTAAGCATCATTCTCTTATTAACTCTTCTGAGCAACTTGATAACTATCGTGAACTCTTGGCCATTGCCCGTCAGGAGTATGAGGACATTGTAAAAAATGACGTTCAAAAAGCGATTAGTGTCGATGAGAATGCGATTCAAACTCTTTGTGCCAACTATATTGATAATGTTAAGGCCTACACGCAAAGAGAGAAGATTCGCAATAAATACTCAAACCGTCTTGAAGATGCTGATGAGAGATTTATGAGAAGTATCGAAGAGAAAATTGATATTCCTGAATCTCGCAAAGATGATTTTCGTCGTGAGATCATGAACTACATTGGTGCTCTTGCCATTGAAGGAAAGCAGTTTGATTACAAGATGAATGAGCGTCTTCATAGGGCCCTTGAACTTAAGCTCTTTGAAGATCAAAAAGATACGATCAAACTTAAGACCATCATCTCTAAAGTTGTCGATAAAGAGACACAAGAGAAGATTGATGTGGTGAAATCTCGTCTGATCAAGAATTTCGGCTACTGTGAAATTTGCGCGACAGATGCTCTTAACTTTGTTGCTTCAATCTTTGCCAAGGGAGACTCGGCAAAGTCGTAACAAGAGAGACCACAAAGTTTAGGAGAAGATCATGGATCATCCCATAAAAAGAGACCACACCCGCTTTCGCAATATTGTGAAAGGCAGGGTGCGGGATAATTTACGAAAGTATGTCTCTCAAGGGGAAATGCCAGCACCAAAGGGTGATGGCACCTATAAAATTCCTATGCCTTCCATTGAGACACCTCGCTTTAAATTTGGTGACCAATCCCAAGGGGGAACAGGTCAGGGCGATGGTCAGCAGGGTGATCCTGTTGATGGCCAAGAGGGCGAGGGACAACCAGGCGAAGGGGAAGCTGGCGAAGGTGAGGGTAATAAAGAGCTTGAAGTAGAGCTCAGCCTCGATGAGCTTGCCAGTATCCTTGGAGAAGAACTGAGTCTTCCTAATATTGAGCCTAAGGGCAAGAAGACGATGCAATCAACCACTGATAAGTATTCTTCCATTGGTACCTCAGGACCTGATTCTCTCAAGCATTTTAAGCGCTCTTATAAAGAAGCCCTTAAGAGACAGGTGGCCATGGGCACCTACGACCCTGAAAATCCAATCATTATTCCCATTAAATCCGATATGCGTTTTCGCTCGTCAACTCAGAAAGTGGAGTTTGAAAACTCAGCCGTTGTCATTTACATGATGGACGTTTCGGGCTCAATGGGGGACGAACAAAAGGAAATTGTCAGAACAGAGTCCTTTTGGATCAATTTGTGGTTAAAGTCTCAGTATAAAGATATTGATATTCGCTATATTATTCACGATGCCACGGCAAAGGAAGTTGATGAGACCACCTTCTTTAGAACAAGAGAAAGTGGCGGAACACTTATTTCCTCTGCCTTTAAGTTGTGCCGTGAAATCATCGAGGCTGACTACAATCCAAGTGAGTGGAATATCTATCCCTTTCATTTTAGTGATGGGGATAATTGGTCTACCGATGATACGAAACTTTGCTTAGATATTCTTAATAATGACATTCTTCCTTCCTCTAACGTTTTTTGTTACGGACAGGTTGAAAGTCGTTATGGAAGTGGCCAATTTTATAAAGACCTTGTGGGCGCCTACAAGGAAGATCATGAAAAGGTTATTCTTTCAAAAATTAAGAATAAAGAGGCCATTCTTGATTCAATCAAAGATTTTCTAGGGAAGGGTAAATGACCACAAGAACACAACCCATCACGGGGGAACTTCTCAAATTAAAAGATGAAATCCATCAGTACGCTCTGGATTATGGTCTTGATTTCTATCCCGTTGTTTTTGAAGTCTGTGATTACGATACGATTAATATCCTTGCTGCCCAGGGCGGCTTTCCTAGTCGCTATCCTCATTGGCGCTTTGGGATGGAGTATGATCAACTCTCTAAGTCTTATGCTTATGGGCTTTCAAAAATTTACGAGATGGTCATCAATACCGATCCTTGTTACGCCTACCTTCTTAAGGCTAATCATATTGTTGACCAAAAAATTGTTATGGCCCACGTCTATGGTCACGCTGATTTCTTTAAGAATAATCTCTGGTTCAAGTCTACTGATAGAAGAATGATGGATGTGATGGCCAATCATGGAACGAAAGTTCGCCGCTATATGGAGCGCTATGGCCAGGATAAAGTAGAGGAGTTTATTGATCGCGTCCTCTCTCTTGAGAATCTTCTCGATATCAATGTTCTCTTTGAAACGCCTGAGGTTCAGCGCTCGCGTTCAAGTAAAGAGAGCGCTTACCATAATGAATTCTTTCACGATGATGACGACGACGACCGCTCAACTCACCTTAAGAGTTTTATGCGCTCAAAGCTTTTCAATCCAGAGAGTGAAGGTCCCGAGCGACCTGAAGGTCTCGATGAACAGCCTAGTAGTTATCGTCCTAAGCCGACTTATATCTCTCCCCGCGATATCATGATGTATCTTGTGGAGCATGCGCCCTTAAAAGAGTGGCAAGCCGATATTTTAGCGATTCTTAGGGAGGAAGCTTATTACTTCTTACCTCAGAGAATGACGAAGATTATGAACGAGGGCTGGGCTTCCTATTGGCACTCAACGATTATGACCAAGAACGCTCTTAAATCCAGCGAGATTATCGATTTCTCTGATAAGCATGCTGGGGTGATGGCGATGAGCCGAAAGCAAATCAATCCTTATAAGATCGGCATTGAGATGATGAGGGATATCGAGTACCGCTGGGATACGGGACGTTTTGGAAAAGAGTATAACGAGTGCACTGATATGCATGAACGTGAGAATTGGAATCGACCAACACGTCAAGGACGAGAGAAGATCTTTGAAGTGAGAAAGTCTCATAATGATGTGACTTTCATTGATGAATTCTTCACTCGTGAGTTTTGTGAACGCATGCAAATGTTTACTTATAAGTACAACCCGAGGACCGCGCGCTTTGAAATAGACAGACGCGACTTTGAGGCCATTAAAGCGAAGCTTTTGATGAGCCTTACTAACTTTGGTCAACCTGTAATTGAAATTGAATCAGGTAATTTTGCTAATCGTGGAGAACTGCATCTCATTCATCGTCACCAAGGTGTGGATTTAGATATGGGTTATGCTTCAGACACTCTTCGCAATATTCAGGCGATATGGAGTCGCCCGGTGAATCTAACGACCATTCAAGAGGGTAAGGAAGTGACTTTTGTTCACGATGGAAAAGAGTTTAGACCCCTTAAGTAGTTATTTGGGGTCTACTGTGACTTGTTGGTTGTCGAGTTCTTCAATATCACGCTGATCGACGGTGACACTCTCTCTCAGGGGAGTGATTGTGGCCCTCTCTTTTAACTTTCTAAGGTCGAAATCTTCAACGACGAGGGTGGGTTCGTCTCTTTTTAGGGTGAGACCAATATTTTCCCACTGAAGAACTTGTAAGTAGAGCCAGCAATTGAGACCGTCATAGAAACGACAAGCGCGACTTGCAGCCTTTTCAAGGGTTTTATTATCTGCATTTCTTAAGGCCACGTAGCTATTCATCTGGTTGAGGTCTCTTGGAATATCCCCTTGGTAGAGTTTTTCAAGGTAGAGGATATTTTCTTTGGCCGTCTTAAAGTCTTCCTTTCTTAAAAAGAAGAGAGTCTCAAGAATGAGTTTCTTACGGTCATTGGAATTGAGTTCAACGACTCTCTTGAGCATGTCAAGGCCCTCGTCCCAAAGTCCTAGAATGTAGGACAGGGGGATGGAGCGTTTAAGGGCATTCTCAGAATTTTCTTTCTTTGCCAGGGCCAACTTGAAGTGGCCAAAGGCGAGCTCATACTTCTTTTCAAGAAGGTTAACATTACCGCGAATATTGTCTGAATTGGGGCTTTCAATATCTTCAATAAAATCGAGGGCCCTCTTAATATTTCCACTCCTATAATAGGCAAAACCAATAAGTTCCCTAATTTTCTTTGAGCGATAGGCCTCTGGCGGTAAAGAGCCAATATATTTTAAAATGATTCTCTCTTTGTTGAGATAAAGGGCCATTTTCATCCATGTCTCAGTAAAGTCAGAGTCGCCATAAGCATTTCTAAAACTCTCAATCAAATTACCTTTTAGAAGGTCTTGGTCTTTCTCTTTAATTTTTGTCATCTGGGTTAACCAGAATTGGTTGGAGTTGGCATAATCGATGGTGAGGTTCTGACATGAGCCCACTTCTTTTTGTAAAGATCTGACATCGTCTAGAGCGATAAGATTGATCACTCTTAGTAGACAAATTTCTCGATAATTTTGAACGCGGTTAAATTCTGTGGCACTGACAAGATCAAGGGACTCTTGATAGCGACCCTCGATAAAGGCAATGACCGCAAGGTAGCGGTATTTAATGAGACCCAATTCTGTTTTTTTCTCGTTTACTTTTGAGAGGAAGAATTTAGCAAGATTGATATCACCATTGATGATGGATTTCTTTGCCTGCTGAAGGGCAAAGATCACCGATTTCTTCTCATCTAGCTTGCGCTTGAGGTTGTAGGCTTCGATTTCCTGATCATTATAGAAAGACCAGTCTTTATTAAATTGCAGGGCCGTCATAGGAGAGCTTGAAGTGCTTTGATTGGGCGCAGCCACAGCCTGTACTCCTAGGAAGTACAAAGGGAAGAAAAATTTTCCTAAAACACCAATCATATCTCTCATAGTTGTCTCGTCGGATGAGGGTGCCGATAAATTGATAAGACTTAAAAGGTAAGTGATGATAGGAAAAATGATTCGGTTGAAACTTTTTTACTCGGTTATAGTGTTGGTAATGTCCCCATACTCCTATGGCCTAATGCCCTTAGAGAATGTTCTTCTCGGTGATTACGTGAGTGAAAAATCTGAGGACCTCTCTTCTCCAATCGACACCCTTTTTGAGCGATATGACCAACAAATGAGCCGACAAGATATCCTTAAATATCCACTTGGCCTTGATGAATCTAAGATAGAGTCCCCGCGAAAGCTTTTAAAAGACCGTATTAAGCTTGGTCTCTATCGGGGCATCATTGAAGAGGGTTACAATCTTAGGAATCAATGTGCCCTTGAAAAGAGAGCTCTTCGTTATCCGATTCCAAGTGAAAAGCAGCAGGCCAAGAGGACTTTTATCGCTACTCTTCAGTATAAAATTTTGGATCTCACTTCTTACTTCTTACCTGTATACGCTAAATACTTTGAGTGGGAGAAGGATGACTATAAGAACCTTGTGGACAATCTCGTCGGTAATTACTGTAGCCAAAATTTAACGACGATTAGTCTTAGAAATTTAAAAATCAACATGATGAGACGATATGATCGCGCCGATCGTGTGAATCTTCCAAGCATCAAAGAGAACCTCTATTTTCCTGAAAAATTAGGTCTACAAGAAACACGACGAAATGCCCGCGAAAGTGAATTTGCTTATACTATAGAGCTTTTCAAGTCCTCTTGTTCTTGGGGTAATGATACAGATAACTATCGCCTCTTAGTTCCTCTTTTAAGGAGTCCCGTCGTTGCCGCTATGGTGTTAAGAGAACTCTCTGGTCAGTCCTTGACATGGATTGAAGAGAAGAGTCGTCCTGGTTTAGAGAGTGAGGACACCACTCGCATTGTCTGCAAGAATCTCATTTGCCGCAAAAGCTCTGAAAAGGATTTTAATCGTTATATTCCTAAAGCGCTGGGCTCAACAGGGGTCCTTGGAGATTTTAAAAATCTTTGGTGTACTGAGCTTAGGGACGCCGACTATCTCTTTAAAAATCAGGTACCGCAAATTGCAAAGATAATTAAAAGCCGCACGATGGATGAAGATCAATTTCTTGTCAGTCAGCTTGTGGCCTTAGAGTCTGGAGTGCCTGATCTGATGATTCTTGCGCCTAAGTTTTCTGACCTCTTAAGCCAGACGCGATCAAGTGTAGATCAGACCTGGGATTTTTGGGCTGAAGGGCAAAATGACAATTATAAAAAGGCCCTGGCCTATGAAGAAGCACTTCAAATTGAGCCCGCACCAACTCGTCTCTTCTTTAAGAATCTGAGACCGAAATTCTCCGTTGAGCTTGATATTAATCAAGGAGAGTTTGATCGGGTTAATAATATTCTTGGAAAGTTAAGAACTAAGATGAATCTTAAGTTTTCTAAGAAGTTTCTTAAGTGGGCGAGAGAGCAGTGGAGTAGTATTGAAAGAATAAGTGATGAGCAAACGGCAAAGCAAAGAGAAGAACGAATCCGTCTGCCTTTTAAGAAGATGATTGGCGAGCAAATGGAAACTCTACTTTCAAGCTATCCGGTGGTGCCCCTTAAAAAGGAAATAGACCAGCTCATTATTGATGAAATTCTTGGTCAGCTCGTGAGCTATGATGGAAACTTTTTCAAAGGTGAAGTTGAGGGCATGGTGGAAGTACCTGTCTATATAAATTACGGACTCTTCGCTCTGCGCCATCTCAGAGATCGTTATATGATAAAGCGCAATCAAGGTTTGATTTCTAGTGACATTGAGAAGTTGAGGTTTCTAAGGCTTTAAGACCGTGGTAGAGTGCGCATCATGACGAAGAAGAAGACCCTTGAGGGTGAAATCATTATTGACGACAATGCTCAGGATAGCTCGCAAGATGCTTCCCAAGCTCCTCAGAAAGATGAGGAATTTGACACCATTGATGTTACGCCCCTTAGAAAATTAGAAGAGGCCAAGAGCTTTGATGATATTGATGAACAGCTTGAGGCCATTAACAATGCTCTCATTCCCGCTACGGGTGGTGAGCTTGTTCCGACCCAAAAGAGTAAAGATCCTCTCACTGCTTATATGCGAGAAATTAGCCGCTATCCGCTTCTTAGTGAAGAGCAGGAGAAGGCACTGACAACGGCCCTGGCCGAAACGGGTGATGTTGAAATCGCCAAAAAGCTCGTTCTTGCTAACCTTCGTTTAGTCGTAAAAATTGCCATGGAATATAAGACGGCCTGGCAAAATACGATGGATCTCATTCAAGAGGGAAATATCGGTCTTATGAAGGCGGTCAGTAAGTATGACGCTGATAAAGGCGCTAAGCTAAGCTATTACGCGAGCTGGTGGATCCGCTCCTATGTTCTCAAGTTTATTCTCGACAACTTTCGCCTCGTAAAGATTGGAACGACAAATGAGCAAAAGAAGCTCTTCTTTAATTTGATGAAAGAGAAGAGCCGCCTTGAGGCCCAGGGGATCACCCCTGACGCCAAAGTGATTAGTGAAAATCTTGGGGTCAGTGAAAAGGCCGTTATCACCATGGATAAGAGACTTGATCCCTCTAGTGGTGGTGAGGTGAGTATTGATAGTCCTGTTAGTGATGAAGGCAGCGGGGGAACTTTTGCGCAGTACCTTGAAGATGATGGACCGACGCCTGAAGAAATTGTTGAAGAGGGTCAATCTCTTGAGCTTCTGAGAGAGCACCTCACTGATTTTGTGGGTGGGCTTAAAGAGCGAGATAGAGATATCTTTAAAAAACGGCTACTTAGCGAGATGCCACCCAGTCTCCAGGCGATCGCTGATGATTATGGCATTAGCCGTGAGCGTGTGCGTCAGATTGAAGAAAGGTTAATGCGAAACTTAAAGGTTTACATGGCCCAGCATATCAGGTAAATTCCCGAAATCGTATTATTAAGCGCCCCACAAGTGGTAAGACTTTCTAGTGAAGCCAAGCTGCCGTGAGGGTAAGTGAAGAGGAGAAAGAAATGATCAGTTCTGAAAAAACAGCTGAAATCGTAAAAACTTTTGGTGCCAAATATGGTGCAGGTGAAAAGGACACTGGTTGTACAGCTGTTCAGGTTGCGATTCTTACAGAGAGAATTAACGGCCTTAAAGAGCACTTTGCTGCTAACAAGCATGACTACCACTCAAATCGTGGTCTTCTTAAGATGATTGGACGTCGTCGTTCACTTCTTAAGTACCTTCGTAACTCAAGTGAAGATAACTACAAGTCAGTTATTAAGGATCTTGGGCTTAGAAAGTAAGCAAGAAATAAAGCAAAAAAGACTGAAGGGGAGGCTTTTGGCCTCCCCTTTCTTTTTTTGGGGTATTTTCAATCTTGATTGAAGTGCCTATAATGAAGACACATTTTTTAGAGGATGGACTCGATTCTAAGACAAGGATTTAAGGGATATTTGAAATAGCTAAATACCCTTAGTTGTTTGAAATATTCTTTGAATCCCCCTTAGTTTCCATGGCCTCCTCATTATTTTTTTACAGGAGATTCGTCTATGAACGAAAACAAGAAAACATGGAGCCTCAATTATGGGGGCAGAGAAGTAACAATTGAAACTGGCCGTTTGGCCAAGCAAGCAGATGGCTCAGTTCTCGTGAGCTGTGAGGGAACTCAAGTTCTCGTCACTGTTTGTTCAGCGAGAACAGTTAAAGATGGTCAGGATTTCTTTCCACTTCTCGTAGAGTACACAGAGAAATTCTATTCAGCAGGTAAGTTCCTCGGTGGTTTTAGAAAGCGTGAAGGGCGTCCTACTGATCAAGAGACACTTAATGCGCGTCTTATTGACCGTCCTTTAAGACCTCTTTTCCCAGAAGGGTATATGTTCGACACTGTCGTTTCATGTACCGTTCTTTCTTATGGTCCTAATGGTGACCCTGAAGTTCTTGCAGGTCTTGGAGCATCAGCTGCCCTAACGATTTCAGACATTCCTTTCGCGGGTCCTATTGGTACTTGTAAGGTTGGTCGTGTTAATGGAGAGTTCGTGCTCAATCCAAGCCATGAGCAGTGGGAAGAGTCTGACCTAGAAATCGCCGTTGCCGCTTCAAAAGACGCTATCCTTATGGTTGAAGGTGAAGCAGAAATCGTTCCTGAAGATCAAGTTCTTGCAGCGATCTGGTTTGCTCACGACAATATTAAAGAGTACGTTTCTCTCCTTGAGAAAGTGCGTGAAGAAGTTGGTAAGACGAAGCGTGAATTTGTTTCCGCTGCGGCTAACGAAACAATGGTAAGTAAAATTACAGCTGACTTTGCTGGTGATGCTCGTGCTTGTATTTCAACTGTTGATAAGATGGAAAGACAAGCAGCCACAAGAGCCCTTGAAGCTAAGGTAAAAGAAGCAATGGCAGCTGATCCTGCCGCTTTTGGTCTTAGCGAGGACGCTTCTTTCGGTAAGGAAGCTTACAAAGGTGTTGATGAACTCATGTATAATATGATGAGAGCTGACATCCTTAACGAAGAGAAGAGAATTGGCGGTCGTAAGATGAACGAAGTTCGTCAGATTGAGACTGAAACATCAATTCTTCAAACTCCACACGGATCTTCACTTTTCACTCGTGGTGAAACACAGGTCATGGCCGCAGTTACTATCGGCGGTAAGTCTGGTGAGCAGATGAGTGACCGTATTGTTGGCATTAATTACGATAAATTTTATCTTCACTACAACTTTCCTCCTTACTCAGTTGGGGAAGCTCGTGGTGTAAGAGGTGTTGGTCGTCGTGAACTTGGTCACGGAAACCTCGCTGAGCGTGGTGTAAAAGCGGTAATGCCAGAAGAATTTCCTTACACAACTCGTGTAGTTTGTGAGGTTCTTGAATCAAATGGTTCTTCTTCAATGGGCTCTGTTTGTTCTGCTTCAATGGCGCTAATGGATGCTGGTGTTCCTCTTAAAGCCCCAGTTGCTGGGATTGCAATGGGTCTAATTACTGAGGGAGATCGCTTCAAGGTTCTTACTGATATTCTTGGTGACGAAGATCACCTTGGTGATATGGACTTCAAAGTTGCTGGTACAACTGAAGGTGTAACAGCGATTCAGATGGATATTAAAATCACAGGTCTTACTCGTGAGATCGTTGAAACAGCAATGAAGCAAGCACAAGAGGGTCGCCTCCATATTCTTGGTGAAATGGCGAAGACAATCTCTAGTGAAAGAGCTGAATTTAAAGATGGCGTTCCTCGTATCGAAACGACGAAGATTCCAACGGATAAGATCGGTGCCCTCATTGGTCCAGGTGGTAAGAACATCAAGCAAGTTCAAGAAGACTTTGGCGTAACAATGGAAGTTGAAGAAGACGGAACTGTTAAGGTTCTTGGTACTGATTCACAAGTTCTTAAAGATTGCGTGAATTTTATTGCTCTTCAAATTAATGGTCCAGAAGTGGGATCGATCTATGACGCAAAAGTTGTGACTCTTAAAGAGTACGGTGCTTTCGTTGATATCGTTCCTGGTGTGAGTGGACTCGTTCACGTCTCAGAAATTGCAGATGACCGTGTTAATGATGTTGCTCAATATGTTTCTGAAGGTGATACCGTTAAAGTGAAGGTTATCGAAGTTGATCGTATGGGTCGCTTGAAGCTTTCTTGTAAAGCCGTAGAGCCACTTAAAAAGAAAGACTCTTAAAGCATATCGAGGAGAGGCAATGAATAAGGTAAAGCTACTCGCTCTTGAGCACTTTGACCGCACTTTTGACTTTCCTCGCTATGAAACTGAAGGAGCTGCTGGCGCTGATATAAGGGCCAGCTTACCTTCAAAAATGCGAGGGGAAGGTCTTATCATTAGGCCAGGTCAGAGGGTTTTAGTCCCTACTGGGCTAGCGATGGAAATTCCCCTTGGTTTTGAAATTCAGGTGAGGCCACGCTCTGGCCTCTCTTTCAAGACGAGCCTCCTCGTCGTAAATAGCCCCGGCACCATTGACTGTGATTACCGCGGAGAAGTGAAGGTCATTCTTGGTAACTTTGGTACTGAGGACTACACTATTTCTCATGGTGATCGTATCGCTCAACTGGTGCTAGCTCCTGTGACTCAGGCCCAATTTGTGGAAGGGGAGACCCTTACCTCGACGGAGCGTGGAGCAGGTGGTTTTGGATCTACTGGTAAGAATTAAGGATAATCGATGGCAGACTTAAAAGTACCCTATAGCAAATTAAGTAATAAAGAAGACGCTTACAAAGAGGCCTGTGCTCTTATTACCCCCGAGTATATTGAGAAGTGGAAGATCAAAGCTGATATCAGCTATGATGAAGCCAATACAAAATTACAGGCTAAGGGAAAAGGCTTTACTCTTGACCTGGTTTTCACCGATACTCAGGCGGAAGTAAATTGTGACCTCTCTTTTATGCTAAAACCCTTTAAAAAGTCGGTTTTAGAGACGATTGAGGGTAAATTAAAAAGGCATATCTAAATGACGACTCATACGGTGACTTTTCAGCCCTCGGGGCAAACTCTTGAAGTGGAGGAAGGCAAGGCCCTTCTCACGGCAGCGAGAGAAGCCGGTATCTATATAAAGTCGTCGTGTGGGGGTTATGCAACTTGTGCTGATTGTGTCGTTAAAATAATGCAAGGACAGGATAACCTCAATACTCCACCCCTTGATGAAACAAAGCTTATTGGTAATGTCTTTCACATCACGAAGGAGAGACTAAGCTGTCAGGCCATGGTGACAGGCCCAATTGAAGTGGACCTCTCCCTTCATGATAAGACTACTGATGCTGTTAAGCTTAACGAAAAAACAAAGAAGAACTTTACGCCTCCAGCAAAAGGTTCTGTTCGCAAGCGGACAAAGGAAGAGGTGGCCGCTATTCATGAAGAGCGCCATCAAAACTTTAAAGCTAAAGAAGAGAAGAGGAACTCTTGGCAGCGTCACTGGGAGCAGGATAAAGATCCTACTCGCATGCCTGGTAAGGGGGGGAATCGTCGCCCTAAGCCCTTTGTCATTCCTGAGCAAGAGCCTGAGACGGACAAAGACAAAGAATAATTAGCTCAACACCCGCTGGCGCCACCTCATAAAAGGCGCCTCAATGAGCAGATAACTTCCAAGCGCGCACAGATAAATGAGAATCAATCGCAAAGCGAGATTTTCATCTCCATAGGCCTTCCAAGCGAAGGGCACATGCCATAAATAGAGACTATAGCTAAGACTTCCTAAGTGAACCATAAGAGGAAGGTTTAAAAAGCGGCTCATCAGACTCTTGTTAGAGACGGCATAAATGATTAGCAGACACATGCCAAGGCAATCCAAACTATACCCCACGGTCATGGTGTATTTTCCCTGAAAGCTCATTTGAAGAAAGCGCGAGAAGAAGAAAATGTGAAAGGCACTAAGATAGTGCAGTTTAAATTTGAGAATACCTTTATTTAATTTTTCAAAGAGATCGGCGCGATAGGCGTAGGCCAGTAAGCAGCCGAACATAAGGCTATCAATTCTTGTGTGGGTCATAATGCTAATGCGTGGTCTTAAATCGACAAAGAGATAGTAGGTCGCCACACGAAGAAGAGGCGCGAGAATGATCATGGTAAGGGGGAAGCGAAAACCAAAACGCTTGTAAGAGAGAGCAAAGGCGATAGGCCAGATCAAATAGAATTGTTCCTCAAGGGCAAGAGACCAAAAGTGACCGATATGCCAGGGATTCTTATCGGAGAGGTAGTTACTGGTATAGGTAATGGCGGCGAGGATATCTTGCAGGCTCATCTCAAGAGGAGCAGCTAAGGAAAAATAAAGACCAATACAAGCAAAGTAGAAGTAATAGGCGGGAAAGATTCTAAAGAGCCTTTTAATAAAAAAGACTTTGAAATCTACCTTCATCGTTTGCTGGCGTTCCAGGATTAAGAGATTAGTGATGAGAAAACCACTTAAAACGAAGAAGAAAGTGACTCCCGTATATTGATTACCAATTGAGAAGGCGAGGGATAGCCCTAGACGCCGTCCAAAAACCTCTTCAAACCAAGGCGTGTAGAGGTAGCTAAAGTGGCCTATAATGACAAAGAGACAGCTTAAACCTCTTATTCCATCTAGGCTTGGAATCTTCTTCGGTTTGAATGTATTGAGAAAGACTTCTTTCATGACCTTAGTCTAAAAGAGGATGGGATCAAAAGAGGGAAAGGGGGGACTTTTGCTTGGTTCTTGGAGGGTCAGTAAAGTTATGGCCCATGTGAGTAATGATTAAATAGCCTCTATTTCCCAAAAAAGAAAAGGGAGCCCCGAAGGACTCCCTTAATAAGCGAATGGAGACTCAATTCACTCGCTGTTAAACTACCAGTATTGCCGCACTGGTAATATATCTCTCTCTCCTCAATCACCAAAAAAGCAGGAAAATATGGTGATCGAAAAACTTATAGGCCTTCTTAAAAGTTGGCGGCCAATTTAGGCCGCCATTAACTTCAATAGGGGCAAACTTAATTTATAGACGATTGGTTTTTGTCCGTTGTTTATTGGGTGAGGATGTTATTCCAATAAAAAAGATTTCACTCAACTGGTGCTGAGCGAATTCGTTTTTGGGCATGAACTAGTGAAAAAATTTCAGCTTATTGGCAAGAGGGAATGGTGTAGCTTTTCTTGGCCACTGGAACCATTTCTACGCCATAAGAAGTGTTGACCTCTTCAAGAATATCGATATCGACACTGAAAATATGGTTATAGGACTGAACGAAATTTTGAGTTGGTTTACCAGAAGTATCATTAAATTGAAGATGGATACCATGCCAATTGAGGCGGTGGGTGTGCTTGATCATATCGTGGCCTTTACAGACTCTCTTAGTCACACTACTTTGATAGGTTTCTGCAGCAGCACTGAAGTCAATTTCCTGGTCAGGGCCTACTTGTGTGCACTGCTCGTTAACACCATCAAAAGTGCAGTATTCACGAACTAATATAGTTCCCGTACAAGTCAAAACTGGATCAATGGTTTTAATCTCATTCTCTTCTTTTGAGTGGCAAATATTATCTAGAGGTACTTTAGTTCCATGGAAGTTAAAAGTAGGCCAGCTTACTTTGAGGTCTTCTCTGAGGTTGAGTTGTCCCCAGTCCATTTCATCTATATCAATAATTTCCTGGGAGTTACCACCAGAGAGTCCTCCACTGCTTTGGGCCCAGGAGGCATCACTTATAAGGAATGAACCCATAAGAAGAGCGAAAACAATAACACTTTTAATTCGCCCAAGAAGGACCTCAAAAGCGTAGCGCTCTCCACCGTCACGTCTATTCTTGCGATGTTCTCCCATAATGGTTTCGGCCTTAGTGAGAGTTTCCTCGACAAGATCTTGAAGCTTTTTAAAACCTTCGGCGTCAACATCATTGATATGAAATTTAAATTTACCTTTGTCTTCACCTGATTGATATTGCATCTGCTGATCAGAAACAATGGTGCTGATAAGATCATAACTTGATTGCTTGGTGATAATGGGATCAACCTTTCCCGTGCGATAGATTTTACCCAAATCGGTTAGGTCAATGGTGATAACATTTTGACTAGCAAGCCGTTCTAGTTTTGATTCAATTGAGCGGCCATAATCAATACGAAGATCCACTAGGGGAACTCCCTCTTCCTCGCTATTCACAATATCGACATAGGCATTCATAAGATCGAGATCTTTCGCTAAGAGGTAGGAGACTTTCTCATTGAGCTTTTGAGCGTTCTCCTTTTCAAGATCATCATGAACTTCAAGGTATTCTTCAGAAATGGAGGTATTGTAAAAGTGGGCCCAGGCACGACGCTGCTCGACTTCTAATCCACAGATTTTAAGGATACGCAGACCTGTATTGAGGGCCGGTGTTGCCTTTCCGTTTTTAATTTCTGAAAGGTGACCCTTTGAGACCCCAAGCTTTCTCGCCACTTGAGACAAGGAGAGTTTAGAACCTTCAAGAAAGGTATTGAGCTCTCTATTTAATGTGTCGGGTCCAATTTGTGAAAATAACATCTGCTATTTCTATCCTTATTATTTATTGGGGCTATCATAACCAAAAATAACGCGGCGTTCACTAAAATCGAACAGTGAGGGAAATAATTACAGAAGACGGCTAGCTCTTAGACGAAAACCTCTAACTAATTGATAATACTACTCTTTGTCGTCAATATTATCGAGGTCCAGCTCTCTTGAGAGGGTAAGGCCTGCCACGTGCTCTTTCTCTTTCTTAATAAAAGGAAAGTTCACTTGTTTAAGGGGGAGGTGGTCTTCTTTTTGCCAGTCGTAGGCAACGGTAATGGTCTTTGGCACAAACTCAGTAAGACTTGAGATGAAGTAGTCTTGAGGAAGTTGGGCCATGGGGTCCATTTCGCCTTCTTCATCCTCTTGAATCTCCATCATAGGGCGCTTGTTGGTGTTCTTAACGACAATAGCCCCTTGGATTTTCTCTTTGGGGATATCGTTTGTTAAAGACCAGGAACCAATGTGAAAGAAATCAAGGAAGAAGGTCGACTTTTGATACTTAAGTTTACGGGGAAGAAGGAGGGATTGAATAAAGCGCCTCGTACTCGGGTCTTTAGACTTCTTAGCCAGCTTATCAGCTAGGGCAGAATCTTCAATTCTAATAATATAGGCGCCAGGGTTCTTAGTGCTTCTAAAGAGCATGTACTGAAAAGCAATGCTAAAGAGCGTAAAAAGCTTTTGTTGAGCGAGGTGGATGTGCTTGTCACCGCTCTCGTCAGTTTCTACCAGGGCCTTTACTGATTCGTATAAATCAACTTTTGAAATGTCTCTTCCTCTCATGTGACGCAAAGTTAAAGTAATGATGGTTTTCTGTCTATATTTTTTTTGACGATGAACGCTTAGCGCACTAATATTCATCGCAAAACATTGATAATCACGATTGGAGAAACGCATGAAATTAATGGCGAAAACCAGAAACATTGGGATCTCTGCCCACATTGACTCAGGGAAGACAACCCTGACGGAAAGGATCCTTTTCTACTGTGGTGAAATCCACAAAATTGAAGACGTTCGTGGTGGCGGCGATGGCGCGACTATGGACCACATGGAACTTGAAAAAGAGAAGGGTATTACTATTACTTCTGCTGCAACGACTGTATGGTGGCGCGGCTTTGAAGGTAAAGGAACAACTCACGCAGCAGGTGTAGACAAAGATACACGTGTTAATATCATTGATACTCCCGGACACGTTGACTTCACTGTAGAAGTTGAGCGTTCACTTCGTGTTCTCGATGGTGCGATTCTCGTTCTTTGTTCTGTTTCTGGTGTTCAATCGCAGTCAATTACTGTTGACCGTCAGATGAAGCGTTACCGTGTTCCTCGTCTTTCTTTCATGAACAAAATGGACCGTATGGGTGCGAACCCATTTAAGGGTCGTGATGCTCTTAGAGAGAAGCTTGGTCACAATGCTGTTCTTATGCAAATCCCAATCGGTGCTGAAGATGCCTTTGAAGGTGTTGTTGATCTGATTACTAAGAAAGCCTACTACTTTGATGGAGACAACGGTGAGAAAGTTCGCATTGAAGAATGTCCAGCTGATCTCGTTGATCAAATGGAAGAAGTAAGAGCAGAGATGATCGATGCTGTTGCTGAATTTGATGATGAAGTTATGGAAGCATACCTTGAAGGAAACGAGCCAAGTGAAGACGATCTTCACAAGTGTGTTAAGGCCGGTGTTAACTCTCTTGAGCTAACTCCTGTTTTCATGGGTTCTGCTTTCAAAAACAAAGGTGTTCAAGCACTTCTCGAAGCTGTTGCCAGATACCTTCCTTCACCACTTGAGTGTGAAAAGCCAAGTGCGAAGAGAGAAATGAAAGATGGAACTGAAGAGAATATTCACCTTGAACCAGATCCAACTAAGAACCTTGTTATGATGGCCTTTAAAATTACTGATGAGCAATTTGGTCAGCTAACTTATACTCGTATTTACTCAGGAACTCTTAATAAGGGTGATACTGTTTACAATACACGTACGAAGAAGAAGACTCGTATCGGTCGTATCGTGAGAATGATGTCAAATGACCGTGCGAATATCGACGAAGCTCACGCTGGTGACATCGTCGCTCTCGTAGGTATTGACTGTGCTTCAGGTGATACTTTCGTAGGAAATGATGATGATCTTGATATCTCTTGTGAAGGTATTCACGTACCAATTCCAGTGATCGAGCTTTCTATCAACGTAAAAGACAAAGCAGAACAAGCGAAGCTTTCTAAAGGTCTTCAGCGTTTCATGAAAGAAGATCCAACTTTCCACGTTTTCACTGATGAAGAATCAGGAGAAACACGTATTGCTGGTATGGGTGAGCTTCACCTTGAAATCTATGTTGAGCGTCTTAAGCGTGAATACGGATGTAATCCAGAAGTTGGTGCTCCACAGGTTAACTACCGTGAGACCATTACAACGGAAACTCCATTTGAATACACTCACAAGAAGCAAACTGGTGGTTCTGGTCAATTTGGTCAGGTTGTGGGAACTCTTCGTCCTCTTACAGCTGACAACAAAGATGCAGAAGATCAGGTTTTCAAATTCCACAATGAAATTAAAGGGGGATCGATTCCTGGTGAATTCATTGGTGCCTGTGAGAAAGGTTTTGAAGACGTTATGGACAATGGTCCACTTGCGGCCTTCCCTGTTATTGACTGTGAAGTCTTCCTTCAGGACGGTAAGTACCACGATGTTGACTCTTCAGATATGGCCTTCCGTATTGCTGCTCGTCAGGCGATGAGAAAAGCAATTAAGAACGCAAACCCAGCTCTTCTTGAGCCACTCATGAAAGTTGAAGTGACAACTCCTGATGAGTACCAAGGGACAGTTATTGGTGACCTTTCTTCAAGACGTGGTCTTATCCAAGGTACAGAGACTGATCCCAATGGTGAGGTAATCGTAAACGCTGAAGTTCCACTTTCTGAAATGTTTGGTTACTCAAATGACCTTCGTTCAGCAACTGCTGGTAAAGCGTCTTACACGATGGAATTTGCTCGTTACGCTGAAGCTCCTTCAAATATCGCTGATGATGTTATGAAGAAGCGTGCTGAGAAGCTTGCTAACGACGATTAATCGTTTATTACAATTCTTAATGAAAGGGGCTCCCAATTGGGGGCCCCTTTTTTTTTTTAGGCAAATAGTGCCGCGCCATTAACTTAGAAAAGAAACCTACTACCATAAAGTAATTCCCCCTATAGCAACTGGAGTTACGATGAAGTCTCTCATTTTTTTAGCCCTTTTTTCATGCTCTTCTTTTTCAGCCGAAGTGGGTCAATACCTCAATTATCAAACGAGGGAAATTGGTCAAAGTGAGGTGACAAATGTCATCGAAAGGATAGTGGATAGAGATGATGATTTTCTCTCTCACCTAGCGGTTGTTAATAAACCCCATGCTTCCTTTTCTCAGTGGCGTGAAGATGAGGTCTCTTATCTTGGCGGCTATAGCGCTGATTTCATTTATCGCAACTGCACGGGTGAAAACTTTAATGGGAAGCTTGAAATTGTTTCGGCCAATGGAAAAGCGATCCCTACGTGTCGCCTTCCTAAAGGCAATAATCATTTCTTAAGCGGTGAGCTTATTTTAGATGAGAGCTTTGATCTTCAAAACTCTATCGTATGGATCGGACCAGGTCCTTATAATGGGATTGTTAAGGTTGTAGATTATAAGAGCTGGAAGACTTACATCCTCTTTGATTATCTTTAATCATAAAAAAAAAGGCCACTCTGGTTTGGAGTGGCCCCTTTTTTTCTTAACTCAAAGTTAGGCAAGGGAGAGCTAAGAAAATACTCTGTCTAGGAGTTCTTAGTTTAATTGATCTATATTAGTGCTGACATCTTCAAGAAGAATCTCAATTGCTTCGATATCTGAATCGAGGACCTCTGGTTTATCGAGAAGAAGATCAGCCTTTGCTTTAGCCTCTTTTAGGGAAGTGTAAATGATATCAATAATCGCTGCCTGAATTTTCCCTTCCATGTAAGTATAAGGTTCACCAAGGTTATTGATAGCGGCCTCAGCATTTCTCTCAGCTTCTATAACTTTCATTGTTACTTGGTTGATCATTGTAGCGTTGATCTTTCCAATTTGATTCATGTCATAAATCTCTTCGGCTACAGTTCTCTCATCTACATGAGGTGGACGTGCCTGGATTGAGACCATTAGAGATAGGGTAATTAAAAGGGCGTATTTCATAAAATTCCTCACTGCTTTGTTTGGGTTGTGAAGCCATTATGCAGGATTTAAAATTTTTAGGGGAAAGCTTAGAAAAATTTATAAGGGGTGACTAAAGTTTGGACGGCCGCCAGAAAGCTGGAAGGGGGAGGAAAGTCTAAGTACCTGAAACTGAATAAGAAAGAATGGCATTGATTTTGGATGTATAGGGGCAAACCTAACTTTTTAGAGGAGCCTGGCATGAGACCAGTATTGTATGCACTTGCGTTTTTTTCAATGTTGTCACTAGGAGCTAAAGCTCCGATCTGGGAAGACTCAGGTAAGGAGCAAAAGAGAAGGCCAGCTCAAAGCGATTTAAAATTGCCTTCAATTGATCGTTATCTTGATATGTCTTGTTTTGAACTAACGAATGAATTGAGTACTGATGAATTTGTGCGCTATTTTTCAAGAGTGGCAAAGTCTGAATATAGTGATCTTTGTTCTCTTGTAAAAGAAGATCAGGATATGGATTCTGATATCAGCCAAAGTGAAAGGGAGAGTATTGGTCTTGGAACTTTTTCTCGTCTTGTTGAAGGCCATTTTGATGAATACATTTTAAGTAAGAGGCTCTCTCATTATCAAGACCTAAGCTGTGAAGCCCTGCAAAGGGAAGAAACTTCAGATAAGTTCATCTCATTCTTAAGAGAAGAATTAAAAAGGGATGGTGGTGATCTTTGTAAAGTAGGATTAGGCACCAAGAGTAAAGTTGTTGAAGTTTACTTTGATGCCTTTCTTTATCGACAGTAAGAATCGAGACTAAAGCTAAGCTGATTATTCTGGGCCATGACTTTCATGGAATAGTTCATGGCCTTAAAGTTTGCTTCCTGCCCAGACTCTCTCTTATAAGGGCATAATTCACTACCAATTTTTTCAATCTGATCTATATTGGCCTTAAGTCCTTCTGATTTTTCAAGAACTTCTGTAATTGTAAGAGCATCTTTTCCACTCATGATGTCAATCACTCCCGCTACAAACCCTTCTGTATCTCCGGCATTGGCGTAAGGCAGAAGGGCTTCGACAATATCTGCAGCTTGATAGCCTTTGAGCTCTTTTCCCTTATTCATGATATCGGAGACAATTTCCTCACCTTGGTGAAGTGTGAGAAGATTCTTAAGGGCCAATTGGCGAACTTTTTGATTAGGTGTCTCTAAGTAGTCGAGTAGATCTTCCTTTTGCAGCCACTCCTTTGCTTCAAGTCCTTCTGGGTCAATGAGGGCCGCTTCCAAAATTCGCTTCATACTAATCATGGCAACAGTATTGGCCGGATCATAGAAACCGTCATCATCTGGTCCCTGACCACAGCCTTCTTTGGCGCAATCCTTTAAGTTCTTAAAGGCTTTTTTTAGAAATTCTTTTCCAGCTTCTGCACTAAGATTAGCTCCTTCAAGATAGAAATCGGCCGAAGTTGCGGGATCACTAAAAACTTTAAAGGCCTGAGACTTCATGGTCTCCTTGTCAAAGACAGTGGAGAAGACCTTTGTTTGCGTGTCATTCAATTCAGAATAGGCACTTTTAGGAATCATTTTTTCCGGTGTATTTTCTGGTGTGTTCTGTGGTGTTTTCATCCCCCAGAAGTAGTAGGCCACAAGGCCTACTGCTAAAAGGGAAATTGGTATTAAGCTTTTTTTCATTAAAGTATCGTCTCGATTTGGTTTCTAACGTTAGTACCATTCTCTAGGTTTGAGACGATTTCTTCAACTACTGCTCTCATTTTTGGTGTTAATTTAATTTCGAGACTTTCATCAAAGCCAAAGACTCCACCATTATTGAGATCAAGAGTCTTTTGGAGGTTCTTCTTAAAGCCACGATCATGCCCAGCAAAGTCACTATTGCTATCAGCGAAGCGACACTTCTGTGAAGGTCCTCCGTTGTAGGCGGACCAAGAGCCACGAATGAGTTTCTGATAATCAATTCCACCGCGCTGGTTCTTAAAACAGCCAAGAGACTTATGGTTTCTAAAGGCCGAGCGAAATTGGCGCTCAAGGTAATTAAGGCCATACCTTACCGTACTTTGAACGGAAGCGTATTTGACTTCTTTTAGGTATTCTTCATAGTGCCAAAGAGCACTAAGTTGCATGATTCCAACGTCCGAGCCGTCACTACCACCAACGATAAGTTGCTTGTAGGTGCTGACACCAGAGATTTTGTTACAAGGAACAAGAAAGCCTTTGCTTCTATCTCTTAGAAGACCTCTATTATTAAGGGTGCTTTGAAATTGCTTCTTTGCTTTTGAAGACTTGATCTTCTTACCCTGAGTACGAGCATCATTACAGTAGTCTTTATCAGCAGGAACTTCACGAAAGTGAACCATGAGTCCTTCTTGATTAGGAACCGTGAAGGCGAGACCCATAAAAGCATAATAGGCCTGTGTATTGCCTTCAGCTAAGTAGCGCTTCGCTTTGTTGTGGGCTTCTTTGATAAGGATCTTTGCCAGTTCGTCACCATATTTGTCCTGAACTTTCGTCTTGTGACGATAAACAGGACCAACGATGCCGGCGTTGGGGTTAATAGTGGCCATAACGTTGTTAAGAACCTCATACATGTCGGCCTGAGCGCTCAGGGGAGCGATTAGGGCTGAAGAAAGGGCTAGTGTTTTTAGATACTTAGGTAGTTTCATGCTATTCTCCTCATTTGGGTTTTCCTGAGTATTCGATTTGGGATTCACTTTTTGTGTGGCGAGAAGTATCACTTAAAAAAAAACAAAACAACGCGATGTGTAAAAAAGTCATGCAGTGCGTCTTCTTCTTTTAAAAAATACTCTGCGTGATATAAGCCCCGAGCACCCAAACCTAAATTGAGGAGAAGTTATGACGAAGACAAAAGTCGCTGCCCTAATTCTCTCTCTTGGGCTCGCCCACCAAGCTTTTGGAAAATCACCTGAAGAAAAGTGGCGAGAACTCAATAGAGATTTTAATACTACCAATAGTAAGAACTCATTCTGCTATCGCGAAAACGGTCGTCTCTATGGAGAGAACGAAGATAAGCTTGTCACCATAGCAAGTGTTTCAAAAGTAATCACTTCATTGTGGGCGATTGAAGAACTAGGAGCTGATTATCAGTATGAGACGAAATTCTATCTCTCTGGTAAGAAACTTCATATTGAAGGAAGTCTTGATCCCGTTTATTCAAAGAGAAAACTCTTCTTTCTCCTGGCCCAACTCAATGAGATTGGTGTGACGGAATTAGAAGAGATTTCTTTTGATGACAACACTCGCGTTTATACTAAAGCAGAAGACTATCTAGGTAATCTGCTGACAGTGAGCCCTGCACGAACGGCGGCGAATTTAAAAGATTTTTGGAATACTCCAACTTGGAATAAGCTAAAGCCAGCTTATCAAAGTTACGTGAAGTCACTGCCTTCTTCTTTAAAAGAAGAACTCAATATTCCAGATAAGTGGAGTGATCTCACTCTTAAAGTAGGAAAGGTCTATCACCGCAATGACATGCCCTTTCCTCAAGCAGAAGGCTATCAACACCTGTCACCACCTATTTCGAAGTATCTTAAGTTTATGAATATCATGAGTAACAACTATATCGCTGATCAGGTTTTTGATAAGCTCGGAGGAGAGAAAGCCTTTGATGCCTATCTTGAAAAAGTGAAGAGTGAGGAAGAGAGCGGTGAAGTGACGACGATGAAAATGTACACGGGCTCTGGTCTCAATACGACTCGCAAGGGAAGCCGTGTGGACAATAAGTCGACATGCCGTACGGTGACAACTCTTATCTCTCGCTTAGATCGAATTCTTGATGGGGGCACTACGACAATTCAAGAAGTCGTGGCGGTGCCAGGTAGTGATGGGGGAACGTTTAAAAAGCGTCTTACTTCTAGTCGTATGGCCAATACCATGGTTGCTAAAACGGGAACACTTTACCATACGAGTGCTCTTGCTGGATTGATCAATTCAGATGCTGGCCGCATTCCTTTTGGGGTCTTCCATCAGCTTACTGGCTGGAAGGGAAATGCAAAGGTTGTCCAAAATAAGACCGTTGAGCATCTTTGGAGCACAACGGGTGGTGCTAAATTTAATTACAAGAAAGAGTTCTTTTTTCCTGCCTCTGAGACGCTTAAAGCGTTAGAATAGGGGGTATGGATAAAAAGTTACTCTTCGTTTTAATTCCTCTTAGTATAATAGTGGCCTACTTCCTCATTGGAGGTGGGCCTTCTCCCTCAGAAAAAAAACCTCCGCAACATAATAATTCTCAGAGCACTTCAGACACTTCTCAAATAAATGAAAAGAGTAAGAACTTCCGTCCCGATGAGCTGCCTCAGGAAGGGACAGAAACAGAAAATAACCTCTCTCCAGAAAGTCTTAATCAAGCCAAAAGTGAGCATGGAGTCAGTCCAGTTATGATGTCACTTTATAACGGTGATTTTAACGGCTTTAAAAGCGCCTTAGAAAAAGATCCTTCTCTTTTAGGGACAAAGGATAGGGATGGCAGTGGGCTTCTTCATTGGGCGATTATGGGCTCTTGTGAGGAGTGTGTTGATTATCTGCTTTCAAAGGGCTTCAATGGCAATGAACAAAATAAGAGAGGCGAGTCTCCCTTGGTTTATGCGGTAAACTCTTCTGAACTTTCATTAGTGTCAAAGCTACTTGAAGCTGGGGCAGACGCTAATATTACTTTTAATAAGGCCGGGTATACTCTTTTAATGGAAGCAAGTTTTGAAGGGCAGGGCGATCTTGTGGAGCTTCTCTTAAAGCACAAGGCCGACCCCTCAATACGAGATAAAGAGGGAATGTCGGCCTTGGATTATGCTAAGAGGGAGGGTCAAGAAGAAGTGATAAAGATTCTTAGTGCACCCAAAAACGGTAGAGGCGATCTCTAAGACTGCTGTCTGGCTTCGCGCTCTCTACGCATTTCTCATATTCTTTCTTGATTTTTCTCTGCTTCCAGCGACTTGTCTCTTCATCGTAGGGATACTTCTGAAGGCATTTTTCACGTTGGGCCTTCATCTTGGCGGCTTCACGCCAGTCAGTATCATAGTTAAAGATATCCTGATAGTGATCCCCAGAGCGGTCTTCAAGCAAGCTAATAGGTGCAGAATTATTCCAATCCTTTTGTGTTTGAACTAATCCATCTCTATCGAGAGTGTAGTCTGGATTGGACTTAGAGCCGGCATTGAGCACACGCTTGTAGGGCTTATTCGTTTTAGGAAAGGGCGTGTTACTCTTATCTTCTGAGTCAAACTTCACGCGAATACTAAGTCTTCTGTGAGGTCCCTTTTTAAGAAGATCGTGAACCATATTGAGGTCATCCAGGGGCATTCTCATACAGCCATGACTATCAAAAGCTCTGACAAATTTATCGAGATTGGGCTGAACATGAAAGCCAATAGGAGTGTGACCATTGGCAGGGTTTTCTGCCGTTGTAATTCTTAAGAAAGGTTTACCAGCAAAGTAGCGGGGCTTCTTTCTTTCACTAATGGCCGTCCACTGATCGAGGAATCCGTAGTCAAATCTTGGTGTCAAAAGAGTCACCTCGTCATTGAGTACACCCTCGTCAAAAGCGCCTACACCTAGAGGAACGACCATTTTGAGGTTATTGAGCTGATCGGCGATAACCACTTTTCTCTCTTTAAGAGAGACATCAAACTCAAATTGAGTGTCATCAAGCATGATGGTATCGATCGGCTCAACAGAGAAGTCCTTGCCATCAAAGTGAACATTGGCCTGAATGAAGGCGTAGCGGCTACCATTTTCAAGTTCCCCAAAGGCAGTGAGGGGAAGGATGGTAACAGCACCATTGGTCTTTGGTTTGTCATGAAAGAAAACACTGAGGGCCTTTTCAAGCTCAAAGGCATCATCCACAAAGCGATTCCACTTATCAGAGAGGTCTTGAGCTTCAGAAGTGCTTAGTCCCGGGATAACATTGGTGTAACGGGCATAATCAGTAAGTCTTACCCCAACAGTGGCGTTTTCAAGCTCTTGGGGCAAATCAATATTCTTATAAAACTGAGCGTGTGCAAAGCTTGTAGACAGAAGGCAGGCCCCGAGAAGGAGCTTCTTTGTTTTGTTCATGGAATTTCTCTCCCGTTGTGTTCAATTGTTGTGTGTGGTGAACTTTTAGAATACTTTGAGAGAAATAACACCATGTGTTGGAAAAATTACACGACGCATTGTCTGTTACAAACTTAGTGTAAACAAAATGAAGGACTAATAAATGGCTCTTGATTATTAGCTAAACCTAATCTATATCTGAATATTGACTTAATATTGAGGATACTATGATTGAAACAAGCCAACTGCAAACTCTTGTGGCCGTTACTAAGGCCAAGTCTTTTTCTAAGGCCGCTGAAGACCTCCATGTTACTCAATCGGCCATTAGTCAGTCGATTAAAAATCTTGAACGTAAGATCGATGTGAAGCTCTTTAAAAGATCGGGAAAGAAAGTTGTCCTCACCCAAGAGGGAGAGAAACTCTATGCATTGGCGCAAAACTTTCTCTCTCAAATGGAGGAAACTCTCGATGAAATCACTGATGACAAAACAAGTATGTCTGGAGTTGTTCGCATCGGTACCCTCACTGGGATTGGCAAGAGTTGGCTAGCTCCTCTCATGCTTCAGTATGGCAGTGAGAATAAAGACCTGACCGTTTCCATTAATCTTGGTTTTCAAGAAAACCTTGTGCGTGAATTTGAAAACTATCGTTTAGATTTTTTGATCCTACCAGAGGAAGCTCTTCCAACGTTAGGGGAGAAGATGCTTATAGGAGAGGAAACCTCTGTGCTTGTCTATCCTGACACTCCTGAATTTAATATTACGGAGAACACGACACTTGAGGAGCTCGCGAGTTACCCCACCATTCTCTTTCAAGAAGAGGGGGATGGGCTCTATCTGAAATGGTGTCGTGAAAAGTACGGACAAATTCCTAAGAAGATTAACCGCAAGTACGTCATCAATTCTCATGGTAATATGCTTCAGGCCGTCCAAAAAGGACTTGGTCTTGCTGTTGTTCCTTTGCACGTTCTTAAGCGCTCCTACTATAAAGACAAGGTAGGGAGTCTTCTTGATTTTAAAGTATCCAATGGAAAGTTCTATGTGGTCTATCATAAAGATGCAGTTGAGCTGACGCGAATTCGCACCACTCTTGAGCGCTTAACAAAGGCGGATAACCCTTTGAGTGCGGCAGAGTAAAGAATGAGACTCCTCAACACCCTTAAAGACGGCGATCTTATTGAAGCGAAGAGTTTTCGAAAGCTCTTTCCAAAAGAAGTTTATGAACTTCTCGTCACCATTAGCAGGGAAGGCTTTAGCTTGACACTTGTGGGTGGCGCCGTAAGAGACTGGCTCCTGACAAGTGAGCTTTCCCATGATCTTGACTTTGAGCTAAGGCACACTTTTGATTACGATGAATCTGATTGGATCTTTCGCCTTAATCGTCTTGGGGAGAGGTTAAGAGATATCTATCACTATGATGTGGAGTTTTTAAGTTTCTCTATTATGCGTATCAGTTGGACTGGGCTGCCTTTTGACGTTGAATTAGGGCCGGCCCGCGTTGAGGTCTATGAGACGCAAAGTGAAGGTCATGGGCATAGTGATTTTAAGGCCCTCTTAAAGAGCAATGCTTCCTATGAGGAAACCTTTAAGAGACGGGACTTCACTCTCAATGCTATGGGGGTGGAACTGCGCTCTCCCAATACTGATGATGAATTTGTATTTGTTGATCCCTTTAAAGGCCGAGAAGATCTCAATAAGATGCTTCTTAGTCCGTGTGGAGAAAACTTCTCTAAAGACCCCGTGCGCTTTTGCCGCGCGCTTCGTTTTGCTAATAAGTACTCTCTCTCTTATAGTGAGTCTCTTCTTAAGTGCTTTGGGAAGTTTAATCTCTCTCACCTGAGCCATTTCTACTTTTTCAGAGAAGGTTTCAAGGGAAATTTCTTTAAATTTAGTCACGACTTCTTTAGTTTATGTGAAGAATATGCGATTCCTTTTAATGATGAACTTAAGAAGATCGCCTTTCTTAAAGGCAATAAATTGCAATCTCTTCACCTCAGAAATGAAGAAGAGGTCCTCCTCGCTCTTCTTTACAAAGGGGAGGCAAGCGTTAAAGAACTCGAGGACTTTAGTGAAGTCGCGACCATAAAAAAGGGTCTTGTTTCAAGTCACCTTATTTTTAGAGACACTGTCAATGAACTCTCTCACTTGAATCTCACGCCGGTCTCTAGTGCACAGGACTTTTGTAAAGATCCTCTTTCGGCCTTGCTTTTAACCTTTCATCAATTCTTAAGTAAAACGAGCAGGGATACTTTCTCCCTCATTGGACGACTTAATCCCGACTTTTATAAAGCCTACCTAGACTGGGTAAAAATCGTACCTGCGAATCTTGAAGGAAAGGAGCTCTTTGAGCAGCTCCAAGAGAGTGTTCCTCCTGCCCATCGGGGTAAACTTCTCATTTATTGTCACCTTAAAGAAACCAAGCAGATAGAGTGTAGTTGAGTTAAATGCTTTGGAATGATTTACCTGACTAAGGACCCTATTGGTGTCAACCGGAAAAATGTGGCATGATTAAATAAGAAATGTTCTCATGGAGGTTTGAGAATGGTTGATATCCACGAAATAATTGCAGGCCATAAGTCACGCAAGGGTAGGGATGGCCAGACGATGAGTGCGCAAAAAGATCATCTTGTGCCGACAACCTCTAAGATTCCCGATCTCTTCTTTGATGAAATTCTTGTCGACTTTAAACTCAGTCGCATTGAAGTTCTTGTGGTCATGTATCTCTACAGACGTGTGTGGTGTCGCCCAAATCTTTATAAGGAATTTGGGATCAGCCAATTGATGGCCCATACAGAAATGGCCCAGAATCTTAAAATTTCTATTGATGAAATCTACAATGCTCTTAGAAAGTTAGAAGAACTAGGATTTATTAGCACCATTCGCTCTGGCCAATACTTTGTTCGCAAGTACTTTACCAAGGAAAATGACGAGAAATATGGTCAAACCTATGATGACTTCGAATTTTAAAGGCGATTAAGTTTTATTAATATCAAGCCTTTAGCGATCCAACTTCTTCAAGTCCCTGCAATCCTGTAGAATAGCTTATAGAATGTTAAGAGAGGAAACTCTCTAAAAAGCGGGAAGCTTATGGACAAGCCAAAATTAAAAGGCGAAAAAGTCTGCTATGTAGGAACAGACACTAGCTTCTTTCAAAATATTCTCGAAAGAATTAGGGATAACTACCCTCAAAAAAACTGGGAATTCCATAATATTTCAGGTCTTACCTCTGCTCGCGAATCTGAAGTGAGCTTTGAGACCCTCTTTGTCCAGGTTCTCGAAGTTCAACCTTGTATGATTTATATCGACTTCACCGAAAAAAAAGAGCAAAAACTGCTCTTAGCAGAAAGCCTTAGTCGTGATCCTCTTTTTAAAGAGGTGCCCCTCATTGGCTTAGTCGACAAGAAAGAAGAGACAAAGCAATGTCTGGGCTCGGGGCTTGATTTTCTCTATGTGAAGGGAGGAGAGTTTCACGATCTGGTTTACAGTGCTATGACTCTTGCCTTTTCAAAGATCGTTAAGAAACCTCAGTTTGCTAAAGCGAAAGTAGAAAAAGAAGTGAGTCTCTTTGATGACTTTCGTGTGGGCTACATTGCTCCCACCTATATTCACGTAGAGGGGAATTTTGATCTTAAAGAGGGAAGCACTGTCTTCTTTAAAAATGAGATCCCCCTAAGCAATGTCCCTAGCCAAAAATTTATTGTGAAGAACCGCTCCCAGTCGAATCTCTATTATGATTTTAACTATAGCTATGATCTTGATTTTCTCTTTATCAATAATGATTTGGATGACGTTGAGGGCGACAGTGAGGAAGAGAGGGCACGCAAGGAGCGCGACCGAGAAACTTATAGCGAAGACCTTAAGCGTTCTCAGAAGAAGCATAAGCAGTGGGTTGTGGATCGAGTAGAGGGAAGTGCAGAGAAGAAGACCAAGCTTCTCATTGTTGATCGTCATATGCGGGCCTTTCGCTTTGAGCATGGTTTTGATCCTACGAAGTCTCCCTATAGTATTCACTACCAATCTCTCTTTAGTGAAAATCTTGATGAGATCTTTCGCCAACGCCCCGCTATTATTGCCTACCAGATGATGGGGGATGTGCATCCAGATGAAGAGGAACTCTTTCTCTTGGCCAAAGAAAGAAGTGAACTTATCAGAAAGGAGAAGACCTTTGTCGCTCATGAGGATGCAAAGGTCGAAAAGGAGATCCAGGCTTTAGCTACTGAGATTCCTGGCAAAGAATCAAGTGAACTTAGCTTTGTTAAGAGACTCGTAGAAAAAATTAAATCCATTGATAACTATAATCCTATTATTGTCCTCTTTCGCTGTTACTTTAAAAGTTCAAAGGCCCTTCAGGAGTCCTTTCAATATCCCATGATCGTGACTCATTCACAGAATGTGAGTATTGATATTTGTCTTAATTTGGCGGAAATCTTTGATAAGAGGCAAAGGGACAAATTTGATAAATTGATTAAGGCTAAAGTTAAGGCCCTTAAAGCGAAAGACCCTCAAAAGTATCGAAATCTTAGTGAGTCTGACTTTAAAGAAAATAAGTACTTCATCAAAAAATCAAATTCTCTAAGCCACGGTGGAATTGAAACCCCCATTATCTTGAAAACACTGAGTGAGTCAGAGGTTACCTTTCGCTCGGATATAGAGCTTCCCATGAAGACCTATCGTTTAGAATACCCTCTGCCCCTATCGCTCCATTTGGTTCCTATTGAAGAGGGGAAGGACTATCTCAAAGACAAGAATTCATTTCTCTATAAGGGCATTATCCACTCGATCAGTGAAACTGATAAGCGGACTCTGCGCCATAAAGTTAATGAGGTTATTTTTGAACCTATTAATGAGAAGCGCCAAAAAGAGCATGAAGAGTTTAAAGAGCTTAATGATAAAGTCTATAAAGACATCAAAGAGCGCAAGGAAAATATCAAAAAGTCCCGAGAGCAAGCGGCAATTGAGGAGCTTGGTCTCGATAAAGAGACCGACTAAAAGTATCGGTGTATCTTTTCTTTTCTTACAAGCCTAGTCTGTCTGTTGTCCCCATGGTTATCATCTATCCATACAATGTATTCAACTAAGGTCGCGTTCACGGAAGACCGCCTTACATATACCGACTAAGGAGGGTTTGTATGGGTACAAAACAGAAGATATGGTCATTATTGGTCCTTCTTGTATTTTCAGTTTCCACTCTTGCTCAAGATCTGAGTGGCTTTAAAAATCGTTTTCAATTTGTAAGGGATGATCAGGGACAGCTTGAGCTTGTCAAAGATAGCTCCATTCGCATGGCCTTTAGTATCAGACCCTATCTTGAGTTTATTAAGGATAGTCTGCAAAGAGAGCAGGCGTTGATGAAGTCTAAAGGTGATTATGACCAAAGAATTCGCAACCTCTTTGATAGAGAGAACGAAAACTTTCTTGGCTATGGTGATCAAAAGCAAGATGGTCAGGCCCAAATTGTCGTTGATAGCTTGAGAGCCCTTGAGAATGTTGATTTTGATAAGGTCTTCTCTGACCCTAAGTTTAACGATGTGATGGCGAAGTTTGAGTTTAAATTAAGAGATGCTCTTAACCAGCTTGACCCCACTGTCATGGCCCATGTTCAAAATCCACGCTTCTTCTATCAAAAACGCGTCACTTATCAGGTTCTTACTTGGGGTCTTAATTTTGCTAAGAAGCGCTTAAGCCAACTTCCGATTTTAAATACGGCAAGTTATGTGCTCGTGCGTGTTGAGGAGCTTGTCCGTCAGAGAAGAAACTTCCACCAGAATATGCTTCTTCACTACCTTGAGCAGGTTCCTGAAGATCAACTTGGGTTAAGTCATGAAGAAGTTAATCACATTATGTCTTCAATCTATGAGTCACGTATTCCTTGGTATGCTTTTTGGGAGTCTAACTCAGCCGTAGCGAACTGGGATCAATTCGGAACGAATAAGTTCTTCACTGATATCAGAACTTACAATAATCGCTTTCGTCGCATGAGCTCGACCTTTGACCAAGTTGGCAAAAGACTCAATTACGCCTTTCAAGATGTGAATCGTGAGGGGGAGAAGGTTGCTGTTAACCTTTTCAATACACAACACATGTTTAGTCGTGACCTCTCGGTAGCCTATAACTACGATAATCCTGGTAAAACAGTGCGTACGCGTATGGTTGTCCAGTTGGCAGAACTAGGTCTTAGCTTTGTTCCCCTGCCAAGCTTTATTAAAGGGCTTGCAGAAGACTTTCTTCAATCTTTTTATAAGCAACAAGTTCTTATTGAGGGAGCTCTTTACGGGCACTTTGAAATCAATGGAGATCAAGACGCTCTTCGCATGATGAAGATTCAAATCTTGAATCCTTTTGAGACACTATAAAAAAAAGTATGAAAGAAAGAGAAGGGAAGCTTAGGCTTCCCTTTTTTTTTTCTCATTTCATGTTAGATTGTGGGCATGACCTACTTTGATGACAGTTTAAAACTTTTAGTCAGTCTTCTTTCTATCTTAAATCCGATAGGGGTCATTCCTGTGTTCATTTCTCTAACGGAGTCTTTCTCTGAGGATAAGGTCAAGAGCATCACCACGAGCTGTGCTCTGAGCGTGATGGCCACTCTCTTTATTAGCTTTGCCCTCGGTCAAAATATTCTGAATTTCTTTGGAATCTCACTGGCGAGCTTTTCTATCGCGGGAGGGATTCTCCTCTCTGGAATGGCCCTTCAGATGATTGCTGCCCAGAATGTGACATCAAAACTCAATGAAGACGAGCAGGAGTCTCTTAATCCTGGCGAAATTGGCGTGGTTCCTCTGGCCATTCCTCTGCTCGCAGGTCCGGGGACTATGTCTCAAGCCATTATTTATAGTAATAAAGTGACGAGCACCTACCACTGGATTGGAACTTTCTTGGTGGTTCTCATAATTGGACTTCTCATCAAGCTCATTTTGCAATACTCTAAGCGTATTGGTCGTCGTCTCGGAATTGTTGGACTCAACGTGATGACGAGAATTATGGGTTTGATTATCCTTTCTCTTTCGATAGAAATTATTGCCTCTGGAATGCGTGATATTCTACCTGCACTGGGAAAGGTCTAGAGAGGATTTCCTTTTGAAGAAAATTGCCGCTTTTGACATTGGTTCTAATGCCGTAAGGATGGCCAGGGCGAGTGTATCAAATGAAGGGGAATTCAATTTCTACGCACGGGAAAGGCAGCCTCTTCGCCTAGGCACCGAGGCCTTCACTCAAGGCTACTTCTCAGAACACACCATGCAAGAATTTGAGAGAGTCTTTCTTGAATTTAAGAAACTCATGAATCATGACGGTATCGAGTCTTATCGCGCCGTGGCCACAAGTGCCTATCGTAACGCTCGAAACTCCGAGGAACTTGGGGTTAGAGTTTTTGAAAAAACAGGTATTCGTATTGATTGCATCGATGGCCAAGAAGAAGCGGCCTTGATTCGAAAGGCGATTCAAACTCAAATTGATCTCAATGCTAAGAACTACCTCCTCTTTGATATTGGTGGAGGAAGTGCTGAGCTTACTTATCTTGAAAGAGGAAGAGCTAAAGGCTCTATTAGTCTTCCCATGGGGACGGTAAGACTTCTTGAGATAGGAAAGCGGGCCGAAAAAGAGGGGATTGGGGCTGAATTGGGGTATCGCACTTACTTAAGTGAACTAGGCCCTCAGATTAAAGAATTCCTTCATGATGTCTATGGTGAAACCAAGCCTTTGCGAATCGTAGGGACGGGAGGAAACTTTAAGCGCTTAAGTAGGCTTAGAAAGAGGATTCTTGGAAAGAAGAATATCCGCTATATCCTCCCCGATGAAGTCGCCGTTATTAGAGAGGCCCTTGAAGACACCGCCTATCTGAATCGCATGAAGAAATTTGGTCTACGCCACGACCGCGCCGACGTTATTATTCCCGCCATTTATATTATAGAGAAAGTCATGGGCTATATTCCTGTTAAGAAAATTATAGCCCCTGATATTGGTCTTATTCATGGCCTTCTTCACGACCTGGCCTATCCTCACGAGCAATCAAGTTCATCCTCATTTCTCTAATGATAGAGGTGCACCACTAAGAAACTGCGATGACTTGGGTTATCCTTTGTGGCAAGCGCTGTTCGGTACTGGTGCTCAAACTGAACTTCTACGTGACTAATGGGAAAGAATTGAAAACCAATTCCTGGTGCTGTGGTCATACTTTGTCGGCTCTGATCAAGGTTCGTCTGCTTATGTTCATAGACAAGATAGGGGAAGAAACCATCAAAGGGTCTTGTTCCTAGGATGATATTGCCAAAGAGACCGTGGGTCTTTTCTCCTTTGGGGTTAGAAGCGATATTTTGGCTGACCTGATAATCAAGTTCAAAGCGCAGAGTATGCTTCTTGCTGCCAAAAACGCCATTGATTCCATAGATCGCTCGTCGAGTTGAGGGAGACTCCCCTAAGAGGACATTGGCGCCGAGGCGGGACTTGCCTCCAAGGTAATGGGTGAATTGACCCATCACATTCTTCTCTCTTGTATTTCTGGGCTGGTCAATTCGGCCAAGGGAAGTCGAGAGCACTCCTTCGCCAAAGCTAAAGGCCTTGAAGTATTCAAGCTGGTAGGTTTCGCTATAGCTGCCAAAACCAAGGTCCTGTTTGGTGAAGCGCGTGTGATTGGGATCGTTTATACCAAAATTTTGTCTAAACTTTCCAACGCGAACCCTGGCGGTGGGGTCCCCTTGATACATGATGTAGTGGCGCTCTGAAATGAATTCACCTTTGTTGGGAACGCGTGAGGGTCCCTCTGTCGTGCCTACCGTGGCAACAAAGACAAAGTCCTTAACATAGGCGGCGGCCTCAATATTATTTTGCATCAGAAAGCTTGAGCCCCTCTTAATTTGATCATTTTCAATTCTTGTTTGGGCGGCCCTGATGTCTCCTCCCCACTTGAGTGTGTCCGTATTCTTAGCCAGACCGTAGAAGGGATTTTGAAAGTCCTTGGTCTTAATGGTGGACATCAGCTCACTTGAAAGGGCACGGCCATAATCAGTGAGAATATGACCTCCCGTCGGGCTGATGTGGCAGGCCATACAATTGGGATATCCACTTCCCACATTTTCTACCCAAGCGTGGGTGCTCGGATTGAGAAAGAGGGCAATAAGGGAGAGGGTGAGGTAAATTTTCATGAAACTTCTCTTTTAATTTTCTTTGTTAACGGCCATAAAATTGACGGCGACACTCACTTCTTTGGCGACAGTGATGCCCTGAAAACTTGGGATAGCGATTTGAAAGTCAGTTAGAGAGAGATCAAAATTGGTATTAAAGCTAATGGTTTTCTCTTTAAGTTGAGTTCTCTCATAAGTGACACTGACGTCTTTCTTTACTCCATGAAGTTCCAGAGTTCCTTTAATTTCACCTTCTTCTTCCAGTGTGAAAGGCATTAGCGTTAACGTTGCGTGGGGAAACTTCTTGGCCTCGAGATACTTATTAATCATATGATCATCTCGTAAATCCATGCCAGTTTTAATTGTTGTCAGGGGGACTTTAAAACTTCCACTAGTCTTCTTTGTGTCTTTATCAAAAACTAGAGAGCCTTCTAGGTTTTGGGTCTTTCCTTTGATTGTGATAAAGGTAGGAAATCCCTTCGCTTCAAATTCGACTTGGGCCTTATTAATATTGTAGGTAGCCGCAAATAAGTTTAGGGGTAAGAGTAGGGTGATTAGTATCTTCTTCATAGCTGTCTCCGTAAGCCGTTCTCGTTAAGGTAGGCCTTGTTTAATCCATTCAATAATGATGGCGCGTTCTTCTTCGGTAAGAAGCTCAAGGCTACTTCTTGCCGGAGGCATTTGCTCGACTGGGTCATCACTGACAAGTCTCTTAATAAAGTCACCCTCCTCAGGAAATTCAAAATCAAAGAGGAAAGGGTTGAAAACGGAGGCGTAAACCATCAGGTTTTGCCTGTCATTAAGGTAGAATGGTGACGGTCCTCCCTCGGTGTGACAGCGGATACACTTGGTGGCAAAAATTGTGCGGCCAAGTGAAGCAAATGTCGGCTCTGGCTTAATGGGAACAATGATGACATCACCTTGAGGTGCACCAGAAGCGACCCAGGTAAAGAGTTTCTGCTTTAATTCTAGGGAGAGAGGGCCATCCTTTGGCATGCGATCACTTCGCACAGAAGCGACGATGGCATCAAGATTGGCGATGACGTCATTATAATTACTGTACTCTTGTCCGTGGCAGCGAGCGCAGCTGGCATCAAAGACCTCTTCTTTAATTTGAGAAAAGGTCAGCTCTCCAAGGCCTGCAGCTCCTTGAAAGAGAGCAGAAGGGTCTTCTTTGAATTCCTCATAATTTCCACAACTCGTCAGAACTGTGAGGGATAAAATCGAATAAAGAATGAATTGATTAAAAGTTGTCACCTTCTGCTCCCTAAGGTCTTAGTAATTAAAGTCTTGGTTTCTCGCCAGTGAGGTTTTCCCAGTTTCTATCGGCACGAGCTGAGAAGCGCGCAACATTGCGGTCAAAACTTCTCTTTGTTCCCGGAGCGATGAAAAAGTGAATACGGTTGCCATCAATTGTGTAGAGAGTTGGGTCAATGTCGACTTTACTTCCACTTGCGGCCATGGCCCATGCGCAGTACCCACCATAAGTTGGCTCATATCTTTCAGGCATAACCTTAAAGATTTCTCTGTTTTCCACACTTGAGAATCTGTAAGTGACACCCTCATGATGATGAGTGATTTGAGCGTTGCCTTTAGCGGGCTTTGAGCCGCCTTCAGCGAAATAAGAAACAGGATCGTAGCCCTTTAGACCAAGATCGCCGTCAAGGTTGTACTCAGAGACATTACGTCCTTCCTGAGCGAAAGCTCCTAATGAAAAGAGAGCAAAGAGAATGGTTACCCATTTAGTAAGTGATTTCAAAGATTCCTCCTCTATGATGTTGAACACTATGGTCCATTTATAGAGGAGTTATTGAGTTTCTTAAATTGAATAAAAGGAACGCTAGGTATAACCCTAGCGCATCTTTAAAAGGAGAGACTACTTAATCGATTCACGGATTTTAGAAGAGCTATAGTCCATAACCCAAACGATCACGGCAATTGTAATGGCGAGAAGGCCAACTTCATTCCATTTGGCGAGCCCTTGATATTGCATCAGAAGGGTTCCAATACCCCCGCCGCCAACAAGACCAATGACAGTGGCCATTCTTACGTTGATGTCCCAACGATAAATGGTGAAGGAGAGGTAGGGCAGAACAATCTGAGGAACCACACCAAACCAAATCACCTGAATTGGATGGGCACCAGTTGCGGTCATCGCTTCAATAGGTCCTTCACTGATATTTTCAATCTGCTCGGAGTAGAGCTTGGCCAGTGAGGATACGGAGTGGAGGCATAGGGCGAGCATTCCCGCGAAAGGACCAATTCCCACCCACACAGAAAAGATAATCGCCCATACCAGAGGCTCAATAGAGCGGGTGATATTGAGAAAGAATCGTGTGGCGTTGTAGATGAAAAAGAGAATAGGAGAGCTGCTCATTAAGTTTCTTGCCGCGAAGAATCCGAGGAGAAAGGCAAAGGGGAGCGCTGTTACTGTAGCGATAAAGGCCATGTAAATGGTTTCAATCGCCGCGAATATTGCGGGTTCAATAATCCCAAAGTTAGGATTGAAAAGCGCAGTAAAGATCCTCTTAGCCCCAAGCATTCCGGCCTGAGAGAAGAATTCTCTTAAAGAGACTTGTGAAATAAAGAGACCAGCGATGAAGGTGAGGAAAATAGTGAAGTAGCCCAAGAGGGTAAAGGGCTCTTTCATAATACTCTTGTTCTCATCAAGATCGTAGAGACCTTTGACCGCACGACCGACACTGAATTTTGTAAAAAAGAGGCCAAGGGCGATGATAGCGCCGATAGCGAGAGCGAAAACGGGCTCATTCCAGCTAAAGTCTGGATCACGCATATCCATGATCACTTTTTGATAGATGATTTTATAACTCACGAGACCAATATAGGCCCAGTGAAGAAGGTCCATGGTGTAGGCACTAATGACTCTCTTCATTTGAGCGATGCCAGTTGGACCCATGGTGTGGGGGAGTGCTGTTTCTTGTGTTTCCATAGTTGTTGTCTCTGCTTAATTTAGTCGATTGTTACTTCTACTGCGTCTTCACCGTAAATGGTTTGAAACCAATTTTCATCAATTTCACTTGGGCTGCCCTCATAGATTAATTTGCCGTCTTTTAGGGCAATCACTCGGGTTGCATATTGGCGAACAAGGGAGAGAAAGTGCAAGTTACAAAGGATTGTTACCCCTAGCTCTTCGTTTACTTTCTTAAGGTATTGCATAACAGAGTGGCTAGTTGCGGGATCAAGTGAAGCGACAGGCTCATCGGCGAGAAGGATACTGGGGTCTTGCATAAGGGCGCGAGCAATGGCCACACGCTGTTGCTGCCCACCAGAGAGGTTGTCTGCTCTTCTGTTTTCCTTGCCAGTGAGTCCAACCAGTTCAATAAGAGAAAGTGCTTTCTTCTTGTCTTCCTCGGGGAAGATACCAAAGATTGAACTTACAATTCCCGTACGTGAGAGTGTGCCCGTGAGAACATTGGTAAGAACCGTCTTTCTTGGAATGAGGTTGAAGTGCTGAAAAATCATTCCAATACGTGAGCGTAGCGTTCTCAGAGGTGAGCCTTTAATATTGGTAATATCTTTACCTTCAAAGAGGATGCTCCCCGTGGTTGGCTCATGGAGGCGGTTGATACAACGAAGAAGAGTCGATTTACCTGAGCCTGAGAGACCAATTACGACAAGGAATTCACCTTTTTTTACGTCAAAGCTCACGCCTTTAAGAGCATGGGTTCCATTGGGATAAACTTTATTCAGTTTCTCCACGGACAGGATGGGTTGTGTCTGTGTTGTCATTCATTTTCCTGTTGTTTTTTGCCCATCCATGGTGCCGATTAATCAACAAAATCTTACATTTAAATTGATGGGCTATACTAAAAGCTGACGTTTCTTTTGTCCACAAAAGTCCTGATAAATCAGGATTAATCAGGGGTTTAGGAAGAAGGGCCCCTCTTAAAAAGGCGTCAATAATTTGTCGTTATAACATCCAGCCATTTGGTAAGAAGATGTCAGTCGCCAAAGTGACACCACCCCCATAAGCTATTTCTACAGCGATTTTAATACCTTCAGGGAGGAAGTATGAAAATTATCGGCAACGTAGTGCTTTCACTACTTTTAAGTTCATCTATTTACGCAGGTCAAAAATCTATTTGTGGAACCGACGATCGTGTTCCTTCTTCTTTACCAAAGATCGGCCGTTTACTTGGCAAAATGACTGACGGTGGTGGCTGTACAGTGACAATGATTGGAAAAACATGTGCTATCTCAGCAGGACACTGTGATGCAACATTTGGCTTTGCAGAGTTTAATACACCTCCTTCAATTGGTGGACGTATTCAGCACCCAGAAAGCCGCGATATTTACCCTGTAGATAAAGCAAACTCTGTTTGGAATTATTCAGGAATCGGTGATGACTGGGCCGTTCTTAAGGTTCTTCCTAATACTGAAACTGGTCTCTATGCTGGTGACGTTCAAGGTTACTATAATGTTGATTTCAACGGACCTAAGGCCGGTGATCTTATCCGTATTACAGGTTACGGACTTGACCGCTCTGATCCAGAAAGAAACCTTGCTCAGCAAACTCACACGGGTGAAGTTGTGCGCCTAAGAGGTTCGGCCATGTACCATATCGCTGATACGATGGGTGGTAACTCAGGGTCTTCAATCATTCGTGAAAGCGATGAAATGATTGTTGGGATCCACACCAATGGAGGTTGTTACTCTAGAGGTGGTTCAAATTCAGCAACTGTTATTAGTGAAAATCAAGAATTAGTTAAAGCTATTCGCGCTTGTCTGGCAGAAGAAGCATTATTGTCTTACTAGAGCATCGTTAAAAAGGAATTTTAACAAATAGCTTTTAAAAAGGGCCTCTTTAGGGGGCCCTTTTTTGTTTTCTAGAGAAAGTGTCTAAAGTTTTGACACTCCTATGAAATCATTTTCATTGGGCCTTCCCAGTTTTTAAGAAGAGGTATAAGGGGTCCATGAAAAAACAAATCCTACCCCTCTTTATTTTTGCTCTCTTTAATACTTCCTCTTTCGCAGGCTCGGCGACGATTCTCAAGGTCTCAAAGACTATCAATGAGAAGAATGTTCTCCATTATAAGGTCCGCTATGACGATACTACTTGTGAAATCAAGGGCGATGTCTATGCAGATTGGAAAATGGATGAAGAAGATGGTCAGTGGAAATCACTTGATGAATCACCCGGCTTTATCAGAGGTCCCCTCGAACCGAAGTCTACGGCCGTCTCTGGCAGTGAAGTGATCTTTGTCACAGAGTCTATGGATGAATTCTCTAAGAAAGGAATCCTCGATAGCCGCCAAGTGACGGTTTCAGTTGACCGCAATAAGTCTGGGACCTGTCAGGTGAGAAATGAGGTTCTCGTAAGAGGTGAACTCTACAACCTAAAGCGCCTTCACTCAAAGGTCACCATTTTTGGTAATGTGAGATGGGTTGAGTTTCATGGAGAAGACAGTAGTGGTCGTCCTGTAAAGATGAGGCTCAAATAAAAAAAGGGCAGTGTTACCACTGCCCCTTAGAGGAAAATCGAATAATAAGAACTGATTAGTTCCAGTGACCGAAAGAGTCTGCTGGAGCTTGACCATTACATCTCTTCCACTGAAGCTTGTATTTGATACCTGAGCGAAAGTCAGCTGAGTCAACAGTAGCAAGAGCATCATCTCTTGTTGAAGCTACACGAACCATCATACTAGAGTTTACTCTGAGGTTCACATCAGCCCCACACTTTGACCAAACAGTTGCCTGAAGACCTAATTGGTTACGAAGAACGTAGTCTTTATCTGTTTGTCCGCGAAAGGTCTTTGTGTAACGAGGCCCTCTAATACCTGCAAAGAAGTACTCTGCTGAGAAGCGCGCCTGAGCACGACGAGGAAGAGAAACATATCCTCTATAATCGACATCGATGATACTCACTGAGAACCCTTGTGGAACGTGCACCGGAATTGCAATAGAACAGTTCTTTCTGGCAAGTCTCTTCCTATTAACGGCACCTGCTTCGACAAAGTACTCATCAAAGATGATACTAAGAGCTTTCTTATCAGGACTTAGTGTTGCCATGGCCGTTCCTGCAGGACACCCACTCCCACCGTATCCTGGTTCACCAAGGTAAATATCATTTTCATTAGCTCCTGCTGAACTTAAAAGAAGTGTTGCTAGTGTAATTGCCGATAATAACTTTTTCATACTCTCTCCATGTTTTGGTTATTGGGTAAATCCAACATTGGATTCTTGCTACTGTTTTAAAAATCCCTTTTAAAAAAGAAAATCAAAAAAAAGAAATGCATTCACTAACTGCGCCACGTGGAAATGAGTCTCACTTGTTTTGACCACGTGGTGGAGAAAAGCCTCCCTTATATAGGAAAAAGAGATTCTCCCTTATAAGTTAAGCCTGAGAGTTGCTTTGCACTTTTGTAAGCAAGAGAGAAGGAGAGAGTATGAAATCATTAATAGGAGCTATTTTAATCCTGGGAAGCCTAAATGCCGCGGCAAATGGTTTTTCAAGGGTGGAAGCAAGAGGAACGGGTTGTCCTGTGGGAAGTACGGATGTTGTTGTGAGTCCTGATGGAGAGAGTGTTTCTGTCCTCTTTAATGAGATGATTGTAGAACTTCCTAACTTTGATGGAGATAACGATAATGATGCCGATATTCCAGGCCACGATCGTACCAGTCGCTTTAATCGCAATGTGGTTCAGAAAATTTGTAATGTCCTTATAGAGGCCGATATTCCCCAAGGTCATAAAGTTGATAGCGTTGATGTTCAAATTGACTTTAGAGGGTCAACCTTTATGGATCAGGGCACGGGGGCTTTCTTTCACTCACAGCTTGTGGGTCTTGCTGGTCCTGGCAGAAGAAATGAAGTGAGAAGAGACTTTGTCGCTCGAAAAATTTGGAGGCAAGGGCCTACAGAAGATGATTGGATTATTTCAAGTAAGAGAAATATAAAGGTTGCCGGAAATTGTTCTACTCGTGGTGATACTGCTAATCGCTTTAATTTAAGAAATATTGTGAGGGCCAATCTTACGCCACAGGGACAAAGAAATGATAGCTATGTTTTCATAGGCCTTGATAGCGCCGATATTGTGGGGAAGATGAAGCTAAAAGTGAACTCATCAGCTTGTCGTCAAGCGCCCACAAGGCCAACACGCCCTACATGGCCACCTCGTCCCACAAGACCGACACGCCCAACCCGACCAGCTCTTGGTGATAGCGATTGTCCACGTGGCCTGATCTTTCATGCCCCCACGAGAAGCTGTAAGTCTAAGCGCCAGATCGCTATTTGGGATCTTAGAAACTAAGGAGAGATGGTGTCCTTTTGGGACACCAATTTTTCTAAGTTTATGAAAATGCGTAGGTAAGAACTTTCAAATTATTACATTTGGGCCCAAAGTGAAGCTTTTATGTCAGAGAATCTTCCATGATGTTAACTCTTTGCTAAGTTTGAGTGAAGTAGAGATTCATCGGAGGATCTAATGACTCTAACAGGCCAACTCAAGCACATGCTTGATTGCTATTTTCATCAACACCCTAATATGAGCCTCAATGCTTTGGCGCTTAAATCTGGGATTGGTGCTACGACACTGAGACGGATTAGGAATCAGGAAATTAAAGGAGATCCAGCTCCCCATACAGTGCTTGCTTTTGTTAGTGCCCTCACTAACGAGAAGAGATTATCAATTCTTGTTGATAAGTTTGATGGTCCCCTTGGTGAGCTTTTAAAGGAGTCTTTTGGGCCCTATGTTGAAAGTTCGCTGGGGCATTCTTTTCAAGCGGAGTTAAGTACCTACTTAAGAGATGCGACCTCTTACTTTGTTTATAAATTATGCGCTAATCGTGCAGGAATTAGTCGCGAAGAAATTGAAAGAAATTATGGTCTTCAGGGACTAAAGAAATTGGATCAAATGCATGGTGATAAGCTCATCGAGCTTAAAAATCATAAAGGGCAGGAGCGCTACTTTGCTGTGGCCAACGAATACTCCCTTGATGTGGACACCGTTCTTGGCCATCTTCCTCAGCTTGCCGCCCATTTTAAATTGGGGGAAGTGAGTAAGGGAAGAAACCTCTTTTACAATATGAGTGAGAGCTTAAATGAAGAGGGCATTCAGAAGATTAAAGCGATCCAAAAAGAGGCCGTCTTAAAGATGCTTGATGTTTTTAAGTCGCCTTTTTATGAAGGGGATATTCCTTTCTTTACTTTAAATATGTGTGACACTCAGCTTATGCCTGAGAAACCGGAGTACTACCAATGAAAAAGACATTCACTCTTATGACATTCTTCTTTGTCCTTATTAGTTTTGCAGGTGAAGTGACAGGAGTTGGTAGGCAGGCCCTTCAAGTTCTGAGGCAGCACAATATGTCGATTGCTGAATTAAGGCAGGCCGGACTTAAAGTTCATCTTGGTGAAGTGACGGGAGTGGGCAAGAGGATTCATCTCGATCAAGTTGAAATGGTTGTCTCTAAGAATAAAGTCTTTAAGATGAGAGAACTTAGCCACGTGGAATTTAAAAATCCCAGTCAGGCCCGTTCTCTCAATGATGTCGTTCATCTCGAGTTTGATCGCGCTAAGGTACGAATCAAGGATATTGGAGCGATTGTCGCTAGGGAGTAATCTCTAGCGGACAAGTTTCTCCGTATCAAGGTTGATGGCCTTAACCATCTCTCTAAGGGAGTCGTAATCTTTATCAGAGGTATCAACGACTCCTTCTACTGAATAAATTCTTTTAAAAATATCACGCCCTTGCTCCGTTGCGATGAACTTCTTTAGAGCTTTGGTGAATTTATCAACGATGTCTTTAGGAAGATCCTTTCTGAAAACAAAGGGATCGTTAGGGATTTTGTCAGTGATCGCGACAATCTTAATTTTATCTTCAACATCTGGAAATTGAGTTTTAACACGGCTTCTGGCATCACGAATAGAACCATCTTCACTAGGAGCGGAGTAGTAGGTCGCTCCGGCATCGACCTGTTTCTGATAGATCATGATGATGACGTTGTCGTGTTTATTGGCGAAGGTCATATTTCCTGGACTGACATTGGCCTCTTTCATGATTTTGAGGGGAAACATATAACCTGAAGTTGAAGAGGGATCGACAAACGCCATCTTCTTGCCATCAAGGTCTTCGACACTTTTAATACCCGAGTCGACGTGGGCCAAAATTTGACCTTGATAATAGTCGTGCCCATAGCGAAGAACACGAAGTTTTGCACTTGCGCCGTATTTCTCATTGGCCATCAGGTAACCAAAACTATTCATCACACCGATATCGGCTCTCAGAGACCCAAAGGCCTCAACAACAGCAACATAGTTGGTTGGGATACCAGTTTTAAAGATCAGGCCTGTCTCTTTTTCAAGGAAGTTAATGAACTCTTTAGAGTTACTTGAGATGGTGTCCGCATCCACACTTGGGGTGAAGTAAAGCTTTACAGGATTATCTTTCGTTCCTAGGGGGGCTTCATTTTGGCAAGCGGTGAGGACAAGTAATAAAGAGAGGGCTAGTGCTTTAAGCATTGGTTGGGCTCCGAAGATCTTCAAATTTCTAGAGGTCATGTCTTATCAATTCCGAGGGGATTTGTCAGGCGTGATTTTCCTGAGCGGTTGTTATTGCCTAGGCACGTCATAATGGGGCCGAAGCGTTGGAGAGGGCGTCCATAGGACCGATAGGCAGAAATAGACCCAAAAAGGAAATTTCTATGCCTGCAAAAATTTTTATGCTGCTAGGTCTCATTTTATGTGAATTGACCTATGGCCAAATAGATTTTAATCAAAACTCTAACCAATGGGACCTCAAAGTTGAGCTCTCCGCACTTAAGGCACGAAAGCTCAGTGTGAGTCCTCTTAAAGAAGACTTTACGCTCTTTCATATAGAAGGCCTTAAAAATGCTCAAACACCGGGGGCACCAAGTCTTCCTTATTATAGTTTCCTAGTGGCGGCAAAAGCGGTGGACCTGCAAGCTGATGTGGACTTTAGTTATAAGGACCTCCTTCCCGGAAAGGCGCTGCCTGCTCCTTTATTACCGTGTCGCTGTGACCTTAATAAAGAGGTGAGTTACCCCTTGAATCTTGAGTCCTATGAGGATGGGGGAAGATCTATGGTGGAAATCGTAGATCTTGGTGACTACAGAGGGATGCCCATTAGCCAGGTTGTTATTCGCCCTCTTCTTCAAGGAACAAAAGGTATTTTTCGCTTTCACGATCTATCTCTTCGCTTAACCCATCGCTTGGGTCAGGAGTTAAGGGCACCGCAAATTAAAGAGGCCAATAAGAAAATGATTCTTGTGGGGTCACGCCACTTAAAGGGGAGCATGGAGCGTTTTAAAAACTATAAGGAGTCTCTTGGCTTTGAGGTGAAGAGCTTCATTTATGAAGATATTGCAGGCAGTGCTGAGGATCTGAGGGTCTCTCTTCGAAATATCTATGCCGACTTTGATTACCAGTATGCCGTCTTCTTTGGTTTTGAACAGGATATTCCACCTTTTAGAGTTGAGACAATTTCTGATCTTAAAACACCAAGTGACTTTCCCTATTTTACTCATGGGGGTCAGGGTGATCTTGTCGCCGATGTCTTCTATGGGCGGATGGTAGGAAGAGATGATCGAGAGATTGATTCTCAAATTGATAAAATACAAGAATATGATCAAGGGCTTTGGGCCGATAGTCAGGGCTCACACCAAATCATTGGTATTGCCTCTAATGAGGGATGGGACCCTAGTGATGTGGATTATATGAAGCAAATGACCGCCCCTTTTGAAGAGGAGTATTTCTTTACCACAGAAACTTTTTTTCAAGATGATGCCAACTCCAATAGTCATGACATCAACCAGGCCCTAAATACTGGTGCTCGTTGGCTTAATTATATCGGTCATGGCTCGGGTAATAGCTGGAGCTCCTTGACCCAGGGGGAATACCATTCTCGAGATGTTTTAGAGCTTAGGGCTGAAGGAGTGAAGCCTATTATCATTGATGTCGCCTGCCAAAATGGCCGCTTTAATAATAGCGCTCGTCTTGGGGAAACTTTTCAAACGGCCCGTGCTGATGGAAGGCCTATTGGTTCAGTGGCGTTCTTTGGGGGCAGTGTGGATATTAGTTGGGACCCTCCGGCCCTTATGGCGATTGGAATTAATGAGTCTCTCAGAACTAAGAGCGATGTTCCTCTCTTTCAAGCGATTAGTGCGGGTCAACTCCATCTCCTAAGCACCTATGAAGATCTTGATGCCGCTAAAGAAAATTTACTTTGGTATCATTTATTGGGCGATCCTAGCATGAGTATTGGGGAGCTAAGTCCTTAATTTTTTGTTAAATCTGGTTTGGCTTCATACTCAAGCCATGGCGCTCAATGTAAAGCCCCTATGGGGTCTCCATTATCCTTCATGCCACCCTGAGGTGACCCATCCAACTGAGGATGCTGCGATTGTTGCCGATCAAGAAGAGGAACAAAAATACGGTGAAGAACTTAAGCATCGTCAAAAACTTCTTCAGCGTCAGCGTGACGAGCTTAAGAAGAAGCTTATCCTTCTGGATGGCTGGTAAGCTTGCAGCCCATCTGAGGAGAAATAAAACTGGCCTCACTTTCAAAATCAAAGGCACGCACCCGAATAAGATTTTCCGTTCTCTCTAAGGAATCAATAGAGATAAATTGCTTGGCGTAGTCACGACAATAAGTTGAGCTTTGTTTTTCAACAAAGAGGCAGCTGCAGTATTCTTTGGCAAAATTGGCGCTTACAACTTTTAGAATTTTAGGCTGACAGCTTGAAAGGAGTAATAAGGCGAGGAGAGTCCTAGTCATTATTAAGCTCCTTTGAAATTGAGGTTATCCACTTGTAGCGGCTAAAGGTTCCTTCCTTGTCGGCACCAAAGCGTATGGCGACAACATTGTGCTTGGGAAAGAGGACAAGGGTCTGCCCATGATGACCATAGGCTAAGATAATATCTTCAGATACTTTATCAAAAGGCTTCTCTTTTCCAGGACACGCTTTATTAAGCCACCAGTGTTGGCCATAGGATGAGCCCTTCATAAGATTGGAAAGATTGGTCTGGCACACGCTTGGAGCGAGTTTGAAGCTATCCTTAAGGTAGAGGGGATCGACGAGTTGGCTTTGCTCTTCACTCTCTTTTAATGGCCACTTTCCTTCGTTGAGAACAAGTAGACCAATTTTAGCCAGGGAGCGCGGGCTCATATAGGCATAGCTGCTGCCAACGAAGGTGCCACTTGCATCTTGCTCCCAAGTCGCATCTTTTACTTCGAGTGGGTCAAAGAGTCTCTTTTGGGGATAGAGGTCATGGGCCTGAAAATCATTTTTAAAAGTCTTTTTAAACCAATCCATCAGCAGGTTCGTCTCGCCACTTGAGTAATGAAAGCGAGTTCCGGGGGCGGCGATACTTTCTTTTGAGGCCACAAATTTCCCCATATCCTTTGAAAGGTAGAGCATTTCAATGACATCACTTTGAAAGGGATTACGCTCATAGAACTCATTCCAATTGAGACCACTGCTCATGTGCAAGAGGTGGCGCACAGTGATCTGGTCTTTAAAATAAGAGGAGAGCGTGGGGAGGTCCGCGCTGATGGGGCGCTCTGGTGTCAGGTCGAGATCCTTTAAGCGCATTCCTACAAGAAGAGAGCTTAACGACTTTGTCATACTCCAAAGGCGGTGGGGTTTTTCTTTGTCAAAACCATTGGCATAACGCTCGTAGAGTATAGTTTGATCTCTTACAATAAGAACTGAATTGGTCGAAAATTTTCCACGGGGATCAAAAGCAATATCCTCTTGATCCTTAAAAGAAAAGGCCTGACCAGATTCCGTAAAGAAGGGTTCTGTTTGCGCCAATAGAGAGAAAGACAGGCAACTCAAAAAAGTCATGATAGTTTTCATAGGGCGTAGGATATCAAAAAACATGAATTTGACCTATAATGAATTTATGAAAAAACTGATCCTTACATTGTCCCTGTTCTTATCTTCTTCTCTCTTCGCTCAAAGCTTCACCTACCAAGACACTCGGGAAAAGAGTGTTTCTAAGTATCAGCGCATAGGTCATATTGAAAAATATCTTTTGAGTCTTGATAAGAAGCTAGGAGAGTTTGAGGCTAATATTACTAAGAAGCGCCAAAGTGAGCTTAAAAAGCGAGACGGCGAAATTTCTAAACTTCAAAAAGAAGTTTCAGGTTTAAAGATGACTCTTAGTGCTCTTTCAAAGGACAAGGAAGGCAAGAAGAGTGAATCGAGTGAGAAGAAAATTGAAGAGCTTGAAAAGAAATTAGAAGAAAGTCAAAAGGAAGTTGAGACGCTTAAAAAGAGTATGGAGAGTTTAAATCTCGTGCTTAAGTCACTAAAAGAAAGTCTTGTGAAACCTTAAATTATTGATCAAGAATTTTAAGGACAATACGGCGGCGCTTTCTCATCGGAAGACTGACTTCGACTCGATTGGCCCATATTTGAAGGCTTCTGCGAATACTACTTACAGGAACAGCGTAGCCGAAATCCTCCCATACGTTGGGTTCGCTTTGTGAGAGGATGTCTTCTAAGAAAGCGGCTGACTTCACAAAGGGTGATTTGGGTTTCATGATGGACCAGACCATACCGACGACGCGACCATTTCTTTTATCCACAAGTGCACTGCCACTGTCACCTGGACTGAGGTCACAGCCCACGGCAAAGCTTGGAATCTTTCTTGGGATTCTTTCATCGCCATTATTCATTCTCGCAAATTGAGGAGAAAGGTTGGTGCAGTAACGATCCTCTTTAAGGGTGAGCTGATTATCGTTATTAAGAACTGAACCAAAGCCCATACTCATGAGGGGAGTGCCCTGTAAGGGGTTGCCTGAAAGGGGCGCTAGCTTTAGCGGGTTTAAGGTGGCGAAGAACTCATCTTCCTCTGGTTCCGCCTTAAGCGCCAGCATCGCGTAATCGACATCGGCCCAAATCCCAATGAGTTCCTTACAAGTATAGACTTTCTTGGCCATGGGAAATTGGATGAGAACTGTTGAAAATTTACAGCTTGGAACATTCACAAGACCATGGGCGGTTGTGGCAATGATATGGTGACCGAGATGTTTGCCAAGGTAAAACCCAGTTCCCGTGCGATGGACGGTCGTCACCTTAACGGTATTGGCGGCAAGGCGTGCCGTTAAGAAATCATTTCTTTCAAAGAGAAATTCTGAGCTCACTTTTAAGGCGTCCCATGTAGGACCGATGGAGAACTCACTGACGACTTTTTCACTAAGGGCCTGATCATCAGCTGTTGGAGTGATTCCGACTTCACCATTACCCCCGCCGCAACTTGTGAGGACAAGCCCTATCAGGGTTACAAGAAGCCAATTTAACAGATGACTTTCAAGGTATCGTGTGGTCTTTATCATAGAGCGCCACTCTATCATCTTTAGAGGGTGTTCAAGCACTTTGAGAACAAATTACACGTTGCGTTGTTTAGGGCGTAAAGGTACCGATGGATAAGACGAGAAGCCTCATAAAATCAGATAGTTATAGCCGCCGCCAGGTGCTGATCGAAACGATGAATGGACTCGAGACTGAAGAGATTACTTGCGCCAATTGCCCAGGTCATTGCTGTACATTTGTTGGAAATAGCATGCAGATGACAACAGTAGAGGCGTTAGACCTCTACTTCTACCTTGTTGATAACGAGCTGTGGAATGAAGAGCTCGAAGAAAAGCTTAAAGAAAATATTAAAGAGTTTCGCCTTGATCATCGGCCTTCAATAGGTGGCGGTCATTTCATGCGAAAAACCTATACCTGTCCCTTCTTTCTCTTTCAATCCAAGGGCTGTCCTATCCCTCCTCAGTTTAAACCCTATGGCTGTTTAGGCTTTAATCCTTCCAAACAAAAAGAGCTAGAGGGCAAGAGCTGTTCAAGTTCACAAGTTCTTCTCGAAGCCCGTGAGGAAGCGGTCGTGGACGAAGAAAGGGAATGCAAAGATATTCGCGAATCCCTTCATCTTGCTTGGGACAAAGAGACGATCCCGAGTGCTCTTTTAGATATTCGAAAGGCCATCTTGGCCCTCTCCTTGCAACAATAATAAGCACAAGTTTAGAAAATCCATTTAACAGGTCTTAGGGCCTTTAAAGGTATTTCTAGCGTGTTTATCAACGTTGCAGCTGTCTAACTTTTTGACAGATAAGGAGGGATTTTGGCCGTACAAAGACCTAGTTTTTCTCGCCAGAGAGCGCCTGAAAAGGTGCAGGTAAGAGTGCGTCCTCAAAAGAGTGTTAAAAAGAAAAAGAAGTCCTCCCCAAAAAAGCAGAGCTCTCTTTTTCGCCTGCTAACGCTTTTCAGTCTCTTTGCTTTTCTCCTTCTAGGAACCGATCAGGGAAGGGCACCTTATCGCTACTTAGCGGCCGAGGCCCAAACTACGATCTTTGGAAATGTTGGTCTTTCAGAGGCCCAGATGAAGAAGGTCGCCCTTAATATTTTAACAATAGCGAATAATATGAGTAGCGATTATGAAGTCGCTGATGGCATCACTTTAACAAGTTATATTCTGCGCTACTTTGCTGAAATTGGTGAATACGAAATTGCCTATCGCGATATTATGATTCTTGTTGAAGCTTTTGAAAAACTAACCAACTCAGCCGTGGGGCCTGAGGTCAGAGACATTCTTGATCAGACGCTTAAGGTGCGCTTTGGCAAAAGGGATGGTCTCTACTTTGCGCAGTTCTTTGCCAAGAATCCACTCAAGGGAATTATCATTCCCATTGAGGAAGTGAGTGAGGACCCTGAGAGTAGTTTACGAGAAATTAAGCATGTGACCATTGCCGAGGGAGCAGTGCTGAGTTTTGAAGACGTGGACACTCAAGCGGAAAGAGAACATGTTCGAAACTTTATCAAAAAACCTGTTAAGCTTCTTGGGGTGATTGATGGCGTTTTAAATGCTCTTAATCAAGTTTATCCTCCTTTGAAAGGAATGATTGATTTCTATCTTGAAGACCCTGAGCAAAGTGTAGCCCCCTTGATTATTGGCATGAAGGGAGTCAGTGTTGATGTTGCTACGAGCACCGTCTTTGATGACATTACCTTTGATTTTAATGAAGCCTATGCTCTGCCTAATTTTAGACAGGGTGAGGATGCCTTGCCTTCTTTTGTTCTTGGAGGAAAGTCAAAGCTACTGCGCCTCAAAGTGAGTATTGATCAATGATAAGAGTATATATTCTCTTCTGCCTTTTTCTTAGTGCCCATACCCTAGGTCAGGAAATTGATATTGAACCTTCTTCACCACGAGAGTCGGATGAAGTCGTCTATGAAAGTGCTGTTTCTCTTGAGATCAAAGAAGAGAGAAAGAGAAGAGTGGCCGTCGAGTATCGCTATCTTGGTAATCTAATGCAGGCGGGCCTTGAATTTAAAGTTTATCGTCAATTCTCTCTAGGCGTTATGGCCGGAAAGTTTCAAGGAAAGGTCGCAGGCAGTGATGATCTTGGTTTTATTCCGGGGCTTAGGCACTATGCTGTCATGGGTAATATCTACCTTGGAAAAGAAAAGAGCGCTTTTAGTGATGGCCTTCTCTTTCGCTTTGGGGCTCACTATAATAAGCAAGAAGAAAATGATCTGGTTGCTGGACTAGAAGTCGATGGGCAAGAGGTTTTAAAACCTGGGGAAGAGCGCTTTGGCAGTCAAATCGGCCTTGCTTATCACTGGCAATGGAAATACGTCTTTGCTAATGTTGGTCTTGAGTATGTAACCCTTGGACCCTATAAGAACTTTGTGCCCCTTGCTCTTAGTGGTGGTTTTGTTTTCTAAATAAAAACCTGTCATTTAAGCAGTAAGAATATGACGCATGCGCGATGAATATTGGCCTTTGTAAAGCATTGGAGCTTGGAAAAATCCTTCTCAAATGAGCTCAAAGACCCTAGAATTTTGCAATGTCAGCGGCCTCAACAACTCAAAAAAATCACTATAAATTAGGCAAGAAGAGATGGTTCTCCTTTATTATGGAGAATAAGCCCATCTACCTCTTAGGAATTCTCTTTGTCCTCTTTACCGCCTTCTCTCAGGTCTTAGTCACGAGGACCATGGGCTGGATTTTAGATTTCTTTGCCAAAGAAGATCTGCCCTCCTTACTTCAAGGTGTCTCCGAGCGCGATACTTTCTTTCGTCTCTTTATGCTCCTTGTTGGTGCGCGGGTATTTCTCTTCTTCTTTAGAATGGGGTGGCGCATGACTCTGGCGCGCCAGACTCATATGGCCTCTTCGCAACTCAAAGAAACCGTTTGGGATAATGTGCGCTTCTTTAAGCAAGGGGATCTCATTCGTCATTTTACGAAAGGCGTTTTAATGAACGCCAATACTTCTGATGTCAATCGAGGACGATTCATTTATGGCTTCACCCTTGTTGCCATTTTTGATGTGGCCTTTCTTGGTTTCTTTACTCTCTTTGCGATGCTCTCAATTAACGTGCCTCTCTCCTTAGCCTCGGTGGGCATCATGATTGTTCTTCCTTACTTTGTTAAAAAGTTAAGCCACCTTGAGATGAATCGCTACCGAAGTGCTCAAGAGTATCTTGGTCACTTTAATGATCTCACCACTCAGGTTGTCTCAACGATTCGCCTGCAAAGGGTGAATCAATCAGGTCACTTTTGGTTTAAGAGAATGATGGAGAGTGCAGAAGGCTATCGGGAAAAGAGGCTTAACGCTGTCTTTACCTCTCTTCGCTATATTCCGGTCATGGGAAGTGGCAGTATTCTCTCTTATATTGTCCTCTTTTTGGTGGGGATTCCCTTTGTGAGGGAAGGGCGTATTTCAATTGGTGACTTTGTGGCCATGCAGGGGCTCATCTTTCTTCTGCAAGACCCTCTTGCGGAACTGGGTTTTATTATTTCTGAGTGGAAGAAGGCCTTTACTTCACTAGAGCGCCTCAGTGAAATTTTTCATCATGATAAAGACCCTCATCTTAACGACAGAACAAGTGAGAACCCAAAGGGCGAAGTTGTTATTAGCGTAGAGAATCTCGACTTTACTTATGATGATGGAGACTCCGCAGTTCTTGAAAATATTTACCTCACTATCAGAAAAGGTCAGCGCATAGGGATTACCGGACCCATTGGTGCTGGGAAATCAACTTTGGTTCGTCTTCTTAGTGGGGTTGAGCGCCAGCACGCTGGTGTGCTTACTTTCATGGGGGAGCCCTTTCAGCACTATAGTCACGGCTTTCTTAGGACGCTCATTGGCTATGTCCCCCAAAAACCTTTTCTCTTTGCCGATACCATTCGCGAAAATGTTAGGCTTGATCGCAATCTCAGCGATGATGAGGTTTGGCATTATTTAAAGTTAGCTTGTCTTGATGAGGATGTGCGCCGCTTTCCCGATCAGCTTGATACACCCCTTGGCGAATGGGGGATCAACTTAAGTGGGGGGCAAAAACAGCGCTTAACACTGGCCCGTGCCCTTGCCCGCCAATGTCAGGTCTACTTCTTTGATGACTGTTTAAGCGCAGTAGACACCGTCACGGAAGAGAAGATACTCACGAATCTTGATGAGCTCTTAAAAGAAGAGACACTCGTCTGGGTGGCCCACCGTGAATCTACTCTTAAGTACTGTGATCATGTAATGGAGGTTGGCCATGAGTAAGAAAAAGAAGTCCTTTCTCCATGCTGATGAGCAGTCAGATGAGAATATCCAAAAGTTTAAGTTAAGTGATGCGGCCTCTTTTAAGAAAATTATTGGCTTTGCCAAAGATTATAAAGGCTTCATTCTCCTAGGGCTTGCCCTCATGCTGGCGAGTTCTCTTTTTAGTATTGCTTCAGCAAGGCTTATGGGAAGCCTTGTAGAAGATGGGCTTCTTCCTCGCGACCTTGAGCGATCCTATTGGTTAGCGGGCTTTGTGATCGGGGTTGAGGTCTTCTCTCTAGGGACCATGTGGCTTGGAAGAACACTCTTAAGTAAGTACAGCTCTTTGACCGTTTTAAAGATTCGTGAGTCTCTCTTTTATCATTTGCAAGGACTGCCCATTAGTTTCTATGACCGTCAACCTCAAGGCAGGGTTGTGACGAGAGTTACTCACGATGTAGAAGGTATTGAGGAATTCTTTACTTCTAGTATGGGGCGAGTTCTTAACGCCGCCTTTATGGCAACAATGGCGATGATTGCCATGCTGGTGACGGACTTTACTCTAGGGCTGATTTTAGTGCTCTCTGTTGTTCCGGCGCTCATCTTCGTCTATGCGACTCGAAATCATGTGAGAAAGATTAACCGAAACTTATCGCGCACCAATTCTGCCCTCAATGCCAAGCTTTCTGAATTCTTAAGTGGAATGGAAGTGATTCGCATCTATGGACTAGAGTCATGGTCACGAGATCAATACAATACTTACGTGGATGACTATCGTAATAGCCATCTCAAAGCGAATACGCTCTATGGCTGGACGCGGCCCCTCGTTGCCCTCTTATGTTCCACTCCCATTATTGGTCTCGTCTGGTTTGGGGGAAATAAAGTTCTCGCGGGAACCATGAGTGTGGGTCTCTTTGTCACTTTTATTCGCTACTGTGAGCGCTTCTTTAACCCCATTATGACCTTAGCGCGCGAAGTTCATATGATTCAACAGGCCTTCACGAGTGCTGAGCGCTTGGCCTCTTTCTTAGAGCACGAGGAAGAAGAGGCGACGCTTGGAAAAGATGGGCTCCTTAAAAATGAGCTCCAAGGCGCTATTGAATTTAAAGATGTCTTTATGGCCTATAACAAAGAGGACTTTGTACTCAAGGGAATTGATTTTCAAATTAGGGCTGGAGAAAAGATTGGTCTTGTGGGAACCACCGGGTGTGGCAAGACGACAACGGTGAGTTTATTATCTCGCCTCTATGAATTTCAAAAAGGGGATATCCTCTTTGATGGTCATTCGATTCGCCACTTTAACCGCCATGCCCTTCGTGATCAAATTGGTTTTGTTAGTCAAGACGCCATCATCTTTAGGGGCACCTGGAGGCAGAATTTAAGCACCGATCTCTCTGTAAGTGATGATGTCATACTTAAGGCCTGTGAGGTGACCGGTCTTAAGAAAGTGATGGATCTTGGAAGTTGGGGCCTTGAAAGTGAGATTTTTGATGGGGGAGTGAACCTCTCGGTTGGTGAGCGCCAACTTCTTAGTCTTACACGGGTGCTTATCAAAAACCCTAAAATTCTTATTCTTGATGAGGCGACGGCCAATATCGACCCATGGTTTGAGAAGATTATTCATGAAGCTGTTGATAAAGTGATGCAGGGAAGAACTTGTCTGATGATCGCTCACCGTCTCTCAACTCTTGATCACTGTGATCGGATTTTTGTCTTTGACCAAGGAAAACTTATTGAGTCTGGTACTCAAAAAGAACTCACAGCCCGTGAGGGAGCCTTTTTCAGGCTTCATCAGGCACAGAAGGCTAAGAATCCTAATGAAATATTAATCCAATAATCCCTTAATATAAGGGCATGGCCTGCCGAAAAGAACAGCATGTCCGCGATCAAAGACCGTTCAAAAGCCTTAGAAAATGCCCTTGCCGCCTTGAAAGAGGAAGGGGCTGATGCGTCTTCTCTTGCGGTGATTGAAGGGGAGATTAAGGCCTTAAGAAGTGCTTACGATGAGAAAGTTAAGGAGATGGAGCGCTTTCAAATTATGTTTGACTGGTCTCCTTGTACATTGAGCTGGATTGATCACAACCTTAATTATCTCGGGGTGAATAAAGCGCTTTGTGATATTTTTAAACTGCCAGCCGAGGATTTTATTGGAAAAGAGGTTGGAAGTCATTCAAAGCAAGCTTTCTTTCGTGAGTTCTCAAAGGAGCTCTTTAATATTAAAGAGGACACTCACTCCCTAGAGCTCACCGTAAATATTAAGGGCCAAGACCGCAGCTTCTATCTTCTGGGAACTAAATTCAAGCAGGGGAATGAGGCGATTATTATTGGTCTTGATGTCACTGAGCTTGTTCATATGGAAAAGTCCATGGCGCTTATGGAACGTCTCTCTTCACTAGGAGAGATGGTTGCGGGAATTGTTCATGAAATTAATAACCCTCTTACCGTTATTAAGAATCGTGCTCATCGTATCCCTAAGCTTTTAAAGCTCGGTGATATTGAAAGGGCCCAGAGCGACGCTGAGAGTATAAATGCTACGTGCACCAAAATTGAAAAGATCATTCATGGGGTGAAGACCTTTGTTCGCCATGGCCAGGATGATCCGCGCACAATAGGTGATCTAAGAGATAGCCTAGATCAAGCGGTGCTTATGCTTGAAAGTAAACTTAAGAATTCATTTATAAAAGTGACTCTTCCTAAAGAGAGTATTCCCAATGTGCTTGGCAATCACACTCAATTCTACCAGGTCTTTGTGAATCTTCTTTCAAACTCTATTGATGCCCTTAACGATGGCGCTGGACGCTCGGGAGAGAGTATCAGTGCTCGTTGGATTCATGTGGAGTACGAAGAGAGAGACGAAGAGCATTGCCTGCGCTTTATTGATTCGGGTTTTGGCATTCCTAAAGAAAAGCAAAATCAAATTTTTGATAGCTTCTATACTTCTAAGCTTCCGGGTATGGGGACTGGCCTAGGCCTTAGCCTCTGTAAGAAAATCCTTGATCTTCACGGGGGAAATATTGCAGTTGATAACGAGCACAAGAATACGTGCTTCGTCGTCACTATCCCTAAGGCAAAAGCTATCGCGGCCTAAGCGTTAACTTGGGTGCTTGGCTTATAAACAAAGGCCTTGCCTCTTTGATAGCTGATCACATTATCTGTTGGACGCTTTCTCTTTTTAAAATCAAGCTCGCAGACGTCAGCCTTCTTAAGAAGTTCGAGAAGAGTCTTTCCTATGGCCTTGCCCATGAGAGGGGGCACAGCATTTCCGATCTGGCGCCACTGGGCGGAGATTGGTCCCATGAATTCAAAGTTATTGGGAAAGCTTTGGATGGCCGCGGCCTCTCTAGCAGTGAGGTAGCGGTTTTCAACAGGGTGAAAGTAGCTATGCCTATGGGTCATAATGGTTGGTGAGGGCAAAGAGCGGTCAAGACGCTGATACTTCATTTGACGAAAGCGATTCTCTTTTATTTCGGCCCAGTTAACGCCTAAGCGGAGGCTTGGGGGTAAATAAGCTAGCTCGTCACGCTCATAGCGAATGCCCTTTCCCTCTGGAATACGAGCAAGGCGCTTTTCTTCTAATTTATTTTTAACGGCTGCGGCTTCAAGGTCGTGGTTAAAAACCTCACCCTTCTTTGTTTGAAGATTATTGATAATATCACCCACTGTTACTGTAGGCTTTCTCGCTTTTTCACCGGGATCCCCATGGCTAAAGCGAGGGTAGTGAGGAGCATCGTTGATACGCGTTCCAATAATAATGGTTCTTCTTCGCTTTTCAGGAACACCGTAGTTGTGAGAGCTCATCACTTTGACATCAAGGTTGTAGCCCAAGCGGTGAAAGCGCTTAAAGATATTTTTAAGGACGGCCTCATTCTTCTTGGCCACGAGACCTGTCACATTTTCCATGACGACAAAATAGGGGCGAGTTAGGCGCACGAGTCTGACAAATTCAAGGAAGAGGCTATTTCTCTCATCCTCTGGATCGCCAAGTCCTGCGGTAGAAAAGCCCTGGCAAGGTGGACCACCCACAACGGCGTGGATCTGGTTATCACCTAAATACTCATCAAGCTTTCTCTTTGTGAGTTTTCGAATATCTCCACAGTAAACGTCCGCGTGGCGATGATTCTTTGCAAAGGTTTGCATGGCATACTTGTCGTAATCAACTCCAAGCAGGCACTTCATCCCTGCCATTTCTAGACCACATGATAGACCACCTGCGCCCGCAAAGACGTCGATAAAATTGAGTTTTTTGGGCTTTTGAGCAAGTCCATCGGCCATAGGTGAGCTTCCTTATTGCGCTGAATAGAATGATAGTCTTCCTATTATCCTGTTGGCCGTCATTTATTGTCAACTACTTGAAATGATTTTGATTAAGAAGCTTTTTTATGGTCATCAAGCTTGGGAATAACGATGTCTTTCTTGGGGTGGTTAAAGACGAGAACACCCGAGCTTGCATGCTTTGCTGCCACTTGTTGGATTTGTTCTTTAAAGGGAATACAGACCTTATCTCTCACTTTGAGTTCAAGCTTTCCTGTGCGCTGACATTTACGACTTGAAACTGTCTTTGTGATCAGAGGTTGCCAAAGTTGGGGATTATCACTGGTAAGAAGAAGAGTCTGACCCGTCTCTTTGAGCTGGTATTGGAGGGCCTTGAGAAAGACCTTAAAGAGGGATTGGTCAAGATAGCGCTCAGGGCTTTCAAGAAAAATAAAATCCGCTTTTTGCAGGAGTCCTTTAACAAGGGCTGTTGTCTTGCAAGTCATATCATCCACATGGGGAGGCCTGTGATCCACAAGCTTGATGCTTTGGTAGAGTTCCCATAGATGGGGATTACCAAGCCTTTTAAGATGGTCTTCAAGGGTAAAGGTGCGGGTGGCACTGACAGTGGAAGGAATAGAGTCGAGGGCAATATTCTCTCTTAGGCTCAGGTTGCCAAGCAAACTGCCCTTGGCATCGACAAAACTGAAGTTTGGCGGTCCTGGGACTTTTTGCAGGCGTAGGAAATTGAGAAATTGCTTGAGGCAGCCCGTGTTAAGCGCGCTTTCTTTCTCAAAGAGAATAATGTCGGTGGATCTCTCCTTCTTGGTCATAACTTCCTTTTCGGTTAACGGGTGTTATTTTACCAAGCATAGCGTCATAAAGTGAGGTGAGGGGTAAATGCTGCCTAGTGTCGCGTGTGGGAGCAAAGACTCAAATTTGCTATAATGAAACAAAGCAAACCAAGGATGGACGTTTTGAAGATTGTGATGGGCTTTAGTGGCAATATTGATTCTGTTGTCGGGGCTTATCTTCTCAAGAAGCAAGGCCATGATGTCATTCTTCTGGGCCTTAATTTCTATTCTGAAGAGCTTGAAAGAACCTCCCTTCGTTACAATGAAAATGGCGATGAGCTGCCAAAGGCCCCATTTGAGGGAGTCTATCAGATTAAAGATCTCGATGCAGTAAAGGCCCTCGCCGATGAGCTTGGGCTGCCTTTTTACGCGGTTCAAGCGGCTACTGAGTATCAGCACTACGTCACAGATCGAGTGATTGGTGCCCGGATTGGCGGGCGAAGCTTTGCACCTAAAGCAGCGACCAGCCGTCTCATCTTGGAGGTCTTAAAGAAGAAGGCCGCTCAGCTAGGCGCCGAAAAAGTGGCGACCGGTCACTATGCCAAAATTGTTCACAATATTAGTCTTAAAACCCACCATATTTTTGTTAGTAATGACCTTGAAAATGATCAAAGTGATCTTCTTTCAACGGTTGACCCGCCAACGCTTGCGACCCTCTTATTGCCTCTGAGTGACATGAGAAAGAGTGAGGTTGAAAGAATTGCGAAGTCTCTTAATCTCAAATACCTCCCCAATGATCCCGAATCTAAAAAGAGTCTCATGCTTAAAAAGCTCGGCGCCTTTATTGAAGAGCGTGCCCCAAAGAAACTCTTTAAAGAGGGAAATATTATTGATTATAAGAATGATTCTATTCTCGGCGAGCACGATGGGATTCACCATTTCGGATTAGGGGAGTCCAATATTAAAACCAAAAGTGGTGTGCCCCTTGATAAGAACTTTGAAGTGATTGGTTTTCGCTATCGAGCGGGAGTTGTTTACATGGGTTATAACGAGGATCTTGAGTACGATACCATCGTCCTCACCCAAGTAAAGGTACCTCCTGGTACTGATCTCTCGTCCCCACTTGAAGTCTTTTTTCGCTTTAGTGAAGGAGCTGAAAAAGTTCCTGGAATTTTCTATCCCTACAATAATCGTTTTGGAGAGTTGAAGCTCAATGCTAAACAAACGGGGCTTATTCACCAGGGCGAGTTTATCACCCTCTACAACCGAAAAGGTCCCATGGGGCGTGTTGTGGCTTCAGCAGAGGTTCGCACTTGTGGTCTCATCGAAAATGGTAAACTTCGCTCCTTTCCCAAGAAGAAAGAGGATATTGAGTTAGAAGAAGAGGTAGAAAAGGTCGATATTTACAGGTTTAAACACTAAGCGCTTCAAAACGGGCTTTTCTTTATGCTATAGTGCCCGACCTATGGAAGCGAATAAAACAGTCATTGTTGGAATGAGCGGAGGAGTGGACTCCTCAGTTTGTGCTGCCCTTTTAAAAGAGCAGGGCTACAACGTCATTGGCCTATTCATGAAAAATTGGGAAGAAGAGGATGAAAATGGCGTGTGCCAGGCCTCAAAAGAATTCGCCGATGTGGTGAAGGTCTGTGAGAAACTTGATATTCCCTATTACAGCGTTGAGTTTGTCAAAGAGTACCGTGAGAATGTCTTTTCTCACTTTGTTGAGGAGTATAGAAATGGCTACACTCCCAATCCTGATATTCTTTGTAATCGTGAAATTAAATTTAAAGTCTTCTTTGAAAAGGCGATGGAACTCGGGGCTGACTACTTGGCCACTGGTCACTATTGTCAGAGAGTGGACACAGAAGAGGGAACTTACCTCGTTAAAGGTCTCGATAATAATAAGGATCAGACCTACTTTCTCTACACTATGAAAGAGGAAATTCTTAAGAAGGTGCTCTTTCCCCTTGGTCATCTTCAAAAGAGTGAAGTGCGAGAGATTGCAAAGAAATATGATCTCGCCACCAAAGCGAAGAAGGACTCTACCGGAATTTGTTTTATCGGTGAGCGCAACTTTAAGAATTTTCTAAGCCAGTATATTCATATCAAGCCAGGAGAGTTTCAGACTCTTGATGGCACGGTTGTGGGGCAACATGATGGCATGGCCTATTATACCATTGGTCAGCGTAAGGGCCTTGGTCTTGGTGGTCAGGGGGAGCCGTGGTTTGTTGTCGATAAAAATGTTGAGCAAAATGTGGTGGTCGTCGAGAGAGGAGAGGAGCATCCGGCCCTCTACGCAAGTGAGCTTTGGGCCAATGAATTGAGTTTTGTGGAGAAAGACTTTCTCTCAAAGCTTAAAAATTCTCTGCCTTTTGAGTGCACTGCTAAGATTCGTTATCGTCAAAAAGATCAGCGCTGTAAGATTGTCTCTGTTGAGGAGGATCGTCTTCATGTGGTCTTTGATGAGCCTCAAAGAGGGATCGCACTCCGCCAGAGTATTGTTCTCTATCAGCAATTAGGCGAGCACAGTGTGTGCCTTGGTGGGGGAATGATTCAAAAAAGAGGCGCTTCTCTCTATGAAGACGGACTCAATCTCAACGAAGTTAAATAATCTGAAAGAAGAAGAAGGCCGGAATAATAAGGCCTATGAGGGTGAGGATTCCACCGCGCCCTTTGATGCCATATTTTCCTTTGACCATAAAGAGAGCGCTGAGGGCCAAGTACAAGAGGCACAGGGAATAGACGTCAGAAGCAGCAATCCAATAACTTTTTAACTCATTGACATGAAGACCATTGAAGCGGCGAAGAAGAAAGCGTGGTGTGATCTTTTCAAAATGCAGTTCACTCTTATCTTTAAGGTAAATCAGCGTGGTGTCTTGAGGGTAGAAAACCTTGAGTTGATTGGGGTCGACCCAAAATTTACCCTTCATTTTCTCGGGAAGGGAGAAGTGGTTCCTGGCCTCTAAGAGAACTTCTTCACTTGAGCGCTCTTCAGGGCTTAGCTTAACCACTTCTCTTTGCATGGAGTAATTAGGATTCCAGTCATCTCTATGGTTAAGCGCTAAACCACTCAGGGCAAAGATAATGGTAAAGCCAATGCTGAGGTAACCAATATCGCGATGAAGACTGCGATTAAGAAGAAAGAGGTTTTTCTTTTTCTTACTCAATCGTCACACCAACCGGAATGAATTGGTAGTAGGTTTCAGGTCCTGTGATCTTTGAGAGGTCGGCGGGCTTACCCGTTTTCTCTGCTCTCTTTTGGGCAAAGGAGATGAGCTGATCTTTAGAGAAAGTTGTGTGATTGAGTGTTCCCGTAGCATAGGCGATCTTACCCTTAGCACTTATGGGGAAAACCATGTCACCATCACGAACTTTGATCCTTAGGCTTTGGTATTCTTTATCACTCGCAAATTCCATCCAACAGCCACGCATCGAGCAGACATTGGTAACCATGCCCTTGATCGTGACTTCTTTCTTTTCAAACTTTTTCACATCGGCCAGTAACTCACTAATGGGGGTTAGTTCAGATTTCGACACTTTCTTTCCAAAGGACTGAGCAAAGGAAGTTGTGCAAACGAGAAGGGAGATGAGAAGAGCTATCTTTTTCATAATGACCTCTAAATTTTAGTGAGGGGAAATTATGAACTCTAGAATGTCGCTTGAAAAGTTCTTAGATGAGAGGGACGTGATTACCAGTACTTAGGATCGTTTAAATTGACCTTTTCCTCAGTCTTTCGCTTTACTTTCTCCTGAAAGCCCATGCAGTCGCTTCCCGTCTCATTTTTAACGATTAGGGAGGGGAAGGCGTGAGACTTCATGCCGTAGAGCTTACAGCCTCTTGGTTTTTGAGGATCGAAGGTCGAAAAGTAATGTTTGCAACGAAGACAGCCCTTTTTCATTCCTTTATTTTAGCACTGAGGAGAAAATAATTTTATTGGGAATACTTTGACCCCTTAGTCTAGGGGAAGGTCTTGAACGTCATTAAGATTATTAAAATAAATAAGCTTAGTCCCTGAAACTTTGCTGATTTCATTTTCTTTTTCCATAACACGCTCCCACCACTTGTGACGAATAAGAATCACTTCAATTCGTCCGGGATTGAGCTCGGCGACTCTTTGGTAGATTTGGCTGTCCTCTTGCCCAGCATCACCAATGAGGATAAAGGGAAGATCATCATAGAAATCGATGAGGGACTGGATCTTTTCTAATTTATGAGAGTGTTTAAGAGTTGTCTCTTGGGGTTTACTTTCAAGTTTCATTTCTTTGAGAAGGAGAATGCCCTGAGGTAAGTCAGAGTGCTCAAGAAAGCCACGAAGGAGGGGGTAGATATTCCATGTTGAACTAGAAATATAGAAGAAGAGGTTATTTTGGCCTTGAAGGCGTTTATAAAAGCTTGAGACCTCTGGGAAAACTTCTCGCTTGCCAATGGGCTTAAAAAGGGTTGTGAGAATAAGGCGAGTAAGGGATGTTGCGCGACTTTTAATAATGGTATCGTCAAAATCACTGACAATGATTCTCTTTGTCTGAGCGTTTCTTTCTATTGTTAGCTCTTTTGTTTCAACGGCTAAATTAAGTGACGGAATTCTATCTGACTTATGAAGAAAGTAACCCTCGCGAACCTCTATTTTTTGCGTGTCCTCTGAGCTTGGGAGTGATCCTCCCCAATTTTGGGAAAGGTATAATTTGGCAATATTGAGAAAGTGATTGAAGCGTTTTTGGCCTTCAAAGAAATGGGCCCTACGATAATTCCTGACCACTCTACCAAGGGTGATGACTTTGTTGGCGGCATCGTTTGAAAAGCTTTGCAGTACTGTTAATTTTGGCTCTTTTGATATCATCTTGCTTATAGGCTAACACAGATTGGCCTCACTCGGGTACCTCAATTCTAGGGTAAAACTTACAGTGAGGACAGCCACTCTTTAAGTCTTGTGTTACAACGCTCGTTCTCAAAACGACTCTCAAGTAAGTAGGAAAGAAATGAAAAAAGCCATAATAGTATTCTTTTTAATTTCTTTTTCATCAGTTGCCTGTCAGGAAGGAACTGTTATTGAAAATGTCATTGATATTCCAAGTGAAAAGACTTGTGAGCAGCTCATGAAAGCAGCCGCCCAAAAATCATGTAACCCCAAGCTTGATCAGGAAGTGGATTTCTTTCTTCCCAAACTTGAGGTCACTGAAATTTATGCAGGTGAATACTGCCTTCTCAAAATGAAGTCAGGACTGATGAAGGTTATGACGGATTGGATGGCTGAGCCACCTGTAGCCACTGTTATCTATTCTATCTGGGACTAAAGTCAGTAGCGCTGGGTGATATTCGTTAGCTTCTTAGAGCTTTCAATAAGGGACCCAAGCGCGTTTTCTGTAGGTACTGTCCCACAAAAATGTTTGTTGTTAGTTTCCATTAAAATCTCATGGAGATTGTGGGGATTTCTCTTTCTAAAATCTTCAACAGATTTTACGCCAGAATAGGTGAGAAGCTCGGCATATTGATAACCAATGCCATCGACGCGGGTTAGGTCAAGCATAGAGGCCCAATTATCAATGTGGCCAACGGGAATGGCCGCCCTTCTTGCAAGCTCGTCTCTTTGCTCTTGGGTCTGAGTCATGGCGATGAACTCACTGACATGGTGAATGCCAATATACTCAAGTTTTGATTGGTATTCTTCACCTATGCCTTCAACTTTTCTAATAGACTCACTCATATCGAACTCCTTTTCTTGAATGATTCCTTTTATTTTAAATTCAATGACAAGGGCGTTCTTTTAGAAAGTTTGCTTTTCATGAGGAGATTTCTAAACAATTGTGAATGAAATTACACAGAAGCTATAAAGTCACTTCATTCAAAATTATCGTGCCTTCGCTAAACTTTACCTAAATAAGGAGGTTTAATAATGAATAGACAAGAAGACTATGAAGTATCAGAACGTTTTATGAAGAGGTGGTCACCGCGATCATTTGATTCTTCTTATCCCCTTTATGACGAGGATATTCACAAACTCTTTGAGGCTGCGAGGTGGAGTCCTTCAAGCTTTAATCATCAACCTTGGACCTTTCTCTATGCTCACAAAGGGGATGACTACTACGAAACCTACTTGAGTCTCCTTAATGACTTTAATAAGGAATGGGCGGCAGAGGCTCCTCTTATTGGTTTTATTGTAGCTCACTTAAAAGACCCCAAAGGAAATGAAAACAGACATGCCCTCTTTGATTGTGGTGCTGCTTGGATGGCGCTTACCATGCAAGCAAGAGATCTAGGTCTCTATACCCATGGAATGGGAGGCATTCACTATGAGAGTTGTTATGAAAAACTAGAAATTCCCAATGATGAATATCAAGTTGTCTGTGCCTTTGTCGTCGGTAAAAAAGGACCTGCAAAAGAGTTGCCTGATGACCTTAAGAAAGAAGAAAAGATGAATGAACGTCTCGGCACAGATGAGATCTCATTTAACGGCAAATTTAAAAGAAGAAAGACTGATTAAGGATTTATTATGGATTTTATACGGATTATTTTTTCGATTCTCTTACCCCCTCTTGGGGTCTTCCTTCAGGTTGGATTAGGTGGCGCTTTTTGGCTCAATATACTTCTTACTCTTTTAGGATATATTCCAGGCATAGTTCATGCCGTTTGGATTATTGCCAAGAGATAGATTGATCGAAAAAAAAGGAATAAAAGAAAAAGATGGTGCACGGGACTGGAGTGCCAAAGCACCATTTTTCACTCTTCGCAATTTCGCTAAATTAGTTATAATTTTAAATGCTTAACGCAGTTTTGGGTCTTCGCTCTTTTTGTCTATTTTCTTCTTTTTTTGGCCATTTTTAGTCATTTTAGGGCCTATATAGGGCCAAGGTATTCTCTATAGGAGTAGGTAATTAAAGATGTGAAATAGCGGTCTTAGCTTTATTATTCAAAGTCTCTAATTTTCAGTATACTTGTGTTCGAGAAAATTCTCACATTTTAGTTCCGACCCTCACTTGTTTGGTAGAGGGGCTTATTTCACAGACAACAATTATTCTATCTCTCTGAATTAACACTATTATTTTCACACTAAGGGAGAGCAAGGCTAATCTATGAATAGTTCTTGCATGTTGTCATCTCTAGAAAGTTGAGCTAGAAACGTTTCTTATTTATCAAATATTCAAGAGGTTTTCAATGTCTCAAAAATTACTTTCTGTAGTATGTATTCTGTACGTCAGGCGTGAAGCAGGTTCTTGAAGTCATTCTCCCTGCCTCCTAGACTTGAAGCAAACATTCAAGATAGGAGGACACGGATGTCACAGCTCAACGAACTTATCGCAGACTTCAAAAAATTTAGAAAAACCAGCGC
>JASBRV010000053.1 GCA_030149295.1 Bacteriovoracales bacterium | reverse complement strand
GACTTCATGAAGCTTGGTAATTGCCTTTGTTGCTCTTTCATCTTGTTCAGTAAAAAAGTTGTAACCAACCTCCCCTTTCAAGCATGCCGTGGTACAAACCACGCCTTCAGAGTATTCCTTGAGCAGATCAAGATCGGCGCGCGGCTTGTAATAAAAACCCTCGAGATAGGCTTGGCTTAAGAGCTTACAAAGATTTTTATAGCCCGTGTTATTCTTTGCTAAAAGAATAAGGTGGTGAATTTGACGGGAAGACTCCTCGGCATCCTGAGAGCTCACCGCCTTTGCCTTTTTCGCCGACTTACGATCAAAACGACTTCCAGGAGTAAAATAAATTTCAGAACCTAAGATTGGCTTGATACCCTCTGCTTTACAGCGATTATAGAAGTCGATAGCCCCAAACATATTTCCATGATCAGTTTGGGCAATGGCCTTAACACCTTGCTCTTTTGCCGTCGCAATAAGGTCTTTGAGACGGATGGCACCATCTAGAAGTGAGTATTGAGTGTGTAAATGAAGATGAACGAAACTATCAGGATGAGTCTCTAAAAGAGAATCGTTAGCGTGTTCCATACTGTGAGCCTTTCATTTCTTTGTGTGTGTAACCTGTGTGTTCCTTTTATTAAATCAGAAATGAAAAAGTCTGTCGCTAGCACAGCGCAAAATTCTATGTAATATTAGATACTTATTTTTAAAATTTTCATAAAAAAAGCCCCCAAATAAGGGGGCTATATTGTCTCTTAATAAAGAGTTTATTATTCACCTTGTCAAAACCTCATTTAACAACACAACGCAAAGAGCCTCGCTCATGACGGCTGCACTGCGAAAGTGCATCATTACAGGCACGTTGCTGAGCTTCTTGAGAAGATCTTGCAGTCGCAGTTCCTGTAAAAATATTTCCAGTAGGACGACCTGCACGACCAGCAATGAGCTCAGCAGTACAAGTACGAGTGTAGGAAACAGGTGGTCTTGGATCTGGTCTTCTTCCACTTACCTTCACACATGTTGCGTAAGGACCAACTCTTCCTTGCCTTCTAAGGAAGTAGAGCTCATCTTCACATTCATTTTGTGCAAATTCACAGGCGTTAAACCCACGGGCATGAAAGGGCTGACCGATAAGACGACGGCTTCCACGTCTTCCTACTTCAACTTGGTAAGAACATGACTTTACTGGTGTAGGGCGAGGGTCTACGGGTCTTTGAACGGTACAACGATATTCTGAGTGATTTCCCCATCCACCGGTTAATCTCCTCATTTCGCTGTCACAACGAAATTCAGCTTCGAAACAAGCATCGTGACCAAACTCTGTAAACGTTTCGACCACTTCATATCGATACTGATGATCCCAGCCACCAGTCCAAACTTTCTTTTCAAGAACAGCAGAACATGATTGAAGGCCCGGCCTAAAAAAATCAAAGTCGCCTACAAATCCTCCCCTACCGGGTCTGGCTTCGGCAGACAACGAAAAAACAACAACGAATAATGACAACAAAGCAACTCTCATAAATCCTCTCCCTTTGGATTGTAAGTTTTGATAATTCCAGTAGTACCAAAGAAAACTACCTAAACAAGGGAAGTTAAGAGTTATTAGAAATCTTTACCTATGTGGTGTCTTTTTGCCCCAAATTTTGGGGCCAAAATGGGTCTAAAACTTAGGATTCAAGCAATTTTCCGCGAATTTGAATGATCGAGCTGAGAGGCTCTTCACTTCCTCCCTTTGGCCAGTGACTCGTCATTTTTTCACGTTCTAGGGATTTAGATTTCTCACCGGGATGTTGAACAGAGAGAAAAAGGGTTTTCCCATCTGGAGAGAAAGAAATGCCCGTAAGTTCCGCGTCAGTTGGTGCCGAAGCCACTTGCATAATCTTGCCCGCATTTGGTCCCGCCATGGGAACATAAAAGAGACCATTATTTTTAAATTTCTTGTAAGGCTCCTTATGCATGGAACCTCCACTCATGTCAGTGGCAAACCAAAGATTACCAAAGCGATCAAAGGCTAAATTGTCGGGACAAGAAAACTCTTCTCCTCCCACGAGAAAATCTGAGGCCTTAAAACTCATGGAAGAGTGATCACCATTGGTTTCTTTAAGCCTCAAAATACTTCCATGATAATTGCCACGTTCTTTATTATTTGTAAGAGCAACATAGACATCACCACTTTCTGGATGAATTTCAATATCTTCAGGTCTATCAAGAGGAGTGGCTCCGAGGAGCTTTCCAGCTTCTCGACAGTTGATAAGGACTTCCGTTTGATCTTTAAATGTTTTCTTAAGAAGAGGTTGCTTGTTAATATCGAGAGAGATCCACTTTCCTTTGACAACGTCAGCGACAAAAAGTTCCCCCTTTTCTAGGGAATCAGATTTTTCAGAGAGAAATTTATAAAGAAATTGATTATTTCGATCATCGCCCGAATAAACAGCAACACGATTATCTTTTGTTAAAACACAGGTTGCGCACTCATGAGCAAATCGTCCTATTCCCGTAAGTTTCTTTGCCTCACCAGTTTTAGGATTCACCTCAACAACCCAGCCATAATGCTCAGGGGGGTTATCATGCGTTTTTTCCCAGCCTAAACGGCTTGGAATTCGCTCGTCTGTTTGCCTTATCCTCTCCCCATAAAAAAGGTCATAATTTTCTTCGCAAGTAAGGATGGTATTCCATGGAGTGATTCCTCCCGCACAATTAGCAAAAGTTCCTTGAGCAACTTTTTTTCCTCTTATCGGACGATCACTCACAAGAGGAATCATCGTATCGGCATTTAATCTTCTATTGTATTTTGAGTTATAGACGAGCTCCCAACGCTGATCTCTTTTTTTAAGATGGACAAGAGATCCGCCAACACTGTAGCGCTCACTTTCAATCATCTCTTTGGTGCGCTTCATTCCTTTTACCCAGCGAGATCCCACTAATAGATCTGGGTATTCATGGTTAACCCAAAGAATGAGTTCATCATCTGATATTTTTATGGGACAAGTGTAATCGTTATTTGCACCAAAGCGATCTTTATCACTAATCTTATCCTTAAAAGAGAGAATTAAATCATACTCAAAACCAGGAGCAAGGAGAAAGTCGTCTTTCGATGAGAAGCTAAACTTTGCACTTTCATTGAGCACTTCTTCTTGGCAACTCACTAAGTTTAAGGTCGCGAGGGCACTTGTTGCTCCTCCCATAAATTTCACAAATTCTCTGCGGTTAAAGGCCATGACTTCTCCTCACAATTATAGCGAATCTCTATATTAGCAAAAACCTGCTCTAGCCTGTATCAAGATTCCATTTGTTCATAGGGTGTCGAAAAAGCCGACATCACAGCAAAAAATACACTGAAAGCCCCTGTCACCAGACTTGATGATATATTGAGCGAAATGATGACGGCTAACAAGACTAAACTATTGATATTACTTGCTTTACAAGGGCTTTTTCTCAAGTCTAGCTTCGCCTATTTTACTTTTCCTCAAAGTGAAATGAAGATTTCGCCACGTTTTGAAATGGAAATTTCTTCGATCGTTTCTACAGCCTTTTATCTAGAGAATGGATTTGTGTGGAAAGAATTAAATGAAGAGGAAAAATCCCTTTGGGATGAGAGCTTGATCTATCCTCTAGCAAGAAATGAATGGATGCATAAAAGGATCTCCTATATTTTTCCTCACCAATTAGATAGGACATATTCAATTTTTCTTGGATCAATAGAGAGGACTTATCCTTTTCCAGAAAAATATCCTACCCACCCCTATAATGAGTTCGGTTTTCAAGATATCAACACCCATAACGGGGTCACCAGCCTTAGTCCTGAAATTTATCTTCAGGGTAAAAAGAATCAAAAGCTCGCTTATTTTTTTGACAACCATCCTGTGGTAAACAAAATCATTCCTATAACTTCCCCACAAAAAGGAATTATTCAAATCACCTCAAAAGCCATAAAACACCTGGATTTCTTTCCTGAAAAGATTTCAAGAGTTCTTCTAAGAGGTATTTTATTTCATGAAGCTCGTCATGGTGATGGTCATGGCAAACACCTAGGTTTTCCCCACACTCTCTGCCCTTATGGCCATGATTATGCTGGCCAACTTGCTTGTGACACCCCCTCTAATGGATCCTATGCTCTCCAAGCGTTCTATCTCAAAAAGACCGTAGAAGCTTGCACAGAATGTAATGAGTATGAAAAAGAAGTCCTTCGTTTCTTCCAAGTAGAGACAAAGGGAAGAGTTCTCACGACAAAAGACAAACTATCCCAGTTGGATCAAGAGAGGATTTACGAAATTGAAAATAAAATAACAGAGCTTACTCGCTCCTACTTTGATGAAGATGACAATCATAGGATTTCATCAATTTCAAAAGAAATCTATAGACTCAATGATGAACTCAGCCGCATTATTTCAAGAGCCAATAGAAGAAAGACACTCATTTTAGACCCAAGCCCGGAGAACATTCTTGAAAAAGATGAAGAACAGCCATTTTAAATTTTTGACGACGTTTTGCCTTGTTGTTTTTGGTCTCTTTCTCTTGATGGAAAGTGAAAAGCCCCATCATGAAAATCAAATTCTTCGAATCAAAAGAGAAAAAAATCAAAAAGAAAATACCAGTATCCAAAGCCTTAACTTGAAAGAGAAAAAGATACTAAAAATCTTTATTCAAAAAAGGGACTCGCTTTTAGAGACTATGCCCCATAAATCAGACCTCCAGGAGGAACAGGCTTTGCATCACGCTCCAAAAAGTCTAATCCAACATGCAAAAGAAATTGCCGAAATAAAAGAACTTGTCATTCGAAACAAAGAGCTAACCCCCTTACAGGAAGCAGCGCTAGAATTCTATCATGGGTGCTCTGACAACCCCGATTTTCCCACTTCGATACGCTCTGTATGCCTGTATAACCGTTTAACCCTAGCAAAAACGATGGGTGAGAGTGTAGATATTTCCAAATACCCTTTAGAAATGAAGAGACTTGTCCTACAACTAAAGCCCTTCTAACCGGAGAAAGAATGGTTAAGATTCGACTGAGCCGCAAAAGGATTGCCCACAATCAGGCTCAACTCGATTTAGGCCTTGAGCGCCCCACAGAGAATGACCGAAATTTTCATTTTGGGGGGAGAAGTTTTTATTTTTTCGACTTCGACGACAATGTGGCCTACCTCACAACTCCTATCGTGATCTTTAACAAAGAGACAGGGGCGGAGAAGACCCTCTCCTCTGGAGAATGGGCCCGCTATCATCATGAAATCGGAAAGACGGGCGCCTTTGCCAATTACTATGTAGACTATGATGACCACAAAGGAAGTTTTCGCCACTTTCGCGATCAAAAGCACACTTTTATCGATAAGGTTGTGCGAAGAAAACAGACCTTCCTTAGTGATATCGAAAAAGCCCTAGAACAAGCAGATTATTCTTGGAAAGCGCCTTCTTGGAATTGCTTTTATCATGCGACCTTTAATAAAAGACCAACTTCAGTCATTACCGCCAGAGGTCACCATAAAGTCACTATTAAAAAAGGGATAGACCTTTTAGTCAAAACTGGTCATCTACCTCATAATCCCAATTATCTCAGTATTTATCCTGTTACCAACCCTGATGTCAGGGCCAGTGAATTGCAAGATCCTGAACTTCTTCACTCCGTTGCCGACCTTAAACGGGCGGCCATTCGTCAAAGTGTCGAGAAGGCCATTGAGACCTATGGTTATAGTCCTTATCATCGTTTTGGAATGTCAGACGATGACCCAAAAAACGTCGAGTTGATTACGGAAGAAATGAAATGTCTTAAGAGGCATTATCCGGAAATGGCATTTTATGTCATCCAGACTTTTGAAGATTCTTTTGTGAAAACTGAGGTCTTAGAGACGAAAACAAGGAATGCTAAGAAAGGAAATTTAACAACGGAGCAATTAAGCTTTCTCTAGAGAACGCAATTAACACCAGGGTAGCTACATTGTTCTAGATTCGCCGTCTCCTCTAGACACTGCATTCTCATAGTTAGCCCTGCACCTTCAAGAAAATTGCTATCATCAAAGATATTGTGGACACGGAATTTTCCACTCTCACAAAGAATTCTTGCTCTTTCCTTACATTTGGCTTCATTTCCCAGACAATTGACATCGTAACCCCTATTACCATCTGAAAGCTGGATAGTTTTAACGGTCGCTGAAGAACAGCCAAAGAGATAAGCTAAGCAACAAAGAAGAGTTCCAAGATTTTTCATGTTGTCCGAGTATCATGCCCGATTAACGCACGTCAAGAACTTGAGAAAAGTTTGTTTATTCTTCACAGTTAAGCGTTAAAATAAAATAGTGATTGCCCTAATAATATTATTATTTTCAGGTGTTTATGCTGAAACGAATGAGCCCAGTCGCCTTGATGACACTCACCAAAAGATTAGTGATGGCATTCTCTCTTTTTCCAACCAAATAGACTCTTTCTTTGGAAATCAAAGGGGTGATGATGAAGCGAATGGCTCCCGCCTGCGTCTCTTCTACGACAATAATCTTCGCCAAGGTGAGAAATGGGATAGAGGTCTTAATGTGCGCTTTTCCTTGAGGTTGCCTCAATTACAAAAGCTCCTGAAAGTCTCTTTTAATAAAGAAGCAAAAGAAAAAGCAAAGGGGAAAGAAAATCAAACTCAGACTCAGACTCAAACAAGCCCCCAAAACCCTCAGTCTGAGGAGACGAGAGAAAATCAGCTAAGAGAGTTTGTCGATCAATGGGCGTTTAACTTTAATACCGGTATTAGAGTAGATATTCCTCCCAACTTATTCGCAAGAGCTCGATTAAGAAGAACCATGATCTTCTTTGATAAATGGGAATTTAACCCCACTCAAGAACTCAACTGGTTTCTCGAACAAGGCTTTGGTGCCGTCTTTAGTCACGACCTGGATCGACGCCTCACAGATAAGACGATTCTTCGTCTCACGAACACTTTCGTATGGAGTGATGAAAATGATGAAACTACCTCAAGCCATGGTCCTCAAATCTTCCATCAAATCTCAGACACCAAGGCCATCAGCTATTCTATCCTGGCCCAAGGAAATAATAATCCCAAACCAGCTATCAATAATTACACTGCCTTTATCGCTTATCGCCAACAACTCTATGGGAAGTGGCTTTTTGGTGAGGTAAGACCCGCTGTTGAGTATCCCCGAAACCAAGGATGGAATGACGTCTACTCTCTCTTTGTTCGAGTTGAGGCGGTTTTTGGCTCTATCTAATAAGATTCTTACAGATTCTGTCTGAGTGGAGCTAAGCATTTAATATTTCATTCTCTTCGACTATGTAAAAATCTCCTACTTTTAGCGTGGCCAAAAATTTGGATTAATATCCCTCTATTCCAAAACTTTGAAAGGCCTGGACCATGATTGATAATTGCGTGCTCCGGGCCTTTTTGGTAAAAGTGCTTCATGAAAAATCTAGAAGAAAAATTTAATGACCTCGACTCCTACTCTCCAAAGAAACTAAGAACCCTTAGAAATAACCTCAATAATCGTCTGGCCCATTTTCAAGGACATGGTGATAAATCAAAAGAGCTTAAAGCAAGCCACAAGCTTCATGGTTTAAATGAAGAGGAGTGCCAAGAACTCCTTAAAAGAGTCCAAGAAAAACTCGCTTAGATTTTCTCGCTTATTCCCACTCAATTGTTCCAGGTGGCTTAGAAGTAATGTCATAAACCACTCTTGTCACACCTTTAACCTCGTTGGTAATTCTATTAGAAACGCGGGAGAGAAATTCGCGAGGAAGATCTGACCAGGTGGCGGTCATGTAGTCCGTAGTGGAAACAAGCCTAAGACAGATAACTTCTTCATACGCTCTTCCATCCCCTTTAACCCCAACAGTTTTAACTGGAAGTAAAACCGTGAAAGCTTGGGCCACAGATTCATAGATATTAAAAGCATGGAGCTCTTCAAAGAGAATTTGATCAGACTCTCCCACTTTGCGAATGGAATCAGGAAAGAGCTCTCCTAAAACACGAATGCCTATTCCTGGCCCCGGAAAAGGGTGGCGATAGACCCACTCATGACGTAGACCCAGCTCTTCTCCTATCTTTCGGCCTTCGTCTTTAAAAAGATAGCGTAAAGGCTCTAGTAGTTGCAATTTCATCCGCTCAGGAAGACCGCCCACATTGTGGTGAGACTTAATGGTGACCGACTTCCCGCCTTTTTTATGAGGCGAAGTACTTTCAATGACATCCGGGTAAAGTGTGCCTTGGAGTAAGTATTCAAAGTGAATATTATGATCGTTTTCAAAGAGGTGAACTTTTTCTTCAAAAACTTCAATAAAGGTATGACCAATAATTTTTCTCTTTTCCTCAGGATCAGAGATTCCCTTAAGTTTTGAGAGAAAAATCTCTCTTGCATCGATCACTTCAATATTAAGGGGCGTTTCTTTCTTAAGGGTCTCAATATGAATATGATCTTGAGGTCTAAGGAGTCCATGATCAACAAAGAAGCAGTAAAGATTATCTCCGATAACTTCATGGGCAATAGTCGCAGCAACAAGAGAGTCAACTCCCCCACTAAAAGCACAAAGGACTTTCTTATCACCTACTTTCTTAACTAGGTCAGTGGCCTCTTTAAGCATTTCAGCTCGGTCCCAATCTTCAGAGAGCTTGGCGACATCTTGGTAGAAATATTTAAGAATCTCCTTCCCATAATTAGAGTGTTCGACCTCTGGATGAAACTGAAGTCCCATCAAACCACGATCTTTATCTCTGATCCCAGCAACCATTCCATTATGGGATTCCATGATAAGAGTGAAGCCATCAGGAAGTTTTTCAACATGATCAAAGTGACTCATCCAAACGTGAAAGTGCTCAGGGCAATGAGGAAGAGAAAAATCTCCTTTAAGGTGAACTTCTGCGTGACCATATTCTCCAATCGTTCCCGGTGCCACATGACCACCAAAATGATTTGCCATGATTTGAAGGCCATAACAGATCCCAAGAGTCGGCGCTTTGATATCGAAAAGAAAACTATAGTCCGTTTTATCAGTGCTTAAAGAATCCGGTCCTCCACTAAGAACTAAGCAGTCCGGCTTCGTTCCTGCTTCAATGAGCTCTTTGGCTTCATCAAAAGTCATGATGGCAGAACTATATCCAAGCTCACGCGTCTTTCTTGTGATTAACTGTGTGTATTGAGATCCAAAGTCGACAATCCAAATTTTACGAAGTGCTTGTTCCACAAAAGTTTCCTTTACGCCTTTGAGTAGTTAGGTGCCTCTTTGGTTATAATGACATCGTGAGGATGACTTTCTTTAAGTGAAGCAGAAGTGATTTGAATAAATTGTGCTTTTTCCTGAAGCTCAACTAAAGTCCTCGCACCGACGTAACCCATTCCGGCCCTTAGTCCCCCTAGCAGTTGGTAGATATTAGAGCTCAGAGAGCCTCGATAAGGAACCTGACCTTCAATCCCCTCAGGGACTAGTTTACCAAGATCATCGACAGCACCTTGACCATAGCGGTCCTTTGATCCCATGACCATGGCACCTAGTGAACCCATGCCACGATAAACTTTATAAGAACGCCCTTGATAAAGAATCCTCTCTCCAGGTGTTTCATCGGTCCCCGCAAAGAGAGATCCAATCATCACAGTATTCGCTCCGGCGGCGAGGGCCTTGACCACATCACCTGAATATTTGATTCCCCCATCTGCAATAAAGGGAATCCCTTCTTCTCTACACACAGCTGAACAATCAAGAATGGCCGAAAGCTGAGGAACTCCAATTCCTGCCACTACTCTCGTGGTACAAATAGAGCCTGGCCCAATTCCTACTTTTACTGCCGATACACCCGCCTTGATAAGATCCTCACAAGCAGCTCCAGTAGCAACATTACCTGCAATGACTTCTAGCTCTGAATAATTCTTTTTCAAGTCTTGAACCATTTCAATAACACCCTTAGAGTGACCATGTGCTGTATCCACAATAATGGCATCAACTCCTGCTTCAAATAAGTGGCGGGCACGTTCCCTTTCTTTATCTCCGACACCAATAGCAGCAGCAGCCCTTAAGCGGCCAAGCTCATCTTTATTTGAATTCGGAAAATCAATACCCTTAAGAATATCTTTAATGGTAATTAAGCCTTTCAAAACTCCTTCTTTTGTCACGACAGGAAGTTTTTCAATTCGGTGCTTATGGAGGAGATTCTTCGCCTCATCAAGACCAACTCCTTCTTCAGCTGTGACCAATCGCTCTAGTGGTGTCATCACATCACTTACTTTTTGCTTAAAGTTGGTTTCAAAACGAAGGTCACGACTCGTGAGAATTCCAATCAATTTATTGGAGCCATCAACAACAGGCACTCCTGTAATATTGTGTCTTCGAGTGATATTATTAACCGCTTCTAAAGATTCATTTGGTCCCACTGTGATGGGGTCAATAATCATGCCCGATTCATATTTTTTTACTTTCCTCACCTCGCCGGCTTGATCCTCCGGGCTCAGATTTTTATGAATAACCCCAATTCCACCATTTTGGGCCATCACAATCGCCGTCTCACTTTCAGTCACGGTGTCCATAGCCGCTGAAACAATGGGCATTTTAAGGTCTATATTTTTTGAAAACTTGGTCTCAAGAATCGTCTCACTAGGAAGGTTTTGAGAGTAACCAGGTTTGAGTAATACATCGTCGTAGGTAAGGTAAGGGCGGTCCGCCAAGGGGACGCGGGTTGAGTTCGCCATAAAGACTCCATTAATTAAGAATAGACATGACCTATTATAGAGAAGAGAGAGTCTTTTGACGAGTTGGAGATGAGTAACCGTGTATTTTAGTACTCTTTTTGATAATCCATATCGATAGATTGAAGTTGGTCAATAAGTTGATTCACTTCTCTATCGTGACGCATCTGACTTTTATACTGCTGCAAGAGCTCAGATTCAAAAGCAGAGTTACCTTTTTTATTTACTTGGGTCTTAATCTGCGGAGTCATTCCACCAATGCTTGCTGGTGTACGACTTCCTTTTCTGACATGGTGTTTAGTCTCTTTTACAGAAGCAGGCATTCTTCGCGAGGGCTTATTCACCTTTCCCGTTCCAAAGATTCGCACAGCAACGTCACTTTTCTTTTGATAGCTTGGCTTCCACTTCTGCTGACCATGCTTTTTTGGTTTTAACATCTTAAGCTTTTGACCATAGTAGTTCATCAGCCGCTTTTCTTTCTTTTGGGCACTCTCTGGCTCATGAAGTTTAATAACCGTAATTTTTCCTTCCGTCTCTGCTGAAAGCCCTTCACTCTGGGACACACTTGCAATGCCTCGTGATTTTTTTCTTCGTGCTAGGGCTGCTTCAAAAGCATCAACTGTTTTTACTCCAGGTCGAGTACTTTTTTGAGGCTTACTTGCGACCTTTCTCTTTATGGCTTGTTCTTTTTTTAAGGGCTCTACCCCATCAAAAAGACCTGTCACTTTTTGAAAACTCGCATAGCCAATGGGAGTAGGCTTACGAGGGCGACCATTCTCATGCTCATCTGAGATAAAAGAAAATTGGCCTTCAGATAAGCCTAATTGATAATACTCTTGGCGAATATTTCTCAATTCAAAACTTCCCTGTACTGCAAGAACCTGAGTTTTTCCCGTATAAACATCAAAGCTAATGATGCCTTCCCCTTTTTTATGCTCAATAATAGCGTTAGAGGTTGTGACCTTTAAGGGACCCTTAAGTGGATCATAGTTAAGGCTTTTTACCCAAAGGTAACCTTCCTTTAGCTCAAGGAGGTTATTATGAACAAGCATATGGCCCCCTCCTGAGAGGTGGTAAACATGATCATAGTAATCATTAAGACTTACTTGGGCACCAAGGTCTGTGAAAACCTCAGCTTGGACAGGAAGATGCATGCCTGAACGGAGTGTCTTTGTTTTTCCTTCATGGGTATAGAAAGCCTTACCTTTAACCTGTGAAACCACGGCTACTATTTTTCCCGTGGCATGAACTGAAAGTAAGCAAACGAAAGAGACAATCGCAATCAGGCACTTCATGAATTAGTTCCTTTTAAACTTTTGAACAATTTTTTCGTAGTGAGGACTAAGAACTTTCCATTCCTCTGTATTTCTATATTTCTTTCTAAATTCCTCTACTGTATGAAAGAACTTGTCTTCTTCTCCTAATTGAAGGTAAGTCAAGGCCATCCACAACTTAGCCCCACGGTAATATTTTGAGGTAGGATACGCTTTCACGAGATTTTCAAGATGGTGAATGGTCCACTCAGGATGATTCCCAGATTCAAAAGCGGCAACACCTGCTTGAAAAAGAAAGTGATCATCTACTTTTTCATGTTTAGGAAAGCGCTCTCTAAAAGTCATAAAGAATTGTGCGGATTTTTCAAAGTTCTTTTGCTCAAACTCTTTTTCCGCCATGGCCAATACCTGAGAAGGTGTCCATTTATAAACATCATATTTAACGAGGTCTTTTTCAGGTTTTACCGGAGCAATACTGGCGATGCCTCTTCCAATGTCAGAAGCTGGACCCTGCTTATTTTTTTCTTCGTATTTATCTAGCTTGATGGCCAAATAATTTTTCTCTGACTTGAGGTTTTGAATTTCGCTTCGAAGGCGACTTAACTCCAGTTTAAGCTCTCTATTTTCTTTCGCTAAATGAAGAGAAACTTTCTCGTAACGATTGATCTTTTCGGCCTTGGCCTCAAGATGATCCCAAGTATCACAAGAAGTCAGAGAGAGCGCTCCAAACAATGATAAAACTGTAAGAAAATTCTTT
>JASBRV010000050.1 GCA_030149295.1 Bacteriovoracales bacterium | reverse complement strand
CCTTCTTTTACCCTAAAGAAACGAGATGAGGCCTTCTATCAAAGGATGCAAAATACTCTTAGTCAGTGGAAGAACTCTGGGCAATGCCAAGAGTCACATATTCACTTTCTCCAAGAAGATCTTACTTATTTAAGTTGCGACAAGGAGCAGCTTTTTTTGGCACAGATTAAGAGCATGAGTTTTTGTTGGGCGCTTCTCTTTATCCTTCCTTGCCTTTTTGGTGTTTCGATTTTTGGACTCTATGGTTTGCTCGATGTATAAATAAGTGTTTTATCATTAACAGACAAAGGATGAGTTCATGGCGAAAGATCGACCTCAGAACGAAAAACAAATCATTTATTCAATGAACCGCGTAGGTAAGGTTTATAAACAAAAGCATGTGCTTAAGGATATAAGTCTTTCTTATTTTTATGGCGCAAAGATTGGTGTGCTGGGTCTTAACGGTGCTGGTAAATCAACTCTTCTTCGCATTATGGCCGGTCAAGACACAGACCATTTAGGTGAAACCACAATTTCTAAAGGCTACAGTGTAGGCTTCTTGGAGCAAGAACCCAAACTTGATCCCGAAAAAACGGTTCGTGATGTTGTTTCTGAAGGTGTCCAAGAGATTATGGATGACCTTAAGGCCTTTGAAGATATTTCTATGAAGTTTTCAGAGCCAATGAGTGACGATGAAATGAATAAGCTGCTTGAGAAACAAGCAAAACTTCAGGACCGATTGGATGCAACGAATGCTTGGGACATTGATAGTCGATTGGAGCTTGCAATGGATGCTCTTCGCTGTCCTCCTGGAGAGCAAAAATGTGGCGTTTTGTCTGGTGGTGAGAAAAGAAGGGTCGCTCTTTGTCGTCTCCTTCTTAAAGAGCCAGATATTCTCTTGCTCGATGAGCCTACTAACCATCTTGATGCGGAGACGGTTTATTGGCTTGAGAGGCATCTCCAGAATTATAAGGGGACAGTTATTGCTGTTACCCACGATCGTTATTTTCTTGATAATGTCGCCGGTTGGATTTTAGAACTTGACCGTGGTCAAGGGATTCCTTTTGAAGGGAATTACACCAATTGGCTTGAGCAAAAGCACAAGAGACTTCAACAAGAAGAAAAGTCCGAAAGTAAAAAACAAAAAGCGCTTAAGGAAGAACTTGAGTGGATCAACTCTTCTCCGAAAGCGCGCCAAGCTAAATCAAAAGCTCGTATCCGCGATTATGAACAACGGGTTAAGGAGTCAAAGGAGAAATACTCTGAGACGAATGAGATCTATATTCCACCGGGGCCTCGTCTTGGCGATGTAGTCATTGAGGCCCAAAGTATCTCGAAGGCTTTTGGAGATAAGGTTCTTTATGAAAATCTTTCCTTTAAGCTTCCTGCTGGTGGTATTGTAGGTGTGATTGGGCCAAACGGAGCTGGTAAGACGACTCTCTTTAAAATGATCATGGGTAAGGAGAATCCTGACTCGGGTAGCTTTAAAGTCGGAGATACCGCAAAGCTTGCCTATGTTGATCAAGGTCGGGATTTAGATGCTAATGCAACGATCGTTGATGTTATTAGTGGTGGAACTGAACTCATCAAACTCGGTGAAAAAGAAGTCAATGCCAGGGCTTATATTGGAAAGTTTAACTTCACTGGAGAGGATCAGAAAAAGAAAGTCTCTGAACTTTCGGGTGGTGAGAGAAACCGCGTTCATCTCGCCTGTACCTTGAAAGAGGGAGGCAACGTTCTTCTTCTTGATGAGCCCACCAATGACCTTGATGTTAATACTTTACAGGCTTTAGAGAAGGCTCTTGTGGACTTCGCTGGTTGTGCTGTTGTTATCTCCCACGATCGTTTTTTTCTCGATAGAATAGCCACTCATATGCTGGCCTTTGAGGGCGATAGCCAAGTGACTTGGTTTGATGGAAACTTCTCTGAGTACGAAGAAGACAAGAGGAAAAGGCTTGGTGATCAAGCTCTTGAACCAAAGAGAATTTCTTACAAGAAACTTAAACGCGATTAAAGATGATCGTTGCGAAGTTTGGCGGAAGCTCTGTTAAAGATGATCAGGCCCTTCTCGACTGTGTTTCAATTGTCGAGAAAACGCCTGATTTAAGATTAGTCGTTATCTCTGCTACTTTTAATACGACAAACGAACTGGAGCAGATTTTTAAGTCTCTTCAAGAGGGCGATACTATCTCTGCCAAAGGTCTGTGGGATAATATTGTCAGTCGTCATAGCACGATGGCAAACCAGTTAGGTCCTTATGTTAGCAAGTCTTTTGAAGACTTGGCGAGAGACTTGAGAGAGGAAGCCTTCTCTCTTTTTGAACTCAATGCCTTTGGATATGAACACCGTGATCATATCCTCTCTTTTGGGGAAAGAATCTCTAGTGCTCTTTTCTTTTGGAGCCTAGAGGATCGTTTTCCCCAAATGAAGGTTCAGCTTTTTGATATTACAAAAGTAATGAAGACTGATTCTAGCTTTGGTCTGGCCAAGCCAAATAGACTTAAAATAAAAGAATTAACTGATCTTCATATCAAAGCAGAAAGTTTTGACGGTTTATTTATTACCCAAGGCTTTATTGGTATTGATGATGCGGGAATGAGAACAACCTTAGGCAGAGAAGGCTCTGATTATACGGCTACGTTGATGGCAGAAGCTCTTGGTGCAAAAGAAGTTCATATATGGACTGATGTTGATGGGATCTATTCAACTGACCCAAAGGTTGTCCCTAATGCCTATCGCTTGGACTCTCTTAGTTATGATGAGGCAACGTTATTAGCGAAGGCCGGAGCGAAGGTCCTTTTCCCTAAAACGCTTCAGCCACTTGTCGCTGAAGGGATTCCTCTTAAAGTAGGAAAAGCATCACAGCCAGAGGCCGGAGGAACATGGATCGCAAAGGGGGGAGAATGTTCTAAGGGACTCATTGGCATCACCCTAAAAGAACGGACCGATGGAGTCATTATTACTCTAGTGGGTAAGGAAGTTGATAAACTAGAAATAGAACTCTCTGAAATTGATCGTGGTGAATGTTACAGAAGTTTCTTTCATCAGGAAAAGAATAACCATGAAGTTCTTAATCTTTGGTATCAAAAATATTTTCTCTAGTTCCAAACCTCATAAAATGGGGTCATCCCCTCACATCCTTTGATCTGAAGAATATTGGTGACTCTTTTATTCTCGAGATGAAAAATAAAGTCTACCCCCTGGCAGACTATTTTTAAAACCTCTGGATAGTTAACAGTAGTTTTTTGCGAGTAAATTTGAAAAAGTAAGCAAAGTCGATGAATAGCATCAATAGCGCTATTAGCATGAAGTGATGCCATCATTCCTCCATGACCTGTATTAATGGATAATAGGAAAGGAATGACCTCATCGCTTCGAACCTCTCCTAATATAATTCGATCAGGCCGCATTCTAAGAGCATAATGACAATAATCAACTAGGGTTTTCCCCTGCTCGGGGCTCGCTAAAAGTTGAGTAGAAAAAGGACTTTTGGGGTTGATTTCACTCGCGTCTTCAAGAGTGATGATATGTTCTCTTTCTGGAATCAAGTCAGTAAGACTTTTCAAAAAGCTTGTTTTCCCAGAACCCGTTGCCCCGCAGACTAGAATGTTTTTCTTTTGGATAATACAGTCATTGATGAATTGTTCTTGTCCTTCTGTAAGACCAAAAGAGGAGAGGGGAAAACGTTCATTTTTTTGTGCTCTTAAAAAGAGCTTTGAAACATTGTGGCAACTTAAGCTTTCATGAACGATGGTCGCGCGCCAGTTTTGAGAAAAATAATGACATTGAAAGGATTGAAATGGTTTTGCTCTATTCCATAACTGTTTTTCGCCCATCGAGAACACTTCCAAGGAAAGTTGGTAATCTTCTTTGTTAAGAAAAGGGCCATAGAATTCTTTGCGATGCTCACCAATAACTTGAACCCAAGATTCGTTATGAAGGATAACTTCCTCAACATTCTTCACAAAATGATTAGTGATGATATTTTCTATAAACTTTAGATGGAGAAGATGTTTTAGCCACTCGATGAGTTGTACTTTTTCTTCTGCTAAGATGTCATAGCCCATTTGCAAAAGCTCTTCTAAGTAATATGAAACTTCTCTAAGTTGAAGGAGGTTGCCCTTTTTCATATTCTCTTTGATGAGATTTCTACAAAGAACTCTATAATAAGCCTCAAATTCATAATGTTTTGGATTCATCAAATCTCCTCCACATGAACGAGACAAAGGATTTTCTTATAAGTCTCTCCTTTGGTAACCCCCTTAAACAAAGTACCAAAAAGAGGGATTTGCGACAGAAACGGAAATTTTTCTAATGATTTCTGATGAAGACGAAATCCAATGTCGAAGAGAACTTGAGTTTTATTCAATTCAACAAAGACCTCACTCTCTTGAGAGTTTTGGTTAATTCCTCTTTCACCGGGACGAGAAAGATTTGTTTTAAATTTAAGGATAAGACGCTCGGTATGGGGGAGAAGGTTTAGGTCAATTCCAAGCCCTGCAAATCGCCAGTCTTGTGTGGCCACGCCTTGTGAGACGCTTTGTAGAAAGGGAATCTCCTGACCGAGTCTTACTTTAATAGGTCGATTTAGTCTTCCTTTTAGTTTTGGTTGTGCCAGTGTCTGGGATTCAAATTGGGATTCCTTAAGAGCAAGAGTATTTTTATGGATAATGCTTAAAGGATTTCTTAGAAGAAGCTCGCCTAAATTTCCCTCTATTTGGGATAATCCTAAATTAAAAGCATGGCCCTTAGAGTTTTCAAATTGCTGTAGGGTTAAAGTTATTTGATATTGCTTGCCAATACTTAAGATTCCTAGTGGAGACCAGGAAATGAGGAAAGCTTCCTTTAAGTTTTTAAGTGTTTTTCTAATGCTAGAAGTACCTTTGCAATAAATGAAAAGCCTTTTCATCCTACAATCAAGGTCCAATAAATCATACTCCTGTAGGACTACCAAAAAACTCTCATAGATTTCTAGCTTCAAAGAATTGGTTAAGGCAGTATCCTGAAGATTAATACTATTTTTATGAATTCGATAAATTTCTACTAATTTTCCATAAGAGCTTTTACTCCTAAGGGTTCCTCCAATCTGAAGTGTTCCCCCCGTTAATTCGACCTTTAGTCCTAGGTTTTCAATTCTGTTTTTTATACTTTTTAGTTTTAGATAACGTCGTTTTTGAACGACAAATATTTGATGCTTGATTGGCTCCTTTTTTTCCTTAAACCAAAGAAGCAGGTCGGTGTGGCCAAGACCCTGGCCTTTGATGAGTAAGGACTTCTCCTGTGCCAGTGCTTTGACGCGAGCAGTCTCTTTGTTGCCAATGGTGAATTTAGTGAGGTTAGGCACATGTATTTTCACAAGCTCACCAATGGATATAGTATGGCTAAGTACTTGATTTTGCTCTGTGGCATAGGGTGGATCTAAAATGATGTTGAAGAAAAGTAAGCTCGTAAGAAAACCTATTTTGACAAGAGAGGGAGATAGGCGTAAGTTGTGGAACTTATTGATTTGAAATGTATTGCACCCGTGCATTGTGATGGTAGATAGGAGTTGAAAAATGGTTTCAAATACACGCGTAACCAGAAATAAAAGAGCAAATAAAAAAGCGAAGATGGGTAAAAAGAGAAAGGCAGCAAACAATAACAAAGGTACAACGCCTAAGTTTGCTATCCACCCTGAAAAAGCTGAATAATTCAAAATAAAGTCTTTTTTCAAAGTAGGCCCTCCTTTGTGTGGGCCTTTTCTGTTTGAGCATATTCAAAATATCGTCCCAATGTTTTCTTTACTCTCTTTTGTTGGTAGCGAATAACCTTGAAACCTTTTTTGGTGAAACAAATTTGGAGAATGGCCTTCTTCGCAATTTCACATTTTAGATTATTGTGATCATAGTGAATGAGATTTGAATTCACGAGCTGATATCTTTTCAAAAAATTTTCGACGACTTTTTTTTGCCAGGGTTGAGGAT
>JASBRV010000049.1 GCA_030149295.1 Bacteriovoracales bacterium | reverse complement strand
ATTCTCATGCCTTTGCCACCACCGCCGGCAGAGGCCTTTATCAAAACGGGAAAACCAATTTTTTTAGCTTCCTCTTTAAGAAAAGCTCCCTCTTGGTTATCACCATGATAACCAGGGATGAGAGGAATGCCTGCTTTTTCCATAATTTCTTTAGACGTTTTCTTATCCCCCATTGCCTCCATGGCAGCCACTGGTGGACCAATGAGTTTCACTCCGGCCTTCTCTAGGGCATTAGCAAAAGGAGCTCGCTCTGACAGAAAGCCATAACCTGGATGGACAGCATCGACATGGTGATCACGACAAAGAGAGACAATCTTTTCGATATTAAGATAAGTCTCACTTAGAGGACCACTCCCTAGATTAATAGAGTGGTCACCAAAGCTTGCATGAGGAAGATCTTTTTCTTCTTCTGTAAAAAGCATAACGCTCTCTATATTTCTCTCTCGTAGTGTTTTTGCCACTCTAATGGCAATTTCCCCCCGATTAGCGATAAGTACCTTTTTAAAAGTTTTCATTTGCCACTCCAATTGGGTTTCCTCTTTTCTAACAGGGCACTCATTCCTTCTTGTCCTTCAACACTCGTGCGAACACGAGCAATGGTGTGACAAGTGAATTCATGAATTTCTTTATCTAAATTCATTCTATGATCAAGAACACCATGAATAAGGGCTTTGGCCTCTCGTTGGGCCTTAGGCCCAGCCCTTAAGAAGCGCTCTACTTGTTTGGCCGTAGCTGCTTCGAGATCGTCGAGTTTCACAACTTTATGAACAAGGTTCATTTTCATGGCCTCATGGGCATCGAAACGCTCCCCACTTAAGAAATAGGCGCGAGCAAAACTTTCTCCTACCTTGGCCATAACAAAAGGAGAGATCACGGCGGGTACTAGACCAAGTCCAACTTCTGTAAATCCAAATTTAGCCTCACTGGCAGCAATGACATAATCACAGGCAGCAACAATGCCTGTGCCTCCCCCCAAGGTCGCTCCATTGACAGAGGCAATAACAGGCATCGGCAAGGCATTTAATTCCTGAAAGAGATGACTCAAGCGCATACTATCAAGAAAGTTTTCTTGGTCGCTATAGTCTTTCATGCGCTTCATCCAATTAAGGTCGGCTCCAGCACAAAAACTCTTTCCCTCGCCTTTAAGAAGGAGAAGGTTAACATCCTCACCTTCTTTACCTTTTAAAGCTTCAAAGACTTCCGTCATTTGGGCAATAAAATCATCATTAAAGGCATTGTGTAGTTCTGGTCGATTAAGGGTCATTGTTAAGACCCCACGATCATCTTTCTCTAATGTTAAAAATTCGTAACTACTTTTCATCACTGTTCCCTTTACATTCTAAAGACGCCAAATTTGACATCATCAACGGGGGCATTAAGAGAAGCTTCAAGAGCGAGACCTAAAACATCTCTCGTTTTAGCAGGGTCAATCACTCCATCATCCCAAATTCTACTGGTGGAATAATAACAACTGCCTTCTTTTTCATATTTATCGAGGATAGGTTTTTGAAAGGCCTGCACTTCAGCATCAGTCATCTCCGGCTTTCCTTTAGCTGCGAGTCCCCCTTGGCGTACCGTGGTCAACACTCCAGCTGCTTGCTCCCCACCCATGACGGAGATACGAGCATTGGGCCACATAAAGAGAAAGCGTGGAGAATAGGCACGACCACACATTCCGTAGTTTCCAGCACCGTAGGAGCCACCGATGAGCACCGTAAATTTGGGGACATTGACAGTGGAGACCGCCGTCACCATTTTGGCACCATGCTTGGCTATACCTTCTGATTCATACTTTCTTCCCACCATAAAACCGGTAATGTTTTGAAGGAAAATAAGAGGAATTTTTCTTTGACCACAAAGCTCAATAAAATGAGCTCCCTTTTGAGCAGACTCACTAAAGAGGATGCCATTATTGGCGACAATGCCTACTGGAATGCCGTGAATCTTTGAAAAGCCACAGACCAAAGTTGTACCGTAGCGCGCTTTAAATTCATGAAACTCACTTCCATCCACAAGACGCGCGATAATTTCTCTAATATCAAAGGGAGTCTTGGTGGTGTCCTCTGGGAGTATCCCATAAACATCATCCATAGGATAAAGAGGTTCTTTGACCTCTTCTCTTTTGGCAAAATTTTGCTCTTTTCCAAGGCTTTGATAATTTAAATTTTCTACAATATTTCTGGTAATGGCCAAGGCCTCTTCTTCATCCTCAGCAAAGTGATCGGCCACTCCCGATTCACTGGTATGAACTCTTGCGCCCCCTAAGTCTTCAGCGCTCACTTCTTCTCCAGTAGCCGCTTTAACGAGAGGTGGTCCCCCTAAAAAGATTGTTCCGTTACCTTTTACGATAACCGACTCATCGGCCATGGCGGGAACATAAGCGCCCCCTGCCGTACATGAGCCAAGAACGACGGCAATTTGAGGAATACCTAGTGCACTCATCTGAGCCTGATTATAAAAGATACGACCAAAGTGATCACGGTCGGGAAACACTTCATCTTGTTTGGGAAGAAAAGCACCACCACTATCCACCAGATAAACACATGGCAGACGATTTTCTCGCGCTATATCTTGCGCCCGTAAATGTTTCTTCACCGTCATGGGAAAGTAGGAGCCTCCTTTGACAGTGGCATCGTTAGCGACAATCATGCATTCAACCCCATGAATACGACCAATCCCCGTGACGATACCTGCACTGGGAACAGGCCCTTCTTTCTCATAGAGTTCATCAGCGGCCAGGGCACTCAGCTCCAAAAAGGGAGATCCCTCATCTAATAAACGCTCAATTCTTTCTCTTGGGAGAAGCTTTCCTCTTTTATGGTGCCTTTCAACACTGGACTCACCACCGGCTTTTTTGACTCTTTCAAGTCTTTCTCTAAGTCCACCTAGAAGTGAGAGGTTATGCTCTTTATTGTCTTTGAATTGAGCCCCTTGGGCATCAACACTTGTTGCCAGAATATCCATGAAATCCCTCTTGTCTAAATATGCGAAAATTCAGGGTATTATGGCAAAAACCGTGTGCTTTCGTCCAGATTCTGTGTGGCATAGATGACGCAAAGATAAGACTCGTAAATTTAATAACTTAAAAGACTAATTAAGGGATAACGGAAAGGTCATTGATACTGCGACACATTGTAGAGGCCTTTTCCATAAACTCTCCTGCAAAAGAGCCTCTCTTTTTCATCTCCTCTTCCATTAAGGGATAGAGAAGCTTGAGATAGATATCGATGAAATGAGTGGTGCCCCATTTTTGATAAACACTAAAGGTTTTCTTAGATTCAAGTTGTTTGGGCATCATTACAGCAAACATAGTTCCTAAGGCGGAGCGAAGTTCGATTTCACGAGCAGGACACTGACTTCTAAAAATTTTCGTCAGATTTGAGCGCTGAGTGTCTCCTTGAGCGTGAAGAAGAGCTTCAATCGCCTTTTCCATAATGACCGGAAGGTTCCAATTATTAGTGTGACTTAAGGGATTATAGCGCAAGAGCAAAATATCTCCCCTGTAATCGATGCGAGGAGGCTCACTGGCAGGCCACCAGACAGGGCGCATTTTCAGTTTAAAGTGCTTTCTTCTTTCTTTAGGTAAAATAAAAGTTTCGGCCTTTTTAAAGGCCTTAGCAAAACTTTTATACTTCCATTCTTTGTTAAGACTTAAAACTTTGACGTTAAATTGCGAACTCTCCTTGAGAAAAGTGAGTATTTGCTCACGATACTTTTTATTAAAATCGATCAAAAACTTGATATCCCCTTGAAGGACACCAATTTTTTGTAGTTTTCTATAAACATCATTCATATTTTTGGCTTTATAAAAAATACTCGCAACTTGATTGCGCAGAAGAGCTTTCTTACCAAAAAGATCCTTTTCCTCCTCACTTTGAGATTCTTGTTTAAAGGCATCACTCAATTCTTTAAATCGCTCGAAATCACTTTTTATTTGACCAGAAAAAGAGTGCTTTTTTTCCCATGCCAAGCGATACGCTCGCCCAAGTGGCCCTTTGCCAGAACCTACATGATAGACTAATTCGTAAAGATCACTTGGAAGAGAATACTCAACCACACCAGCGGCAAGAGCCCGAGGGGTCATCACAATCAAAATAATAAGAGAAATCGATTTAATTAAAGCCACTCACTTCCTCAAGAACATTATCTAAGTCTTCATTTCGAAAACGGCGACGATTGGCATCCTCTACCGGAGGAGCTTCATCTATACTTGCAGGCATACGACCACTTTTGACCTCATTTCGCTTTGCAAGGAGAGCCTGGCCTTCGGCAGACTCGGGATCGATATAAATCTTATCTTTAACGAGATAAATGACTTCATTCTTCTCATTTAATTTCACTTCACCATCAGCGGTGAGCTCTGGAATATAAATCGTATAAGTCCCATCACCATTGGGAATTCTCACTGGCCCCTTAACTTCAAGTACGGCAGCATCAGAGGAGGTTCCTGCAGCAACGATGGTCGTTTGATTTCTTAATTCACTGGTTAAGGTGAGAAAAAAGTCTTCACTATTAGAGTTCAAACCGCCAGAAATATTTCCTTGAAAGCTACCAGCTCCTGTCGAATCAAAATAGGAATCTTCCGAGCCACTATTTCTAACGACACTTTTTCTAGAGTTAGGAGAACCTGGAAATCCACCTCCTGCTTGATTTATTGGCGTAACAACAGTGTTATGAGTTTGAGCTTGAGTGGCTCCGCCTCCACCTTTGGAGCTAATTTTAGCGGCAGGTGCTGGAGTGGGAAAAGTGGAATTTTCAACAGGTATAGGATGTGGCTTTACCTTGTTTCTTTCAGCAACTTCTAAAGCCCTTTTGACATCTTGACTGTTGTTAAGTCTTTTTTCTAGGTCTTCACTCTTTCGATTTAACTCAGCAATCTTGGCCAAAAGCTCGGCCTTTTCAGGATCGTCCACTGGCTTATTTTTTGCTTCATCAAGTTGTCTTTGAAATTCTCGTTGTTCTTTTTGCATCCTTTCTAAATCTGCAAGAAGTTTTTTCGTTGTAGCATCTAGCTCATTTTCTTGCCCGCTAAGCTTCTCTACTAAACTCGCTTCTTCATCCTCGTTATCCTTATCTATGGAAGTAAAGCGATTCGTATTACCTCCGTAAATTTCCTTAGCATCAGCAAATTTATTCTTACTATAGGGACTTACCGATGCAGTCTCATCAGGTTGAGGTAATTCTTTAGAAGAGGTTGATTTTACAGGGTCAGCTTGGCTGACTTTATTTTTTGATAAACCACTACTAAGTCGACTCATCCTTTCCGCAAGTCTTTTAGATCGTATTTTATCAGAAAGAGGTCTTTTTCCTGAAGCAACATGCTTATCCATATTACCTGAATCTGCATGATTGATACTCAGCCCACTCAATCCAGTTAAGCCAGCATAGGCTTTCAATGAATCTGTATCTTCACTTGAACTAGACCTTATGGAATGAGTTAACCCTTTTCTATCAGTATTCGCTGCTCCCAATCGCACTTGATCACTAGTCGCACACGCCATCCCAAAAAAACCTTTTTGAATCTCACTTAGTCCTACCCTAAGGTTATCAATCTCAGTGGCATCACAACTGCCCCCGCTACACAATAGATTTTGAGTCGTATTAATGCAGAGATCATGACGCCTCATTTCTGCTTGATCAGAGAGAGGATCGATATTATCTGCGAGTATCTGCCTTTCCTCATTTTCTTGGAGAATGGGAATGCATAAAGTTAGAGCATTTTTAATTAGTTTGTCAGGAGAGCCAAGATCATCACGAGAAAGAAGCTTCTCTAAGCCTTTCGCGCCATACTCTGGATCACTCATGGGAGAACAATAACGCTGAGAAATTCGAGTAGGTCTTTTCGCATTTTGACAGGCAGCCTGAGCTCTTTTTGCCATATTTAAAAGTGTTAAATTCATGGTCATCTCAAGGCGCTCCCTCATATCAATGGGAGAATCTGCTTCCTTAGCTATTGAATCAGAAGCCATCTTTCCCTCCTTGAAAAGCTCAAGGAGATTATCTAGGCCATAAGCCGCACGAATGATTGGATCATCTGACTGAGATTGCATACCTTCAAGCTCTACCACCGCTTTCCACAAAGACGATTGTCCGTACTTCTTGCCCAATTCGGCCATTTCACTAGCTGCTTGTTCAGGAGTCATTGATCCACTTCTCAAACCTTGAAGACGCTCCTTACTTCTCTCAAGCATCTCATTCATATAATCGGGAACTGGACCAGTGTTTACCTCAAAACCATGAAGCTTTGGTAAGAAAGCATACATTTGAGTTTGCCTTTCGTGATAATAAGCTCCCACTCTCTGACCAACTGCCGCCTGTTGCACTAGACCTACAAAAGACTCAATATCAGGATCATTGAGATCCTTACCTAACGTTTGAGCTAATTCAATTTTTAAAATCTCATCTGTAAAGGTAGCTTCTAAATTACCATTTTCCTTATTAGTTTTACTTTGAATAAATTTTTCAAAAAGGGCAGCGTTATCCCCTTGTTGTAAAAACTCAGAGCGTCCATTAATCATTTCCAAGGTGACATCGAGAGCTCTTGCCTGCATGGCTTCTCTTAATTTAGGAGGCTCCATTTTACCCACATTTTCATCCATCACCGATTGCAATTGACTATAAACACTTTCGCCAACAATGGGATCGGCTAAAAAGGCCATAAGTTCATGGGTATTTTCTAAATGGTTAATCCCAAGGTTTTCAGGATCAATAAGAGCAATACTACCAATTGTTCCTGTTTTTGAACTATAGGTCTTCGCTTCATTTGATATTGTCGGCAAAATAGATTGGTAAAGATCCTGACTGGTGTTCACTGCGAGGTTGCAATCTTCTTCTTTATTTTTACAACGCTGTACTAAATTTTCCTTCGCCTCGTTTAGAGATTCACTTAATTTCCCAGCAGCTAATCCCTGAAAACCGCATGCATTAGGATTATCCAACTCATTATCAAGAGCGGAAAACGTTTTAGGAGTTGGTAGGCAGCTAAAAGCATTACCAATAAATTCTTGAATGGGCATAAAACCATCTTTTTTGGGAATTTGGCGGCCACCTGGACCTTCGTCAAAGAAGAAGCTATCATCAAGGCCAAAAAGCCTTTTAAATTCTTCTCGTTGTTCGACGCTTTCTTGACCAATACGTAAAACACTTGCGTAGAAATCCCTCATAAAGATGGGATCAGTAGAAAGAGAAGTTTGCAAATTAGCGATGACCTTCATTTCTTCGAGGTCTTCTTGTAGGTTATCAGTGATAATATCCTTTTCTAATTCTTTCATCTCTTCCAAGGACTGGAGTTCTTGATGGAGCATATCAACTCCTACTGAGCCAAAGCTTGCGCCACTTGTACAAACATTATTTTTTTTTAAATCTTGAAGTTGTCGACAAAAAGGGACGGCGTTCATTTGGTTATTTTCACTTATAGATGCCATTTGCCTCAAAGCAGGCTTTTCACAGGAGTTTTTCTCAAGGTGATTAATAAGCTCATTAATACCTGAAATATTAAAAGCCAGAGAGTTTAAATGAGAGCAACCCACTCCATTAGGTGCACCAACGATATTCTCAGTTGCTGGAGCCTCTTTCTCTTCACTTATAAAAAAGCTTCGCCCCCATTCGTACCATCCTTTTAGAGAAGAAGCGTGAACTGAAGTGATAACTAAACACCACGAACACACAAAGGGCATGAGAGACTTTTTGATTACCTTGAGAACTTCCATCATAACTTCACTCGTTGGATACAGTTTTCTAACTCTTTATCGTCAAACCCATCGCTTAACTTGAGCATTTAACTTAACTACTATTCTCATTTTAATTGCTTAGCTCTCTTTTTCTCTAATAAGAAAGGAGGATTAGGCGAAAATGATACCTAAATAATTAGAATTACATGTAAATTGGAGAAATTAAAGGAAACGACGAGTGCCTCGGATTCGAGGCAATTTGCCGGAATTTTTAGAAGAAATCTGTTGGATAAAACTATAGGGAAACGGCCGATAGGGAGTTCACAGTCCAAGTGCTGGTTGTTCCGCCAATTACCAAACTTCCAGGAGCTGGGATGGCACTGCATCCTGTGGTGGTTGTTTCATTGGTTACATCAATACACTCAACGGCTACACTCGTTCCACCAGCATTGCTTAGACTTCCAAAATTGTTCGGAGCTGTTGTCACAGGTCCACCTGTAGTGTCAGTGGTGTTGAGATAGGCAATTTGACCGTTTCCATTAACAATACCATTGACGGCGACGATATAGTTTTGTCCTCCCCCATCCAGATTAATGTAGGCCGAATAGATTCTATAATTCTCTCCATCAGTTGTAGAGAACTGGGTGGGAATCAGAATATTTTGGCCACCACCTGCTTGAGTTTTGACATAAATATCCAGATTCACAGCACCGGTCGTGCTATTTTTTTGATAAAAGCCTTCGTAAACAATATTGAATTGGCTGTAATCAAGTCTTACATAACCTGTTTGAACAGCTGAATTTGCATGACATTTGAGCTCTATTGATACGGCCACTTGCCCGCTAACATTAATCCTTTTATCCATCGTAGTCGAAGCGTCTGTTTGGTAATAGGATGGTATGGTTTGGGTTCCTGTTGCGAAGTTAAGGTTTAAGGTTCCCACTCGTGGTCCAGCACTACCAGATGCACTTCCTGAAGTTGGGATGGCATCGCAGGTTTCATAACCGGCACCAAAGAGAATTCCTCCCACACCATTTGCCCCTAAAATATTATTAAAAAGATCCAAATGGGGATCAGCTAAGTTTGTGGTATCATAAGTGGCAGGATAACCATTGACTGAATAATAGAGCTCTTTAATGTATTGAGCCCTATCCGCAGTGTTCATAATGGTGTTACCCATTTTTCTTAGGCGCTCTGCAGATTTCTGTGGGTTAAAGTTATTAACCTTCAACCCATTGGCCTGAATATTGACCAATAAACAAAAACTAAAAATAACAAAAGCTAACTTAAACATAAATTCCTCTGTTTCTTAGAGACAAGACTGTCCATTGCAATCGGCCCTTACCTCAGAAATTGTCGTACCATTGGCACCAGGAGCAATCGCCGCCCCATCCTGACCACAACTGGTAAAAGATAAAAGTAAAATTAAAAGTGAGCTTAAAAAAAAGAAAGTTTTCATTTTTTCACCCTTTGTCTGCTTCTTCTTTTTTAAAGAAGAATAGAAAAATAAATTCCAAATTTGTTGTATTCCAACTCATTATTATTGGTTGTTAAATCGGTTTCTGTCGCACCATTAATAGAGGTGTCAAAAGATTCCATTTCATAAAAAGCACCCACTCTAATTAAGGGAAAAACTGGAATACTCAACCAAAAGGAGTGGCCTGAAACATCTGTATAGGTCACCTCACTGCCGGAATCAGTAGCATTATCGAGTTCATAATCCCCTGTTAAATGGTAATAATATTTAAAGAAGATGGGCCCTAATTTCACACCAAGAGTTGGAGAGATTGCGAGTCTCTTTCCGGTCCTATTTCCGTAAGGCGACTTCACCTCAGAACTTTGATTATAAAAACGATAGTCCCCACTCACGCCTAAAGAAATCATGGGAAAGACATCAAAGAGCACAGAGGTTCCTACTCCGTGACCAAACATCGTTGGGCTTTCGCTTTCATTAGGATGAACCGCTTCACCGTAACTGGTAAAGAGATAGGGCTCAATCATAAAGGCCTTAGCTTCCATGACAAGAAAGACCATAAAAAGACAAAGAAGTATTTTTTTCATTTCACATCCTTTTGGCGACCTCTTCATTCTATAGAAGCTGGATCAGATTTCTTTTCTGCTGAATTTTTTTCCTGACTCAGTGCGCCTGACACCTTTTTAAGGCAATTTCAAAAGAGAAATGGAGACCTAAGTACTTAAAAAAAAGAGCCCTTGCACTGAAGTTAGCAAAGCCTAAGATGGTTACAAAACAAAGGAACTCTTTATGCGTGAAGCCAAAAACCTCATGAGGCTTATTAATCTCATTTCTCTTTTCTTGATTGCCGAACCGCTACTTAAGGTCTTAGTTCTTAAATCACAAACAGGTCTAGAGTGGTCACTTATTTGGAATAATATCCAAGAGAACTCTCAAAGCTTTTCTCGCTTCTTCTCTTTTTGGCTTCTCTCCCCTTTGACGGGTATTTTTCTTCTTACCTACACTCGCTTTGCCTATGGTCTCTATTTTGCTCTCACCATTTATAAGCTTTACGCTCTCTTTACCTTTGAAGCCTTTGGCTGGCCTTACATGACAAAAAACCCTCATGCCAGTGCCTATCTTTTTAACGGAATTAACTTTTTTCTTATGCTTTATCTTTTTTATCCCATCATCCAGCGCTTTTTCTTAAGCCGCTACCTAAGGAATGTGTGGGACGCTCGTGGTCGAGTGGATTGCCAAATAAAAAGCGTTCTCATTTTTGAAGAAAAAGAAGGTTTCCACCATGCCACGATAGAAAATATAAGTAGCGGAGGGGTCAGTCTTCGCTTCCACGGTGAGGAAGAGCAAGGCTCTTTTTTGGAAAAGAAAGGAAAAATCCTATTTCATGATCCTCAGGGCACTCCCTTAAGTTTCGATTTTTTAGTTAAGTCTCAACGCCCTTCCCATCAAACAGTAAGTCTTGGTCTAGAGTTCATAGGACTAGAACCAAAGGAAAAAATATATTTGAGAAGTGTGCTTAGAGACCAGTTCACTCTCATGAGTGAAAAGGTCACAGTCTAAAGCTTTAAAAATCAATGATTAGAGATTACATTGTCCAACGGAGCTCTTAAGCCGTTGAACAATATCTTCTTTAGGAACATCGCGAGAGCGATTCAGTTGGATAAATTTCATGGTGAATTCCTTATCTCCTTCGTCTAATTGATTGAGATAAAAACCAAAATCATTGTCAGTTTCAATAGCAACTCTTTCTGAAGTAGAAAGTTCTACATTATCCACATCACGAATTGTTTGAGGATTTGTCACTTCGAAATTGGCAGCAAATTTATTCTTTTGCGCTGAATACACGAGATTGCCAATATTTCCCTTTTGATACTGAGACCCGATTGCACGAGCTTCGTCGGGGCTTAATTCACCTCTTGCAATCATTTTATTGAGAACATCGGCAATAGAAGTTCCCACGTCACCTTCAAGACTACTGGGCTTAATTTTCGCCATCAGATTCAGCATAGAAAGCTTCGCCTTATCTGACAGGGAAGCAATAGAAGCAAAGAACTTAGAAAACTTTTCCGATCCCATAACTTTTTTGATTTTGTTCATGACCGAAAGGAGCTTGGGATTCTTAGCCACTTGCTCATAAGTATCAGTCACCTTTTTCATCGCTAACGTTTTCTCGGCAGTACTTAAATCACCGATAGCATCAGCATTTTTAAAAATCCGGCTCATTCTTCCCACATCATTAACAATGGTCAGTGATTCAAAAGCGGAAAAGCCGAGTGAAAGGATGGCATCAAAACGCGCCTCTCTATATTTCGCCAAGGACTCCGCGGCTTGCTGATAACTACGCTCGTCACTAGCTCCAGCAAGAATGCTCGATTCAAAGACATTGATATCGTGCTTGTGCTCATTTAATCTCTTAAGCCAGTAGCCACCTTCAGCAGCTCCTAAAGTAAAACCGGCTACACCTGCCGTCACCCCCACTGTTGCTAAAGTCGCAGCTGAAGCGGTACCGGCAAGAAGCCATCCACCGACGAGAGAGCCTACCCCTGTTGCCAAAAGTCCTACACCAAGGACTGCTCCACCAATGAGCATGACCTTATCCATTTTCTCATCAAATTTCTTGTTTTTACCGATCTCCTTAAGGGGATCACACATAAGATGAGCATACTCAGGATTTTTATTGAGCATTTGTGCGGCCGCAATGGGATTTGAAATTAACAGGTCTTCAAGATCTTCTTGGACGTCACTGGTTTTCTTATCAGAGGCCTTCTTTTTATTTTCAAGAGTTTTACTAAATTGCTCTTTTAAGTTTGAAAAAACTTCTTTTTTGGCCTCTTTTATTTGCGTCACGCTTGGCTTCTTATGCTTAGGAAATTCATACTTACCCTCATCCCCTTTCTCATAATCATCTTTAAGGCGAGGACTTCCAATAGCTTCCTTCATTTCTTCTGTGAGAAGTAAAACACCGGGTCCATCATTAACATTTTTCATAAAATTCGCGAGATAACCTTGATACTTAGGACCGAAGTTCTCCCCTTCATCCATAGCATCCCACCACATGGTACGATTTCTGGTGTTCACCTCGCCATTAAGATCGTCAATAGAGGCATTGATATTTTCTACCTTGGAGTCAAGGTCTGCTCTTATTTGTTCTGTAGTGTATCTTGGTGCCCTCTGATTTTTTAAAAGATCAAACTCTCTTTTAATAATCGATTCCACTTTTCTTAATTTTTCATCATGACATTGAGAGGCACATAGCTCTTTGGCGAGGCTTTGATAATTGGCCGTTGGATCAAAACTATACTTCATATTAGCGTAGGTCTTAGCGTAGTTTTCTAAGGACTTTTCCGAGACATCTTGAAAAACATCTTCGACTCTGCCCTTTCCTGCAATCGCCATCACATTAGAATAAAATTCATCAAAATTTGTATCACTGCTCACTTGAACATCCCGACAAGAAACATTGATATCTTTAAACTGGTTTCCCATGGCAGAAAGAATTTTGAGAGAGACTTGTTTCTCCTCATCACCAATACATTCTTTAAAAGTTTTGGCGACCGAGAAATAATTCATTAAGTGTTGATAACGTTTTTGAAGAAACTTTCCTTTTTCTGTATTGAGAATCTCCCTACCTTGAAGACGACTCATCATACCTTGCGCACCTTTTACAACTGTTTCTAGGCCTTGAAGCTTATCGTAATTAAATTGACCATCCATCTCGTAGAGGTCTACCCCCTCTTCAATATAGCTAATGGTACGATCAAGTGTTTCGGTTTGCTCGTAAAGCCCTTCGGCTAAAAGAGATAAAGAAAGAGAAGTTACTAAAAAAATAAGGGCATTTTTTATAAGGCCTTTCACCTGATTATCCTCTGTTTCATGTGGGCTCACCACTAGCCCTGGCTAATGTATCGGATTTTTACAGCTAAACCTTAAAAATGGAGTCCAAAACGTATTGTAATATCAGATACTTAGAAAGGTGTTTCGCCAGTCGTCTACACACGAAACCAACTCCTTTGGTACACTTCTAACACTTTAAAATCACGGAGGAAGCGATGAAATTAACGAGCAAAGCTGCGTATCAAGAAGCATGGGCCGAAGCCCTCAATTCACCCGAGGCCTTTTGGGACAAGGTCGCTAAAGAATACTCTTGGCATAAGCCGTGGGACAAAGTTTGCTCAGGTGATTTCAACTCCCTCGACATCAAATGGTTTGAAGGAGCATCTCTAAACATCACAGAAAATTGCCTCGATCGCCACCTCGAAACACGAGGCGATAAGACGGCTATCATTTGGGAAGCCAATGATCCCAACGAGAAAGAGATTTGCCTCACCTATAAAGAACTTCATGCTGATGTTTGTCGCTTTTCAAATGTTCTTAAAGATCAGGGTGTTCAAAAAGGTGATCGCGTTGTTTTTTATATGTCCATGGTGCCGGAACTTCTCACTGGCGTTCTTGCTTGCGCAAGAATTGGAGCCATTCATTCTGTTGTCTTTGGTGGCTTCAGTGCTCAAGCCCTAGCAGGCCGAGTGAACGATTGTGAGGCGAAAATTGTCGTCACTTGCGACGAAGCCTTTCGTGGAGGAAAGACCATTGCTCTCAAGGCCATAACTGATGAAGCCCTCGAAAGTTGCCCCGGTGTAGAGAAAGTTTTGGTGAGAGAAAGAACAGGGGCAAAAGTCACCTACAAAGAAGGCCGTGACCACAAGCTCATGGAACTATTAAAAGATGCCTCTACCACATGTGAACCCACCGAGATGAACGCGGAAGATCCACTTTTCATTCTCTATACTTCAGGATCAACGGGTACTCCCAAGGGCCTTATGCACACAACAGCAGGCTATATGGTGTGGGCAGGTTTTACTTTTGAAAATGTTTTTCAAATGGAGGAAAACGATACCTATTGGTGTAGTGCCGATATTGGATGGATCACTGGTCATAGTTATATTACCTATGGGCCCCTTCTTAAAGGAGCAACAACTCTCATGTTTGAGGGAGTCCCTACCTACCCAGCGGCCGATCGCTTCTGGGACGTTATCGATAAGTATAAGGTCACTCACTTTTATACTGCCCCCACTGCCATTCGTGCCCTGATGGCCTGTGATATCGAACTCGTCAGAAAGCACGACCTTTCAAGTCTAAAAGTCTTAGGCTCAGTGGGAGAGCCCATTAATGAAGAAGCATGGGAGTGGTATCACAAGGAAGTAGGTAAAGAGCGCTGTCCAATCGTAGATACCTGGTGGCAAACAGAAACGGGAGGAATCATGATTAGCTCTTTGGCCGGAGTGACGGAATCAGTGCCTGCCCATGCCACCCTGCCTATGCCCGGAATTCAGCCTCTTTTAGTTGATGCCGAGGGAAAAGAAGTCAGTGGCTCACCTGCAGAAGGTAATCTTTGTATTGAAAAACCCTGGCCGGGGATAGCACGGACCATTTGGGGGAACCATGATCGCTATAAAGAAACCTATTTTACGACATACCCTGGTCGCTATTTTACTGGAGATGGAGCTAAGAGGGATAGTGAATCTCGCTACCGTATCACAGGAAGAGTTGATGATGTCATTAATGTTAGCGGCCACCGAATAGGCACGGCGGAAGTTGAAGATGCCATCAACGAGCACGAAAATATTATCGAAAGTGCAGTCGTTGGTTTTCCCCATGAGATCAAAGGTCAGGGAATATATGCTTATGTCATTTGCCAAGACTCATCTAAGATCGAGGGAGAAAACATTCAAAAAGAACTCAATGCTCATATCACAAAAATGATAGGACCCATTGCTAAAGCTGATTGCGTTCAGGTTGTGAGCGGTCTTCCCAAGACTCGCTCTGGGAAAATCATGAGACGAATCTTGAGAAAAATTGCCGCTAAAGACACTGGTGATCTTGGAGATATCTCAACTCTTCTTAATCCAGAAGTTGTTGATGAGATCAAAAAGGGAGCTGGTCTTTGAGTGAAGTAAAAAACTTTAAGTCTTCCCATCATTCTATTGACTACATCCATGTGGACAATGGAAGTCCCATAACGATGTTTATGCTGCATGGTTATGGCGCCAACATGAGAGACCTAGCGCCCCTGGCTTCATTGAGTCCTGAATTAAAAAAATTGAATTGGATATTTCCCGATGGAATTATCAAAGTTCCCATTGGCCCTTACATGCACGGAAAAGCGTGGTTTCCCATTGATATGATGAAACTAAATCAAGCCATCACAAATGGTGGTTTTGAAGAAATTTTTGCAGATCATATCCCAGAGGGCCTAGAAGAATCTTCGCAATCGATAAAGGAAATGATTGAAGAGCTTTCCCATGATAAATTTCTTTTAGGAGGATTCTCCCAAGGATCTATGATGGCCAATTACCTGACCTTTGAAAAAGGCCTAGACCCAGAATCACTCATCCTTCTCTCTTCGACACTAATTGCTAAAGATATTTGGAAAAAAAGACTTGAAGAAAGTTCATGGAAAAAGCCCATTTTTCAATCCCATGGAACAGGAGACCCCGTTCTTCCCGTTGATTTAGCGAGGGCACTGACTCAGCTTATTAGATCCAGCAAGCGAGAGGTTTACTCCATCGAGTTTAATGGAGGGCACGAAATCCCTCCCATTGTGATGAAGCAATTAATCGAATTTTTTAAAAAGAATCAAATTCTTTAAGGTAGATATGGAAAAAATTGGCACTGGAAATTTACTTAAGATGAAAGGGGAACTTAGCGAACATGAACCCGTCTCGTACTCACTTCCCATGGATGATAAGCTCTACCCTCTCAACAATTACTTAGGTAAGAAAATTAAACTCTCTTGGGAAGAAAAAATCTTCGATATTTATGATGGTAAAGAAATCAAAAAAAGTTACGGCCAGGGCTATAGCTATCACAATCTAATGACCCTAGCTCGCTGTGATACCTGTATCGTTAAACCCGAGTTGTGTCACTATCACAAGGGAACATGTAGAGAGCCAGAATGGGGTGAAACTCATTGCTTCATTCCTCACTATATTTATCTCTCAGTGACCAGTGGCCTTAAAATTGGGATCACGCGAGAGACTCAAGTTCCTACCCGCTGGATTGACCAAGGAGCTGTCTTTGCCCTGCCCATCCTTAAGGTGGCAGATCGCAAGACATCAGGACTAATTGAAGTAGAAATTGCCAAAGAGTTCGCTGATAAAACCAACTGGCGTAGTATGATTAAAGGGGAATATCCTGAGGTCGATCTTGAGGAAGCAAGAGATAATATTTTTGAAAACTATGGAGACCTTCTGGATGATGCAGATGCCGATGATGTTGAAGAAAATGTTTTAGAGATCAAATACCCCATTCTTGAAATCCCCACCAAATTCAAAAGTCTTTCCTTCGATAAAATGAAGGACATAGAAGGAACTCTCTTGGGAATTAAAGGCCAATATCTTATACTGGATATAGGAGTGCTTAACATCAGAAAACACAACGGTTATCGGGTCTCTCTGTTCGCCAAAGAGTAACCAAAGGATCAGGGGATGAAAAAGATCACACCAATTATTGAAAAAGCCTATGAAGTTGCCAAAGAGGCCATGAAAAATTCCTATAGTCCTTATTCTCGCTTTGCGGTTGGTGCGGCTATCAAATTTAAAGGTGACGACACTCTTTACCCTGGCTGTAATGTGGAAAATATTAGTTATGGTGGCACCATTTGTGCCGAAAGATCAGCTATCGTTTCTCGTGTTTCACAAAAGGGGAAGGGTGAAGTTGAATTTGCAGTCGTACTCGCTAATACCGAAAACCCAACTTATCCCTGTGCTATGTGTTTACAAGTATTGTGTGAATTCACCAAAGAAGATTTCCCTATTTTTATGGGAAATCCCACGAAGCTTACTAAAACGATGAGCTTTCGTGAGTTTTTGCCTCACTCCTTTGACACCTTAGAAGAAGGCCAAAAGTGAGCCAAGACTGGGTCAAACTGCTTACAAGCTCAAACACCAAGCCTTTTATCAAGAAAGACAACAAGTATAAGAGCGATTTCTTCGTCTTTAAGTTTACCTCTTCTTTTATGAAGCTTATGGAACTCAAAGGGCTCAAGCTTAAACTAACGACCAGTGAAAAAGAGACTGTTTTAGGTGCAGAGATATCCAATTTTGGGGTACGAAATCTCATACTGCCCTTTTCTTATGGTGATAAAATGAATCTGGGCTGGGTTAATATTTCTGCGCCCATGGTGGAAATTTGCCTCCATCGCATGCTTGGTGGAAGTCCTGTCCAATCTATTGACTCCAGTGAAAGGCCGCTTAGTTCCATCGAAAAAACAACCTTAAAGCAAATCCATGCCCCATTAGAAGTTTCCCTAAGAGAAGGTCTGAAAGGGCTACTGGGAATCGACAATGCCTCTTTGGGAACCCCATGGGAGCGCCTCGATCTTGAAAAAGAATTATCTCAAATGAAGAGTTACTTTTGTGAAACCTTTTACTTTGAAGAGGGAAACTACAGTGCTCCGCTACAAGTCTTTATGCGAGTTGATCTTTTTTAACGCCAACCCATATCCCTTTGAAAAAGAAATTCATCAATGCCTAATTCTCTAATAGCTTCTTGATCCTCTAATTGAGACTTGATGCTACTCGAATCAGGATAATAACTACTGCCGGTTTCATAGATATAACCCCGGTCTCTATAGGTGACCACCCGATCATTCACAACAGTTGTCTTTGGATCCATCAGAGAGTCTTTCCATTCCTCTAAGTTTTGGGAACGATCGGCCACGCCCACATCAAATACAAAGGGTATAAGCTCTCCCTCTTTTTCAACTAAAACATAAGGCGTCACATGATAGCGCCAGCCCACAAAGCCACTAGGAACAGGGGCAGTGGGGTTTTCTTTCCACTTTTCAGGGTATAAGTGCGGTTTATCGTTCTTTTCTCTCAAGAACACCTTTCCCATTTCAATGCCATTTTCTTTGGCCATTAAAGCAAATTCATGGGCGCGAGCAAAACAGCCGTCGTGAAGGTAATCAAATTTCATATAATCAATTTGAGAAAATAATTTAAACAGATCTTGTGCTTCTTCTTCACTTAAGACGGAAACCTCATCACCTTGAAAATTAACCTTCTTGATCTTTCTCCCGAGATTAATCTTAATTTCCTTATGATAAAGATCAGAGTCTATCTGAGGATCAATTTCAATAGAAGCGCTTAGAGTTTTAAGCTGACAACCAGTTTTGGCATCTACCCCATGAGTGACAGCTTTTTTAGCTTTAGCAAAAAGCTTTAAAACTTCATTCGAAAATGAAGGGGTACTGTAAAGATAGACAAGGAGAATAAGGGCGACTCTCATAGTCCCCTTTTCGGAAAGTAAAAATCTTTTTGGAGAAAATAATTAATTTAAAAATAAAGTAAAGCCCTAAAATCACGTAGAAATCATTGAGAGTTCAGCCTAAATTCTCATCCTCAATTTTTTTGATATGAGCGTAAATTGTTTTACGAGCATATTTTAAAAGTCTCTTTTCTAAACCTTCATAGACGATAGAGAGTATTTCATCTACGTTTTTTCTTTCAGAAAGAAGTTCTTTAATTTGCTCTTCTCGATGAAGACGATGCTTTAAAGTCATTTCAAGTTTATGGACCCCACCAATAGCGATGCCGTGGCTTGGGATAATAAAGCGTGGCTTTAAAGAAATTACCTTTTTTAGGCTTTTAAAGTATTTCGCCATATCTCCTTCACGATCCCCTATCACGACAGTTCCTACGGTTTGAATGAGATCACCAACGAAAAACCAACTTTTATCACGTGGCGCTAAGGCCAGTTGACCTTCGTCATGCCCAGGAACTTCATAAACCTGAAGGGCCTCTCCTCTTAAAGAGCTTATATGATCACCTTCCTTTAAATGACGGATTTCCATGCCTTTTAAGTAATCAGCTCCCCATTTATCCTTAATAAAACTCTCAGTGACTTCACTCATGTAAACTGGGTAAGAGTAGCGCCCGTGAAGCTCAGGAAGAAATTCATGATGATCAGAATGATGATGACTTATAAAGAAGGCATCAAAGCCTACTTTATCAATGCTTCGGCAAAAATTTTCTAATTCCTCTGTGTCTTTTGGAGAAGGATCAACTAATAGCTTCATGCTTCCTTCATCGCCTAAGATAAAGCTATTGGTTCTATTGGCCGGAGGAAAGGTATTGCTCAATGGCAAAAATTGGCGTACCCCTTTAATCGACTCAATGAAAGGAACCTCTCGTCCTTCGATATGGGGAAGTTTAAAGTCGTAGACTTTTTTAGAATCAACATTAGAAAAATCACAAAGAAGTTCAATAATGCTAATCACAGGGGGCACGGCCATGAGCTGCCCTTTTTCATAAGAGTCCAATAGTTCATTGGCCGTTTTCCAGCAAGAAGATTTCGCTTCACCTGAGTCCACATCAAAAGCCATGGGGCAATCGACCTCAATTAAATAAAAGAAGACCTTAAAGCGATAAGGATTAAATTCCGGAGTAATGGCCGTCCCCAGCAGATGAGTTTGTAGCACATGAGAGTTTTCAATATTAAAATTGAGTTCCTCTTCTATTTCTCTTTTAAGAGCTGCTTGATGACCGGCATCTCTTTTATCGACTTTGCCACCAGGAAAGGCGGTGTAGCCAGGGAAAACACTCAAATAATTTTGTCTTTCAATCGTGAAGATTTTTTGAGACTTTCGATGGAAAAATACAGCAGTGACGGCTTCTCTCATTTTTTTTCTAAGACCAATTTTTTATTACTTAAGTTTAGTCCTATTCGACTAAACTTTCTTAAATAAGGTGTTCCTAAATTGATATGAACACCTCGAGAAAAGATAATAGAATTAGGCGATTCTTCTTTCATTTGAGAAAAGATACCTTCACTCAAACAACTCGCCTTCAATTGTCCACGAACAAGTTTCTTCTTTTCACCAAGGTATTGAGAGCCACTATCTAGGCGCAACTTTACCTCTCTTTCCTGGGAGCAATAAAATTCCAATGAATCAATTTTACCTAATCCATTGCTTTCTAGGTAAAAGCTCATTTGTCCCTTAAGTTTTCCTTTTGATATCTCTCCCTTTTTTACATCAAGGATCCATTGCCCCCCATTATAAACAGAGAAAAAGTCCATGCCTATAATTCCCTGGTAGCCAGGAAGCCCTAAGTCCCCGACGGCCCCAACAAGAAAAGGAATCTGCGCTCCTCCCATGGTAAATCGCTTTTTGATTTTCACAATAGGGGCTTGCAGGCTTTTGCCATAAGAAGTTTGCAAATTCTTTGCCCCATAAAGCTCTATATCCCCTCTCTTCACATTTTTTAGAAGCTCAGGAGACAAAACACTCACCTGAGCACCGGTATCCACTAAATATTTTTGCCCTTGTAAAGAGACTTCAAAAAGATCATTTTTGATTTGAAAGGATATTTTTTTTATTACAGTGTCGCTTTTATTTTTTTGATTGGTAAAAGATCGTAATCTAAGTTCGGCCTTCAATTTATCATAGAGACTTTTCGCTTTCTTTTTATCTGTTTGGGCACGAAACTTTCGAAGAGCTATGACTTTCTTTTCAAATTGATCCCGAGAGATTTTTCCCTGTTGATAGCGTTTCGAATAATACTCTTCATCCTTCTCAATTTTCTTGGGAATGGGCACCAACTTGTACTTCTTATTCAGCTCCTGATTGGCAGCATAAAGAACTCTCTCATTAAGGTCCCAAGGAAGACTTTCTTTCAGACGCACTAAATTAGCTACGGCCACATCGTAATCGCGCTCGCCCGTACCGATTAAATCTCCAAAATCAAAGAAGACCTGATAAATTTCTTTTTCATCTAGCCAATTGATGAGATTAACCCACTCTCTTTGCAACTGAATAAAGGGCTGCAGTTCATTGGCCATCTCCTTTGCCTTTTCTAATTCCCCTTTTTTTTCATAAAATTCCACGCGACCGATAGACTTTTCCAAAAGAAATTGTAAATTCCTTTCTTTCGTTTTTCTTTTTAGGGGAGATAAAGAATGCTCTGCAGGTCTATGCCTTTGGTAAAAGTGAAGGACCTCATGCAGGCAGTCTCCCCTCTTAGCTTCGTTTTTAAAGAGAATGATTTTTTCTTGATGAAGAATATAGGCTAACTTAGTGGTATTAAAGAAGTGATCTAAATCTTTCTTAGGCACCCCTTTAACTTTGTCACCTATAGAGACTTCTTTAACTTTATACTTCATTTGTTTGAGAAAGCTCTTGCACTTGGGAAGATCTAACCCTTTTAAGAAATTAAGATCATGGGAACTAAGTTTCAAGCCTGTACAGAGCTCTAAACTATTTTCCCTTGTCTTTTGAACCTGGCAAGTCCTCGCTTGCTCCAAAAGAGATACCATTTCCCGTCCTTGCTCTAAAAGGCCTGGAACGAGAGCATGGGTACTCAAGAGAAAGAAATAAAGAAAACTAGCGAGAGTCAGCGCTTTCACATTTCAACCAGGCCATTGGCCTTTTCATAGCGCACTTCCCTATAACCCTTTATATTCTCAAGGCGTTTAATGGCAGATCTTCTTTGCTCTTGCGGAAGCTTAGGGATTTCTTCAAGAAGTTTGGTGCGAATTTGGGAGGCAATCTTTCTTTCTTTGGAATGCCATGAACGAAGAATGATACGCAAAATACGCATATGGCGCATAATCTTTAACATCCAATCCTTAGGACTCACATCAAATTCATATTTTTTCCCAAAAATATCAAACGCAGGACGATTAATCCGTTTGAGTTTGATTGCTTTTCCTAGGTCGCCAAAACGTTTGATATCTTCAGCGCGCTTTTGGGGGCTAATCATCACATGAGATATAAAGACTTCATCTTTAACAAAGTAGGTTTTGGCCAACGTTCTCAAGGCCATGGCGCGAAGATCGTTATCCTCTTTAAAATATTGACCGAGCTCTCCGGCCTTACCAATAAATTCAGCCGCTCTTGCTCCCCTGTCGTAGATGTAGAGATCGTGGAGATATTGTGCCAGATAAGACCGCTTTATTTCAGGATAATATTTAATGAGCCTTTCTAAATGCTTATCATAAATCCCCATCATGATTTTAGTGCTCTGCCAGGGAAGAAAACTCTCTTGAACACTTTGGCGTAAAAGCTCTTCTTTGGTTTTCTTAAGAAGGCTTGAAAGCTTACTTCTATCTTTTTTCACGAGACGACTGAGAAGATCCTTATCTCCCTCAAGAAAGACCTCTCTCCCCCACAAAAAGGCTTGCCAATTATTTTCGAGTTCTGCCCTCGGCATGGTTCTTTCAAAAGCTCCACGTAGATCATCAAGAGCAAAGGGCAATTTCCCCGCTTGAAAGGCCACTCCTAAAATCATGGCCGAAGCGTAGACGCTCTTGCCTAAGCCCCTATGGGATATATCTTTAAGGGAGAACATTTTGACTCTTTCCCCTAAAAGGTTTTCTAATTTTCTTCGAAGCTCCTTTTCTGTAAGAGGCTCTTTTTCGACGCCATCATCAAGCATTAAACTCAAAGGAATTTGAAACTTGTTATCAAGGAGGCAAAGACCTTGTTCTCCTAAAAAGTGAATATGTTGAGAGCCATCTAAAAGATCAGGACTCACCATAAGATCTGCCGTTCCCTTAGGCGTGACAGCTCCGTAGGACTTTCCCTTTTTATAAATAGCCAGGTGGCCTGTAACGTTTCCATTTCTTTGTGCCAGTCCTTTTTGATCGACAAACTTAAAATCGAGGTCATCACGCCCTCCCATCTCTTTAGCGGCTTCCGCCAACACTCGAGAGATCGTCGTCACCCCTGAGCCGCCGACACCAGTCACCACCACCCGCCAATCATGCCCATTGGCAATATCTTCAAAACTTTTATCAGCTTTGGGCAGCGGAAGTTCTTTTGTTTCCATCAAGGCTTGGTTTTGACCACTTTTATAAAGAGTCGGATGATAGTCTTTTACAATGACCTCTTCAAAGCTTGGACAAGCTTTAATGCGAGTGCAATAACTATCACTAACGCAAATCTGTGGATCGATTGTCACTTTGGTTCCATAGGCATCATGAATTTGCCCAAGTCCCGGACATCCAGTCCCATCAACACAGGCGCGACAGTCCTCACAAGAATCCGTATTCACTTGGTAAAAAATGGCCTCACTAATCGTTTTATTTTGAGAGAAAAGCTTCCGCTCCTCTCTTTTCTTTCGACCATGAAAGGTTAGAGCACATTCTTTATTAGAAACGATAACCTTTACCCCATCCTTTCTTATGACATCTTGGAGAAGGTTCTTATAAAAGTAGCGATCGCTTGGGTTCACTTCCTTTGCGAAGTCTACACCCAAAGCATAAACACTACTAAGCATATCTTGGCGTGGTCTCATCTTTCCTTGAACATTTTGTCCTGAAGCAGGTGTCATCTGATGACCCGTCATAGCAGTATTATCGTTATCAAGAAGAATGTAAGTAATATTGTGACCGGCCTGAACGGAGTTTGAAATATCTGTAATACCGGAGTGAAAGAAAGTTGAATCCCCCATCAAAACGACGGAAGGATTATCGGTAAACATATCAAGTCCTGCTCCTAAGGCACCCCCTTGGCCCATGGCCGAGAGATTGTGCATTTCCTTGAAGGGCGGCAAAAAAGACAAGGAATAACAGCCCACATCCCCATGAGTGATAAGGTCTATCCCCTCGCCTTTAAGAGTCTTTCTTAGATCTTTCAGTAGACTGAGCGTTTCACGATGGGGACAACCGGGACAAAAGGTCGGAAGCCTTTTTGGAAGGGCTTCATTCCAAGACTTGTAATCGAAATTAAGTCCATCACAGGCAACTTCTCCACACAATTCGACGGCCTTCTTCACTTGATCTCGCACCATCTCATAAGTAAGACCACCATGGGCAACAAAACCCTCAACCTCACGGCCATCTTTTTCTAAGAATTTTTTACCAAAGACTTTTATCTTTAACCCGTTTTCTTGGCAGAATTCTTTCAACTCGGCCTCGAGAAAGCCTCTCTTTTCTTCAACTACGATAACGGTAGTTTTTGTTTTTAACCAAGGAAGAAGAAGATTTTTAACTAAGGGATAACTTGAGGCCAATTTATAAAGAGAATATCTATCGAGATAGTCTCCCTCTTCGAGCACTTGTTTTAATGTTTCGTAAATAACGCCACTTGAAAGAAAGCCAATGGAGCTGTCTGCTCCGAGAGTTTCATCGAGGCTCAGTTGTTCTAAGGCCTTCTCTACTCTAGGAAAGCGCTCATTAATCATGGCCTGATCAGCAAGCAGAGAGTTCGGTGGGACCATAACATTCTTAGAGAGGTCAAACTTAGCAGGATCAAGAGTGACCGCCTCTTTATTCACTGGCTTTTCTACCCCTTTTTGAACACGCCCACCCCCTTCGGCCATAAAAGTGGTCAAAAGAAGGCCTTGATACACTGAGGTCTTTTTCGAAAGGCTCAAAGCGTGAGCCATCCAATCTTTTAGCTCCTGGGGATTTGATGGTTCTAAAAAAGGGATATGAAGATGTTTAAAAAGATAGCGGCTATCGGCCGGAGTGGAGGTAGAGATTGACCAAGGATCATCTCCAACAGCGATCACTACACCAGGATAAAGCGTTTCCCCGGTTTCCTTATCTACAGTGCTATCTCCAGGATTGGCAAAGTTGCCGACACTTAAAGCATCACTGGCCACATGAAGTCCCATGGACTTCATCGCCACCAAACAGTCTCGTCCCGCCTGTTTCGCTCCAGAGGCCATTGCCGCTGCATTTGCTTCAGAATTAGCGATAACAACTTTAATGCCTCTTTCACTCATTTCTTTTTTCTTGGCGTGGAGAATATTAAAATAGTCCGCCAAGGGAGAGCCCGGATAACCGGTATATAAAGAGAAACCCGCTTCAAGTCCCCCTTGGATGATGAGCTCATTTCCGCCCATAATCTCATAAGTCGATTGATCATTCGTCTTAGCCATATATTCCTCGATTTAAATACCTAGAAACATTAGCAAAACCAATTAATCCGGTCTACTTCAGCCCTTAAACAAGGCGTCAATTCTAAGAAAAGTCTGACAAAACTCAAATAAAGGTTCCCCTTTACTCACCTATTAGTCTTCGCTAATGTATTTGGGCAGGAAAAATCCGACAGGAGACTTAGGGCATGGACAAGACCAACGGAATGACCAGAGGCGCGACAAGGTTTGTTGCATTCATCTTGACCTCTTTAACGCTTTGTATTTCAAGCGTGAGTGCTAACTATTATGACTCACAAACTGAAAAACAATTCACCAACCCTAAGGGTTTTCGTGACGGTGAGCTAAAAGATCTTATCAAAAAAGCTTCTGGCCGCAACTTTCGTGGACTTGGCTATAAAACAGCAAAAAAGCACCTCTTTGGTAAAGTCGATCTAAGAGAAGACTCAACTAGCACTTTTGTCATTGATGTTTATTGTGAAAAAGTAGTCAGAAGAAGAACGGGCCCATGGAGAATTCCTGCCAATAACCAAATGAATACCGAGCACACCTGGCCTCAATCTAAGGGCTCTAAAAGAGAACCTGCCCGCGGTGACCTGCATCACCTCTTCCCCACTGACTCTCCTGCCAACTCGGCCCGTGGAAACCATCCCTTTGGTGAAGTTAAGGGCGAAATGGCCACTGATAGCTGTGACGCCTCTATGAGGGGTGACATTGTGAATCCCACAACTGGTGAACCCACTCGCACAACCGGCTTTCAACCGCCTAAGAACCACCGAGGAAATGTGGCCAGGGCCATGTTCTATGTATCAGCTCGCTATGGCTATCGCATCTCTGACTTAGAAGAATATTACCTCAGAAAATGGCACAAAGAAGATCCTGTAGACTCTGCAGAGATTGCTCGAAATGATGCTATTGAGGATAGCCAAGGTAATAGAAATCCCTTCATTGACTTTCCTCAGCTGGTAGAACGAATCTCCGATTTATAAGGCTTCTTACCCATTTTTACTAAAGTAATTCACTCAGGTACCGAAGAGATCTGTAGGTTTTCAACCGAACGATTTTTTGTGAGGAGGCAAAGTTAAGTGGAACCTGTGAAAAACGATTTATGGCAACCCATTGAAAGCCTAGGCCAACCCAAAGTCTTCCATCAACTCGATTATGCTGTCAGGGAACAAGTCAAAAAGCATATCACCCGTCACCTTCACAATCATATCGACCAATTCATACAGCATGGTCTTACCTATGAACAACTCAAAGAAATGCAAAGGGAATTAGAACTTTGCCCCAGCGTTTTGGATCTCTTTCCCAAGGAAAAAGAAAGCAGTTTAAAAAGAAGCATGAGAGTGATGACCAATTGGTGGCGTCGCCTTAATTATCGCTTTCGCTTTTAGTCCCAATTTTTTGCTAGCCCATTAATCAATTGATTTTTTTCTTTCGCGGAAAAGTCAGAAAATGGCTTCCATTCTCTTAAATTTTCCGCAATTTTTCTCTGCATACAAGAAAAGTGATACCGGCCAGGAAAGCAATAGGGCTTATCTTCTAAAGGTCCCTCTAAAAAGGAGTTTATCAACTCTTTAAAAATGGAAAATGGTCCCAGTACATGGCGAAGAACGCTCTCTTTCATAAAAGGACTCATATTTTCTTTATCGAGCAACTTTTGTGAGATTATTTTTTTACAACGACTGCCATCCGCTAGATCATCAACTTCAAATTCTCCTCCCTGACTAATACATAGGGATAGGAGTTCCTGAGGACTCTTTTTTGCCAACCAAAATTCTGCACCATCTGAATGAAAATTATCGCGATGAAAAACACTCCCTTGCGCTTCGCGAGAAAGAAGTTCTATAAGGGCATTAATAATAGGTTGGGCATTGGCAGCAATTTGATTTTCCTTTAATGAAACTTCTACTTCATAAGAAAGAGCTTCCCTAAGGGAGTTTTCGATCAAACAGGTGCGAGAAAAGTCAGATTTTGAAAAACAAGCCTTTTGAGCTTCTTTTCTTTCTTTGTGACTAATGACAAATCCACTTTGAGACACGGCAGCCCTCATATCCTCAGCAATATCATAAATCACTCGCACTTCAGGATAATATTCTCTCTGAACTAAAGTGGTGTAGATTAACATTTCAAATTTACCTAAATAAAGAGAAGGAGCTGGTATAGGTAGAACTTCTCTCGAAAGAGGCCCTCTGATGAGCTCTTCTGGAGAATGGTAGCTATTGATCATTTTGAGGATAGAAGATGTTTTATCACCATCAGAGAGGCGCCTTTGAACCTCTGCATTTCTCGCCTCGATTAAAGCGCTGGAAATGGCTTCAAAATTGACACTATTAACACTTGAGACCTCGTGGAGATGATCCTGAGAAAAACCAGCCGCAAAGGCCATTCTTCCCACAAACCATAAGAGGCATATTCCGATCCATACTTTCATAACCCCAAAATAGCGAATTTCTGGGGCTAAAGGGGCTAAAAAGTAACAATTTCAGCCCCTGTCAAAAAACTAAACAGCTAAACTAGAAGTCGCCGTCGAAAAGATTTTCTTCATTTGGCCCGTAGTCATTAACTCCAAAGGTATAACGAGCATTGAGTCCAAAAACGACTTCATCCTCTCTAGCATCCTCGTAGTCATTGTAACGAACTTCTGCCCCTAGAGTAATTCTTCTAGTAAGAGCAATATTAAGACCGAGAGAATATTGCATAAGCTCTTTTTCTACATAGGTCATCTCTACAACAACATCGGCAGTTCTTGTGACTTGATACTTTACACCACCAGTGATGGCAAAGTCTGAGCCAGGGTATTCAGCATTGTCACTAAAGGCCATACCGTTAACCCAACCAACAAGATCTCCCCCCATTGTTTTACCAATGAGACCAACACTTGCTTTCTTCTCGACACCACCAACTCCATTATCAAATTGGGCGTATCCAGCATTCATGGCAATAGCTTCGGTAAGTTGCTTTGTCAGTTTGATTGAGGCTCCGTTAATGGTTCCCACAGAAAGGTCTCCGCCCTCAGTCTCAAAGGCACTCAATTCAGCAGAATCGAAAAGACCAAAAAGCCCACGGTCAAGACGAATAGAAAAACCAAAAACTTCATCTTTGTCATACATCTCTGACATAGGATTGTTGCCAAAGATAGGCATCGCTTCTACTGAGTTTGCAAAAGGTATAGAGCGTTTACCAACAATAAAAGCGACGGGCTGACCGCCAACTTCTTTAATTTCGATATACGCTTCTGTAATGAATTCTTCAATATCGAAGTCATCTTCAAGTTTTATATCATTGTCTTCAAGCACTGCCGTTAAGCTAGTTCCAAGAACAGCGCGAACCTTATTTTTCCACTCAACACTTAAACTCAACCAGCCATAAGTATAATTGTAATTATAAGTGTCGTGGATGACAGCATTTCCATTAGCTTCACCATAGTAGCTAACAGCGAAGTCATCACCTAAAATTTCATTCAGCTCTAGTGCCTGAATAGGGGTCGTAAGAATTGACGTCGCCGCCAATAAAAGGATCGATTTTTTCATTTTTTTACCTCTAAAGAGCATTTAATTGATTCAAGAGTGACTTATTGCATAATTTGTCATGGATAGATATATCTGTTGTAATATTTATAACTTATCCATGGGTGCGATTTTGAAAAGAAAAACCAGTTTTCGTCGATTTTTAATAAAATTTTTCCTACTACTTCCCCTATTTTGCGCCCAGTTTACACTTTTCGCAGCTGATCTCTACCAAACCCAATACTCACTGGGTGACACCACCGATAAAATCAATTTCAGAGACCTCATTATTTCGGGAGATCTCAATAAAAAAAATCTTTTTTGGCCTTATCTCAATCAAAGTGCCAATAAGCACTCCTTTGATTTCACTTATCACCACCGTTATCAAAAAGGACCCTCCTTTAAGTTTAAATACAATGAAGTGAAGTTCGCCTACGCTCAAACCTTTAAGGATAAATACCGCCTGAGCCTCACGACAGGCCTCTATCATTTCGATGAGCGAAAACCAGGAAAATCTAGCGCAAATATACGCCTTGAAGGCCAACTAGAGGCTTTGCTCCCCTATAACATAACGGGGGTATTCAAATTGGGAAGAGGACCGGCAATAAATGAGATCTTTTTGACAGGGGTTGGTTTTCAAAACATAGAATCCACCAAAGCGGCAGCCGTGCTCACCAAGCAATTATTTAAAGAGAAAGTTGCACTCAGAGTGGATGTGCGAAGACATCACCTAAGAGAAGGTGTGGAGCAAACCTTTTTTGATGGTGAAATTATGGCGGCCCTTATGAAATATCCCCATTGGATAAGAATTGGATTTGGTTACCATACCCTCGATTATAACAAAAACTCTAATAGCTATTGGTCACCATTAGATTTTTATTCTTTCGGTCCTCGTATTGATTTGAGCTTCCTCTTTCGGGAGGTTGTTCAACTTTACTTTGGGGGCAATTATAGTTGGTTTGAGGAAAATGAAACGTTTTCAGGTGATGGCTATTACATGAGAACAGGAATCAAATATGGTATCCGGGAAGACTTCATGGTCGACCTGGCCTATGAGAGAAACGAGTCGATTCAAAATAATAATAGCTGGATTGGTAAATCTGTCATTCTTGCTGGAAACTACTTCTTTTAATATGAAAAAGCTCTTCTCTCTCCTAACGCTGCTTATTTTAAGCACCAGTTGTGCCTCCTCTGGCCACAGCCTAGTATTTACGGATTATGGCTCAAAAGCCTACACCCAAAAGAGCCTAAACCAATACATTAAGATCCTCAAAAAGGGTGACCTTAAGCACGCAGACCTTCTCTACACTTGCTACACTGCTGATACTCAAAGCCATACAGTTGACTGCGATTCTTTTAGCTCACCTAGAAGAAGTGTCTTTAAGGCCATTGCCAAAGACCTTAAAAAAGAGGGCTTTTATTTAAGTCTTAGGCATTACATTGATTTAAAAAATCAAAAATGGCGTGCTTATTGGAAACCAAAAAATACGAAAAAAGCCTTTTCTCATATAGAAAGAGAGCTCGTAAGGTTTTCAAAGCTCGCTTCACAAGTAAATGCTGACCAAATTTTTATAGGCTCCGAATATGAAGGATTAGTTTCGCGTGAGTATCAAGAGTCTTGGAAGGAAATTATCAAGAAGATTCGCAAGCATTTCAAGGGCAAAGTTCTGTATGCAGCGAATGGAAATCCTAATGGCACAAAAAAACCTGAATACACTTGGAATAGCCTATGGGGCTTAGTGGATAAGGTGGCCATTAATTATTACCCTAGTTTTAAAGGAGAAATTAATGAGAAAACCCTCAAAGCCCATCATAAAAAAGAAATCAAAAAGCTTGTCTCTTTCTCAAAAAATTTAAAAAAAGAGCTCATCTTATCAGAGGTTGGTTTTCCTCTCGCAAAAAAGGGTATTTACACCCCTTATGAATGGCGTTACCAGGCAAATGATATGGCCTCGTCCCAACTGAGAGATTTGTCTCTTGGTCTTTTTCTTAAAGAAGTCCATCATGCCAGTATTAAAGAAGTCCATTTGTGGCGCTACCTACCTAAGGAAGAAGAACTCCACCCTCTGGGATATATCATTGATCAGAGTTACTTAAGCACCCTAAAAAAAAGGCCTTAAAGCAGATAAATGTCTATGGGAGCTTCAGGAAAAATCGCCTTGAAAAAGATAAGGCCATAATCAATTTTAAAGTATTCATTAATGACACTAATTCTATAGGCAATACCTATGACAATAAAGAGAGAGACCGCAATGCGAACTTGTTGCAAGATAAAACGCTCCGTTCTTTTTTCAACTTTACCCTCTGCCTGATTTTTACGGTAATTGACGTAACTAAGGATTCCATAATTAAGGGTAAGAAAAAGACACAATCCAATAATTTGGGAAAAGATGAAACCGACCATTATTTTGCCTCTCCCTTAACTAAAGAAAAACCCATTCTCTCTAGCTTGTCCCAACTCATACCCCTTGCAACCCATTCGTCAAGAAATGCCGATATCTTCCAAGTTACTAAAATATTTGTATAGAAGAAACGAGCTAATACCGATTGAAACGCCCAGTAAAAACGATTTTTTTCTCCCTTTGTTGCCATCATTGTCGTCACAATATCAAGTCCATAAATATAAAGAAGTAAGAAAGAAACCTCATCACTTAGGGGAGAAAAGAAAAAACAACCTAGAAAAACAATCAATAAGGTGAAATCGATTAAGGGAAATATAACTTGCTCCCAAAGGAGATAGATAAAAATTAATTGGTATTTCTTATCACTGGCGTTTAAAAAATTATGAGCATTTTTAAGAACGGCTTGAAAAATGCCTCGAGTCCAACGATAGCGCTGACGATAGAGATCTCTGTAGTTTGCCGGAGCCTCGGTATAAGAAATCATTTCCTCTTCTAAAATAATATCTTTTCCAACAGATAAGAGCTTTAAGGTCAGCTCTGTATCTTCAGCGTAGGTAGTGTCCTCTTTCTCATAGCCACCGATCGCCAAAAGGTCAGAAGTTCTAAAAAGACCTATAGGTCCAGGCACAATGGTTACAGACTTATAGACAGAGAGCATTTTCTTTTGAAAATGTCCGTAGAGGTAATCAAGATATTGCATTCCTCCCACGAAGTTATCTTTATTTTCTACTTTCACCATTCCAGCAACAGCTGCCAGATTAGAATTCTCTCTAAAGTGGCGTACTCCGGCCCTTAGGGTTCTTGGAGATAGTTTAGAGTCAGCATCCATACACAAAACAAACTCTCCCTGTGCCTTCTCAAGGGCAAAGTTAAGGGCTGAAGCCTTTCCCCCATTTTCTTTTTTATAAACTTTGATGTCCACAGGTGAGTTGAAAGATTCTTTCAGTGCTATTTCATAGCCGTTATCTTTACTGCCATCATCAACGATAATGATTTCAAAACAAGGATAATCTATAATTTCATAGTTTTTGATGACTTCTGCAATCACCTCTGCCTCGTTATAGGCGGGAACCAAAACCGAGATAAAAGGAAGATCAGCTTCATCTAAATCTTTAATTTTTTTCGACTCCGCTTGGTACTTATAGCTACCGTAAATATAAAAAACCATTCTCAATAAAGACAAGCCACTATAACTTGAAAGAAGCATCATTAAGAGTTGCAACTCATTTCGATCCATGGTCACAAGTAAGTAGGAAAGAAATCCCCCTGCAACAAGAAGAAGCAAGGTCACAATAATAAAGAAGGAATTAACAGATTTCCTTGTTTGAGAAGTATATAAACTGGAAAAGGCTTGCGAATTCAAGTTTGTCCTCTAAACCTCAGTAGGCTTTTCTTTTTCGGGGGTCCTGTAAAAAATTGTTTCTTATCTCTACACGCCTTGCGTTATCTATTCAAGAGGAGCTTGCCTACAGGGTTAAAATTACACACTATTACGCAGGGCATTCAAACTACTACTACGACGTGGTATAAATCGAAGAATAAATAAAATCATCATGGAATCCCTTTATGAAAATACTTTCATGGCCAATATTACTGCTTGTTTTTAGCCTTACCCTTAGAGCTGAGGTTATAGACCTTAGTGAACTGAAAAATATGTGGAGTGGAAGCTATGGCCCTAGCGATGGTAAAGATTACCTGGCCCGTATCAGTTCTCATCAGGAGCCAAGTTATATAGAGAAGAAATTTTCCGCCGCCCGCTCATTTGATAGAAAATTTGTAAGACTCAAATTTAAAGTTTCAAACCTAGAGCGTTTAAGTGGTATCGAGTTGCGCCTTAGCAGTGATGAGAGTGGTTATGAAAACTTCTTTAAAGTTTCAATTCCTCTTTTTACAGACAAAGCTTTTAACATCATTCAAAGTGAATCCTGGATTACTTACACTTTTCCTATGGGTGAAGCCATAGCACAAGGCGAGCCCAACCTCCATAACATCCACCGCCTTGGCTTTTATTTAGGTGGAGAAAAACTAGATATTGAATTGAGAGAACTTTCAATTGAGGAGTCTTTTCCTCACTCTATGGTCACCTTCACTTTTGATGACAGCTACGACGATCACTTCATAGCCGCGGAAATCATGGCCAAATACAATATGAGAGGCACTGCTTATATTATGCCAAGAGAGATCAACCAAGAAAACTATCTCACCACAAGTCAATTGAGGATCATGAAAGAGGATCTGGCTTGGGATATTTCCTCTCACCATAAAACTCCTATTACTTATTTTGACTATCATGAACTTGATAACGAATTTAATTACACCCTTGGCTACCTTAATGCGATAGGCTCTACAGATGATGCTTTTCACTTTGCTTATCCGCTAGGGAAACAAGATCGAAAGCTCACTCTTCCTTTAGTGCGAAGAACCTTTAATAGTGCGAGAATCGCAGGAGGTGGTGCTGAAACTCTTCCCCCAGCAGATTGGCATATGCTGAGAACATTTAATGTTATGCCTCACAATTCTCCAAAAGAAATTCTTGAGCGAGCTAAGCTCGCGAGAGATCAAGGTGAATGGCTCATCCTAATGTTTCATTACTTAACACCAGAAAAAAACCCAGAGAACCCTTTAGCTTACAATGTTGAGGATTTTGAAGAGCTTTGCCGCCTCTTTGAAGAAGAGGGACTCGACATCATGACTGTAAACGACGTTTATCGCGAGTTTCACCAATGAATATGCAGAAGTCTAGGCTCATCCTCCCTATTTTCTTTATTTTGATCACATCCTTAGAGGCTGCACAATTGTGTCAAAACACCATTGATGACCAGTTGGAAAACATGCCCGTTTGGATGAAAGAAGAGGCGCGCACCCCTCTTAAGCTTCCAAAGACATGCATCCAAAAAAGCATGAATGCTTTTCGTGGATGGGCGCAATCACTAGGTCATGATGAAAGTAAAAATGAAGGCCTTTTCATATTTTGCTCAGAAGAAGAAATAAAAAAATCTCCCCTTCCCCAATGCCAGAGTCAAACCTATATGAATGTAACCACAAATGTTTATAATACTGTGGTTGATTGCCTCGGAATTAAAAGTGATTATTTCTATCCTATTGTCGCCACTGAGTCTGGCTTTTATCACAACTCTATTTCCTATAAAGAACTAGATTTTGGTTTTGGTCAGGTCACTCATCCGGCCATTATCGATGTCAACGCCTCTTGGTACACTTACCTCCAAAAGATGGGCAGTAGTAATAAAAAAAGCTGTAAGAATATTTTAAGCTTCATCAAAAATGAGGACATTACCCCTGTAGAAGACGATTACCGCTGTAATCTCACTAAGGCACCTAAAAACCCTCTTTTAAATGCTCTTTATTCCGGCCTTCACTTTAAAATCATTAGTGGTTATCTTGAGGATCATATTAAAGAGACAAATCTTCAAAAGAGAGTGGAAATTCTTCTAGGAGAGAATTTTACCCTCGATCGCTTTGAGGAGATTAAATCAATCTTATTAATGCTTTCTTATAACCTTGGTCATATTGGTATGACACTTGCTTTTGATGATTACTTAAAAGAGCAAATGGGCCACCTTGAAAAATTTCATAAAGAGAAGAGAAAACTTTCAAAAGAACTTGCCCTGATAAATTTTCAATTGAGGAAGGAAAGCGATCAAAATAAAAGAGCATCTCTTTTTGAGGTAAAAGAAAAGGCCAAAGCTGCTCTTGAAAAACAGGAATGGACGATCAAGTGGTTGAGAGAACCACAACGCTTTTACGGTGATAACTCTCCCTATAGTTTTGGTCTTTTTCTTACAAAAACAAATCGCTCCCATTATTTAAAAATTCTGCATAGAAGAGTGAAATACCTCTCTCAATTTGATAAAGAGAATCAATGCCCAAGTACAAAATTATTTCAACTTTAATCGTTGCTCTCTGTTTACTATCAGGGATAGAGGCTAAAGTAAGCTGTCACCATCAATGGGGGCCTGCAAGTGTATCTAAAAACAGTTGCCTGATTCAAAAAGAAAAAACCAATGAGCCCAGTAGTGTACTTATCCAAGGGGTTAATTGGAATCCCAGGACTGAAAGTTTTGCTATTCGCATGAAGATTAACAACCCAGAGTCTCTTGGGGGCTATAAACTATCTTTTCTAAAAAGAGGAAAAGTCCAAGCGAGCTATACTCTTCCTCTCTACACCGACCCTCAATACAATATTTTTCAACAAGGACTGGATACCTGGCTTTCTATTGCAAGCTCCTCTCTAAAAAAAGAGACGACTGATGAGCTCGGCCCTTTTAATGGCATGACTCTTTACCTAAGCCACAAAGGAGCAGCATCTCCATTGGAGATTGAAATTCTCGATTTTAAAACTATCCCCAAACCTAAAAAAGGTTTTGTGAGTATTACTTTTGATGATGGCTATCAATCCAATTTTATCGCTGCAAAAGTCATGAAAGAAAGGAGTCTCCCTGGAACAGCTTATCTAATTCCAGAGACTCTTGGAAAAAAGGGTTATTTAAGCGAAGAAGAGGTCGCAAAAATGAGGAGTTGGGGCTGGTCATTATCGACTCATCTAAAAACCCCAGTCACTGAAATTAAAAACCTTGAGAAAACAATAGCTTTAGCCAAAAAAACAATAGGTTCTTTAGGAAGTCCTCCTATGGCCAATCATTTTGCCCTTCCCCTAGGTAAATACAATAGCTCATCCTTAGCAATGCTTAAAAAACACTTTTCCTCTATTAGACTCGCCGGTGGCGGATACGAAACACTGCCCCTGACCGATCCAAGTCGCCTTAAGACTATAAATGTAACCGACACCACAACTCCGGCAGAACTATTTGCAATGTGTCAAAAAGCCATCATGCAAGGAGACTGGGCCATTCTTATGTTTCATTATCTTGGAGACTCTAAAAAAGGAGAGCTCAATTACCCCACAGAAGGCTTTCAAAGCCTCATCAATCAGCTCGCTCCCTATAAAGCGAATATTCTCCCAGTAGATAAGATTTTCCATCGTTTTGCCCCTAAGAAATGACTAATAACAGCTTGAAACCCTAGGTAAGGGTTGAAAGAATAGGGCGCGATTTATCATTAAATTTCTAAGGAGCGCACAATGACAATCAGTGCTGACAACCCTCTTGGCATTAAGGCCATCGATCATCTTGAGTTTACCTGTGACACTTTGGAGACTCCCACCCGAAAGCTCTTTCACACTCTCGGCTTTGCCATGACGGCCAAAGGTCCTGAAAACCAAGAGCTCTTTTCTCAAGGTCAAGTTCGCTTTCTTTTGAGGGCCGCCCCTACAGGACACGCCCGAGACTACTATAAAAAACATGGTGAAGGTGTCTCTACTCTGTCTTTCCTTGTTGAAGATTGTGAACACGCGATAAATGAAGCCAAAAAGCGTGGCGCTGATGTTGTTCAAGAACTTCAAGGCCAAGAAGGTTCAGAAGGAGTTTATAAAACGGCGATTATCAAAGGTTTTGGTGATGTTCATAACGAATTTATTGAAAGACCTATGGCAGACTTTCGCCCCGGCTTTGAAAAGGTCGAGGATCCCCAAGCGAAACCTCTTAAGCAAAGAGTCAGCCGCATCGATCACCTCACAAATAATGTACCTAAAGGTGAAATGAAGAAATGGGTCAAATACTACCAAGACATTTTTGGTATGAAAGTGACTCGCTACTTTGATATCAAGGGAGTAAAGACAGGCCTCCAATCAGAAGTCGTACAGCTTCCTAATAATAGCGTGATCATTCCTATCAATGAACCAGAAGCCGAAGGTGGTAAATCTCAAATCCAAGAATTTCTCGATCTTCACAATGGTGCCGGAGTTCAACATATTGCCTTAATGACCGCTGATATCATCGAGACCGTCGGCGAGCTAAGAGAGCGTGAAATTAAATTTCTCGACATTCCAAGCACCTATTATGAGGCCATTCCCGATAGAGATTTTACAGTAGAAGAAGACCTGGGAGTATTAGAGCAGAGGCAGCTTCTTGTTGATGGTGATCCAGAAGGTTATTTAATTCAAAACTTTTCTGAAACCTATGTCGGTCCCCTCTTCTTTGAATATATTCAAAGAAAAAATCACTGGGGTTTTGGTGAGGGAAATTTTCAAGCTCTTTTTGATGCCATTGAAAGAGATCAAATGAAAAGGGGCTACCTTGAGTAGTATGAACTGGGACTTTGAAAATATACTCGTTGACTCAAAGGCCTTAGAGAGTGAAGGTATCGTGACCATCACTCTCAATCGTCCCAAGGTCCTCAATGCCCTTAACACCCAAACCTTAAAAGAAATCGTTCTCACTTTAGAAGAACTAGAGAGAAATAACGCCACAAGAGTGGTTATTCTCACAGGAAATGACAAGGCTTTTGCTGCGGGTGCTGATATTGCTCAAATGCTTGCATCAGAACCCTCTGATCAAATCAAAGATGAACGAGAATCTCTATGGCGTCGCTTTAATCAATTTCCCCTTCCTATCGTCGCTGCCGTGAATGGCTTTTGCCTTGGTGGCGGTCATGAGCTTGCCATGGCATGTGACACTATTATTGCTGGAGACAACTCAAAATTTGGTCAACCTGAAATTAATCTAGGGATTACTCCAGGTGCTGGTGGTACCCAACGTTTTACCAGAACAATTGGTAAGGCTAAGGCCAGCTACTACGCTCTCACGGGAGAAATGTTCTCCGCTGAACAGGCTTTTGAAATGGGTTTGGTGTCCAAGGTCGTTCCCACGCGGACAACTCTAAAAGAAGCTCGTGAAATCGCCAAGAAAATGGCCGTAAAGTCACCGATGGCACTTAGGCTCATCAAAGAAAGTATTATCGCTGCCTTTAATACCACCCTTGACGAGGGTTTAAGACTTGAAAGGCGAAACTTTTACCTAACTTTTTCTATGGACGATCAAAAAGAAGGGATGCAAGCCTTCTTAGAAAAAAGAAAACCCCAATACAAGGGCCACTAAATTAGAAAGTATAAGGAATTATTATGAGTGACTGGAACTCTTTTGATTTTATTAAATGTACTCAACAGGGTGAAACCCTGATTATGACCATCAATCGACCCGAAGTCTACAATGCCCTCAATAAACAAGCTAAGAATGAAATTGTTAAGGCCATTCGTATGGGCAATAAAGACGAGAGCATTCGCTCTCTTATTCTTACTGCCGAAGGTAAGGCCTTTTGTTCTGGCCAAGATTTAAATGATCGCAATGTTCAGGGAAGTGAAGGCAACAAAGTCGACCTTGGAGAAACATTAGAAACAGAATGGAACCCCCTAATCAATGCTATTCGCGATTCCAAGAAGCTCGTTATAGGTGCTATCAATGGTGTCGCAGCAGGAGCTGGCCTTAGTGTGGCCATGGCCTGTGACCTCATCGTCGCCGCTCCCAAAGTAAAATTTGTCTCTGGCTTTAGCCAATTAGGACTGGCTCCCGATGCTGGCAGTTCCTTCACCTTTGTTAAGGGTTTGGGTTACAACAAAACTCTCGAGTTCTTCCTCTTTAACGAAGCCCTCTTTAGTGAGGACCTCTTAAAAGCAGGTATGATTAACCGTATTGAAGAAAAGCCCGTTGAGGCCGCCTTGCAAATGTCCGATAAAATCAATACCATGGCGCCCCTTTCTTTGGAGCTTATAAAGAAAAACCTCCAGGAAGCAGGTGAAAAAGACTTCGCCAGCTCTATGGCAAGAGAAACGGCCACTCAGCGCTTTTTAGGCGCAAGTAACGACTATCAAGAAGGGCTATCGGCCTTTTTTGACAAGAGGAAGCCAGAGTTTTCAGGTAGTTAGACAAAGACCCTGCAAAGAGTCCATGGTCTAAAGTATGAGATTTCTCAAGGTGACGGTTTTCCTGATAAAATACTAGTATAAATAAAGAAATAATAAAGACGGACAATATTTAAAAGTAATTAAAAAGACTAAGGAGATCATAATGACAGCAAATGTTGGTCAGTATTCACCGGAAGAAGAAAAGCTTTTTGAAGAAATTGCTAATGGACGCACTTTCGAAAAAGGTGAAGACCTCCCTCCCCTCTACAGAAAACACCTTATGAACCTGCTTTGGATGCAAGGTGACTCAGAATACTCTGGAGCACTCGGCTACATGCCTTGGATTGAAAAGGCTCCTGATGTTAAGGAAAAAGTGCTTGTGGCCCAAATCACTAAAGATGAAATGCGCCACTCACAAGTGATATACAAAATGTTGCGTGATCTTGGTGAAAACCCAGAGGAGCATATTGAGAAGACGGACATGGGCTGGAAACTGCCTGAGGACGATATCAATATTGGCTTTCAACGCCTAAAGGATGATTATCGCGTTAATATCTTCTATTACCAAATTAAATATTGGGAAGACTTCATTCTTTTTAACTTCCTAATGGATCGCGCTGCCGGTCACCAGCTAGAAGATACTCTGCATTCCTCTTACCTCCCTTGGAAAAAAGGAATTGAAGGAATTTACAAAGAAGAAGTTTTTCACGTCACTCATGGTGACACCAACATGAAGAAGCTTTGTAAAGATCCAGAAAGAAGAAAGTTTGTTCAAGAAAGACTCAACCTATGGTGGCCACGTGTGATGAATGTCTTTGGTAAGACTATTGGTGGAGCCAATGATATCTATGTCAGACTAGGTCTTAAGAAAAGAACGAATAAAGAAGTTCGTGACGTTTTCGTTGAAGAGATCAAAGGACTTTGTGCAGAGATGGGTTTAACTGTGCCAGATTGGAGTGAAGAGGAGAACCTCGCTATTAAAACTCACTAGAAAAGAAAAAAAATAATTGTGATCAAAAAGCCCTTCATAAAAGAAGGGCTTTTTTTATAGCCGAAGAAGATATTCGAGATAAAAGAAAGTTGAATTACTGGGACTCGTAGAAAAGTAATCTCCATGGATAAAGTGATAAAAACCTAAAATGATATTTTCGTAATCGCTTTTTTCATAGCGCACTGTTAGGTCAAGCTCTTGGCCAATACTCTTTTGATTGGCATCACCACTCACGGGATTGCGCGCTCCAAGGTCATAAACCCCTTGCCCCAAGTCTTTTTGAGAAAAGTTCAGGTACTTAAACCTAATCCCCAAACTATCCATAGGATCATAGTTCACCCCTAAGAAAAGGGTTTCAAGGTTTCGCCGTCCTAACACATCTATGATGCCATTAAACTTGTGGCGGTTAGTATAGAGATGGTCGTAATTCGCTGAGGTCTGAGAGAAACCAAGATAGGGCTTAAACTTATTTAGCTGGTAGCCAAGTTCTAAATCAAAGGTATGTTCTCTTTCATCTAGTTGTTCATTCAATTGAATAATACTTTCAAGCCTATAATGAAATTTATTTTCAAATCCTTTATAGCGTACTCCGAAAGAATCGGTTTTAAATCTCTCTCTTTCGTTATTTCTTATGAAGTAAGCATCAAGTTTCAACGCCTTTTTTTTAATGATTTTATAATAAAGAAAGGCTAGGTCGGTATCATCAGTGGTATTTGTATTATCTGTTCCTTCTGAGATTTTTGAATAAACAATATCAAGCTCACCTGAACCCAAACGAAGAGTTCCCTTGGCCGCATCAAAGCTTAATCCGCCGTTAGTCCAGTTTCTAGTGCCCAAAATGACATAATCACCATACCCTAGTTTTTGGCGCCCAAGTTTATAAGAAAAAATATTACCTTTTGATTCGACATAGGCCTCAAAAAGGTCGATGCCTGTATGAAACTTATCTCCACTACTTAAGCGACTCGTATTATTTTCATCATTAGAAGTGGCAATGACCTCACCATAGGTTTTAGTACCTTGGGGAACCATGGTAAAATTTAAGTTTTCAGGCAACTTAATTTCAACCTGAGCACGTGCCCGCAATTGAATGAGGTTTCTTCGATCTGCATTGGAAAAAGAGTGCTCACGATTTTGATTTCGTAGGCGAAACTCACCCTTGTGCTTAACTCTTATGCCCAAGGTGTCTGCAAAAATAACCATAGGGATGAAAAAGAAAATGACCAGAAACAAGCGCATAAAAATAATCCTAGAAAGAAAAGCTCGATAGCTAGCTTAAGCTTTTTCTGTTCTAGGATCAATTTATGGTCAATTAAATGCTTTTAATTTGAGAGAACTTCTTCCTTAATCTCGCCTGTAGTAGTATCTGACTCCAACTCTTCTGCCTTAATCGTAGTACCTAAAACAACCATAACCTTATCCATTTCCTCTTCATGAAGGGCAACTCCCTTAGGAAGTTTTAGATCCTTACCATGTATTGGTGTATCCATCTTTAAGTGATCTAAAGAAATCTCAAGATGGTTTGGGAGTTTTGAAATAGGTCCTTCAAGAACCACTTCTTTTACCTGAGGCTGGACCATCTCATTTTGCTTAATATGCTCTGGCCTCTCTCCAAGAATAATGGGAACTGCACGTGTCATCGTTTCATTTGAAAGTTGAGACTTATTCATATGCTTGAGGTTAAAATGAACAGGCTTATGAGTAACGGGATCTCTTTGCCAGTCTTGAAGAACAGCATGGCCCACCTTCTTTCCATCTAAAACAATGGTCATAGGGTCATTTTTATGGGTGATCATTTTTTTTACTTGGCGATGATCGAGTTTAATCATCACGCCATTGGGGTCGTTGAAGATTTCTTGGTCACGATCCTCTGTCATACTGAGATGGCCTGGAATTAAACCAGCATCTCGCATAGCATTAAGCCCATCACTATGGGGATTTCTTGTTTTTAGATCTAAATGAATCAAACTTTCCTCCTTGGATTGCGGTGCTTCTAACCCTTCAACCCTAACAAGCCCACATGGTCGGGCCATCAACTCTCTGTCAATTTCTTGTCAACTGGAGCCTCTTTAGGAAAACCCTATGACTCGTCGCAAAGTTGCTCAACTCCCTTCCCTTTTGAGAATATAAAGCACCAAAAAGTGAAACAAAGAGTATAGAAAATGAAATGTGAAAAAGTTGCCATTTTAGGCGCAGGTACGATGGGAGCTGGAATAGCCCAATGGTTTTGCCAAAATGGATGTGTCGTAGAACTTCAAGATGCAGGACTTGAGCAAGGAGAGCGCGCCCTTCAAAATCTTCATGCTAGTTGGGATAAACTCCTTGCTAAAGGAAAATTTACAAAGGAGCAAGTCAGCGACTTTAAAAAGCGCTTGTCCCTTATTTCACCTGAAGGAAATTTTAGTAAAGACTGTGATCTTATGATTGAAGCGATCATTGAAAACCAAAAAATTAAAACAGAGGTTTTTCAAAAGCTTTCCCATCACTTTGAAGATAAGACGATTCTTGCCACTAATACAAGCTCAATTCCCCTCGATGCCATGGCAAGAGAACTTCCCAAAGAACGTCAAAAACGTTTTTTTGGCTTACACTTTTTTAACCCCGCCCCCATTATGAAATTGGTGGAAATCGTATGCGGTCATTGGAGTGATAAAGAGCTTGGTGATGAACTCTTTACTTGGTTTAAAGGAAAAGGAAAAGAGCCGGCTATCTGCCAAGATGGTCCCGGTTTTATTGTGAATCGTTTGGCGCGAAACTTCTATGGAGAAGCCTTACGCTTGGCTAAGACTGAAGACCAAGAAAAATTTCACCAAATTGATCATGCTCTCAAAGAAGTTGGTGGTTTTCCAATGGGACCATTTGAGCTTATGGACCTGATTGGAATAGATATCAACTACTCAGTCTCTGAGTCTGTTTGGAAATCATTTTACTACGATGACCGCTTTGCTCCCCATCCGCTCCAAAGAAAAATGGTGACCTCAGGAAGACTTGGAAAAAAAACGAAAGGAGGCTTTTATGACTACGAGTGAGTACATTGTCCTTTCTACTCCAGACCATCCTTTCTATGATCTTTTTAAAGAGGGGCCACATCCCTTTTATGATCTTAAGAAATTTGATCCTATGGACGCCAAAGACTTTCGCTATGCCAAACCTCATGCGGTTTTCGATTTTACGATTTTAAAGCATGAAAAAAAGGAAAGACTACTCAAAACTCTTTGTCTCCAATACAAGGCCCCTATTATCAGTGATTTTAGTAGCACTTGGGGCGAATATTTCATTGAAAAGTTTCCTCAAATTAAGGGAGCTATTGCGGGGGCATTTTGGTCCCCCAAAGATAAAATTGAGGCCTATGCCCTAGATGAAGAAATTACTAATCACATACGTCAAATTTTAAAATCAACTTCGCTAGAGCCTCATTTTGTGACTAACCCAGGCCATGGTTTTACCTATCCGAGAACAATTTCTCTTTTGATTAATGAGGCCTATCTGGCACTCGAGGATGAACTGGCCAGTCCAAATGATCTTGACACCGCCATGAGGTATGGTGTGAATTATCCACTTGGTCTGCTTGATTGGAGTGAAAAAATTGGACCTAGCCATATCGTCGATTTACTTGATGATCTCTATGATAAAACTAAGCAAATGCGCTATCGTCCCAGTGTTTTGCTTAGAAAGAAGGCGCTGCTAAAGGCCGAATCTTAAGGCACAAAGGAATACCTATGAAAGATTGTTTTATTGTTCATGCTAAAAGAACTCCCATTGGTAAAATTGGAGGATTGCTCTCTCCCGTGAGAGTCGATGATCTCATGGCCGAGCTCTTTAAAAACTATAAAGAAGAAGTCAAATTTGACCCCGTAGAAATAGATGACGTTCTTGTTGGTTGCGCCAATCAAGCTGGTGAGGACAATAGAAATCTCGCCCGCATGAGCCTCCTTTTGGCCGGCCTTCCCTACAGTGTTCCAGGGACCACACTGAATCGTTTATGTGGTAGCTCCCTTGATGCCGTAATAGGTGCTTGTGGAAGAATCTCTACAGGAATGGCCGATTGTATTTTAGTCGGTGGAGCAGAAAGTATGACTCGAGGGCCTCTGGTCATTTCTAAAGGATCAACACCCTATGGCCGTGATTCCCAAATGTATGACACCACTTTTGGTTGGCGCTTTCCCAATCCAAAAATGAAAGAAATGTTTCCTCTTTATGGTATGGGAGAAACCGCTGAAAATGTAAGAGAGCGCTATGATATTAGCAGAGAGGAGCAAGACCAATTTGCCCTATCTTCCCATCAAAAAGCTATCGCTGCCCAAGAATCTGGAGCCTTTGACGAAGAAATCCTTCCCATACACGTGAAACTTCGAAAAAAGGAATACAGCGTGGAAAAAGACGAAGGCCCAAGGGCAGACACTAATCTTGAAAAGCTCTCCAAACTTCGCCCTGTCTTTCGTGAAGGGGGGACCGTTACCGCCGGAAATAGTTCGAGTATGAATGATGGTGCGGCGATGGTTGCCGTGGTTTCCGAGGACTTTTTAAAACGCCATAACCTCACCCCCATCGCTCGTATCACAGGACTTGGCGTAGCCGGAGTTCACCCTGATGTTATGGGGCTAGGCCCTATTGCTGCCACCAAAAAGCTTTGTGAGAAATTCAATCATAAAGTCAGTGACTTTGATGCTGTTGAACTCAATGAAGCCTTTGCCGTTCAGGCACTTGCCTGTATAAAAGATCTAGAATTGGATCCTAAAAAGGTAAACCTTCATGGTGGTGCCATTGCCATCGGACATCCCCTCGGATGTTCAGGGGCGAGAATTCTTACTACACTTCTTGGTGTCATGAAAAAGAATAGCTCCATGAAGAAGGGACTTGCGACTATGTGTATTGGGGTTGGCCAGGGTGTCGCTCTTTCTTTGGAAAAGTGCTAAAGACAACTCTCCTCTATATTGCTATTGCGGTTTCAGACATTAACGAAGCCGCAAAACTTTTTTCTCAAAAGGGATTTACACTAAAGAAACCCCATCACTATAAATCAGGACTGCAGGAAGGACTCACCACTCAAAGTGTCCTCCTTAGAGATGGCACTTCTTTGCAGCTAGTAAGCCCTAAAAAGGATAAAGATAAAAAAAAGGGAAAACTCACCCAATACGTAAAAGATGTCATAAAGAATGGTGGAGGTGGCTATCAGATCATTATGCATACGAACTCACCTAAAAAGCTTGAAAAATCTTTAAATCAACAGCAAGACATCCCTAGCGTAAGACTTGAAGAGCATGCTCAATACTCTTGGCTTAGTTTTAAAACAGAAAGCCCCTATGCTCCCCTCTCATTTTTGAAGTGGAAAAAAGCCCCTCAATTTATTGATGAGCTCTTTCATCATCCCAATGAAACCTTTGGTATAGCAAAAGTCACTCTTCGCCCCCAAGGAGATCCCCAAAAGTGGGCGAAGATTATCAACAAGTCAAAAGCCACTCAAAGTCGGCTTGATTTCTCTGGTTTAATGTCTACGGGAAATGCCTTTGTCGAAAAAATCATTTTAAAGTCGAAGTTAAGGTCAGTGCCCTCTTCCTTTAAAGTGGGAGAAACCACAATAGAGTTTGTTAATGAGAGCATTTAAAGACATCTTTTTGCTCTCGAAGTCCCTTCATCATTTCCTCTTTTTCTTTGCTCCATTTTTGGTAAGCCATTTGAATCTCTTGTGAAAGGGGACCTAAATCATCCCTAAGGACTTTCTTTTCTTTTTCAAAATGAACCATACGAGGCTTTTGACCGGAACATTCCAAATGGAGGTGATCTCCTTTGGGTCCATAAGAGAAATCAATATTCTTGCACTCAGGTACTGAAGCGAAGGAATTTAAACTTAAGAGGAGAAAAAGCGTGTTAGCCGACAATAAGCCCATAAGGAACAAGGATACCCAGAGATAGAGGGAGAACGATCCCAAGACCGACCAAAATGAAAGCAACAAATTTTAAGCAAAGATTTACAATTTTCATAATTTCACCTTTCTCACATTATACCACTAATAATTGCGTTTTAAAGCATTTCCATAAACAATAGGTATATGGATATCGTCACTCAAGTCATTCTTCCCCTGATTTTAGCTTTTATCATGTTTTCTATGGGTCTAAGCCTAGTCATAGATGACTTTAAAAGAGTCCTCTCTCTTCCTAAGGCATTTCTGATCGGTGCCTTTTTACAAATTTTTAGCCTTCCTATTCTAGCCTTTCTCATAACCAAAGCTTGGGTGTCAGGTGGAGGTGTTGATCCCGCTCTTGCCGTCGGTATGATCATTTTAGCGGCTTGCCCAGGGGGAGTGACCTCGAACCTCATGACACATCTTGGAAAAGGAGACACGGCCCTTTCCATATCCCTTACGGCAGTTATCAGTGTCCTCAGTGTTGTTACCATCCCTATCATTATTAACTTTGGCTACTACAGCTTTATGGGAGATGATCATAATTCACCCCTTCCCATATTAAGCACCATTTTGGGCATCTTTTTTATCACAACAGTTCCCGTGGCCATAGGAATGTTTATCAAGGCCAAGAAAGAATCTTTCGCTGACAATTTTGAACCACTCGCTCGCAAAATGGCGACCTTCTTCTTTGGTCTTATCGTAGGGGTTGCCGTCTTTAAAAAATGGGACCTTCTAGTTGAAAACTTTGCTTCGGTAGGACTAGTCACTCTCGCTCTCAATATTGCCACAATGGGCTTTGCCTGGTTTGTGGCCAAGGTAACGGGCCTGGCCGAAAGGCAAAGGATTGCGATCACCCTCGAATGTGGCCTTCAAAATGGAACCCTGGCCATTATGATTGCTGCGACCTTTTTAAAAAATGAGACGATGATGCTTCCCGGTGGAGTCTACTCCCTCCTGATGTTCGCAACTGGCGGTCTTTACTTACTTCTTTTACGCTTTCTTAATAAAAACACCTCCTAGCCCCGACCTCTTTTTCATGTTATGACACTACACATGAAAATTGTAAGTGCATGTCTCGCTGGAATTCCTTGTCGCTACGACGCCAAAGCAAAACCACGTCTCGACCTTATAGAAATGGTGGAAAAGGGTGAAGCTATTGCTCTTTGTCCCGAGGAGTTAGGGGGATTAGGTACACCACGACCTCCAAGTGAACGAATTGGGGATAAGGTTTTTACCATTGGAGGAGATGATGTCACTGCTCAATTTTTTAAAGGAGCTCATTTAGCCCTCGAAAAGGCCCAATCCGCTGGGGCCAATCACGCTATTTTAAAAAGCTGTTCTCCCATGTGTGGTGTAGGGAGGATTTACGATGGAAGTTTCAATGGCTCCCTAAAAGAAGGTGATGGAATGTTCACAGAAATATTGAGGAACGCCGATATCACTGTAGAGGAAAGAGATTAGAAAATGGCAAAATTAGAACTTAAAGTAGAGAAAAAACTTTATAATGAAGAAGACTACAACATGGTAGCAGAACTTTTAGGAAGGTCTCCTCGTGGTCTTTATAAAGTTGAAAAGTATCACCCAACTAAAAAGCACCCAATGGTCATCCAAGTCCTCCCTTATGTGAATGAAGCCCCCTTTCCCACCCTCTTTTGGTTAACTTGCCCGATTCTAAAAAAGGAGATTTCTCATATTGAAAAAGATGGTTGGATTGAAAAACTGGAAAAGGAAGTCTTCACCCCAGACAGTGATGATCTCGCCCAATTAAAGAAAGACCACCTGGCCTATGCCAAAGAAAGACAAGAGCTCTTCTTAAAGACTGGCGGAGACTGGGAATTGATCCCGAGCCCAATGGCCTCTATCCTTCAGGAATCAGGTATCGGTGGTATTGCAGATTTTGACCACATAAAGTGCTTTCATCTCCACTATGCCCACCATTTGGCGCGAGAAAACCGAGTGGGACAGGTACTTGATGAGAAATTTAACTTTAATAGGTTCTATTAAGTCTGAGCAAAACTCCTGTGATTCAGTGCGGATTGTGCGCAAGTTATACGTAAGTTAATATGGTATTAACAGACACCAATCCCAAGGAGCACACATGAATGACACAGAACTAAAACCCTTCAAAGGACTGCTTACTCGACTTCTTCATGAAGCCTTTTACCTAGAAGAAGAAAATGAGGAAATACCTTTACTGGAAAAAGATGATGACGCAAGTGAAACTGAGTTTATCCATCAGTTTTTAAAAGGGCTTGCTTCATAAAACTAGAGTTAACAAATAGTTAGACTTATACTCTTATTTTCTGGTTACAATGAAATATGCCCAATTTTAATCAGGAAATAACCTACCTCATTCTCTTTAGTGCAGTACTGTTCCTCCCTAAGTTAATGAGAAGATTTCGCCTTCCTAGTGGTATTACCTGTATTATTTTAGGCTTTCTTTCTTCTTATTTTTGGAATGACTTCCAGGAGGACCAGCTACTGCTGCTTCTATCTCGCCTCGGAATTACCTCCCTCTTTCTCTTTGCGGGTATGGAAGTCGATATAGAAGAACTCAAAAGGCATGGCCCATCGCTACGGAAACATCTTAGTGTTGATCTTCTTATCATCGTTTTTATTGGTGCCTTTTGTTCCTATTTCTTTCATCTTTCCTGGCAAATTGGTTTTATCCTCGCTCTAGGTCTTTTAACTCCTAGTACAGGATTTATCTTGGAATCGATAAAAGATTTTAAGATTAGTGAAGGACAGCGATATTGGATCAGCTCAAAATCCATTTCAGAAGAAATCCTCGCCGTTATGGTTCTCTTCTTCGCTCTTCAATCCGACGACTTTGAACAACTAGGAATTTCTTTAGTCGTTCTTATTGTTTTATTAATTGCTCTACCCCTCATTTTTAAAGGCTTTGTGCGTTTTGTTGCCCCCTATGCCCCAAAGTCAGAGGTGGCCTTCCTGGTTCTTCTGGCCCTCATCTGTGGTGTGGTCACAAAAAAAATTGGCACCTACTATCTCGTAGGAGCTTTTATAGTGGGAATTATCGCTAGACGTTTTAAACATTTCTCTGGCAAGGTTGAGGGAGTAGACATTTTTACCAACCTCTCTGTCTTCTTTGGTATTTTTATTCCCTTTTACTTTTTTAAAGCAGGACTAAGCCTTTCAGGTAATATTTTTAGTAAGGAGGGAATTTTACTTGGATTTGGATTCTCTGCCATTATTATCCCCATTCGCTACAGTGCAATTTACTACTCACAAAAGAATTTTATTAAAGAAAAGGTAGAGAAGCCCTGGAAAGTGGGCATTAGTATGATGCCTACTCTCATCTTTGGTCTGGTTATCGCCTCGATTTTAAAAAACCGATTTGGCCTCAGTAGTGATTTAGTATCAGGCCTTTTTATCTATACTATTATCACCAGTATCCTTCCCCTCTTTGCCATGGAAAAGGTTCCCCCTAGGAACTACTCAAGTAAAATCCTTAAGAAAAATTAAGAGCAATTTTGTCCACATTTAATGCAAATTTTATTTAATCTATAATAACCTCTTAGATAAAATTAGAGGTTTTTTTGAATTTATTTGGTTTAGATAGCTCAGAGTTTATGCCCCATGGGCATTGTGTTTTATGGCGTGAGGAAATACTTTGGCCAATGGTAGGAAGTGATCTTCTCATCTTCGCTTCTTATAGCGCCATCCCCTTTGGTCTCTATGTTTTCTATAAGAAACGCACAGACATCTCTCCTGGTTTTACCAAACTTCTCATTCTCTTCGTTCTCTTTATTCAACTATGCGGCCTTACTCATCTCATCAGTGCTTATAATTATTGGCATGCTGAATACCATATTGAAGTTATCCTAAAGATCTTCACAGCGATCGTCTCCTGTCTCACAGCATATGTTATTTTAAAAAACTTAAAGAGAATTCTTTTATTGCCCTCTCCTGCTCAATACAGGGAAAGTTTAAAGAAACTTCAAGAACTTAATCATACACTTGAGGAAAAGGTCGCTGAACAAACAAGAGAAATAGAGTCGCAAAAAAATTACCTTGAATCCATCATTGAAGTCATCAATGATGCCTTAATTGAATACAAACCCATCAGAAATGAAGAAGGCGAAATTATTGATTTCAGTTGTCACTGTATTAATGACAAAGTTGAACAAGAACTAGGATTATCTCAATATGAAGTGAACACTGAAAGCGTACTAACAGATCAGGCTCAATTGATGAACTCAGGTCGATTCGAGCTTTTAAAAGAAGTTTATACCAGTGGAAAAACCTTTGTTTTTGATCCTAGTGATATTCAATTAAATAATAGGCTCTTTAAAGGAACCTATACCAAAAACCATAGAGACGATAGTGTTCTTCTCACTGCTTCCAATGTAACAGAACGTGAAGAACTCAAATTACAGGCCATATCAGCTTCTCGATTGAGTGCTCTCGGGGAATTAGCAGGCGGGGTAGCCCATGAAATCAACACTCCACTTCAGATAATATTAGGAGCTTCAAGAAAGCTTAAACGACAATTGGATACCTCTAATTGTGACGATTCCCTTAATCTTATCGACAATACAGTAAAAAGAGTCAGTAAAATTGTGAAAAACCTAAAGAGACTCTCTCATGGCAATATTGAAGAGTATCACTCTTTTTCTATCATTGAGTTTTTAGATGGCATTTGTGATATCTCTCAACAAAGAGTCTTAGATGCGGAAATTCAATTCCAAAAAACTTATAAAGATCAAGAAGACTTTACTATCTATTCCAATGAAGTCGCTCTTTCTCAAATTGTTATCAACCTCCTCAACAACTCTATCGATGAACTAAGTGATCTCAACCAGAAAGAAAAAATTATAGAAATCAAAACTTACATCGATGACGAAAATTTTGTCCTTGAGATCAATGACAATGGCAAGGGAATGAGCGAGGAAGTAGAAAAGAATATCTTCAACCCATTTTTTACTACCAAACCAACCGGAGTTGGTACTGGTCTTGGCCTTAGCCTATGCAAAAGGTTGGCAGATGCTATGGGTGCCACTATAGATTTGACCCAAGATGATAGAACCCGTTTTAGATTAACACTTCCAAAGAGAGGATAACTTATGAAAATTGCCTTTTGTGATGATGAACCCACACTACTTGAATTATATAAATCAGAGGTAGAGTACTTTTTTCCTTCTCAGGAAATATTTACCTTCTCAAATGGACTAGACGCCATAAACTATTGTAAAGAAAATAAGGTCGATCTCCTTTTTACTGATGGTAAAATGCCTAAGATGGATGGTCTTGAACTGGCAAAAAACTTAAAAGCTCTTGCTGATCCACCGAAAACAGTTTTAATTACAGGCTATGCTGGAGACTACGAGGTGTCTAAATTAGAAGAGCTAGGATTAGACCATGTTCTCAATAAGCCCATTGATTATGATGAACTTATTCAATTCATAAAAGAGCAAATTGAAAAAAAATAGAACCTACTCGTCCCTATTAAGACCATCGGCCACATCGAAGTCGATCACAAAGCGATCATTTTCAATATCTTTGACAAAGTCGACACTGTAGAAGTTTATAGTGTTAGTTGTTGCATCATAATACCACTTACCACCATTTTCTCTTAAACCACTTTTTAGTTTCACAGGATCTAAGTAACTAATACCATTTTGACCAACAACTGCCTCTTGATAAAAAACTTCCACTGTCTCTGATTTTGGACGTCTTTTCAATAGCAAGCTCGGAAGACTAACAAGGGAGACAATGTCCTCAGCAATTCTTGAAAGTTGTGAGCCAAAATCATCGATACAAGCAGAGATTGCAAATCCCTCAGAAGCCTTAATAAGGCGATCAAATGGATTATCTAGCCACTCTTGCCTTCTCCATGAAGAGCCTCGGCAATTAGTAAAGACCTGATGATCAAAGGCTCCATAGAAACGAACCCTTTTGTTACTACCCGCAAAAGCCCTAATGCGATTCAAAAAAGTAATGGGCTCATAATTAACGCCAAATCCATCTTCCGATTGCTCAGGCTCATCCGTCACCATAATAAAGAAAAGATGAGAGGTCGCGCGAACAAATGGGGTTTGACCTCTGTTACCACTGTAGTCATTGAGCGCCCTTTCGATATTATAGAAAGTGTATTCATCAATTGCACCATTAGTGCCTAGCCCCTCTACCGCTCGTTGAAATTGAGCAACCGCCTGATTAAAGCTAGAAGGATCATAGTCCTTGATCAAATCAGAGCTAAAAGGTGTCTCGAAACCCAAATAGGGGTCATCAAATTGGTCAGTTGATAAGAGTCCGAGTTTCCATTCCAAGTAATCTTGCTTGGCAAATTCCTTAAAAAAGAGGCTAGCGTTAGCAACAATATTATCTTGGATGGTTCCCATCGAACCAGAGTTGTCGATAATCATCACAACATCAACGGTATCAAGCTTTAAAAGATCCATGGGATAAACCCTCTCATCCTTTTGTTGAATAGGAAGAGGATCTGAAACATAGAGATAGGACGGGTCCTTTTTACAACCGAGAGTAAAGAAAAGGCAAAGTGAAGCCAATATTAATTTATTTTTCATAGAACTTACCTTGCATGCATTGGTTAGAAACTTCTGCACTTAAATTAAAGAGTTCATCGCTCCAAAACATTCCATCATGAGGAAAGGCAATCTCGTTGCGCAGACTTCTCGCAGGCGCGGACTCATAGCGCTTTACCATATCTTGCGTCGGAAGCTGGTCTTTAAGACCTTGGGCGACAGCATGCATACGACTGAGAAGTTCAATACGAACAAATTTCATTTTATAAAGGGCAGATTCCAAAATCTTTTCTCTATTTTCCCACTGCCTCTTCGCCTCAAGGACAATACTTCTTTGAGAGTTGTCTTCTAGCTCCTTCAATTGAGAATCAAAACGAGTAATTTCCCACTTCGTAAGCTTCTCTTTCTCTTCTTTAAGTGATGCCATTTGTTTTTTCATCAAAAGTGAATAAAAGTTATCCTCAGCTAGTGGAGGATTCTTTGTTTTTTTATTCTCTAGAATAAGTTTCGCCCATTTTTTATTGACACTGACAAACTCGTGAATAGATTTTTTAGCATCAACAAATTGGCAAAGCATAGTATGTCCAATGGCAGAAGCAAGATGAACCTCAGGATAGAACTGATCCTCAAAGACTTTCAGTTTAAGCGTAACCAGCTCTCCCATGGCCTTACTGAAATCTCTTCTTTGAAGGAGTGACCAAAGATTTTCAGTTCTGGCCTCAAGAAAGAAATGAGAGCTCTCTGGAATACGACGAAAATAACTGCTGGCAGCTTCATAAGCACGCGCCTGATAGAGAAGACGACCTAAAGTAAGATAATAAAGAGAAATCTCCTCGGGCTTTTCACTCTTTTCCATCCATGGCTCAACAACTTTTTTAATAAACTTACCAGAAGCTCCAAGTTTTCCTTTTTTTCCATAAGCTAAAAGAGAAGTGTGGGCTAGATGAACTCGAAACTCATCGTCCAAAGCAAGTTTTCCAATCCACTTTACAGCGTTTTCACCAGTCCTTAAGGCTTTCAAAGCTTGAAGGCTTAGGTTCACTCCGCTATCAAGAAAGGACTCTGTCTTTTGAAGCTTCGTCTTCATATCCTCGGTTAAAACGAAACCTTCTTCAATAAGAAGTCTGCTGGCGTCTTTTCTGATGACTTGATCAAGGCTAAGACCAATTTCACTTTTTAGGAAACTTCCTTGAGAAGTGTAATCAATCCACTCGCTAAAAAAACTTTGGTGTAGACCAAGTCTGTGAAGAAGATAAAGCTCCATTGGCTTTTTAAGCGCAGAGAGTTTTTGATCTTTCAAGCGCGGAAGTGATTTTAAAACAGCTTCATACTTTTTTGAAAAGAATGCATCCATGACCTTGTTGCCAGCAGGACTAACACTCCCCTTCGCCTTCCATTGACTAAAGAGCTGAATGCGAAAGGGATCATCCAGCATGAGGTCTTTTTGAACACTCAGTTGACGAGAAAAGTCTAATTCTGAACCAGACTCATCCAATAAAATATCAGTACTAGCAAAAGCACAATACCCAAAGAAAGAAAGCCATAAGAATAATGAATGCCTTGAGATCATCTTAACCTCTATCCCCTTGACCAAACAGGTAGCCAATTTCCATATATCCCATAGCGTTATGCATAAATTGAGTGCCATTAAGTTGATTTTGATTATAGAACTCATTTTTTAAGCCAGTTCTTAAAGAAAAGTTTTGGCCAACCCAAAAGGCGAGTCCAAGATCAAGAAGCCCATGATTAGTTTTTCCACTAGCTAATTCAATCTGTCCCCCACCAAGTGAAATGTACTGATCAAAATACACAACCGTGTCCGAAGACCAACGAAGTTTGCCATAAATAGTATTAAAAGTGGCAAAGATTTCTTGTGAGTTATAAGCAAAGTCTTGATCAGGCACTATTTGGCGATCTTGTAGCAACTTCTCCCCAGTAGTTGTTAGTTTATTGGTATAGTAGTTATAACGAAGACCAAAAGACCAACGACTATTGAGGTGATAGCGGTAAGTTAACGCCGATTGTTTCACATCCAGATGAGAATCTGCAGTAAAGTTATGCGCCCCCTGTAAAGTCACTTCATGTCTATTGATCAAACTCGAGTAGCGTTGATTAATAATATAGAACTTATCCTGAGAAAGAACTGGGGTCACCTTATCATCTGGTAAAAGCAGATCATCAAGCTTTTCGTCCAAGGCCTTCTTAGAAACCTTTTCTTCAGCACTTACCGAAGAAAAACCAAGAGAACATAAAAGTAAAATAAGACTTAACGTTTTCATATTCATCCTTAAAATTTCGCGTTGAGAAGAGTATTAAACCAAGACTCAACAATACCGGAGTCCTCCTCAGTCACTTTGAGGTCAGCCCACTCAGTTCCCAAGATGGAGATCCTACCACCATTTTTACGACGACAATTTACGCCAATTCGAAGCGGGTTATTGCCCGTTTCTGTTAACCCAAGTACACCCTTACAGACCTTATCTGGTTCATCAAGCCCACCATTAAAGATAAGAGGATCAGCAGACTCGGTAGTTGTACTTCCTTTTAAGCCGATATCATTGATAGATGCTTGAAATTGTCCTGTCGTTTGAAACCTCATTTTTTCAAGTGGAGGAAGATTCGGAAGCTGACTATAGCGACCAATAGCGCGTAGGTCATAGTCTTCTTGTAGTCTCGTTAAAAACTTCTCGGGAAGCCTTTCATAGAGAGCAGAAGCAATCACGACATGATCAATTTCTTCAATCGCATTAAAAATCTCATTTTTATTACTATCATCAAGAAGAGTACTAGTTGTTAATATAACTGTTTCTCTGCCTGAAATATTTCTTTGATTAACCACCTGAATCGCAGGATTCATAAGATCCATTTCTTGTTTAAACTGCTCTTTGTAAAAGAGAACTTCTTTGTCTCTCGTGGAATCAGCAAAAATAAGAACCTTATTCCTATTTTCAGGAAAGACTTCAACAAGAAAGGACTCAGCAGAACTGACGTTATAGTCACTGGTCGCCACGACATTGAATTGAAATGTCCCCGGCTTATTAAACTTCATTTCTAAGCGATCAGAAGAGTCCCAACGTCCATTGCCTCTTTTAAAGCGAACAAACTCTCTCATTTCCTCGGGAAAAATCTCGACCTTAGGAGTCAGTTGGCTATCTTCGGCATCTCTCACAGGTAGGTCACGTGATAAAGTCTTATTAAAATTAAGATAAACGAGCTCTCCCACTGGCCAATCCTTTCGGCTGATAATAGGCGGAGTTCTATCTTTAAGCTCAATTTTAATTTTAGTGCTTTGTTCCTGGCAATCTGTCTTTTGCCCTCTTGAGTCCAACACACAAGCCTCATAAGTCACTTTTTGAGTGGTTTTATTGTAACGAGGAGGAATATCTTTCCACAAAATGCTTAGAACACTAGAAAAAGTTTTAGGGTTCTCTTTAATTGAAGTAATAAATTTCCCGAAAGCAGGCCTTTTCACACTCAAAGAAATATTCGGTGCAATCTCTCGATTGAGATCATAGGCAGCTACTTGAAAGCCAGCATCTAGGCCTTGTTCAATCTCTTCTGGAGCAACTAACTTTACGCCCTGGCGCACATCATTGACTTGGATGCGATACTTAAATTCGCGGGTTTCATTCCTCGGATTAGAAGCAACAATCTTTCCTTCATAACGGATATAATTTCTTCCCACAGTGTCTCTATTGACATGAAAATAATCGGGACGAAATTTTAAACGAAAGGTAGTTCCATCGACTTCCTCTATTTCAAGAGAGGAAGGCAAGTTTTCCGTTGCTACCTTAAAAGGTCCATTAGGAAAATCTTCATTTTTAAAACGAATGATACGAGAAAACTCCTCATTTTCATCTACTTCAGGAGTAACACTCCTTGTATCCAAAGTAATAGGGCGAGGAGAATCTTCAACGACTAGCTTTACCTCACGTGAAACCCCATCATTGTTTAAATCCATTGCCGTACTAAAGAGCCTAAGAGTGACAGGATAAGTTCTTCTTTTAACAGTTGGATTATTGGGATCGTTAGCATCAAAATAGCCAGGCTTCCAAGAAATCGTAAAAGTATTCTCGTCGAAAGTAGCCCCTTCAGGTAAGCCCTCTGCCTTTAAAATAGGCTCACCTGGCTCTTCCACGGCCACGCGAATTTTAAATTCAGAAAGGAGACCTTCACGAAACTTAATATCCTCAATAGGCTCTATGGCCAGTGGAGGTAAAGTGTCTTGTGGAGTACTCCTAGGAGTTCTTCTAATTTCTTGCTCAACGGGATAGGGATCCTGATCACACCCCACCAGTGTTAAAATAAGAAGAGATAAAAGAGAAATACTTACTTTCTTCATCATGCTTTCCTCAGTCCTTACTTAAGAGCCCATGGGTCTTAACATAAAAGGATATTTAACAGGCACTTTCACCCCACCCTTAGGTTTTGGAAACTGCCAATTCATCATTTTCTTTTGAATACAATTAAGAACTTTTTGATCCTTTAGAGTAGAACCAGTCACCTTGGCATAATTTAGGCGCCCAGCGGGATTAATCTCAAAGTTAGTTTGAACTAGACCTTGAATACCTGGCTTTACTTTAAGCTGTTCTTCGTAACAGCGACGAACTTGGCTTAAATATTTGGCGATAGTTGCGTTAATAGCATAGCGACTAATCCCCCCTTCTAAAACCATATCAGAACTACTCACCGCGATAGCTGAAATTCCTGAACCACTACCACTAGCAACCATCGTATTACCGTAGCCACCTTTACCGCCACCAGAGGTGCCTTTGGTAACAAGCTTTCCACCAAGACCTGCAACTCCTGTATTTCCAACGGTTGTTTTCTTAAGGCCTTTGCCAAGATTTGTGAGTACCTCACCACCACTGCCAGCGTCTCCGCCAGGCCCTGCACCAGCTGTTGCCTGTTTTAATTCTTGAGGAACACCACCGACAACATCTTTCACTGTTTTTGATCCTACCATCCCTAAAAAACCAAGATTTCTTTTTACTGCTCTTTTTGAAATCTCTGCTTTGGTTAACGGCTTTACTTTAATATTTGGATTCACTTCACGTTGAACATTAACAGTTTTAACTTTTTTAATAATTTGAACCTTAACGGGTTCAATTTCTTTTACGACTTCCTCTTCTTCTTCAATTGGGGTTTCCTGCATAAAGTAAATGATGGGAATAAGCAGAAAGGTCAGTAAGAAGGTGAGTTCAAGAACTCGACTCATCCAACTAGCCTTGTCCTCATGATCAACGAGGATTTCGTTTACATAATCAGCACGAGTGTTAACCAACTTAAATTTGCCATTTGGCGTATTGAGAAACCAGCCCTCTTTGGTCTGTGAGGCTTCACAATTTTCAGTGTTGTGAATAAGAAAGCCCGTCTTTTCTTTACTATCTTCTTTAAGATCAAAGCGACACGCCCAAGAATCACGAGTAAAATCAAAACCTTGCCTTTTACGAGTCGAAACTCTCTCATTAGCTCTTGATTCACTAATGAAGCCAAATTGATCATGAAGTCCAAAGTCACCTTGGACCACATTCTTCAATACCTTAATGAGCTCTCCCTGCTCAGTTTCAATAGCAATCATTCAACTGCCTCCCCGAAATCGTCTGCCATGACGTCTAAAAAATCTTCACGAAACTTTAAAAGTCCCGAGTCTTTTTCACCAACATTCCCCGTGACAACTGCCATTTCAGGCTTCTTTCTCTCTCCTTCAATGAGAAGAGATTCAAAATCCACACTTCCTGAGGACTTGTACCTAACTTTAGGAGCAGTTTTTTTCTCTTCTTCAGCAAAAGTAACTTGAGTTATGCTAGAAAAAAGAGCGAAAAGAATCACTATTTTATTCACGGTTATCACCTTCCTTAGTGATGGGTTCTTTTTTAATGGGACCAAGCATCTCTAAACGTCCACGATAATAAGCTGCAAGTCTTGCAACTTCTTTTTCCTCATAGAAACTCATCAGGTCAGATAAGACAGCCCTATTATCTGGATCTCTTAAAAGCTTTGCTTTTAAATCCATCGCCGGGCTTAACTCTTCTAAAGCCACATAACGAGAAGGACGTTTTTCCTCCATGGGAATCAGCTCACTATAATCAGCAGGGCTTAACTCCAGGTTCTTTTTCACACGAGAAAGATTTTGAAGAACTTCTTCTTCGGATTTTTGTCCTTCTTTGGCCATGGCGGTTAATTGCTCATCGAGAAGACGCTGATAATCAGCCCTGGCTTCTTCAAAAGGAACAGTCATCTGGCCCAGTTGCATTTGAACTTGAGCTAACGTGGCTTCATCAAGATCCTTAGGCACAGGCGTATTAAGGATATCTTCAACCATTTTGCCATAGACTCGAGTTACCATATGAAGGATATAAGCCCTCGTTTCGTAGTCGGCTCCTTCGAGGTAACTTTTTGCAAGTTTTATAAAATTTTCAATCCTTTTTGTTCTCTTCTTAAATCTGTATTGAGAATAACGACCATAAAACTTGTAATTCATGGCCTTTTTCATAGGCTTAACAAACTTTTTAAGAACTAAGCGAGACCAGATAGGACCTTGAGAAGTACTTTGGGCCATAATCAGCTTGCGGTTAGCAGAGCTTGGTTTTTCCAACTCCAATCTCCTTGCAAGGCTTAACTTTCTCTCTAAACTCCAAGGAAGAAACAACGACTTTGAATTGATTAGTCCTGCTTCATCAAGAGTGAGAAAAAGAACTCCTTCTAATTCGGAGGGAATTTCTTTTTCTCTTTTCATTTTCAGAGTCATCTTCTTTAGGATTCTATTTCTTTCTTTGGCGTTTTTGTCTAGTTCGTAAAGAAGAGCAATTTTTAAGAAAAGCTCATAAGGGGACTTCAACCCCTCTTTTTTCAGCACAAGCTTCTCTTGAAGTTTCGCGGCTTCACTAAAGCGCCCCATAAGCTCGTACTCATTCATAAGAGCTTGCTCATCTCCTTCTTTCTCAAGAAGTTTTACTAGCTTATTTTGATCTTCAAATTTTACAGCTAAAACCTTGGCGTTCTTACATGACTTTTCAGGATAAATCCCATTGAAACAAAACTGGTAGAATTCTTCTAAGCTATCTGGTGAGTCAGTCATTTTTGCAGCTAAGGCGAAGCGGGCATCAACCTTAAGTTTATCCATTGCCTTATTTTCAGCAATGATGTCTTTTCTTTGACTCTCTTTGGTCCCCTCTCTCCATAGAGCGACTTGGGCAATAATATCCTTGTAACTATCTTTGGAGTTATAAATATCGAGAATCAAGTTTTGAGAAAGAAGGGCCCATTTACCGAGTTCATTGCCTTTTGCTTTACGCTCCAGCGCCACGTTCACCAACTCCTTAAAAAGTGGAAGCGCCTTATCATGCTTGTTTAATTCATAATATTCACGAGCAGCAACATACTTAAACTCCTCTGATTCCTCAGATGGTTTTAGCATATCAGCAAGCGCCAGTGACTCCTTGATAATAATATCACTGAGGTTTAGCTCAGTTGATATTTCCTTTTCTTTAGAAACTTGAGCTTTTAACTTTTGACTTAAAGCAAGTCGTGTTTGCCTAAGTTTTCTAATCTCTGAATTTTCAAAACCAAATTCAATATCTTCTTTAATCCACTCCCCAAGACGGATGATTTTATTTTGCTTATCGTCCTCCGCCTTGAGCCAACCTTGCTGCAGTTTCTTTCTTAGGTCATCATTGGGATAAATCCCCAAATAAACATCAATAGAACGCTTAAGATAATGGTTTAACTCAGGTGCCACTTCTGCCTCACTATCTACTTGAACAAGGTAGCGGCGAAAGATTTTTTGAACTTCTTTGGCATGATCTTTCTTGGTAGGAATATCTGTAGCATTTCTTGAACTCATAGAACTAAGAAGGCTGTCGACCTTTTCCCAGTTTCTAAAGCCATAAAATTCTTCAAGTAAACGCGTTTCAAAGTATAGGCTTGGAGTTTTTTCATTTATAATGGAAAGGAGGTTTGCTCCCGCCCTTCTGTTACCGGCCACGTAGAAAGCTTCCACCAGTTTTTGCACCAACTCCTCTCTACCAGTTTTTTCTGCTAAATCCCTCGTGTATTCATACTCCTTGAGACCATCACTATTGGCATTAGACATAAATAGAATCAAATCTTGCAACGATGACTCTCTCACGACACCGCCTTCAGTCCATAAAGAAGCCTTCATTTCTGCGATAGCTTCATCCAATTTTGTGTCTTTAAAATAAAGCCAAGCTTTGCGATAGTGAGCATAATTACAACTAGCCTTAACCTCACAAAGATCAATGGCCTGATCGTAGAATTTCTTCGCTTTGGGGTAACGGGCATCTTGCTCAAACCATTCAGCAAGGGCTAAAGACGCCTGTTCTTTCATTTTCTTAGGTACTTTCGGGTGAGCTTGGACCTTAAAATAATAAGGTTCAGCTTTTTCAAACTCATCAAGGCGACTTAAAAGCCGCGCCATTTGAAATTGAATTTTTAACCTCGTTAGACCTTCTGCCTTTTTAACTCCATCAGATCCCTCTAGGCTATGACGGTAAAGGCTGAGGGCCTTCATTCGGTTTTCTTTAAGTTTTTGGTGATCACCTTCCCCACCTTCCTTAATAGAGACATCGAAATAAAGATCTGCTAAGCGAAGGGTGAGGTCCACCCGTGCAGGATCATCTAATTCAAGAGAGTCCCTCAAGCTTTCCATTTCTTGAATGAGGTAGTGAATATCCTTGGCATGGGTTTGAAAGTTCAGACCCAAAAGAAAAAGGAAAGAGAAAGTAAAAAGGGTAAAGGTTCTCATCAACGATGCCCCACCACAGCTAATTCAATGGACTGGAACTGACTATTAGTCAAAATTCCCATAATCTGGGCAACCACAGTAGATTTAATTTCCTTGTCCGCTTGGAGGTTAATTTCACCAGTGAAAGGAGAAGTATGGGATTTGGCCCAGTTCTTTTTAATGACATTTAACTTTTTAAGAAGACCATTAGGCTTCTTAGCGATGTCTTCTGTTTTTCCAACAATGTCTTGATCGAGATAAAGATTTCCATCACTTGAAATCGCTAGTACGGGGGCTTCTCGTACCTGAGAAGGAGTGATGGAATTCGGTAGCTCTACCCCCTTGGTAACCAAAATTTCAGGAGAACTAGAGAAAGTTTGAAGGAGAAAGACCACGAGCATGCTAAACATATCAACCATAGAGGTGAGCATAAGCGTGAAGCCTGCTGCTTTTATTCCCCAGTGCTTCTTTCTTTTTCTATTGACGAGATGCTTTTCAAAAGCATCAGCAGCAACCATGCTTTGATTTAAAATCATAATTAATTCCCATTTGCGGTGAGAACACCAATATTCACAATTTTGTTCTTTCTCAGAACATCAAGAGTCGAAATTAAACCACCATAATCAACAGTACTTCGCGGAGTAACTGTTGCTGTGGCTATCTCAATACTCTTTTTCTTGTAGGTAAGAACTTTAGAAATGATGGTCTCATTGAGATTGACCATCATCGAGTTAAAATCCTCACCTTTGACCTTAAGTGCTTGAACACGTTTACCATTTTTCTTGAGATTTACGGCCATTTGGGTAGGGTCTTTAAAAACAAGGTCTAGGTCGTAAGTTTCTTTTTTCTCTTCTTGAGCGGCCGTTCCATGGCTTTGTTTAACTTCAACAGTGCCAATTTCAATCCAAACTGCGGTGATCAAAAGAAAACAGACACAAGTCGATAAAAGATCAATAAAAGGAGTAAGATTCAATTGAGCATCAAGCTCTTTCTTTTGTCCTAAACCCGTCTTCTTTCTCATAACGTCCCCAATCCCTAGGTGTTTGTTTTAATCTCAATAGTTAAAAAAAGTGAAACTTTAGTTTCTTGTCACAGTCTCTGAAGCCCCCTGCGAAGCTTTTAAAGGAGCACTTTCCTCTTCATTTATGTGGCTTTCAGTGTAGAAAAGAAAATCGTGATAAATTTCACTCGCCTGCTCTGTTAGAGAACTAATGATCTTTTCCGTCCTATTTTGGAAAATTGCATAAGCAACAAGGGCCGGAATAGCGGCAACGAGACCAAATGCCGTAGAGTTAAGTGCCTCAGAAATCCCCTGTGACAAAAGGTTAGCCCTTTCCACTGGAGATGCGGCTGCAACCCCAGCAAATGAACTAATAAGACCCGTAACGGTACCAAGGAGACCAAAGAGAGTTGAAACGTTACCAAACATAGCAAGAAAACCTGTTCTTTGATCGTAACTTGAAATCTCTTTTGAGAGTTGCTCATCCATTCTTGCTTGAAGTGCTTCATCACCTGAGCCAACGCTTCTCATTTTACAAGCGATAGAAGTGATCTTACCTAAGCTCGTTTGTCCTGCCCCCATATCAATATAGTCTTGGGCCGACTTGAAATCACCTTGGGCAATAAAGCCAAGAATGTTTTTTCTAAAATCCTTAGGTGCTTCTTTATGAAGAAAATAAAGGGCAATGGTTCGCTCTACAATGAAAGCAATCGTTAAAAGACCGAAGGCCAAGATGAAATACATAAAGAAACCACCGGCCTGAAATTGTTCTACTAAGCTCATGAACTCTCCTCCTTAAGATCATTCCTGTAAATGCAAAAATATAAGACAAAAATAGTCTTATGAGTTGACCATCTAATGTCAACGAAACTCAATAGAATCTGAAGGAAAGTATGAAAAAGTAAGAAGTGTGTTAGTTCACTATTCTTGCAGCCAAGCGTTAACCGCCCAAGTTTATTAAAATTTCTATCTTACACAGCTAAAACTACCCAAATCATCCCTTTTTAAATGAGGCTTTTCTTGCGGGGAGATTGGGCTGTGCTCTATCAGGTAATAAAGATGAATACTTTCCATTTGCTTTTGCGTTAAGCCATGATGCCGATTCCATCGCTCACACATAAAACGAACCAAATGAGGTCGATAGGATTGATAACGAAAAAGTGACAAACGCTCCCAGGTCTTTCTCCAAAATATACTGCGATACTTAGGATTTTTTGGTTTATCAAATTTTATTGCGCCTTGATTCCAAGGATCCACTTTGGATCCATTTTTTAAAGAAGCCACCATAATTGGCCAGCCCTCTCTGGTTGCCGGAAACGGACCAAACATATCCCAACGCTGATCGAGGCCGAGTAGAAATGAAGCGTCTCTTAGGTGCCCTTGCATCTGCCACTTTCTCAAATGTGAATAATCTCCTAAGTTGTACCAAAGACTCAAAAAGCAAAAGAAAAAAATAAGTGTTCTTTTTCCAAGAGAGTCTTTATAAGGCGCACTTGATAGGAAAGTTAATTTCTCAAATTTTTTTCCCTTTAGCTGAAAAGAAAATTTGTATTTCGCCAATTTTTCCCAAAAAAAAGAAGGAATAAAAGGCAGCCACATCACCATACAGATGAAGGGAAAAATACCAATATCAAAGGTCAAGAAAATTCCTGTATGAAAGCTCACGAAAACAAGCACCAAAAATAATCTCACCAACGCTATGGGGATCAATAAAAGAAATGGCCCTAAAAGTTCAAGAAAATAAGTCGCCTTACTGAGCCACGGAAGAAGAGCAACCCATCCTTTTAAAAAGCTTCCTATAGAAGTGGTAAAAGTATCAAGATTAAGGGCCAGCCATAAGGCTTGGCCTGAACTATGCCAATAAGGGTGATCTTTATAGAGACCACTCATAAAATAAATGAGGATCACTTGAAGAAACCAGGCAAAATTCCCCCATCCAAAATAATGAAATCTATAAAAAGAGCTTTGATTTTTATCTTTTAAAAAAGAATCAAAAGAAAATACCCTGGTCACGGGTAAAAAGTTTGACCATAGGAAGAGCAAAGGCAACAAAATGTCTCCACCATTGAGACTCAAAGTGAAACGGCCTTGAAGAGTTAAGGTGATAAACCACAGAAGCCAGCCACAAATTCTCGTTTTTACTCCCAAAGAAAAGCAAAGAGAGAGAAAGAAACCCAAAATAAATAAACTGTAAACAAACCAAGGTTCACTGTAGAAAAGTAAAAGGTTAAAAGAATGAATCCCATGAAAAAAAGTCGAAATTGCCGTTTGATCGAGAAGACCTTGAGACGAATAGAAAGAATGAGCAAAGGGAAATTTTACCAGAAAAAAAGCAAAACTCATTAACCCCAAGCTAATACGCATCAGGGCTAAGGATCTTAAATCCATTGAGAACACTTTACTCAAAATAGCTCCTATTCAGCAGCTCTAAAAAGAAGAAACCCCCAATTCTGGGGGCTTTCCTTTTTATGCTTTTAAATCGTTGGATTAACCAATGAGCTGAAGAGCATTTTGACCTTGAGCATTTGACTGCGCAAGAACTGAAGTACCAGCGGCATTAAGAATGTTAAGTTTAGCATTCTTAGCTGTTTCAGCAGCGTAGTCAGTGTCACGAATTCGTGAATTCGCAGCACTCAAGTTCTCATTACTTACTTGCAGGTTTTGAACTGTGGACTGAAGTCTATTTTGCTTCGCTCCTAGCTCGGCTCTTTGTCCTGAAACTTGCTGAATAGCAGAATCAAGTGCTGCAAGAGCATTTTGCGACTCTTCTTTTGAAGTGACCGCAAGCTCACCAACTCCAAGATTCTCAAGAGAGCTGTTAAGCATTGATGCGTTAAATTTAATACGGTCTTGAAAATCGTCATTGTTAATACCGATCTGGAAATCATATGTCTCCCCAGAACCGTTAAGAAGTTTCTTACCGTTGAATTCAGTTACCTGAGAGATACGCTCAATTTCCTGTTTGAGGTTTTGATACTCAAGATCAGTAAATGATCTCTCAGAGTCCCCTACAGTGTCCGAGGCAGCTTGAACTGAGAGTTCTCTCATACGGATAAGAATGTTGCCGATTTCGCTAAGACCACCTTCAGCCGTTTGAATCATAGAGATACCATCGTTCGCGTTTCTTTCAGCTTGCGACTGTCCACGGATCGTTGCTTTCAATTTTTCACTGATCGCTAGACCTGCAGCATCGTCAGCTGAACGCACGATACGTGTCCCTGATGACAACTTACCGAGTGTTTTAGCTTGTGCTTCATTGTTAACGCCTAGAGTTCGCTGGGCGGCGAGAGACGTCGTGTTGGTGTTAATACGTAAACCCATTAGATCCTCCTTGTCTTCTTGGCGCCGCATCCTTGGTGCTTGATCCCTAACCGTGAGGAAAAATGAGCATACTGCTCTCTGAAACTATGGTTTAAAAATTTCCGACTACCACAAGGCAGTCATGTCTAATTTCGGAGCCTGAAAAAATACCTTTAGAAAAATTTTCCGCGATTTTCACTTTTTTAACCGACCAGTTCACTCGGGCTCAAGATTCCCTCTTTATTATTGCTTTCTTTTTTTACGTAATTTTTTTCAAAAAATAGAAGAGAAATACCGATAAATAATGAAGTTATGAGTCTAGGAACAAAACCGCTAATATTTCTCGAACCCCTATCAGAAACCCTTAAAAAGCTAAAGGAAGTGGTAGAGGAAAATGCTGAAGCCGAAGGAATCGAAGTTTTCGAAATCGATGCTCTTGAGGAAGCCCAACAGCTGATCCCAACTATTGGACAAGGTCTCATTTTAACCTCTAGTCCTAAAAAATGCGCGATGATGCTTCAGCAAAACAAAAGAACTATTAAAAAACTTCAATCAAAAACGATTCTTTTATCACCCAAAAACATTCCTCGAAAGACCCTAGATAAATTTATGAAAGTAGGCCTTACTGAATGTGTGGTTGAACCAGTTAATCCAAAAACTCTTCTCTACAAAGTTCGCCTCCAGCTTAGATCAATTTCTACGAAAAAAGATGAAGACCAGGAGATGAACACCAAGTTTGGTCAGGGTGACAATGAACAAGAAAGTGATGGCCAACAAAAGCTTCGTGCTGAAAAAGGTGTCATTCTTGACGAGGAAGAAGCTTCAACTGAAAAGAAAACAAAAAAAGAAGTAGAAGAGAATGTTCTTGATGATTACTCAAAGCCAAAAAAGAATAAATACAAAGAAGAGGCCATCTCTGGTTTTTATAAAAATAAAACTAAAAAAAGAGAAGAAGATCTTGACTTAGGAGAAGAGGAAAATAAAAACAAAGGCTATCGTGAAGAAGAGATCGATGGTCACTACAAAGGCGCTTTAGAAAAACAAGAACTCGAAGAAGAGGAAGAAGAGACAAAGAAAAGGCCTGTCGCTTTTGATCTTGAAGAAGATCTAGATGAAATCAAAAGGCAAATAAATGAAGAGGCTATCGTCGATGTCGCTAAACAAGACAGAAAAAAAACGCTCGCTTTTGAAGAAGAGGTTGCGGCAAAGAAAAAGAAACAAGCTCCCATTGTCGAGGACACAGAAATTGAGGAAAGACAAAAAGGTGAAAAGGCTGAGGACCTAGGGGGACACTACAAAGGTGATGTCAAAAAAGGTCTCCAGATTGAAGATGAAGCTGAGTATAGAGAAAGAGCTGAAAGAGAGGAAGAAGACCTTGTTGAAAAAGAGCGAAAAAAGAAACTTAAACTCTTAGATGATGAGGAAGAAGACAAGGGCTATGTAGATAAAGAAGAGATCGAAGAAGTTGAAGCCAAGAAAAAGAAGAAAAAACTTGAACTCGTTGATGATGGAGAATCTGACTTTTTAGATAAAACAGAAGAGAAAGAAGTTAATAGTGATGAAAGAAAGGATGGCATCAAGCTCGACATAGAGGCAGAGCATGAGGAGGCTAAGAGAGATCGTCATCAGGATGAAGAAATCTTTGAAAAAGAAGATAAGAAAAGAGAGGCTAAGGCCGATCAAATTGATGGCTATCTGCGTGGTGGTGCTGCCAAGAAATCAATTGACCTAGAAGATGATGAAGATATTTATAAGGATGAAGCTCAAGAACTCCTTAATGAAGAAAAGAGAAAAAAGAAGGCCGCACTTGCCCTAGAAGATGATATAGAGAAAGATCCCCTATTAGATGAAAATGTCTATGAAGAAGACTATGGGGAGAGAAGGAAGAAAGCTTCCCTTAATGTCATCGATGAAGACTTTGATCGTAATAGAGAAAAAGGTATCCAGGAAGAAGAGTCTGAATTTGGAAAAAAGCAAAGTGGACTTAAAGTCGAAGAGGATGAATTACAAAAGAAGACGTTAAATGCCAAAGACAAGGAAGAGAAGCGTGGGCACAATCGTTCTAATGCAAAGGCCGATCATATAAAAACCCACTATTCCAGTCGTGAGAGTTTACGTCATGACAATAATGATTGGGGTGATGGATGGGAGAAACCTGAAAAAGCACAAGAAGACTTCCCTAGCGAGTCGAGACAAGAAAAAGAGCTCATTATAGAGAACCAAGACCTAGGTGAACAGACTATCGACTACGGTCAACTCAAAAAAGAATTTGAAGGGATTAACATAGATGGTATTCCCAATAAAAAGAAACAGTATGGCGCCTTTGATAATGTCGCCAAGATAAAGACCTATACTAAAAAGGTGATCAATCCTGAGGGTAACCTCGAAGATATGGAGTTTGAGGAGATTCAAGCGACAGAAGAAGAACAGGAAACAGAAAAGGTTTTCGAACCTCTTTCTTTAGGGATGGAGTATGCCATCGAGGTCTTAAACTTCTATTTCGATGATAAATCCGAGCCTCAAAGTCTTTGTGAATTTATTAATGACAAGGTAAAGCTTCAATTTGATGGTGCCACAGTCTTTTATACTACGAAACCAGGTAAGGAATTAGAAATACTCTATAACGGATTTATCGCCAATGGTGCTGGTAAGCCGCCGGAAAAACCGAAACAAGAAGAGCTAGATGCCCTCACGAGATCCGAAAGAAAAGAGTTTGAAGATGACTATAAACAAGATCTTAGCTCTTATGAAAAAGAAGTTGATGCCTTTAAAAAAGCCTGGGAGTTAGGCCCAGCGACTCGCTATGGCCAGTGGCTAGAAAAATCAACGCCGGCCTGGCTTGATCACACCTTTCAACAAAAAGAAAATGAGTTTGTTTTTCCCTTTTATGAAGGTGTCACTCTGCTAGGCTTAGCCATATTCATTCCGGGTGCCAGCTTTAATCCTGAAAAAGCAGATTCTCTCGAAGCCCTTTTTGAGGTAGCAAGAGGAATTTATTTGAGTGAATACCATCAAACGGTTGGCACGACCCAACAAAGAAAAGCAAGTGAAAAACCCAAACCTAAAGAGGAAAAGAAAGGTGGTTTCTTCAGTAAAATATTTAAGAAGGGGGCGTAATGATTGAACAGAACCCTGACCTCTATTTCTTTATTGATTTTGAGCATCTTAAAGCGAAAGCCAATAAGACCTTTCCCTTTCATCTTTATGTATTTAATCCTATGAGTAAGGTCTACGCTACCTATCTTCATGCGAACTCCCCTCTTACTAGTCAGAAATTAGACTTCCTTCAATTTATTGTCTCTAAAGGTGGAGAAATTGCCGTTAGTAGAACGCAAGAAATGACCTTCCTTCATGCCAATCAATTAAAGAGAGAAGATATACCTGACCTCAATGAGATTCCCGAACATGAATTCATTACTCGTCAGAAAGAGCGAGCAGCAAAGAGAGAGAAAAAGGCAGAAACGAAAAAATTTCACTTCAAAGACGAGCTTGGAAAGGCAGTCGAAAGCGATAATTATCTTCCTCTCATTTTAGAAATACGTGAAGAGGCCATGACCTTTCCTTTTACTATTTCCCACACAGTAAGCCTTGCCAGTTATTTGTCTGAAAAACTCCTGACTCAGGATACCTATATCAATCGAATGGTAGCCTTGAGTGCCCATCTTGCGATTGGTTGTGGTATGAAGGATCCTCTGGCCTTAGGTGATTTAATTTGTGCTGCCTTCCTTGCCCACCTAGGACATACTCAAATGGAGATTTTCTATTCACAAAAAGCTTTTCTTGAGCTCTCCACTGGCCAGCGCAGAGAATACAAAAAACACCCCGGACTTTCTCAACACCTTATTCGTAAATCAGGACTCATTATAAGTGAGCGATGTAATAAAATTCTTTATCAACATCATGAGCGTGCTGATGGAAGTGGTTACCCTGAATACAAACAAGGGCAATTTATAGAGCCCCTTGCCTTAGTTTTAGGAGCTGCAGCTCATGTTCTTGAGTATTCCTCAGGAAAAATCACAGGTAGTCCTGTTGCCATGAGCGTCGTACTTAAAAACATGAAAGAAAAAACCCTTTCTCCCGGTTTAGAAATAGAGTTTGGGGATACAATTTATGAAAGTTTGATATACTTACTAGATACAAATAATGACTCGGCCAATGCCGCCTAAGTTTTTTTGGAGAAACGTTCATGGCACTTAAATCCAGTATGAAAATCCTTCTTGCTGATCCTCAATCAGGAAACCGTCAAGCAGTAAAAAAAATGCTCGTTGATATTGGTTTTAAAAATGTTTCAGAAGCACAGGATGGTGAACGGGCTTGGGCGAAAATAGAAGAAGCCTTAGGTGAAGAGAAACCTATTGAGCTTATAGTCGCCGCTTGGGATATTGAAAAAATCACGGGACTTGATCTCCTTAAAAAAGTCAGGGCCAATGATAAAATTTCTAAAACAAAATTTCTTATGATCACCAGTGAAGCCGATCAGCAAAATATCGTGACTTCTGTAAAGTCAGGTGTAAACAATGTTGTCGTTCGCCCCTTTTCCGCCAACACCCTCATGGAAAAAATCGGCAAAATCTTTGGTGCGTGATACCTTTTGATATACACTGCAAAAAATCTACCTAGTATTCAGAAAAGGGAAGATTATTAACTCCATGCCAAGCACGCAAGGCTATCTCTGGACGCTCTTCTTTATCATAAAAATTTAATTGAGCATAAGTGAGCTGAGGAGCAGGCTTATTCTTACCCCAGTCGAGATGATACATATCAGTCCACGTTCCCGTGTTGATAAAAGTCGTCCCATCAACATAAGTACGATGGATGGGCTCATGAGTGTGTCCAACAATTAGGCAATGAATATCTTCACGTTTCTCGAAAACATCCTTGGTCAATTCCTCATAGTCCCCAAAAAGCTCCAACTCCCCTAGGGAATGTTTCAAGACTTCTTTTGCCGATTTACCTTGTTTAAAAAAGTAAATAAAGCGAACCATCAGAAAGTAAAAGCCATTGGCCAAGAGAAAACGAATAGTAAAAACAGTATCGTATATAAGACCGTTTATCATGGCCTTTTTGATAGGTCTTACGGCATTTATATGCCCTCTTTCCTCTTTAAATTTATTAATCACCCTTGTGACATAGTATGAGCCCCAAGGTGGTATGAAATAGCGCTTACCCTCTTCATCGGTGGCAATGGAGGCTACCGGGTCAAATTGATGAGCTATTTCATATTCATGACCATGCTTTAACAGAATCCCTTCATGGGGCTCATATTCCCCGTTTACTTCAGAGCGAATAATAAAGTTTTCTCTTACATCCTCTGAAAACTGATTCAAAAGATATTCTTGCAAACGCGGTAGAACCAACTCCCCATCATGATTGCCAATGATAAAGACAATTTTCTTGTTTTTCTTAGAAAGAAAATCCTCGAATGCCTTCATGACCTCAGGATGAGCTTCAATAATCATTTTCAACTTATCAAGGGCAGCATCCTCACTCCAAAATTCATCATCAAAATACTCAACGAAAGGAACGGCAAGTAAATCAAAAAGATCACCATTAATAATCAACTCTACTTCCCGTTTTTCATAATCTCCACTCGAATACCACTTAAGAAAATCAACCATCTCCTCATCGTAGTGAAAATCTTCGAGGAAGTTCTTTATCCCACCGACGTAAGTACCCGCACCTAAGTGGATATCAGAAATCACAAGAATAGTTTTTCTCGCCTTATTAGCGCGGAGGAATCTCATAGGGCTTACTTCCTAACTTTAATTCTACTTTTTGAGAGGGAGGCGAAAGAGGGATAAAAAAGACAGAATCGTCTTTTATCTTTTTTACATTAACACTCGCTGCCTTTGCGGGTTTGATTGTGACATAGGCTAAAATTTCACCAGAGCCTGTTTCAACTTTTCCACTGATATCAACCAAAGTCTTATTTTCAATGATGACATTTAGCTTTGGATCGTATTTGACAGGACTCAACACCCTTACCCTTTCATCATATATTTTTACAATAAAGGCATCGGCCTTTTCATAAGCATTTGATGAGGACATTAACAGAGTAAAAAAGACAAGCTTTATCCATAAAGACATAGGATTATTATATAGTGGCCGGGTGCTTTGCTCTATCCTAAAAAATCAGCCGCGCTTCCGTAAGAGACTTAATTTCATCCCTAATTTTAGCCGCTTCCTCAAACTTGAGTTCTTTGGCCAATAATTTCATTTCCTTTTTTAGTTCAATGATCTTTTCATCGATAGCCGCAGGTGAAAGTTCAACTTTTTGCACCTTAGCCTTTTCCCTCTTGCCTGCGCGTGAGCCCCTTAGAGTCTCAATGACCCCACCACTCACCTCTTTGATAATGGTCTGCGGGGTGAGCCCATATTTTGTGTTGTACTCCTCTTGAATCGCACGTCTTCTTTTGGTTTCACTAATTGCCTTTTCCATGGATTTAGTCATTTTATAGGCATAAAGAATCACTTTTCCTTCTGAGTTTCTTGCGGCCCGGCCAATTGTTTGAATTAGGGAGCGCTCACTTCTGAGAAAACCTTCTTTATCTGCATCCAATATTCCAACCAGGGCGACCTCAGGAAGATCCAGTCCTTCTCGTAGCAGATTAATACCTACAAGAATATCAAACTCACCAAGACGAAGATCCCTGAGAATCTCCATCCTTTCAAGTGTATCAATATCACTGTGAAGATAGCGGATGCGCATTCCAACACTTTTAAAGTAGCTAGTCAGTTCTTCCGCTAATTTTTTAGTGAGTGTTGTAATGAGAACTCTAAAGCCCTTTTTAATAACCTTTTTAGATTCAATGAGAATGTCATCTACTTGAGACTTAGCATCTCGAACTTCAACCAAGGGATCCAGTAGTCCAGTAGGTCTAATAATTTGTTCAACATATTCACCTGAGGTTTGTTCCAGTTCATAATTACCTGGTGTGGCAGAAACATAGAGCACTTTATCAAGTTTATTTTCAAACTCATCAAACTTCAAAGGTCTATTATCAAGAGCTGATGGCAGGCGAAAACCAAAGTTCACCAGGTTTTCTTTTCGGCTTCTATCCCCTCGATACATCCCACCTACTTGGCTAACAGTAATATGAGATTCATCAACGATTAATAAGAAGTCTTTATGAAAGAAATCTATCAGGGTTGGTGGAGGCTCACCCTCTTCGGCTCCAGTGAGATGGCGAGAATAGTTTTCAATGCCTTGGCAAAAACCCATCTCCTCCATCATTTCCAGATCTAATAAAGTTCGTTGCTCAAGCCTTTGTCTCTCTACTAGCTTCTCTTCTTTTTCTAAAACCTGAAGCCTTTCACGAAGCTCAGCTTTTATGGTACCGATAGCCCGCTCGAGGCGATCCTCGCTAACAACGTAGTGAGACTTTGGATAAATCGTCACTTTATTAAGTTGCGAGAGAACTTTTCCCCTTAAAGGATCGACAACGCTAATTTCATCGATTTCATCATCAAAGAATTCAATACGAACAACATTACTATCTTCATAGCTAGGAAAAACTTCAACGACATCTCCTCGCACCCGAAAGCAACCACGAGAAAAGTCCACATCATTTCGTTCGTATTGAATGGAGACAAGATTCTTTAAAAAGGCATCGCGATCGAGGTTGTCTCCAGTAAAGAGAGTTACTTTTTGGCTTTCATATTCATCTGGAGAGCCAATCCCATAAATGCAGGAAACAGAACTCACCACAATGACATCATCGCGCTCTAGTAGTGAGCGAGTGGCTGAGTGTCGCAACTTATCGATCTCATCATTAACTGAGGCATCTTTTTCGATATAAGTATCAGTACCTGGAACATAAGCTTCAGGCTGGTAGTAATCGTAATAAGAAACGAAGTATTCGACTGCGTTATCGGGAAAAAACTCTTTAAATTCTGCATAAAGTTGAGCCGCAAGGGTTTTGTTATGAGCCAATATTAAGGTTTTCTTACCAAGCTTTTGAATGACATTAGCCATGGAAAAGGTTTTACCCGAACCTGTCACTCCCAAAAGGGTTTGACGGTTAGCTCCCTTTTCATAGCGCTCAACAAGGGTTTTAATGGCGGTAGGTTGATCACCTGTGGGCTCGAATTTTGATTTGAGATTAAATGGATGAGATTTCGACATGCTTACCCTCTATGATTTAGGGGTAAGCATACCAAAGATTATTCAGTTTTCCCTAATTAGCAGCGTTAGACTCAGGAAAACAATTTTCAATGTCTTCTTTAATTTTAATCGTCTCCATTCCACCGGAGATAGAAACTTCCTGAGCAATAAGGTCTTTACACTGATCGAGCATTTTCTTTTCGCCAAAACTAAGACTTTTCTTTTTCTTAAGAAGAAAAAGGGCCCTTAAAACTTCAGCAATCTCAATAAGTGAACCAGTTTTTACCTTTAGCATGTACTCACGGTAACGACGATTCCAAGTTGAATTATCAACTTCTACATCATGATCCTTTAGGACGTTAAATACACCATCAACGGCTTCTTGGTCCACAAGGGCACGAATTCCCTCTTCAGAATTCGTCGGAACCATCACCTTCATGCCATTGGCGATGACCTTTACAATATAAAATTTTGTCGTCGTACCACCCATCTCGCGTTCTTCGATGTCCACTACCTGTCCAACACCGTGACCGGGGCATACGGCATAGTCGCCAATTTCAAACATTCTTCCTCCTTGAGCTCGTTAAACAAAGCTCAACTATTAAATACCATGATTAATTTAACGCATCGCACGAGCGATAGATAGAGAGTGTGTATCTATTACAGGCACCTGTTGGCCTAATTGACGCTTAAATCTCCCGTAAGTTGCTGAAGATGTGTACAATAGTGAGTGTGAAACTCATGATTCTTGATGACAATGACCGCTTCCGGCAATTTCTGATCGCTATTCTCGAAGAAAGAATGGGGGAAATTGATATTATTGAGGTAACAAGTGCGCGAGTTGCCATCATGCTTTTTGAAAGTGACCCTTATTTTGAAGGATTCCTCGCCAGTCTTGATGTCAAAAATGGCACCTTTATGGAAGTCTTTCAACACTTTCGTGAAAAGGGATATACCGTGCCTTTTATTACCTACTCCGGTGAAAAGCAAGATACCCTACATGAAAGCCTTCCATTCATCCATCAAGATGAAGAAAACAACTTCAAACAATTTTCTCACCAGCTCTTTAAGACTCCACCTTTTGCTAAAGCTCCCCTTACAGACAAAGACTTTAGCCGCATTAGAATGTTTTTCTTTTGGCGTTTTCATAAAGTCGATTTCTCACTCTATCTCAAATTAGGTGACGGAAAATTTGTAAAGGTGCTCCATCCTGACGAAGAGTATGGACCGGACTTTTTAGAGAAATACCAAGATAAAGGCCAAGACTATCTTTATATAGAGTCCAAAGACTTTGATAAATTTGCCCTCTCTCTTTATAAGAAGCCTCTTCATGATATTGATGAAAACCTAGCTCCCGAAGAAAAATCCCGAAGAAAAACTCAATTTATTCAGCAGATGGCCGCTTCAGTGGGAATTACACCAGATATCGTTAAAACGGCCGATGAGTCTGTCAAAGAAGTCATTCAAGAAGCAAAAGATAAGAAAACACTTTCTAAGCTTTTAGAGTTGCTAGAAAAGAGTAGCTCCTATAATTCAGACCATTCCACCCTCCTTTGCTACCTAACAAGTGCTATGTGTGATGAACTTGGGTGGACTACCAGGCGCTCTAAAGAGAAACTAGGTTTTGCCAGCTTGTTTCACGATGTTAGTCTTACCGATCCACGCCTTGCCGTACTTAACTATCGCTCTCTTAAGGCCCTAGATAAATTTCCTCATGATGTAAAAAAGAAGTATAAAAACCATCCCCTTAAAGGAAGTGAATTGGTGGGAGAAATTACCAATGAATATCCACAAGTGGATACTATCATTGCTCAACATCACGAAAGACCTGATGGCTCAGGCTTTCCCTACGGAAGAGACTTCAACCAAATCATTCCTCTATCTTGCCTTTTTATTGTCGCCCATGATTTTGTCAGCCGTGCCTATGAAAAAAATTTCGACCTGAAAAGTCCACAAGAAATTTTAGACGATATGCTAAGCGAATACACTCAAGGTAATTTCATGAAATGCATGATCGCCCTGCAAACTGTAGTGACTAAATATCAATTGCAAAAAGAATCTTAGGCAACTTTTTTAAGAGGCGTGTCCTCTTGAAGAGCACGAATATGGGCTTCCTCTTGCCAGGAAAGAACATCTGCAATTAAGGTTTCCCTTTCCTCAAGACTTAAACCTCTTAGCCATAAGTGAAAGATGGTGAAATTGAAAGAGATATCTTGCCATTGTACTTTAACTTCACCCTCATTTTGAGAAATAAGTTCTAGCTCGATAGCAATTTTACTACCATGGGCTTCGAGACCTACCAGATTTCCTTTTTTGTAGGATCCCCAATTAAAAACGGCCCACCCTACACCAAGAGAAGTAATTGGGACTTTTTCAATAGCTCCGTTTTCATCGCGAACGAGGGCTTGTAAACGTGGTGGTCTAAAGATTTCATTGGCCATTAGTTGTCCTTTTTTCTTAGGTAACGTTTCGGCTCAAGCTGAGAATGACCTAAATTTTCTCCCCTGAATATCTCAAGATAATGCTAAAAATTACCGAAAATCAGATACATAGGATGTATATGAAACCCATACTTTTTTCTCCTGAAAATCGAGTAACGGTGACTTACCGACCCCTTGGTTCTCAGGAGTCATTTTCCATAACGCTGGTGGAAGCTTCACCGCTAAAACTAGTGGCTTTGTGTCCTCAAAAACCATTTTTAAGAGGGACAATTTCCTATCGCGGTCTCGAAGTTGAAGTTCATTTAAAAGAGAGTAAGCGCCATGGTGAACATGAATTCTCAACATTCTCGCTCGTTGAGGGAGACCAATTTTATGTCAATTTACTAAAAGGACTATCACCTGAGGAACTAACCACTTGGTTAATAGAACTACCTTCCTTATCAAACCAAGAAGCTATAAATACAGTTGAAAAGATAGACCATGAAGGAGAGGGACTTCCCCTCCCCTCCAAAGACTTCACACGCCATCTAGAGTCTGTACTTCTTCTTTTCTTTAATAAACCTTGGATAAGTATTTTTCTCTTAATCATCCTAAGTCTATTTCCCGCCTATCATATTCGTGAACTTAAATTTGATGCCTCTCTTGATAGAGTCATGGTTCATGGCACACCTATAATGAAGCAGTATATTGACTCTACTAAGCTTTTTGGTGGTGATAAGACAGCACTCATTTATTTTCAAGATAGAAACATATTCAGTAAAGAGAAACTAAGTAAAATTCAAAATCTAGCGTGGGAACTCCAAACAGTAAAAAATGTCTCCAGAGTTCGTAGTGTCTTTACTACCCCTTTCATCCACTTTAATAAAAAAGAAGACACACTCTATACCGAGCCCCTTTTTTCAGAATTGGACATAGGTCCTGAAGAGCTTTCTCAAAAGCTATTGGACGTTCAAGAAGATCCCAACCTTCATGGACGTCTAATTGATGTCCCTAAGAATACTATTGTCATTGTACTAGAGATGTCCAAAGACATCACAAACCTAATCCCTATTGCAGAAAAACTTGAGCCTCACATCAAAACACTTAAGAAGGATTTTGATACTATTTTTCAGTCAGGAGAACCCTCTCTAGAACTGTTTCAAAAGGAAGAAATGAGTTGGACTCCCAAGATTTTCCTCCCTCTTATCACTCTGGTGCTTCTTGTTTGCTTTGTTATCTTTTTGGGCTCTAATGCAGCCTTTGTTATTACGATATTCACTACAGGAGTGAGCACTCTGTGGGCCTTTGGATGGATGACCTATCTTGATATTCCTGTGCAAATTCTTGTCAATATTGTCCCCGGAATTATTCTTACCTTAAGTGCTACTGAAATCGTTCACATAAGTAGCTCTTTAAAAGAGGCAGCTCATCGCTCTTTAAAAGATGCAGACTCCCTTCGTTTTGTGAGTCGTGACATAGGAAAGGCCTTAATTCTCACTTTCTCTACTACTTCACTTGGCTTTCTCAGTATTCGTCTTAGTGAAATACAAATGCTTCAAGAATTTGCCATTGTCTCCACGATGGGATTAGTTTTTGCTTTCACAGTGACGATTCTCTATCTCCCTCTTCACTTGAAATTTTTTGGCAATAAAATAAGAGACCCCAAAGGCAAAAACCTTTTCAAGTCTAGCAAAGCTTTTTTCTCAGCGATCTATTACAACCTCATTTTCTCAAAAGTTCCGGCTATATTTATCCTTCTCTTTCTTATTGTTAATGCTTATTTTGCCCTTAACGTTGAGGTAGATAACGACACCTTTGCCATGATTACCAACCGTACTCAAGTAAAGAAGGACCTACTTAAATTTAAAGAGGAGATCGGTGGTACAAAGAATATCCACATCGTTTTTGACTTTAATGATCAGAAGAAAGCTGAAGGAGCTAAGTTTAGCCAAACAAGTTACCTAAAACTCTTATGGGAGATTCATCGAGAACTAAAAGCATTTAGAGAAGTAGAAGATGTTGATAGTTTTTCGGGGCTTATCTCTCTTCTTAATCAAGAAATGCACGATGGCAACAAAAGCTATTACCGTATTCCCGATGAACAGCCCCTTATTGATCAATATTCTCTTCTTTTGAGCCGAGATGAGCTCGACCCTCTTATCACATCAGATAAACAACGAGCAAATATCAAATTTACCCACGACCTCTCTTCCTCAAAAGCAACAGAGGCCTTTGTTCAAAGATTAAAAAATTTTCTGGATCAAAAGTTGAAAGATAAACCAGTCAAATATTATTTTACGAGTCGAAATATCCTCAATCTCTATGCTGCCAATACCATGGTTGAGTCTCAAACTTCTTCTCTTTTAAGTATGGGCCTTGTAATTGTGCTTCTCATGTGGATGTTTTTTAAGTCTCTTAAAACTGGTCTACTTTCCCTTCTTCCTAACCTATTTCCTATTTTTGGTCTTTTTGGAATCATGGGAATTATGAATATTCCTCTTAACATTGGAACTTGTATCATTGCGACCATTACCATTGGAATCGCAGCTGACGATACAATTCACCTCTTTACGAGATATTTTCGTGATAAAGAACTGACCTACAACCCTATAACAACTTCTCAACTCACCATTAGTGATGAGGTCGTTCCCATTTTAACCACGAGCTTGTCTTTAGCCCTTTCTTTTAGTTTTTTTGCTTTCGCTAGATTCGTTCCTATGATTTACTTTGGTCTCCTTAGCGCCTATGTCCTCATTTTAGCGGTCATTTCAGACCTTTATTTGGGTCCTGCCATTCTCAGTAACTTCTTTTTTACTGAAGAAAAGAGTAGAGGTCATATGGCGTGGATGCTCATTCAGTCCCATCACTTTCAAAAAGGTGCAGTCTTTGAAAATATGGATTTAAATGAAGTCAATGAGCTTCTTAAAAGTGGGAAAATAGTGGCGACAAGAAAGTCTCAAGTAGGAAAAAATTCGACTCTCTTTGTCCCACTAAAGGACTCAAGTAGTCACGTTTATCTGGTATTACCTGAAGAAAAGTTTCAAGTTCTTTCCCCTAGAACTTTTGAGAAAATTTGTCATAATTTAAAGATGACAAACCTTAGTTAATTTTCAGGAGTTCACCATGCCTAACCTGCTTGCTGCTTTATTTCTAGGCCTTCTCACCTCTTCTCTTATTCACGCTAAATGTGACAAAAAAGGGATGGATATAATGAAGGCACAAGAAGAGAAAAACTCTGCTCAAACTGAGGAGGAAGATCAAAGTATCATCATCCTAGACCAAAGAACTCAGAAAAAAGAAAGTCGCTCCCTCATTAGATTCGGTCGTAAGCCAGATGGGAAAAATTCTCGCTCCGTTCTTTACTTTAAAGGCCCTGCCTCTATTAAAGGTGCTGGTCTTTTAAGTTGGAAAGAAGATGGAGAAGAAAATCAATGGCTCTATCTTCCTCAAATCAAAAAGCTACAGAGAATTGCCAGTGGTTCAAGAAAAGAATACTTCATGGGAACAGACTTTACTTATGCAGACCTTGAAGGAGAAAATCTCGAAAAAAACTCCTACACCTGCCAAAGCATTGTTAAATGCCAAAACGGTAAGTCCCAATGTTATGTGATTGAGGCTAAACCTATTAGCCCAGCCGAGTCTCGTAATATTGGCTACTCTAAAAGAATGCTTCTTGTGGATAAAAAGGACCTCATTACCCTTAAGATCGTTTTCTATGATCTAAAAGGACAAAAGCTCAAGACGGCTGAATACGCTAAATGGGTAACAGAATCAAATCTTATGCGCCCAAACTTAGCCATCATGGACCGTCATGGAGTTCAAAAGACTTTTATAAAAATCAATTCAAGAAAGCTTAATAAGCCCATTGATGACCTAAAATTTGAGAAAAGATTTTTAGAAAAAGAAATGCACATAAAGTAAATTAGGTGCGATCTCTTCTTACTCTATTCATAATTTTTTTCATCGGTGAAAGTTTAGCCCAAGACTTTGCTCGAAGAATTCCTCGTGTCAGAGTCGGTAATGTTAAGAAAGTTCAAGGAAGCCTTGTTGGCCTCGGCCGTGCCGATCGCAGTCTCATTTATTTAACAAGAGGTGATTATCTCTACGACCGCCAAATAATTATCACAAGAGAGAATTCACAAGCAGTGCTTAAACTTGGCTTACGGAGTGAAATTATCATAGGTGAAAATAGTAAGATTCAACTTTTTTATTCTCAGGGAAAAAGCCAGTACCTCCTTAGAGTTTTTAAAGGAGTTATCAGAGGTCAATACTTTGGTGGAGGCAGTCCTGAGGTATTCATCACAGGAAATAACCTTGATAAAACTTATAGTGCTTACGAATTTGATGCTCTCACTAGGGGTGATCGCTTTTATTTTAAGCCCCGTAATAATAGTCGGGTTTATAGTTACGCTTTTCGAAATAAAAAAGACAGCGCAAATAACTTGACCATTAGTCAAAAAGAGATCGAACTCTTAAGCCAAAATGACCCCAATCAAAAGCCAGTCTATTTTATCAAAAAACCTTCCTCGAAAAAGAAAGATCCAAAGCAAAAGGAAGATAAGAAATCTACCATCTCGACATCATCTGCAGTCGCTGAAGCAGCCGCTATTTTTGGGGATTCTATCGTCGAACAGACGGCCCCCGTCGTTGAAGATGCCTCAGAGCTTTTTAGCAGTGATATCGATAATACGGCGGTTGCCGCTGATATTTTTGGTGAAGAAAGTTTTAAAAAAGAGCCTACTGTGAGACTAAGTGACAACACTGGTCTCCTTAGAGAAACAAAAGACAATAAGCTCTCTTTTGATAATTTGGAAAAGGCTAATCGAAAACTTCAAAAAGAAGAAAAGAAAAATCCTCTTGATCTCTCTCTTTTTCTTAAATCAACAGTCTATAGCTCAACTCCACGCCAAGATGTTGGAAATGTGGACCCGCAAAATTTTCATCAAGACCTTCGTCTTAACTTTGGTAATAAATATCAATTTAATGACGTGGAATCTATGACCTTTACGGGATGGCTAGATATTAGTAATCGCAAAGGAGTCTACAATGATCTAGGTGAGACCTTTGATCTCCAATCAAGCCAAAGAAACTACCTCTATCTTAACGAGCTATACTATACTTACACAACGAGAAATTTTGACATCCAATTTGGTAAAAAAATTCTCAAAACAGGAAAAGGTATCATTTACTCTCCCAGTGATTCCTTCTCTCCGGCCGATGCGACCATACCCACATCCCCTCTTTTTCTAGGCAACTTTTTTATCTCTCTCGATTATTACTTGGATGATTGGACCCTAACTGGGATTTTACTTCCTGCCGTTGTTCCTAATAAAAGCCCCACTCAAAACAGTCGATGGACCACTCTTTACTCTGATATCAACTTCGAGTTGCGACAAGATCTCCCCTCTGGATTCTCAACGAGATCAACTCCTATCATGTTGAAGCTAGAAGGAACCAAGTGGGGAACAGACTGGCTTTTTACTTTTTTTAATGGGCCTAATACAAATCCAGTGGTAAGAAACGACATTGCCGTCATCAATAATGTTCCTACTTTTACCTTGGTCCAAGAGCATATTCCTATCACCTTCTTTAGTGCGGGCTTTTCAACCACCTTTTCAGGCCTAGAACTCCATGGTGAAATTCTTAATCAAAATGCAGAAGAAGGAAAAGATGACTCCTTCACTGCCATAATGATTGGTACCCGGTATGTCATGGATGGTTGGCCAAAAGCACTAGGTTTAAACTCTGTGGATCTTATCCTTGAGCATGGAAGGGAAAATCTTCGAAGCGCTCAATCCCAACCCTTCTATGCTTTAAGCTCCATCAATGCCCGCTTTTATCAAAATAGTTGGGTCGGAACTATGGTCTTTAATGTGAATGACAATCTATCTTTTAACTACGATTTTCATTTTGACCTGAAATACAATGGTAGCGCCCAAATCTTTGGAGTGAATTACACCACAGGAACCAGCCAGTACCGCCTTAAAAGTGAACTCTATTCTGGAGACTTAGAATCAAATTTTGGTCAATGGGACAATAACGACAATGTAAGTTTTGAGTATTTAGTAAACTTTTAATTTTTACTCAACTGCATAAAGTAAACGCAAAGGGGAATGTATTCATCGCCAGTGCACTTAACCCCATAAAAAAGAGATCCACGAACAGCTCCATTTCCATACTCCCCTACAAATCCCGGCTCATCGACTCTAAGAGCAAACTCAATAAGGCGACCTCGACCACCAGTAGAGGGGTCTCCCGGTAAGCTGGGCGGTGTCGCACCACACACCTCAAGGTTCATCAGGTCTGAGAGCTGGGTGTCAGATTTATCGATATCCCAAGTGGTTTCAAGCTTAAACTGATTGTTTCCAAAACTGGTCGTACTGGCGGAGTGATTGACAACCGGTGCATCAGCGCAGGTATAAACCCGTCGCCCCCCTACAGGAGCACAAAATTCATAATTGGGATAATCATCGCTTGTGGTGAGCACTACACTATCCCCACTCACCACCATGGTGGCGCTAATTTCTGGACAGGTACGATCAATAAAGTCTGGATCAGTTCCGGGGCCATCATAAACGACCATCGTACCCGTATAGGTACCATCATCTTGAGCACCATCGTATTCCTCTGGCCCTAAAACGCATGAACTTATCACCGCATTGATCACGAAAAGTCCAAAAATCCAAAGAATGGGGGCCTTTTTGGCCAATTGAAAAAACATATTACTAAACCATTTCGCTCAAATACCGATAAGTTTAACGACTTAATAAGTCCTTGAGATCATTATAAAACAATAAAGCTCTTTGGGCATAGTCACAGTTTATTGGCAGTCAATTTTGCCATTATCAGACCTTCAAAAGGACTTAAACCCTTATAACTACATGAATAAGGGTAACTAAAAGCTCTTGAGAAGGCCGGGAGCTTTTAAAATTAGAGTTATGAAAATGGTTAAACTCTTTCTCACATTCATCTTCCTTTTAGTCATGGCAGAGTCCTTCGCGACTCCATGTAATTACCCGGCAGGAGACCCTCTTATTTCTCAGGCTAATTCTTGTCAGGCTTCCGGAAATAATTGGAACTGTTCCTATGACTTTTGTTTCACAGAAAAAGAACAAACTTGGCTTCAAGGGGGATCTCTTGAATGTAATAAAATTCCCACAGTAGTCGAAAGAAATAAATGTAAAGATGAGCTCAATCAAAATCTCTTGATGTACACAACTGAAGCAAAAGCTTGTGGTGGTGATGCTCTTTGCCTCACGAGACTTGATGCCTATGTAGACTCTTATCTCGCCTGTACCACAACCGCTTGTAAGACTAATTTAGAGAATCAAAGAAATCTTTACACTACAGAAAAAGCTAATTGTGAAACGAAGAGTGATCCCTTCAAAACTGAGTGCCTTAAAAACTTAGAAAAATACGTAACTAAGTTTGAGGCTTGTAATGGTAATACTGTTTGTGAACAAGAACTTGATGAACAACGAATTGCTTACAAAAATGAACAAACCCGTTGTGAAAGCTATGCCTCACCCAAAAATCAAGAATGTCTCAATAACCTAAATAAATATGTTGCTGACTTAGAAGCATGTAATGGCAATGCCACCTGTGAAAAAGAGCTTGAAGACAGAAGAATTGCTTACCAACAAGAAGAAGCCAATTGTATGGCTAAGACTGAGCCTCAAAAGTCACAATGTTTGTCCCGCCTGACTGAATTCACCAATACTTTTAACGCCTGCTCTACTCAAGTGTGTAGAGATCAACTTCTTGCCGATCAAGAACTTTATGCTAACGAAAAAAGTAAGTGTGATGCTAAGAGCTCTCCAGAAAAAGAATCTTGTCATCAAAGACTAGAGTCTTTTCTTGATAGCTACCTTGCTTGTGGCACTGATCAAGCCTGTAAAGACCAAAAACTTGCTGATAAAGACGATTACAATAATGAACTCAATAAATGTGAGGCCATGGCAGGTGTTGCAAAGACAAGCTGTCTTCAACGCTTAAGTGATTACACCGAAGCCTATGAGGCGTGTGGTACCGATAACCAGTGTAAGCAAAGACTTGCCGATAATAGAAATTCCTATAATCAGGAATATGAAGCTTGTATGGCAATTTCCAATTCAAATGATCAGGCCGCCTGCTTAGGAAGACTTGATAGCTTTACAGAAAAATACAAAGCTTGTAAGGGAGATATTGCCTGTGAAAATGAGCTCTTAGCCCAAAAAGAGGAATACAATAAAGAAAAAGCTGTTTGCCAAGCCAAGCCCACCGCCCAAGAAAGAGAGAGCTGTCAAAAGAACCTCGATGATTATGTAGCGAAGTTAGAAGCCTGTAATGGAAATAATACCTGTGAGACTAATTTAGAAGCCGATAGAATCGCTTATCAAGACGAACTTCGCCGCTGTAATTCAATGACGGGTAATGATAAAACGGCTTGCCTTAGTAACTTAGATTATTTCACGGCAAAGATGGAAGAATGTGGAACCGATCAAACGTGTCGCAGCCAACTCACGGCCGACAAAAATTTGATCCTTCAAGAACAAGCACGTTGTGCCGCTTTAAGTGGAGAAAATAAAACAAGTTGCCAAAATAATATTGATACCTTTCTAGCATCTTTTAAGGCCTGTGAAGGTGATACTCAATGTGAAAATACCCTTCGCCAACGACAAAGCGAATACACTGCTGAAAGAACGCGTTGTGAAGGTCAAACAAACACGACAGAAAAACAGGCCTGCTTGGATCGTCTCAATAAGTTTACTAATGACTATATTGCCTGTGGAAGTAATCAAGCCTGTATCGATCAACTCATGGCGGATAAAGAGGCTTATGATACTGAACGACTTCGTTGTGAGGCCCTCACCTCAACAGAGAAAACAAATTGTTTAACCAACCTTGACGAATTCACTGCTGAATATGAAGCTTGTGGAAATGATCAAGCCTGTAAAGATCAGCTCAATCAGCAACGAGCTGAGTACACAGCAGAGGTTGCTAAATGTGACGCCAAACCTGCGGCCGAACAAGAGAGATGTCACGATTCACTCAATGCTTATGTTGAGGAAGTAAAGGCCTGTAATAAAAATCAAGCTTGTCTAAACGAGCTTGAAGAAAACCGCGCCTTAGTACAGGCCGAAACTTTAAATTGTGAAAAATTAAGTGGAGAGGAAAGAACCCAATGCTTCACTAACCTGGATCAATTTATCACTAGTTTTAAAGCCTGTGGACAAGATCAAGCCTGTAAAGATCAACTTCTTGCCGACAAAGACGACTTCAAAGAACAAGAAGCTGCTTGTATGCAAAAAACTGGAGATGATCAGAAAGCTTGTCTCGATAGATTGAATAAGTTTGTCTCTCAATATCAGGCTTGTGGTGCCAGTATCACTTGTAAGAGCAACCTTCGTCGTGATCGCGACGAATACCTAGCGGAAGAATCTCGCTGTAATGGTTTATCTCCTCAATCCGAAGTCACCGCTTGTCTTGGTCGCTTAGAAAGTTTCGTGACTCGCTATGAAGCCTGTGGATCGAATGAAGCTTGCAAAGCGAATCTACGTCAAGATAGAGACCAATACATTGCCGAATATAACCGCTGTGAATCTTTACAAGGTACCGAGAAAGAAACCTGTCACACGAATCTAAGTGATTATATAACTTCTTACGAAGCGTGTGGATCAAACCAACAATGCTTGGCTGATCTCAGAAAAGATAAAGCTGATTACGAGGCTCAAGTCGCTGCTTGTGAAGCAAAGCCTTCAACACAAGAGAAAGAAAAGTGCATGGGCGATCTTGAGAAGTTCATGGCAGAAATGAAAGCATGTGGAACTGACGAGGCCTGTAAAGATCAACTGAGAAAAGATAAAGAGGAATACCTCGCGGCTTTGGCCAATTGTAATGAAAAGAAGGGACCTGCCAAAGACTCTTGCCTTAGCCAATTGGCAAAATTTACTGAAAAGTATGAGGCTTGCGGCGACGATGAAGCTTGTAAAGAAGCCCTAATGGCGCAAAAAAATGATTACCAAGCTGAATTAGCTCGTTGTGAAGGTCTTCCTCAAAATGAGCAGTCGCAATGTATTAGTGACCTCAATGAATTTGTGGCCAAAGTTGAGGCCTGTGGGAATGACGATATTTGTGTTGAAAAACTCATGGCCGATAAAAATCTCTACCAAGACGAACTCAATAAGTGCCATGCCAAGCAAGGCCCAAGCCGCGACACCTGTCTTGAGGATCTTGATCGTTTTATAACAATATATGAAGCCTGTGGTACCAATCAAACCTGTAAGGATGATCTAATTGCCCAAAAAGATTCTTATGAGGTAGAGGTCAATCGTTGTAATTCACTTCCACAAAGTGAAGTACGGCCTTGTTTACAAAGACTCGAAAAATACGTAGCAGACTATCAGGCCTGTGGTGACAATACCCAGTGTAAGGCCAATCTTGAAAGCGATCGCAATCAGTACATGGCCGAATACAACCGCTGTAAAGCTCTATCCCCCAGCGAAAGTGGTCCCTGTCTCGATCGTCTCAACGATTTCACAACTGCCTATGAGGCCTGTGGAAATAATCAATC
>JASBRV010000046.1 GCA_030149295.1 Bacteriovoracales bacterium | reverse complement strand
TTTGTATAACTGCCTGCCCTCCTTTTTTTAAAACACTCGCCACTTTTTCAAAATAGGTTTTCCAATACTCTTTACCTAATGCTTCAAACATCTCAATAGAGACCACTCCGTCATAAAGACCTTTCTCATGTCGATAGTCTTTTAGAAAAACCTCTCCTCTATTATTTTCTTTTATAAAAGCGGCTTGCTCATGAGAGAGAGTCAGTCCTTTCACTTTCCACTCCTTTTTCTCTCGAGCCTCCCTCATAAAACCACCCCAGCCACAACCAATTTCTAAGATTTTGGATTGAGCAGGGAGATCTTTAAGTTTTTCAATAATTCGTTGGTATTTGTTTTTTTGTGCCTCGTGAAGACTCTCATCATGGTGAAAGTAAGCACTGGAATAAGTCATACTCTCATCAAGCCAAAGCTTATAAAATTCATTTCCCAGGTCATAATGAGCTTCAATATTTTTCTTACTACCAGCTTCTGTGTTGCGATTGAGTTTATGCTTAATAAGATAAGGTATGACACTTAGAAGATTTCCCATTATGACTTTTTTGAAAGCCTTTTCATTTTGAATAGCAAGCAGGATCACTTGGGAAATATCATCACTCTCCCAAAGCCCATCACGATAAGCTTCACCGAAGCCGATATCGCCTTTAGAAAAAAGAATATCGAGAAGTTTCCAATCACAGATTGTAATTTGTGCCACTGCTCCGGGATGCCTCCCTAAAAAACTAAATTCTTTTTTCTCTGGTGTGGTAACGATAACTTTACCGCGATCAAGCTCTCTAAAGAGTTTAAAAAGAATCCTTTGACTTAAAGTTGGGCGGGTCCTTGATTGAGTTGACATTAAGGTCTCCTTAAAAATTATTGTGAGACTTTAATGAATTCACAAAGACTAGAAAATAGTCCTTAACTCATTGTATAGGTTTGAAAACTTAGACAACGAAGACATTAATAGAACTTTAGCGATGAATCTCACTATCATCTAAAAATGAATCGACAACTATTGTCCCCACAGCATCACCAAAAACGTTAACAGTAGTTCTAAACATGTCGAGCAGACGATCCACTGCTAAAATTAAACCAATCCCTTCAAGAGGAAGCCCCACAGTGGAAAGAACAATTGACATAGTTATCAGTCCAGCGCCAGGGATCGCAGCTGCACCAATTGCAGCAAGTGAGGCCGTCATAAAAATAATTACCTGCTGCCCGATCCCCAAGTCGATCCCATAAGCCTGAGCGATAAAGATAGCAGCAACCGATTCATAAAGAGCGGTACCATCCATATTTATAGTAGCCCCTAAAGGTAAAACAAATTTAGCCGTGTCTCTTCTCACTCCTAAATTTTCTTCAACCGCAGTCATCGTTATAGGAAGAGTTGCTGCAGAAGAAGAAGTTGAAAAAGCAGTCAATAAAGGAGCTGAAACTCCTTTGATAATAAAAAGAGGTGATTTTTTAAGTCTTGCGGAAGCGACAAAGAGTAAAAAGATGGCATGACAAAGAAGTCCAACAATAACTGTCGCGATATACTTACTAAGAGAAGCAATCGCAGATGTTCCTGATTTGGCCATCACATCAAGCATCAGAACAAAGATACCAATGGGAGCAAACTTCATGATTCCATGAGTGAGGTATAGAGACATCTCTTCAATGGATCCCATCAGTTTGTTTACTGGGTCAGCCTTCTCTTTCAGGTAAAGGGCCACAATTCCCATGATGATAGAGAAAACGATAATCTGTAGAATATTTCCGGTTGCTAGTGACTCAGCAGGATTAGTGGGAATGGCGCCGAGAAAAACGTCAATGATCGTACCTAACAAACCTTTATTTTCGTTCACTTTTGTGGCGAGGTCTTGAGATAAGTCTTGAAGTCCTGCGCTCCCTAAACTTATACCGACCCCCGGATTAATGAGATTCACAAAAACGAGCCCAAAAAAAACGGCAATCGCTGTCGTCACAAAATAATAGCCTACGGCCTTTCTTCCCATGGAACCGAGAGCTTCAGGTGTTCCCAAATTTGTCATCGCCATATAGATGGAAGAAAAAACGAGAGGAACAATCACCATTTTAAGAAAGCTAATAAAAGCAGTACCTATCGGCTTAATGTAATTTACATATTCGGCCTTTCCAATTGAGTGAATGACCAGACCTATGATGAGGCCGCCAACCATGGCGTATCCGATTCTTTGCGCTTCTTTTTTCGATGCTTCCTGCATGAATTGCCCCTTTAAGAACTTCCAACTCTCTATAAGCTAAAATGATTTGTACCATTGTAACGAAATCAAGTTCTTAACAGTATGCAAAAGACCTTTTTTCTCCTCATTCACTTACTACTGACTAATTTGGTCACCCATGCTGAGGTGGAGCCGCCCAATTATAATTTCTCACTCGATACTTTGGCAGACTTCTATCCGGAGAAAACGCTAGAAAATATTAAAAGCAAATACAAAAAGGTCACTCTTGAATTTGATAAAGGAAACTCAAAAATTTACAAGGCATATGTTTCCCATATTCGTTATAAATTTCCCGTCTTTTTTAGAATCTATGAAGGAAAGTCTGTGGCGATGTTTGCAAGGCTACCGAGTTATTTTCTCCATGACGTTTTTCACCAAAGTTTAATTAATCGTTATGGAAAACAAGACCAATACAATAAGGTTGGAAATGCTGCGACTTATATTTGGGATAATAAAGATAATCTCAAACTCACCTATCAAGGCCAATGCACTTTAACCTGCTTTCCCATGTACCTGTCAGTTGAAATGGTTAAAGCACCAGCAACCTTTCC
>JASBRV010000134.1 GCA_030149295.1 Bacteriovoracales bacterium | reverse complement strand
GAAACAGAGCTTTCTCAGAAATTTCTTGGAGGTATTAAGCACAAAGTTTGGACCCCTGAGACAGCGGCTGTGAATATTCTCAATGTTCTGGAAGGCTGCTCTGGAGAGAATCGGTACCTCTTTAAAAATTGGGACAACCGAGCGATAGCTTTTTAAAAGAGCTCGTAGCCAAGAAGACGGCATTCGAGATTTCCATTGTAGAAACTCATGCGTAAGCTGGTGCGAAGAGAAATCTTTTTGCGATAAGCGGCTTCTTGGCTAATCAGATAGGCGTTAAAGCCCTTCCAATTATTCTTTAACGCCTCACCGAGATCATAATAGAGTTGCTCTAGCCTTTCGTCTTTTTCCTCAAGGCGCACGCCGTAGGGAGGATTGGTGATAACCACTCCGTTGGGGAAATTATCATCTGGCTTAACATCCAAAGCGTTGGCCACATTGATTCGCAGTGATTTTCGGGGGAGACCAAGGTTGGTCCACGATTCCATAAGCATGCCAATGGGATCGGCTTTGATGTCACTTCCATGAAATTCACCTGGCTCAGCATGGGAGATACCATTTTTAGCCCGAGCAATGAGTTCATCACAAAGTTGCTCAAAAGGTTTTTGAATTTCGGGACTTTTTTGAAACCACTTTTGTCTTTCAAAAGCGAAGGCGAATTGGTCTTCTTTACGATCGAGGAGGTTAATGTAAGTTGGCGCAATATGGTGGCGGATCATCGCTCCCTCTAGAAGAAAAGTTCCACTGCCGCAAAAGGGATCATAGAGAGGGACTTTCTTGTCCCAGTTGGTGTTCATGATAAGAGCTGCCGCTAAGTTTTCTTTAATAGGGGCTTCATGGCCTGCCGTGCGATAACCTCTTTGGTGAAGGGAGTATCCTGCTAAATCAACCAGGACAATGCCTCTCAGTTGCCCTTTCCCTTTGGGGGAGGGCTCTATTCTCAAAAGGAGAGGAAATTGGGCGTGATCTAAATCAATAGAGGGTCTCTTACCGGCCTTTTCTTTAAAGGTGTCCACGATGGCATCTTTAAGGAGGAGGCTAAGAAAGTGTGAGTTTCTAAATTTTCCCATGACTTCTCGAGAAAGAAGGCAGGTGACTTTAAAGGTATCGTCTGGGTTGAGAATTTTTGTCCAAGGAATTTGCATGGCACTTTTGACGAGATCCTTCTCATTTCTAAAATCAAAAGAGCCAATCTCTTTATAGACTCTACTGGCGACTCTCGTCTCGAGAAGAAAATTAATAGCATTAAGAGGTGAGGTCTTAAAATGAAAACCACCTCTGGTGATCTCAAGATGTTCAAAGTTAAAATGCTCGGCTTCTTTGGTGAGGGTCTCTTCTAAACCGCGGGGGCAACTTGCAAAAAAATTCTTCATAATAGGGGTTCGCTCTTTAGTGTTTGATTGAATAATTCAGCCCTTAATAAAAGCTCACGATAACTTTCGGCCATTAAGGGATTGAGATCTTTCTCTTTAAACCTCTTTATACGCCAAAGTGCAATACTAAAGAGTCCGAGGGCAATGGCATCAGCTAAATGAATTTTCTCTTCTTTTGGTAGGGCCCTCTTAGACTCATAGCCTTTTAAGTAGGAGCGAATCAAAGCAGGATGAAGTCTCCCTTTTTCGAGACAAGTCCCCGAGATGGAGATTCCTAGATCGAGAAGGTATTCACCACGGCCGCCTTGCTCGAAATCGAGAAGGACTTGTAGGCATTCGCTTTTAAAAAGCGTGTTATCTGAATAAAGGTCGCCATGGATGATGCCTCTTTCCCATTTAAACTCTCTAAACCATTCAAACTTATGGGGAAACATAAGATCAAAGAGTTCTGTAAAATCAGAAGGGGCTTCAGGTCTTTGAGCATATTCATAAATCTCATGCACGCCAAAACCAACCTTTTCATGATCGCGAAGTTCATTAAATTTTTCTGTGTGCTTTAAAGAGTGAAGACAGGCGAGGCCTTTGCCAATTTCTTCACAGGCAATATCACTGGGACCAGGAGGAATTCCATCAAGAAAAGGAAAGAGAACTCCAAACTTGTCTCTAAAGGTATAGACGGCTTCACCTTGCTTTGTTTGGTAGGGGGTGAGGCTGTAGGGAAATTTTAACTCTTTGAGGTAGAGAAGGATTTCCATCTCTCCCCTGAGCTCATCGATTCCTTTGTCGTTGGAAACTTTTAAAAGATAAAGGCCTTTATCTGTATCGAGTCTATAGTTACTATTGGATATACCCAGGGAAAGTGGTTTGAGCTCTTTGATTTTCCCAACCTGGTAGAGATCCGCTATTGCCTGCGCTTCATTTGCCTTTAATTTAGTGTAATCGCCCACTTGAGCTTCCTTTGTTATTCCCTATTTGCTGGCAGAAACTTATCACAACTTGGCTTTTAATCCGAAAGTTGAAAATGGTGCGTAGCGACCTGAGCGCTATGAGCAGCGAATCCATAGCAGCCCTTGTCCATGGGAGTTTGAGGGTGTTATAGTTTCGAGAATTTCACATTGTTAATGCCGCTTGGCGGCGCATTTTTTAAGGAGCTTACCTATGAGTGGTGACTACAAAGTAAAAGATATGAGTTTGGCCGATTGGGGTCGTAAAGAAATCCAACTTGCAGAAGTTGAAATGCCTGGTCTTATGGCCTTAAGAGAAGAATTTGGAGCTTCAAAGCCACTTAAAGGCGCTCGCATTGCTGGTTGTCTTCATATGACAATCCAAACGGCTGTTCTTATTGAAACTCTCGTTGAACTTGGTGCTGAAGTTCGTTGGTCTTCATGTAACATTTTCTCAACTCAAGACCACGCTGCTGCCGCTGTTGCTGCTGCAGGTGTACCAGTATTTGCTTGGAAAGGTCTTTCAGAAGAAGAGTATGACTGGTGTATTGAGCAAACGATTCGTTGGCCAGATGGTAAAGCCCTTAACATGATCCTTGATGATGGTGGTGACCTCACAAATATTATTCTTGATAAGAACCCTGAGCTTGCTTCTGAAATTAGAGGGATCTCTGAAGAGACAACTACTGGTGTTCACAGACTTTATGAAAGAGTTAAGGCAGGAACACTTCCCATGCCAGCGATTAACGTTAATGACTCTGTGACAAAATCGAAGTTTGATAATCTCTATGGTTGTCGTGAGTCTTTGATCGACGGTATCAAGCGTGCCACTGACACAATGGTTGCTGGTAAAGTTTGTGTTGTTGCCGGTTATGGTGATGTGGGTAAAGGTTCTGCTCAATCATTAAGAAGCCAAGGTGGACGCGTGATCATTACTGAGATCGACCCCATTTGTGCTCTTCAAGCAGCAATGGAAGGATATGAAGTGATGAAAATGGAAGATGCCTGTAAGCTAGGTGACATTTTTGTTACGACTACTGGAAACTTCGGTATCCTTCGTGGCGAGCATATGGAAAAAATGAGAGACTCGGCGATCATTTGTAACATTGGTCACTTTGATAACGAGATTGAAATTGATTACCTCAATAAGAATTGGACGAAAGACAATATTAAGCCACAAGTTGATATGTACACGGCCAAAGACGGAAGAAGAGTTGTTCTTCTTGCAGAGGGTCGTCTTGTGAATCTTGGATGTGCTACTGGTCACCCTTCATTTGTGATGAGTAACTCTTTCACTAACCAAGTTCTTGCTCAAATCGAGCTTTGGGAAAATTCTCAAAAGTATGACAATAAAGTTTATATGCTCCCTAAGCACCTTGATGAAAAAGTAGCACGCCTTCACCTCGATAGAATTGGTGTTAAGCTTGATACTCTTACTCCTCAACAAGCAGAGTACATCGGTGTTAAGCCAGAAGGTCCATATAAGCCTGAGCACTACCGCTACTAAAATTTTTAAAACTTTATCAATTTTGGATAGGCCTACCTCTTTGGTAGGCCTTTCTATTTGGTGTTCACACCAGTTACTTAAGGGTGTAAATTATTAGTATTCGCCTAGTTAAGGAGTTATTTTGAAAATCACGATCGGTTGTGACCATGCAGCATTTGATGAAAAAGAAGCTCTTAAGGCTTATCTTATTGAGCTTGGTCATGAAGTTGATGATGTGGGACCTTATTCATCCGATCGTGTGAATTACCCCGATTTTGCCGCAAAGGTAGCAAAGGCAGTGGCTTTTCAGGATGAAGAAAAGCATAGAGGTGTTCTTTTGTGTGGCTCTGGAATTGGCGTTTCTATGGTTGCGAATCGTTTTGCTGGAGTAAGGGCTGCTCTTGTTCGCACTCAAGAGGAGGCAAAGCTTTGTCGTGAACACAATAATTCAAATGTGATTTGTTTCGGTGCTAGGCTTTTGGAACTTGAAGATATTAAGTCATTAACAAAGACATGGCTTTCGACAAGTTTTGAAGGTGGTCGTCACTCTGAGAGAGTTGCGCTTTTTAATGAATTGGGAGAGAGATAAGTGGAAGTTGATTATCCTAGAAAGCTCTTAGAAAAATTAGTCTTTATCTTTGTTTTTACCCTATGTTTATTAGGTGTTTATTATTCTAAGAATGATTTAGTTTTCTTTGAGTCAAAATATGTTGGAGAAGATGGACCACTCGAATGGCTAACGGTTGTTGCTCTGTTGGGTGGCTCTATTCTAGGGTATTATCGTGCTCGCATTTTAAAGCCCTTTAGACAAAGTAAATTTATCTGGAGTCTTTATCTTGCTTCCTTTGTCTTCTTCTTCGGTTTAATGGAGGAAATTTCTTGGGGACAGCGAATTTGGGAAAGCCTTTTTGACTTTCACGTTCCTGAATTTTTTCAAAAATATAACACTCAAGGTGAGACGAATCTCCATAATCTAAAGTTTGGAAACTTTAAGATTAATAAAATTATTTTTGGAACTTTCTTAGGCATCTTCATTATTTTTTATTTTTTATTTCTTCCTTTCCTTTATCGTAAGAAAGAAGCGGTGAAGACATGGGTTGATTCATGGGCACTACCTCTTCCTAAAATGTATCATATAGCAGCTTATATTAGCCTTGCTATTATTGCAGAGTTTGTCGATGGTGGAAAAAAGGGAGAGATCCTTGAGTTTGGTGGATCTTGGATTTTTCTTTTAATGATATTTGAGCCCTATAATCGAGAGATTTTTAGTCGCAAATCTTTTGAGCGCTAATCAAGGTTTAACCAATGAGTATTAATAAAAAACTTTACTGGGAATGCGATGGTAAAGTTTTTTATAATAAGTGGAAGGCGCTAAAACATTCTGAAGCCGCGAATAAACCCATTTATTTCAATTTTTTTGACGATGCATTTTCTCGATACGATTGGACAAAAGAGCCATTGGAATCGTGGAATGAGATTCTTAAGCGAAGAGCACTTCAGTTAAGAGAGAAATACGACTACATTCGCCTTTTTTACTCTGGAGGAGTCGACAGCCAAACAATGCTAGAGACCTTTGTCTCTAACAATATACCCATTGATGAGATTCTTATTTATCGAGGATCTGCTTCTACCGATAATATGGATGAGGAGCCTGCTGATGATGAAGTGAGGCTTGTGGCAATTCCTTACCTTGAATCCATCAAAGGTAAGCTTGGTGCTACAAAGATTACTATTTTGGAAACAGGGGCAAGCTGGTTAACGGAAAATCTCACCGAAGACTATTTCTATGAAGAATCAACATTTGCCATTCGTTTGTGGTGTGAAAGGCATCTTTATCGAAGGGATCCTTCCTTGCGGTTTCCGGCGGACAAAGGGTTACTCCATTGTGATCTTAGGGGTGGCGATAAGCCGAAGGTCTTTCTAGAAAATGGTCAATACTACATGGCCATGTATGATTCGAGTCGTATTTGGGATATTGGAGATGAATATCTTGAGAACTTTTATTTATCACCTGAGATGCCAGAGGTTCATGCTAAACAATGTCATATGGTGAAGAATTTTTTTCAATTAAAATATCCTCATCAAAAAAGCATTAAAGAGTATTTTAATGTCTTTGATACAGAGAAGTTAGAAGTCATTAATAAAATTTGTCGTGTTCCAAGATACAGGGAATTTAACTTGGGTAAGGGAAAGACAGGCGTCCTTTCCAATAAACAAATAATTATTCAAGAAAGGGCTAGAGTTCACAATCCAAAGCTTTATGAGTTGTGGATGAGCTTTCTAAAGAATGAAGGAAAGATTAATCCTGAAAGATTTAATAATGGTAATATTGAGGATGACTTTGTTGGTATTCTCTCTAAAAAATACTCTTTAGGTTAATTGTTTTAACTAAAAAAAATCAAATGAATACCTGTCTAATGCACTGACCTAAGACAAAGTTGCCTTCGTCCTTCATCATGGCAAAATGTTCGATTTATTTTTCATGAGTTACGACGAGCCAGAAGCAGACAAAAATTTTGATAGGCTTAAAAAGAAAATTCCCCACGCAAAGAGGGTTCATGGTGTAGAGGGAATTGCTCGTGCTTGGGTTACCGCGGCCCATAGGGCAGAAACCTCTCATTTTTATACTATGGATGGTGACAGTCAGTTGTTACCGGACTTCGATTTGAATCTAGTAGACTTCAAAGGAAGGGACGACAAGCGAGTCCATGTCTTTCGTTGTAAAAATCGCGTGAACGGACTTGTTTACGGTTATGGCTCGGTTCATTGTTTTCATACTGAGCATGTTCGGAATTTTAAGAATTTAGACGTGGTTGATTTTACGCTTTCCGTCGCTACCGAAGGCTTTTGCATTCAACCTGCCGTTGTTTCTCAAACATGTTTTAATACTTCACCATATATAAGTTTTAAATCTGGCTTTAGGGAGGCTTCTAAGTTAGCTTCAGCGACAAATGCTTATGCTGGTTCAAAACCTGATTTTAGAACACATGAAAGATTAAAGGCCTGGACTAGTTTGGGGCTGGATGAGAGTTATGGGGATTGGGTGATTTTGGGAGCACGTCTCGGTGCGATTCACGGTTTCAAATATAAGAATGACCCGGACAAGCTCGCCTTAATTTCTGATCACCAATGGTTTAGGGGTCTTTTTAATGAGTATGTCGACTCTAATCCTAGAGACCTTTTCCAGGAAACGAAAGATACTTTAGAGAAGTTTGATTTCTATGTTGAGACTTTTTCAGAGCGCCAAAGTCGCTATGTTAAGGGCATGCTCTATAGCGTTTGAAAATCTTGTAGGCAAGCGCATACGTATTGAACTTCTTCATCACTCATTTCATGAAAAAGAGGCAAACTCAGAATTTCTTGGCACAAGGTCTTGGCATGAGGAGTTTTATCTTTATTTTGTTTGAATACTTCCTCTTCATTAATGGGTCGCCCATAATGAACTCTCGTCGTAATTCCGCGTCCTTCTAGGAAATTTCGAAGCTCCTGGCGTGTTTGAGGATCATGACAGCGTATGACGAATTTGTGATAGGTGGGAGAAATATCTTCATCTATGAATTGCGGCTGGCAAAATTTCAATTTATGGATTGTTTCATTGTATTTTGTGGCAATTTCTTTTCTTCTTCTAATCCATGAGGGAAGGTCTTTTAGCTTTTTATTCATAATCGCAGCATCATGAGAAGGCAAAAGAGACTTATGTCCCATGCGAACGAAGTGACCTTCTTCGTCCCTGCCATGAAGACGAAGAGTTTTTGAAAAACGATAAAGTTCTTTATCATCAGTTAGAAGGGCACCGCCTGCTCCCGTACCATGAAGAATTTTCGTAGGGTCAAAGCTGATCGCGCTGGCCTTACCGAATGACCCTGCGGCCCTTTGTTTGAGAGAGGCTCCAAAGGATTGGGCAGCATCTTCTATAAGAATAAAGTTATGCTTTTTACAAAACTTTTCGATTCGATTTAAGGGGGCAAGACTTCCAAAGAGAGAGACAGCTAAAACGACTTTTGTTCGATCAGTGATTTTCTCTTCAAGATTTTTTTCATTAATCATCATTGTTTTAGGATCGACATCACAAAAGACAGGAATGAGGTTTGCCCTCAAAATACTTGTCGCTGAGGAAAGAAAAGAAAAATTCGTGACCAGTACCTCACTACCATCATCAAGTCCAAGTGATTGGAGAGCAAAGGTCAGGGCATCAGTGCAAGAGCCTAGTGTGAGTGCAAATTTTCTTTGACAACTCTTTGCAAGAGAAATTTCAAATTCTTTTACCCAAGGTCCATTAAGATATTGACCTGTCTTCCAAACTTGTTGGCCCGTCTGATGAAAAAGGTTTTCATACTTAGCGTATTCTCTATCATTTCCAAAAAAAGGAATTTTCATTTATTTGCCTCTAAGAGAATTTCTACACCTTTTTCAAGATCAATTGAGGGTTGGTAGTTGAAGAGATCTTTTGCTTTGTTAATGTTTAGGCATCCTTTTTTTGTTCCGGCTCTCTCATTGTTAAGAACAATAGAGAGGTCATTTATGTGTGATTTTAGTATTTCAGACAATTCCAATAAGGTTCTTCCTCTTCCACGGGAGATATTGAAAACTTCATTGGATAATAAGGGGGTGTTAAAGAGTTGGTTTATCCCCGCAATAAAATCATCAATATAAGTAAAGTCCATTCGACTACTTTGATCATTGATTTCGATGGGCTCTCCTTTTAAGGCCTTCTTTATAAACTTTACAACGACACGCTCAGTGGGATCGTTCGTGCCATAGACAGAAGTTGGTCTTATGATATGAACTCTCATGGCACTGTTTTGGGAAAACTCCAAACATAGATTTTCTGCTTCGAGTTTTAATTTTCCATAGTAACTTTTGGGGTTGCAGGGAGCATTCTCAGGAATGGATTCCATGAGGACATCGCCATAAACGTGGCTAGAACTAAAAAAGTAAAAGCTTTTAATGTTATGTTTTAATGCAATTTGCAAAAGATTTTTCGTACCTGTGATTATTGATTCATAGGCTAAATCTTTTTTTGACTGGGCTTGCTGTGGAGTCGATGTCATCCCTAGATGAAAGACATGGTCTATAGAATTTTTCTGGAAAAGGCTCTCTAGTAAGTCGCAATCCAATGTCGAACCTTGGATAAATTGGATATCCTTATTGAGAAACTCTGGTGGCCTAGGGGATGGATCAAGGCCTATTAGCCTCTCGCCTTTTTTATGGAGGTCATTTGCTAGATGAGAGCCAATAAAACCGGTCACGCCAGTAATAAAAATCATAACTTATCATATAGTGGGAAGGCTGATCGGAAAAGTCGTCATTTTGATGGTTAAGTCATTGATATTACTTGATTGTGCGGTATGTTTTGAGCCTCTCGACTAGATTTCCTTTATTGTATTACTTAGTTATTGGTGTAAAATTAGTCTATCTTCTAGTAGAAAACTGATGATCATATTTTTAAGGACTTAGTGATGGATAGACGACGCTTCATTTTCCAAGGCATGGCAGCGACTGGTGCTTGTGCAATGCCTTTCACTTTATTGGCAAAATCTGGCTTACCTAATTATCTCACGGCGAGGCCAGGAAAGCTTAATGATAATGAATTCAGCCTCATTCTCAAAGAAGCTAAGGCTCAGGGGAAGGGTGTTCTTCTTCATCCCGCTTCAAAGGTCGTGCTAAATAGAAAGCATACGATTGAGGTTTCTATACTAGGTTCTGGATCGAAGATAATAGCTGCAGATGATGCTCTTACTTTCATTAACAAGACAAAGGGTACTCAAGTTATTAATGGGATTCACTTTAAGGGTCGTATAAGTCTTAAAGAATCTAAGGATCAAATCTTCTCTCAAAATACATTTGAGTCTCAAAATGGAATAGTGATCAGTGGTGAAGATTTATTTAACTTGAAGATTGAAAATAACGTGATCACTGCCCATTCGGGTCATGCGATTAGTCTTAAAAATGATATTGCCTCTAAGCTACAGAGAAATAAAATAACTGTTTTAGGAGAGGGCCACTTTGCGTGGTTAGAAAATACCGCAAAAGGCGAGGTGACCAGTAATGAGTTCAAAGGCGCTTCTGGATACGGTTCTACAATCGTTGTTATGAATGAAGGGGATGTTAATCCTCATATGGTCCTTAAAAATAATAAGCTTGTTTAAATTTGGAGTTTAAAGTGAAAAATATTGTCGTTGTCGGGGTATCACAATCAGGACTTTTCGAACTTTCCTCTCTTATTCAAGAGAATGTTACCCAGGAAAAGGGGTACAGGTTACTCGGTGGATATTTTGATGTGTTTGGAGATCAATACACATATGACTCTAGTGAAAAGCACTCAAAGCAAAGTTTGAGTAGCTTTAAAGAGGGGGCTTATCGTCGCTCTTTTACCCTAAACTCAGAAAACCAGATTCAAGAATATCGAGATTATGGGCTTCCGGGAATGGTTAAGTTTGATGTGAGAAATGAACTTCAAAAGAGAATTAGCCTCTTGAAAAGTTCAGAAGGATTTTATGTTATCTCTTTATCAACTTGGGAGTTAGATCAAATCCGCAAAGAGTTTCCAGAAATGGAGTCCCAAATCTTAAATCTGATGACCGAGTCTGACACAATTGCTGTTGACATTGATAACGCCTCAGAAGCTCTAGCTTCTTATGTGCTTGCTCATGAGTCTGGTGTATGGGTTAAAGGGAAAGAAGAGGCAAGTTCTCAAGTCGAACCTGTTGTTGCTAAAACAGAGGTTCTGTCACAATTTGGTCATGAAGTGAAAATTCTTAAAGACCTTTTAAGAGGAGCTCCATCGCTAAGAACGGTCACTTCAAGTGAAGTTGAGGATAACTCTAAAGTGTGTCAAAAACTATTTGGTAAAGATGCTACCAAAGCCGCTCTCTTTACCAGACCAAAATATAAGAATGGATCACTTAAATACATCGCCAATAATAATGATGTTGAAAATTTTGCTGATTCTCTTAAGGCGTAGCTTCTGAATTATTCTCAAAAAATTGCTAAAATAGAAAAAGAACTGGCCCTTGAATTTATCGAGGGCTTTTCTCATTTAGGGCCGCAGTTTTTATATCAACATCCCTTTATGGTTGAGTGTCTTAAGAGAAATAGAGATCTTTCTCTTGTAAGGCCAGGAAAAGTTTTTGTGACTGTTGGTGCCGGAAGTATACCGAGCACTATCATCAAGGCTTGGGATTACGAGCTTTTTAAAGAATATCATGCCTATGATATCGACGAAGAAGCTGTAGAGCTTGGCGTGCAAGTTCTCAATGCTCTTGCTATCCCAGGTCAGTACCAACTAGAAAATGGGATGAATATCAATTTTCAAGAGGCAGATATTATATTTATAGCGAACCTCGTTAAAGACAAGGAACGTGTACTAGAGCAATGTTACCTAACCGCACCTGATCATGCACAGATAGTTCTACGATTAAGCAGTGATCCAAATCTTGGACTTGATGCTTTTTCTAAAGAAGATATTGATCAGAAAAAATGGGTCATCAAAGAAATAGGTGAATCGTCACAAGAGTTTTCTTCTTTTAATATTTTTTTAGAGAAAATAAGCTAAATTAAAATAAACAGTATCATTCGCTCTGTAGGCACTCCAATAGGATGAAGTTTCGGGAGAGGAAAGAAGCTCTAAACCGATCGTGATAGCACTTTGTTTCCAGGGGAAAAAAATAACTTGTGTGTTAAGAAGGTTATCCTTTCTTTCAAGGTCATAGCGCCATAAATAAGTTAAATGGGCCCAGTCATAGAGAAAGTGAGAGCCTCCAAGCCCAACTGCACTTTTCCATTTCACAGTTTCACTATAAAAGTCATCACTACCTCTTGTGTGGTCACTAAAGTAATGAAGGGCATTGAGTGTATAGGTGGAACTTTCAGTTCGATAGGTGGTAGAGAAATGGCCATAGGTTTCTCTAAAGTATTGCGGCTCTACTTTAAAAAATTCCGTATCAAAAGTTCTATTATTTTGAATTGAAATGGATAAGCTATCAAAGTCCTCGCCAAGTCGTGCATTGGGATCAACAGTTACAAATCCTAAAATTGTTTCCGTATTCTTATATCTTTGCCTTATATCGCCGCCTGTAATGATGTGATGATTCACCACAGGATTAGCATTGACTTGCACTTTATCTGTCGCAGAGTTGTAGAAAGCCTCAGCATTAATTCTGAGTCTTCTTTCAGGTTTGTAGATGGAAAAGGCACTAATTTGGCCTTTTGTCTTTTTAGAGCCCCAGTCATAGGACATTCTTAAGCCCAGGGACTTTTGGATCACAATGTCTCTAATTTGCGGAACATCTACTTCGTAAAAGATATCGACTTCTTGATTGGAAATAATTGTTTTACTAGGCGGTCTTTTATACCAGTCCGTGTTACTCACTACTTGACCATTTTCAACCTTAACGGATGGGTTAAGTGAGGGAATGTAAAAGTAACTTAAGAATACTTCAGTTTTTAAGCTTCCATCACGAGTGGAGTAATGAAAACCAGTGAGTCCTTCTGACTTTGTGTCCATCAACCGAAACCCTCTCGTGTTTTGAAAATGATCAAGTTGCCAGAAGTTTTCATTGGGGTGCCAATCAAGTTTTTGGCGACCAAGGGTATAGCGGGACTGGTTGTCGCCAACGTAACGAATATAAGCCTCTGTTAAAGATGGACTAAATTCTTGGTTGTTAAGATAAAAACGTAAGTCACCGGAAAAACTTCCTTGGATACTATTTCTCTTTAATTGATAGGAATGTGAGAAGTCCAGCCAGTCGGAGTTTTTGGTCTTATTTTGGGGCTCATTGAGGCGTAGGAATTTTTCGTAACCTACTTTTGTGACAGCACGCCCTTCATCCTTGTAAGGTGCTGAATTTACTGAGGAAATTGAACTCAAAATGAGAGCCAAAATCAAAAAAGTGTGCACTTTTTGGGCACTAGGTAAATACGCCATGATTCGGGGATTCTTCTTCATTGCCAAATAACTTTCCTCTACTATGAGTATAAAGGAAAAGTATAAGTATATGAATTTGTTTAAGAACTTGATCATTTTTGCCTCTCTCACTGG
>JASBRV010000044.1 GCA_030149295.1 Bacteriovoracales bacterium | reverse complement strand
TGACCTGCCCGTAGTTTTACTACCAATCTCATGACTACATAGCAAGCCTCTCCCAGTCTGGGACGACTGTCTCTGGAACAGGGGCCCGACCTCCTAGACTCTGATGTGGTCTGATTGTGTTGTATTGTATTCGCCATTTTTCAATAATTACTTTAGCCTCCTTCAAAGTATAAAAGAGTTCTCCATCTAAAAGTTCATACCTCATCTTTCCGTTAAACGATTCACAGTAACCGTTTTCCCAAGGAGATCCTGGTTCAATAAAAAGAGGAGCTATATCCAAAGTTTTAAACCACTCTAAAAGTTTCTTTGCGATGAACTCTGGTCCATTGTCTGAACGAATATGAGTAGGAACTCCTCTATCAAGAAACAGATCAGCAAGAACAAAGATTATCTCTCTCGATCGAATCCTTCTTGCCGGATATGAGACAAGGCATTCCTTCGTGAACTCATCAACAATATTAAGAATCTTGATCGGTTTTCCATCTCTTGTACGCTCACTCACGAAGTCATACGCCCATACATGGTTTGGGTACTCCGGCCGCTTTCTGATACAGCTTCCGTCATTAAACCAAAGCCTTGCTCGTTTTGGTTGCTTTTGAGGTACCTGAAGTCCTTCTTCGCGCCATATTCGATAAACTCGATCTTTACCTACGCTCCATCCATCTCGGTTAAGAAGCCCTGTTATTTTACGATAACCATATCTGCCATAGAGTTTTGCAAAGTAAATTACTCGCTCTCGAAGTCTTTCTTGATACTCGCTTTCAATTGCTTTGTATCGGCTTGTGCTTCGATGAATACCGACAACTTTGCAGGCCCTTCTTTCAGAAGTTTTAAACTTCTCCTGAACATGAGATACAGCTTTCCGCTTAACTTCAGGGCTTAGTAGTTTCCCTCGATAACTTCTTTCATCATGGATTTATCGAGTTCAGCATCAGCTAAAAGTCTCTTTAATCGAGCGTTTTCTTTTTCAAGTTCTTTGAGCCGCTTGGCCTGATCGGGTTGCATCCCACCATATTCTCGTTTCCATTTAGCGAGTGTCACGGGGTGAACTCCTATCGCCTTAGAAACTTCTTCGATCGTCTTTCCCTTTGCCCTCTCAATTTCAAAGGTACGTAAATGCTTGATAATCTCATCTGTTGAATACTTTTTGCGTGCCATTCCGACTCCTTATTAGAGAGGTCCAGTATAGTTTAAAAACTGGACCTGTTTAAGTCGGGCAGGTCATTTTGTTATTTCTATACCTATCAACTTTTAAGCTTTTGTAATCTAATTGAACGCTTATAAATCAATAGAATTTTTGACTGTTCTCTTATGCAATATAGCTTGTTGTAGATTTGAGTAGTTTAAATTTCTTGAAATGTTTTAGTTATATTTATTCATTTATTCCCATCTTAGGCTCCACTAATCGTCCACTTCGCTCACTAAAAAATCAATAAAAAAGTCGGTTCCCCCTAAAGGTTTCCCCCAACTTTTTTCTGGATTTTCATTCGACTTCGCTCCTCGTTTATTTCGCCCTAAGAGGCAAATGAATAACAACAAAAACAGGAGAAATTTATGAAAACTCAAAATCAAGAAAACAAGCAAATTTTAAAATTTGCACAAGCTAAGAACATCGTACTTAAAAATGACTATATTTTGATTTTTTTAAACGACGGTTCAGTAATAAGAAAACATGCCAACTTCTTCAAGCACATCTTGGGAGTTGAATACACACGAGTAACAAAAGAAGTGGCTCTATTGGGCCACTTCACTTTAAAAACAATAAAAAATTAGGAGAAAAATATGTGTATCGAAAATATAAAATCCAGTTTAGAAAAAATCGCTTTTCAAAAAACAATACCATTTTGCTACCAATGCTATAAAGAAGCTCCAACTGGCACTTGTAAAACATGTATGAGTGATGATTTGATGAGACTTTTACCAGAATTTGGCTGTGAATATGGTACTGAATGGGTTGTAGAAGAACTTCTCAAAGAAGAATTGGAAACTGTAGATACAGAAGAAATCTTTGAACAGGTGATTGAAGAATGCTACGAAGAAACGACAAAAATAGGATTCATGGAGTTTTCTACAGTAGAGCTTATGAAAAATAATGATCCCATATACTGGTCAATGGCCCAAAGTGAATATGTTGATGGGCTTGCACAAGATGAGCAATTAATCAGTTTTGACAATGGTTCAAATTACTATTGGATTCACGACCTAGAATCTTATATCGAAGAAAACCTAGAGGAAGCTGCTTAGGCTTCCTCTTTTGGCGGCTCATTATAACCATTTGAAATGACTGGTTTTTATTTTTCTTTACTCCGTAGTGCACTACAGGGTTTATAATAGGTCTATGAACGAAGAATATACAATTGGAAAATTAGCGAAAGAATCAGGTGTCACAGTTGAGACTGTGAGATTTTATGAACAAAAAGGCTTGATAAAGCAGCCTTCTTCTAAAACGGGATACAGAAAATACCCTTATGATGATGTTGTTAAAATCAAATTTATCAAGCGCACTCAAGAGCTAGGTTTTACATTAAATGAGGCAAAAGAACTATTAGAATTACGAGTAAAATCAAATGCTAAGTGTGGACAAGTTAAAATAAAAGCGGAATCAAAACTTAAGGAAGTTGAGAAAAAAATAAAGGATTTGAATAAAATGAAGCGTTCATTAAAGAAAATGATTGGTGCCTGTTCAAATAATGAAAAATCAACATCAGAATGCCCAATTTTAGAAAGCTTTGAGAAGGATTAAAAATGCTAAATGTAGAGTTAATCTTTGATGAAGATTGTCCGAACGTGAAGGAGACAAGAGCAAATTTAATGAAGGCCTTCTCTAGTGCTAAACTTTCTGCCAAATGGAAGGAATGGGATCGTAATTCAGATAAGTCACCTGAGTATGCAAGAAAGCATGGATCACCAACAATACTGATTAATGGAAAAGATATAATGGGTGTTGAGCCTGTTGATGGAGCAAACTGCTGTCGAGTATATGAAGGAGCAGGTATTCCCTCTGTAAGTTTAATAACCTCAAAATTAACAAGTTTTCAAAATGTATCGAGGGCTAGTAATAATAAACTATTTGGATTCTTAGGAACTGCCTCAATTGGGCCAGGTGTTGGTGCTGCGTTGTTAGCAAAGGCAAGTTGCCCACTTTGTTATCCTGCCATAGCAGGCTTTCTCTCAAGTATCGGCCTTGGTTTTTTGTTTAAGGGAGCTTACTTTTATATTTTGATGTCTGTTTTTATTGGAGTTACGTTGTTTGGGCTTGGGTTTAAAGCTAAGTCCAGAAGGGGTTACACCCCACTTTATCTTGGAATAGTCGGTTCTGTAACTGCTCTGATATTTCATTATAGGCAAAACGATTACCTTTTTTATTTTGGAATAGGAATTTTAATCTTTGCTTCTATTTGGAATCTTATTCCAATGAAGCAAAATTGTACTGCTTGCAATTAAAACGAGGAGGTTTATATGTCTAATAAAGTAGAAATATTCAGTGCTGGATGCCCAGCTTGCGAAAGCACAATTAATCTCGTGAATGAGGTTGCGTGTGACAATTGTGAAATTAGTGTTCTTGATATGAATGACAAAGGAGTGTCTAAACGAGCTAAAGAACTTGGAATAGCCAGAGTACCTGCTGTAGTTGTAAATGGTAAGCTCGCTGAATGTTGCCAAGTGAAAGGGCCAACCGCAGAAGGATTAAAAGCTGCTGGCATTGGTGGAAAATAGTTGTTTTAGGTGAAATGAAAAAGTGCTGGAACTTCTATGATCCAGCACTTTTAGAATACTATCTCTACGCGACGTCATCTTCTTCATTTTGAACAACGACAATTTTAGACTTTAATTTAAACACAGATAGGTATTTGTCCAAGGTTTCAACCTTGAGGTTTCGCTTACCTTTAATAAACTGCGATATATTTTGAATTTGAATGCCCGAAAGCTCTGAAAACTCTTTGATTCCCATTTTTTCAATAGTGTATCTAAGAGCATCTTCGACACTTTCACCAAAATGTTCAATAGAGGTAACAAGCGTTTCTCTGGCATAATCCAAATCCTGCATTTGTTCTGCTACATATTTGTCGAATGATTCACTTCTTCTGGGCATAATCCCTCCAATATTCTTTAGCTTTCTTTATGTCAGAGTTTTGAGATTTTTTGTCGCCACCTATGAGGAGGAGAATGATTTTTTCTCCATCCTCAGCGAAATATACCCTCAACCCTGGGCCATAAAAAATTTTAATCTCGTACACACCGTCTTTTAGGGGTTTGAGATTTTTAGTCGTTCCACCATCTGCAAGCCTATCAATATAAGTTATGACGATGATCCTTGTCTTTTTATCCAACTTCTCAAGCCATTTAATAAACGGCTTTTCTCCTGAACTTGTTGACCTGCCCGACTTAAACAGGTCCAGTTTTTAAACTATACTGGACCTCTCTAATAAGGAGTCGGAATGGCACGCAAAAAGTATTCAACAGATGAGATTATCAAGCATTTACGTACCTTTGAAATTGAGAGGGCAAAGGG
>JASBRV010000041.1 GCA_030149295.1 Bacteriovoracales bacterium | reverse complement strand
CCTTCTGAGTTTGAACAGTTTGATTCATTACAAACACAATTTGTTCCATTCCAAGTACAAGTCGAAAGGTTGCCCCCAATGGCGGGACCTGTTCTCAATTGAAGGGAAGTACAGACTCCACCTTGAATAGTTGAAAGGGGATTATGTTGCATATAATTGGTGATGTTGTTGATGATATCCGTGATAAGACCGGCGTTGTTTCTCAGATCACCAAAGACCATACGTCTCACCCATTGTTTTGTTGCGGCTTCGGCACCAGCTGCAGAGCCATCGGCAAAGGTCATTGTTGATGGGGCAGTATTTTGATTCCAAATGCGGATGGGGCGATAAGCACCTGTTCCTACGCCTATATCAACGACTGGATCGGTGGAGTTATAAATTTGGATTCTACCATTATCGAGAATTCTCATAGTTTGCGAACCGGCTTCATTTACGTTAAAGGCTACGGCATTTGTAGGTGTAAGGGTTGCTTGAGTTACCGCACCTCCATTTCTTGTGGATCTGATGAAAGCGCCTGTGCCTGTTGATTGTACTGAAGCAGCATCGCCATCAGCAATGATCGTGGCGTTGGTACCTATTGCATCTATTCTTGCATTTGCACCTTCTGTTCGAATTTGGGCGTTATCTCCATTGGCAATTCTTAGGGTTGGTTGACCATCTTGATGAATATGAATCATCTCTGGGTTGGTGGCGTGTTGAAAGCGTGCACGGCCTTGGGATCTTAACACAAAGTTATCTGTAGTCGCTTGGTTGACGTTATCAAAGCCCGCTGAAATATGATTCTCCACCACGAGGGCACCATCGGGAATTTCTGGAGGAGTTGACGCTGCACCTGGTGCTGTCCCAAGAACTCTGACACCACTTCTAAATTCTGCATCCCCAGCAAAATTAGATTCCCCTGCATCTAAACCAGGACCTGGAACTTTACCCGCGATGATGGAATTACCAACATAGAGGTTACCTTCTCCAAGTTCTCTTGGATCCAGAACATTTGCGGCTCCCGTATTTGGTCCAACACCGGAGTTAACCCCTGAGGCATCAACACCAATGGCAAGGGAGTGTTCAGCAAGGATATTACCACTTGTCGCGCCGGCACCTGCTCCTACTTTTTCGGCCGTGATCGCCCAATCATTGTCGAGACTTTGACCATCACCTTTGGCAATGCCGGTAGCATCATCGATATCGAGAATTTTGATCCCTTTACAGCGACCGTCAGCTTCATCAAGGGTTCCCCCCATGGCCTGACAATAGTCTGCTACCTGATCTTCTATACGACTAATACAGCGAATGACATTGTTGGAATCGTCTGTTCTTACTCTCACGCGAAAGAAACGGGTGATCTGAAAGGAGCCATAATTTCTTTTGGCATTTCGCTCAGCCTGTTCTGCTGCCGTTAATCCTTCAAATTGATTGAAGTTACCTCTGGTGAAATTAATTCTAATGACAACATTACCTGAACGATCCGTTGATGCGGAAATGGGGTCAAAACCAGTAACGTCGTATTTAGCATCATCATTGAGTTCATCGGTTCCAGAAGTGTCATCAAAATAGCCTCTAAATTTAATGTCACGAACAGTGACTTGGTTGGAGCCATCTCCATAAACACCAAAGTAGCGAGTGTTGCCATTAGTGTCGGTATAAGTTGAGCCATCATATTGCCTCAGAATTTGTGGCCAGTTTGCCCTCTGAGCAAAGTTTCTATCTTCTTTTGATCCTCGAAAGATGATTTCATTACCACCCACGGGAGTAGGGAGGTCTTGCCAATTTCCATTAATGGTAGCCGCTTGAGCGGCAGATGCACCTGTATCCATACCTGAAAAAGTTCTAGTGCACCCAAGAGGATCTCTTAAAGCATCAGAAATATCTGATTGTAAGGTGATCATATTCACTTGTTGACCGAGTCGTTTTTCCGTCTTACTTGAATTTTGCATGAGCTGACTAACGCCAAGGGAAAGCACACCGAGCATACCCGCTGCCACCATGACTTCAGCGAGAGAAAAGCCTTTGTCATCAGCAATTAACTTTCTTAGAGAGGGAAGAAAAGGGGATTTTTCTTGATTTCCTTTCACAATGGTTTTCCTTGAGTTTGTTTTATCAGTCTTATCGGTATTTTAGGTTAGGACCCTAAATATAAGAAAAAATTAATGCATATAGGCAATAACTGACCTAAATCACATGAATCATTGGGACTTGGTCTCTTACAAAAACCTTTGCCTCGCCTCAAAAAAAAGGCAATAAACCTTTTTCAAGGGAAGCTATTTTTCTCTTTCAGGCTTCGCCTCTCGATAGAATTTATTTCTTCTTTTGATCTCTTGATCTAACGGGAACGCCTTTTGCAAAAGCTCGTTGTATTTGATCGCCATAGGATAGTTATTTTTGATTTGGTAATAAAGCTCTAAGTTTCTAAAAGACTCATGCTTTAAGTCCTCTTCATAAGACCTTACTTTTTCTTGAAGCAGATAGGCACTCTTCAATTCGTGCCTATTAGAGATGGCCAATTCAATCATGTATTGTGCCTTTTTTATTTTGTAATACTTTAGGTAAAGTTCTGCCAAGGGAAGGTAAAGTTGCGGAGAAAGCCTAAAGTTAGGATTGGCAATGTAGTTCATAATAAATTGATCTTCTTCTTTAGAAGGAGAATCCTCATTAATTTCAATAAGTCTCTCAATAATATCTGGAGCATTGGGGCTAATAGTTAATGCACTCTTGAGATAGATTCGTGCATTTCTATAATCACCATGATTCAATTTTTGGTTGGCAAGAGCGGTTAGCACTGGCTCTCGAAGCTCCATAAAAACTTGGGAGGATTTAAGAAGTTTTTCTGGATGATTCCACTTACTGGTTTGATAGAGTGTAAGTATTGGAAGCAATACGATGAGCAAGAGATGCATCGAGTAGGGAGGGAGTAATTTAAACTTAGTTTTTGCGATTTCAAAAAAATGAAAGAGCAGTAGTGAAAGAAAGAGAGAAAAAGCAAAGAGGGGGAGATTAAGGTAGCGATCACTGACAACAGAAATATTAGCAAAGTCATGGAGGATAAGACCCATATGAGGTGAAAGAAGAAGAAAAGGAGAAAGACCTAAGAGCCCTAGCATCTTTGTTTTTTTCTTAAATGTTAAAGCGATCATTAGAAGAAGATAAAGAGGGCCTAACGTAAATAAAGCTCCAGTGTTTTGGGTATCATTTAAGTAACTAATGACAAAAGGATTGATCTGATTATCAAAAGATAGTCTAAAGGGCATAAAAACATTAAGGAGATAGGTACTGCTACTTGCAATAATGACCTGTAGTCTTATAAGGAGGGGAAGTTCGCTAAAGTAAGTTGTGATGATATTTGTCTTGTGAATATAAAGGACGATAGGGCTTAGAAGAATTCCCATAAGAGTGATGACTTTTAAGCTTCTTGAGACCTTTTCTTTTGATAACCACAAGAAAAAGAGCAAGAAGAGAAAAATTGAAATCATGGTTGGCTTACATAAGAGACCACAGATGAGAAACAAGACCGCCATTGATTTTCTTTCAAGAGCATAGAGAAGAAAGAGAAGTGCAAACATTGTTGCAAGGAGTCCTCTTAAAGAAGATATCCAAACGACACTTTCAACTTGAGCGGGATGAGCGAGATAGATTAAGGCCGCCACCCAAGAGAGAAAAGGCGTCTTCCTTTTAACGTCTTCAAAATGAGTGAGTATTTTTGGAAAAATGATGCTTGCCAACTGAAAAACTAGGTAAGTGTTAAAAGCGTGAATAAGAAAATTTGAAAGGCGATAGACCTCTGGATGAAGACCTGAGTTAAAAAGGGTTATGACCTTCCAAAAGAGAAAAGGTAGGGGGGTGAGAGAGTTTGTGAAATAGTGTAAAAAGCTCTCGACAGAGGTATCGCGAACAAACTTATTATTAAAAATATGAAAATGGTCATCAAAAATAAAAGGATCATTTTGAAGAGTGTTTCCGAAGAGGAAAAAGGTAAGAACCAGGAATACGGCAAATGGTGCATTCCAAATATTGGCAGAAGCTTTTTTAAAAGACTCTAACGTTCTTATAAGTTCTCCTATTTGATGAGCTCTTTCATCTTGTCATCTACGGCCAGGAAAAGACTTCGTCCCTCCAGATCAAGGAACCTGCCATTGAGAAAGGCCATGGGGGAATAGACATCAGGAAGAAAATTTAGTTTCTGTTTAGCTTTTGTCATTTCAACGAGCAGTTTATTGTCTTGATTCAGGTTTTTAGAGCAGGCAAGAACACTCTTGATTTTCTCCTGTTTGATTTGTACGGATTTTAAAATTTCCTCCGCAAAACCTCTTGCCATTTTTAGATCGTCATATTTTATCTTTTTTAAGACATCACTCTTGTTCATGGCAAGGGAGTGGAAATTCCAAAAGCTTGCATCTCCTTCTTGTTCCCTCAAACAAAAGGCGGTGAGGTTGAGATATGCATAAGCATCGATATCTCTCTTGGTCCAAGGAATGAAAGTGACGCGAAAATTATCAAAGCCATATTTTTGGATGAGAAGACCAAGGTCCTGAGTGAAGTTTTTGCACTCTAAACAACCATAAAAACCAATCCAAATGAGATGAAAGGGAGCCTCTTCACTACCATAAGAAGGGGAAAATTTCTCAGTGAGAATCCATTTTGTATCGATCTTAGGAGCGTCAGGAAGACGAGAATCAGCTGTTCGATAAACATCAGCTAATTGATTGATCATATAATCATAAGTGTCTTGAGTTAAGAGCTCAGTGTAAATTTGCGCCTTGATAGCCCCCGGTTTATGGTCCTTGGGAAAAACGTCAATATTTTTCTTATAGAGCTCTTCGACTTTCTCCATGCCCACTCGTTTTTTACTGATTTCAATTAGGGGAGGGAGGTCATCGGTAGTGACAGAAAAAATGTCTCTTTCGTTCTTGGCCTTAACGTGAAAACGAACCAAAAAGTCCTTAAGAATCGTTTGCATTTTTTGATGAGCAATAAGCTCTTCATTTTTAATTCGTTTTTGGATCTCTAAAGGCAGCTCGTCAAAAGTAAAGGTTCGACTCTTATAGCGCAGAGACTTTAAGAACTCTCTATTGGGGGCAAGAGTTTCAATCTCCACCTTGTCTTTGGCCAAAAAGATATTTTCTTTTTGCTTCATTCCCTTAAAGCCGAGATAGCCAAAGTAGCCGATCATCAAAAGTGCAACGACGGCACTTACAATGATATTTGATTTCTTCATAGAAACTTCCTCAATGATTTAGATTGCTTAGGTATTATTTTAAGGGATTATGCGCAAAGCGTTGTTTGGCGGCAAAAACAACCACTTTTCAATGGCTTAGCTCTTCTAAGTTAGAAAGGATTTGCTCTTCTAAAAGAGCTTCTTTGAGAGAAAATTCCTCTGCTAGCTGCTGATAACGCTTATGTATCGTGAGATGACAATCATCAGTCTCTAAGAAGACCTTTTTCAAGAAAGAATCGACCGGAAGAGTGCTTTTGGTCTTTAGAAACTGACCTTTTCCATCAAGAGCTGTGCCAAGAGAAAAATATACGCGTTCAGTGCGAAGTAATTGATCAGTGAAGTCGGAATGGTCTTTGTAATCGTGAAAGACGACCTTACCTTTGAAAGAAGATTTTTTAATTAAGCCCCAACATTCTGGGTTGGCCCTCACACTATGAATGACAATAAAGGGAAGGTTATATTGACTCGCCCATTCAAGCTGACGTTGAAAAAAATCAATTTGCTCATCCCAATGAGGTCCTTTTGCTCGATCTAGTCCACATTCTCCGAGAGAAAAAAATTGAGGATGTTTTTTCCAATTTTCTAACAAGGCCACTCCCTCCTCCCATGAGTTAGGAAGAAACCAGGGGTGAAGACCAAAGCAAATTTTTGAGTTTTCCAAGTTCCCCGGCAGCTCTTGGGTTAAGTCGGCATGACAATAGATAAAATGATCGGCCTTGGAGGTCGAGGCATTATGGCCATGAAAATCAATTTTCATTTTGTATTAAATTTAAAGCACAGTGAACAGCGGCAAAGCCAAAAGCACCAGTGGCAAAGGTTGCGGTCCCCATTCCCGTCGCGCAATCAAGTTTTGCTTGAGACTTATCTTTTAAATCTTTTTTAAAGCAGGTTTTTCCTTCATCTGTAGGATAGACGGCCCTTTCTAGGGAATAAACACAACTGATATTCATGGTGCCTTGGCGAGGAAAATCGAAATCCACCCTTAACTTTTTTTTCATCCTCTTGAGAAGATTATCTTGAGTGGATTCACTGAGATCAGCAGTTCTTATGAGAGTAGGGTCCTTCTTTCCTCCGGCTCCACCAATGGTGACGAGAGGGATATTTTTGTGGCGACAGTGTGCTGCCAATAAGGTTTTATTTTTGAGGGAATCAATGGCGTCAATGATTACACCACTTTCTTTGGTGATGAGCTCAGTGAGATTGCTTTCCGTGAGAAAGTCTTCAATGGGATTGATCACGGCTTCAGGATTAATAAGTTCCATTCGTTTTGCCACGACCGAGACCTTTGTTTGTCCTATAGTGTCAACAAGAGCATGAAGTTGACGGTTTGTGTTAGTGATACAAACTTCGTCGAGATCAATCAGTGTCAGCTTTTGAATGCCACTTCTTATTAAAGCTTCGGCGCACCAAGAGCCGACACCCCCAATACCAACGACTGTTGCGCTACTATGATAAAACTTCTCTAAAGCCTTTTCTCCATAGAGGCGAGCAATACCTGAAAAGCGTTGTCTATAATTATCATTCATGGCTTTGTGATATCACTAAAATGGTGTCTCGTCCTAGACTTTCTGTTTCATTTGTTGATAGGATTTATTTATCAATACATCCGGTGCAATGGATTGCCACATCAACAAAGGATTGTCCTATCAATACTCAAACGGAACCAGAATCAATTAGTCTCAAAAAACAAACTGAAATTTTCGCAGACCGTAAATTCTCTCCCGATGATATCGTGGTTTCTCCTAAGTTTGGTATAGGCCGTATGATGGGTGTAGAGCATATGCCTGGTCTTGATAGATCGTTTTTCACTATCGAAAGCATGCACCAAAAGATGAAGAATATGATTCCAACGGACTCTGATATTCTAATCCGTAAGGTTGCTACGAAAGGGTCTTTTAACCGTTCTTTGGATCGAGTTCACAAAGCTGAAGTTAAAAAAGCCTATGATAGTAGAAAAGAAAGAATAGCTTGTTACCAGGAGCGTGTTCGTTCCAATCAGGTAACTCTTGGAAATATTCTTAGTGTGATTAAAGAGATTCATCAACTAAAAGATAAAGGTGCGGTAGAGAGACAGCTAATGAACGAGCTGCTCGAAACAGTATCAAAAGAGTATTCTTTCGTTTTTGAGTGTGATGTTGAAGAGGCCAAGAAAACGATCAAAAAGAGGCTTGTTCAATAAGCCTCTGTTAATCGAGCTTATTCCAAGATATTCCTAAGTTAATCACTTTTTGCAAAATTTTGTGATAGTCCCACGTTTTTGTGGCATAGGAACTCTCGGCAAACTCATCATCCATAGCGATATTGGGATTTGGGTTGGCTTCAATGATATAGATATTTTCATTCTCATCCATACGGACATCGATGCGAGCATAGCCATTTAAACCTAGGACTTTATAAGTTCTTTTAGAAATGTCTTGGATCTTCTTTTCAAGTTCTGGAGAGAGCTTAGCCTTCCCACTATCAATGCCCTTTCTTTGGCGATACTTTTCATTCCACTTTGCTGAGCGGGAGTAAAACTCTTTCTCTGGTTGCTCTGACTTTTCATAAAAGACTTCCCAGACGGGAAGCACATCCATGCGATAGTTTCCAAGAACGCCAATATAAAACTCTCGACCGCTGATGAACTCTTCAACAATGGCATCGACACCAATTTTTTTGTGGATAAAAGCCACTCTTTCATTGAGTTTTTCTTCATTGCTAACAATAGAAGCTTTAGAAAGTCCAAGACTGGCATCCTCGTCTAGGCACTTCACAATGAGAGGATACTTGAGGTTCTTGGGAACTTTCGTTTTTCTATTCTTGGGAAAGACCGCAAATTTGGCAGATTTAATTCGGTGATAACTGAGGATCTTTTTGGTGAGGGCCTTATCTCTGGCAAGCATCAGGGCCCTTGGATTATTTCCTGTATAGGGAACGCCCAAAAGCTCTAAGTAGGAAACTACATGAGAGTCAAATAAGGATTCACCATCAAATTCTTCGAGGAGATTAAAAACAATATGAGGTTTATATTCTTCAATGGTCTCTCTTATTTTTTTTAGTTCACCGATTATTCCCAAAGGACGCACTCGATGGCCCATGGCCGTTAGGTGATAGAGAACATCGTATTCCGTAGTCCAAGGGGTCTCCAAGCGCTTATCATCGGCCAGGGGCTCAGGGTTTTTGATAATTTCTCCAGAATCATTGAATTCCATTCCTGGTGGAATGAGGTCTCCGTGCATGAGAACAATAATTTTTTGGCTTTTCACATAATGATCCTAGGTCGATTTCCCTTTAAAAAGCTCTCTGATTTTTTGGTCATGAGCTGTACCACTTTTTGGCGATAAGTGGGAGAGGGTGTATCGACCATCAGACCTTCCTGACGACATGTATTTTGAACCTCTCTCAACATTATCTTAATTTTATAATGCTGGAGACGGGTATTTTTGGCAACCTGACCTATAATTTGCCCTTTGGAATCATGGACAAAACGCCAGGCCGGTAGTTGTCCCTTACGGGGGAAAATTCTCTTTAAGTCTGTTTTAAAAGGCGAGTTCTTATTGAGGCCAAGCTTCTTTCTTTTCTCTTTATAGTAATCGCCTAAGGTCATCTTCATTTTGGATATATCATCCATGCGGTTGCGATTTTTAACCAATGGCCTTTGGCCTTGGATGGTTTCCATCATATGATTAAGATGCTCTAGCTTTCTTAGGGCGGGCCAATGAGCATATTTTTGGCGCCACGCTGAACGGGGAGTGAGCCATACGGCAAAAGTCTCGGCCCAATCCTCATCTGGGTGGGCTTGGGCATAGTTGCCATCGAGATGGCGCACAAATTGGCGCGATCTTGGGTTGGGCTTATAGGATTCAGGATAAGGGGTACTGGTCAGACCAAAGAGGTTTTGCCTTGTTTTATTTTTTCGCAGATGAAAAGCATTATCAATACAATGACCACACTCGTGGCGCATTAGCATTAGGCACCAGCTGCGATCTCCTCCTTCTGCTTCACCAATAAGTTCATTTTCAAGGTTGAGGAGACGAGGGTGAAGGAGGAAAAAGGGAACGGCAAAACCCGGAACTCCATCCGGAGAAAACCAATCGTCGGATATCCAGACATGAGGATTCATGCGAATGTTCTTTTGATGGAGTTCCTCATAGAGTTTACTGAGGCACTGTTGCACCCAGGTGCCCTTAATGGAAAGGGGGAGGTCACAGAGTCTTGTGTCCATTAGGTCTTCGCGCTGAATGGTTCGTAGATTGATTGCCATCTTTCTTAGCTTAGCGGCCAAGGAGTCAGGAATAAAGGGATTCACCGCTATTTCGGAAAAAGGGAAAGGGTGTCCAAAGTTTAGTCGTCTAGCGTCTTTTTATTGGTCTTTTCCTCCGCTCTGGTAGCATAAATTCATGAAAACAATAATTAACTTTACCTCAAATTTTACTTCTTTCTTACTCATTCTATTGGTCTCATCCTGCCAAAGTGGAGGGGGGAAAATGACAGATGATATTCGAACTCAAATTGTTGATCGCCCTGTTGAAATCGAGCGATTTATGGGGGATTGGTTTGTTATCGCCAGTATTCCCACTCCCTTTGAAACAGGAGTCTACAATGGCCTTGAACGCTATAAGTGGAATGCGAAAGATCAGCGCATCGAAATTTCATTTCTTTACAACCACAAGTCCTTTGACGGCAAGGTCAAGGAGATTACGCAAAAAGGCTGGGTTCAAAATACTGGTGGGGGGGCTTACTGGAAGGTTCAGCCCTTCTGGCCTCTCAAGTTCGGCTATTTAGTGCTATCTGTAGCCGAGGACTATAGTTGGACCGTGATTGGGGTGCCCGATAAATCTTACGCTTGGATTATGGCCAGAGGCCATGAAATGGATGAAATCTCCTATGAAAAGGCGCGAAAACGCTTGCGAGAACTTGGTTATCCGATGAAAAAGCTCAAAAGAGTGCCTCAAAACGGAAAAAAGCCTGTAAAATAGCCTCACACTGAGTGAGGAAATGTGAGTCAATTATCGATCATTGTTCCCGCCTTCAACAGGGCGGATTTACTACAAATTTGTCTAGGAAATCTGTTGGCGCAGTTGTTGCCAGGAGATGAGATCCTTGTGGTAGATGATGCCTCCCACGAGGAAGCTCGAAGGCTTTTAGAAAAGTTAGATGACGAGCATCCTTCCATTCGCGTTTATCGCCTCCATCAAAATTACGGTCAAGGCCATGCTCGCAACCATGGAGCAGGCCTTGCCAACAATCCCTACTTGGTTTTTGTGGATTCTGATGTGGATATTGGCCCTGGAAATTTACAGAGAATAAGAGATTTTTTTCAAAGCCATCCGAGGGCGAGTGCCGTCACTGGTAGGCTCTCATTGACTCATCCTTATCCCAGTTTCTTTTCTCGTTATAAAAACATCTATATGAATTATATATTTGGTTTGCAAAGCGAGAAAGTGAATTTTCTTTATGGAAGTGTGTGCGCTATTCGAAAAATCGATTTTATTCCCTGGCCTGAGAAATTCTTGGGAGTAGAGGATTCAGAGCTTGGTTTGAAAATGACCGAGGAAGGGAAGGAGCTTTTCTTTTTACCCAAGTTAGAAGTCGTCCATTTTAAAAATTACAGTTTTCTCTCTCTTTTAAAAAATGACTTTTTTGTGCCCTTTGGTTTTGCTCGTTGTTTTTGGTTATTTCAAGGCTGGCGTGCTTATTTGCCATGGGGAGATAACCGTAACTTTAGCCATATAAAAAAGGAACAGGTTTACTCACTACTTTTAGTGAGTTGTTGCTTATCTGCTTTTTTTTTGGTCCCCTCTCAAATAATCGCTCCTTTTGTTTATATAGGAGTCTTACTTTTTCTTATTCTTAACTTTAAGTTTTGGAAGTTCTTGGTTCAGCATGAAGGCTTTCGGTTTACTTTTATCGCTATTTTTTGGACCTTTTTCGATCAATTTGTCATGATGTTAGGTGCTTTATCAGGATTAATTTTTCATGGATATTACCTTTTGGTGAAAGAAAGGCACGCCAAGGAAAAGACAACAGGTGAAAGAGTCGATGAACATGGCTGAGCTTCCTTCCATTTCAGTTATTATTCCAGCTTTTAATAGCGAAAGAACTCTCTACAAGTGTCTAGAGTCAATTTATCAATGCGATTATCCCAAAAATAAACTAGAGGTCATCCTTGTGGATAACAACTCCACTGATGAGACGCTCCTTGTGGCCGAAAGGTTTCGTGAGACTTTGGTTGTTAAAGAAAAGAAGCAAGGCCGATCCTGCGCACGAAATACTGGCGCATCACAGGCCTCCTCAGAATTTCTATTTTTTTTAGATTCGGATGTCTTTATTGAAAAAGATTATTTTAAGGAGCTCATTAGTGTTTTATCGCGCCAAGGAGTAGGCGCAGTTCAGGGAAAGATTATTCCTAGTGATATAGATGGCCAAGAAAGTATCAACCGATATCGCTATAGGACGATTGAAGCGGGAACAAATGAGACATTTTGTCTTTTAAATCTAGTCGTTAGAGAATCTCCTATGATTAACTCTGCTGCTTGTGCCTACCGAAAAGAGGCTTTTGATTTAGTGGGAGGCTTCGATGTTGAGTTAGAACGCCATGAGGATATCGACCTTGCTCGCAGAGTTTGTTACAGCGGTTATTACCTCGCTTCCGCAGAAAAGGGGGTGGCCCATGTGATCTATCATGGAGAGGGGTGGGCCTCTTATTTTTGGCGCTCTTTCCAAGATGGCTTCACGAAAATTGATTATAATCGTAAATGGTCACTAGAGCAGAAATGGATAGGTCTAGAGAGGGATGATGACTTCTTTCGTCTAGCAGAAGAAAAGAGAAATGAAGCAAGTGCTGAACACCAAACTTCAGAGCGGATAAAAGACCTTTTTCCTAAAAAGCCAAGAAAAGAAACGGGCTCCTTTAATCCTATCTTGCCAGTCTATTGGTCTTTAAGAGACTTAGGTTCGGCCCTGTGGAATTACACAAAAACGCTAGATATTTACTTTCTTTTATTGTTTTTTAATCATGTCTGTAAACTGACGGGAAGGGTCGTGAGTCCTATTCGTCAAAAAAAGCATTTTGCTCCTCTTGAGATTCCGATGGCGCCGCCTGAAATTCGCCTTCAGAAAATTTTCGTTAAAAGTGGTAAGCCTTACTTCCTTAAGCCAACTCTTCGTTTTGTGCTTTTGACGACAAAGATTTATCTCATCGATATTGATGGACACCGCCTCTTAGGAGAGAGTCCTGACTATCCTCATCTTTTTTCTTATCTTAATTTTCAGCAATTAGGCCTTTTCAAAGAGTTTGACGGCAATAGTGAAGAGGATATGGTTTATGAAATTTTAAACTTTATGAAACTTCTTAAAACATAGGTGAAAATGAAAAAGGTGACTAAAGGGACTTTCATCATCTTTACCTTTTTGATGATTCTGTTTCGTCTCATTGCTGCTTATAAATCACCGCTTAGTTTCGATGAGATTTTACAATACGATACGATGACTCGCTTTGGACTTCGTGAGCTTCTTGTCTACTTATTTCAACACGATTGGCAAATGCCACTCAACTATATTTTGAACTTTCCTTTTGTAAAAAGTGGCATTCAAAGTACTCTGTGGCTTCGTGCACCAAGTCTTATTTTTTCATTATTATCACTTTTTTTCTTTTATCTTCTTTGTAAAAAGAAAATGGGAGAAACCTTTGCATGGGCAGGTGTTTCTTTATTAAGTGGCTCTTATCTCAGCTTAAAATATGCTTATTCGATGCGCCCTTATGCTCTTTTGATCATGTTGGTATGCCTGAGTCTGTTATTGTTAGAGTTGATAAAAGATTCTATGAAGCGAGATGTCTTTCGTTTGTCTCATTACCTTTGTTTTGGGGGAACCTTGGTTCTCTTGTTCTTTACCCATGTGTATGGAGTTATCGCCTCTGCACTCTTTTCTTTGTGGCTTTATTTTTATTGGAATCAGAAGTTTCATTTATGGAAACGCTTTAATTGGTCCCACTTTTTTTTCTTAGGTGTTTTATTCACTCTCTTTGGCCTGGGAATTTTTTACGCTATCGCTAATCCTTTATTTCCGCATCCGAATCATCACTTTCCTCATAGTCTAAAGATTCTTTTTGCCTTTCTTCTCATTTTTGGTGGTGGTATCGTCCCGCTTTCAACCCTTTTAATCTCATTTTTTGAAAAGTTAAAAAGAAAAAAAAGAGAACTTTTTCTCTTTGAAGTGAGTTTTGCTCTGGGAATTCCCATTCTTTCCCTCTTCATTTCGTATTTTTATTATCCCATTTTTGAACATCACTTTTTTTCTGTCAGTCTTCCTTTTGGCATTCTTCTTTTTCTTTTGGTGTTATGGGAAAGAGGGGAGTCTCGTTACTTAATAAAGACTTTGTTGGTTGTTACTCTAATCGACTTTTTTGCTTTTAGCTTTGTCGTCAAAGAGATTGGTGCCTTTGAAAAACTACTTAATGTGGAAGAGCTTCGAAAATATCATCCTCAAATAGAAAAGAAAATCACTCTTTTTTGTGGAAACTGTCCAACGTTTTATTTTAGTGATCCAGAAAAACATTTTTGTGCAGGGGGATGGGATCTTTCTCTCTTACCAAGAAAATATAATTCAAAAAAGGCACAGTTTTTAGTTGTATTTACCGAAAACGAAAAACTTTGCAAAAAGTATATTCATAGTGATTGGAAAAGAACGAGCTTTAGTGGCTTAGAGGTCTATGAAAAGCCCTAGGACTTATTATCCTTTTCTCTCTTCTTCGGTCTCTAGATAAAGAGCATCTTGATTCACTTTCCAAGGGTCTTTGATTTCTTTTCCAGCATCGATATTTTCTGCGACAATCATTGCTGTTTTAATTGAGTGGTCTTGATTGTTGTAGCGATGAAGACCATTTCTACCTGCCAGATGCAGTCCAGGATAGTTTTTTAGTTCTTTTTGTAACTCTTGGGCCCTCTTTTGGTGATCATGGTCGTAGACGGGATATGCATAGGGCATACGAACCACTTTTGTTTTGAGTCCATCTCGTGAAAATGGCAGTCCGATGGCCTCAATTTCTTTAATAGCAAGGTTTGATAGTTCTTCATCACTTTGACTCCAAAAAGCATCGTCTTTTTGGCAAAAATATTCCAGGCCATAGCTAGTGTAATCGAGGCTAGGAACCATTTCCTCTGACCAATTCTTATAATTTTGAATTCTGGCCACTTGTACTTTAGGATCGTGGATATAGATCCAATTGTCTGGAAAAGTTTCTCTTTTCTTGAACATAAGAACAACGGTGAGAAAGTCTCGATATTTGTAATTTTCCGCCATTTTTAAAAACGTTGAAGAAGGTGGTGGGGTAAGTCCCTTTAAGAGTGTTCCCAAGGGGGCGGAGCTTATAACGTGATCAGCCGATTGACTTTGGCTTCCATCACTAAACTTAAGAGACCACTTTCCCTCTTTTAGCTCAAGACCTGTGACCATTTTTCCAAACTCTACAGTGCCACCATTTTTAATGACCAAGTCTTTAACTTCGTCCCACAACATTCCGGGGCCCTTTCGGGGGTAATCAAATTCTTCAATCAAGCTTTTGATAGCATTCTTATCTCTTTGGATTCCCAAAATTTTTTGGATAAATTGCCACAGAATTTTCGTCACGTTGAGGTTGTTAATTCTTTGAGCGGCCCAGTCTTTAGAGATTTCATGACAAGGCATACCCCATACTTTCTCCGTATAAGACTTAAAAAAGGCCAAGTAAAGAGAGGTTCCAAACTGAGAGATGATCCAGTCTTCAAAACTTTTGACCCTTTTTCGAGGAAAGACTTTCACTTTAATATAACTAAGAAGGAAGCTTGCATTTTGAAAAAGACTAAGGTTCTTTAAGACATCGGAGAGCTCAAGGGGATATTTGAAAAATTTGCCATTATAATATATTCGAGAAAGGCGAGTGCGACGAATAAATTTGTCTCCTAAGACTTCATGCCAATAATCTGAGACCTCTTTTGCCTTGGTGTAAAAACGGTGTCCTCCAATATCAAAAGAAAAGCCTTCAAATTCTACAGTTTTGGAAAGACCACCAACATCGATGGGATCTGCTTCATAAACTGAAACTTGATAGCCTTTTTGGCAGAGAAGGTGGGCAGCACTTAGTCCTGCCGGACCTGCTCCTATGACGAGGATGGATTTTGACATGGTGAAAAAATGGTAGCACGAGGGTCTGGCCATTTCAATAAAATCAATTCTTTGCGATACTATAGGTCATGAAGACTCTGTCCGTTATTATCCCTTTTTATGGTCATAAATCACTTTTAGATAAATTGGTCGAGTGCTTAAAGTATCAAACTCTTTCAAATGAGGAATTTGAGGTTTTGGTGATTGATAATCATCCCCAGAAGATTTTAACTTCAAACTCATTTTATACTGTTTACCATCAACCCATTCCTGGGTCATATGCTGCAAGGAATTTAGGTATCAAAATGGCAGCTGGAAGGTTTCTCTTTTTTACAGATAGTGATTGTCTCCCATGTAAAGATTGGCTCGAGCAAGGGCTTGCCATGATTCAGGATATTAAGGGAATCATTGCGGGAAGAATTGATCTTCAATTTCAAAATCCAGAAAACCCACAGGCCTTAGAGCTTTATGAGCGTGTCTTCTATTTTAACCAAAAAGACTATGTAGAAAAAGAAAGTTACGGTGCAACGGCAAATCTTATTGTAGAAAGAAGTGTTTTCGAAAAAGTTGGTCCCTTTGATTCAGCTTTACGCTCTGGTGGTGATCAAGAATTTTGCCAACGGGCCATAAAGCAGGGAGTTTCTTTTCAGTATGGTGATAAGGTTATCGTTAAACATCCAACAAGAGTTCAGTGGCGAGACTTTCTAGTACGTAGAATTCGAGCTCTTTCAGGAAATATATTTCTTCTTTATCGCTCTCAGGGTTTTACTTGGCAGAACTTAAGGGAGAAGGCGGGCTTTTACTGGAAAGCTTCTCTAATGACAAAGTGGCACGGAGATTGGAAATTTTATGATTCTCTTACTCTTGATCAACAAAACCAGATTAAGCGATGTCACTTTCTTTTGACGAAGGTGGACCTTTTGGTCCTTCTCCTTTGTAAGCTCTCCTATAAGATGATGAAATCTCTCACCATGATTGATCGCAAGCTCTAAAGACACAATTATTGGTCACTTTTACAAATGACTTCCTTATAAAATAAGGTCTATTTATCTTTATGACTGTATTTAACTACTTGTTATTACTAAATTGTTTGAGAGGTTAAAATAATTTAACTCTTAGGTTCAGCGCTCTATCAAGTAGGGTTATGATGGCGGGATGAGCGCTAAAAAAGTCCATGCCTATTTAAAAGAGAAGAATATTCTTTTGGTTGAGAACCGAGCAGCTAATAAGGCTTCCCTTAAACAGGTTTTAGGCTCTCTTGGTGCAGATAAAGAGAAAATTGAAGTGGCCGAATCTATAGAGTCAGCAGTTAAAATGAATGACAACCGGCCTTTTGATATTATTCTTACTGTTGCAAAGCTTGGGGACCAGGACTTTCGAGAAATCTCGCGATCCCATACTCTAAATTGTCCCAATAGAAGGGAGTCTTCTCTCATCGTTATTGCTAATGATCCTGAGCTGGCCAAATCCACTCTTGCTCTCGATTCTGAATTGGACCTTTTCCTGTGTGAGCCTGTGACGGTAGATGTCTTAAATAAGTCTCTTTTAAAGCTTTTTCTCACGAAGTTACAGAATAATCCTTATAGGAATTCTCTTTATAAAATTAAAGAAAGCTTTTTTAAAGGAGAATATGAAGAATCTTTAACTATATTCCAACAGCTTGAAGAAGATGAGGAGGCCTTGAGTCAGGGACCGCTACATGAACTTTATTTTTATAAAGGACTTCTATTAGAAAAGTTAAATAAGACTTCTGAGGCAAAGCAAGCTTTCCTCAAGTCTCACAAGGTGAAAAGAGAGTATTATCGCTCTTTAAATCGATTACTTAATCTCGAATTTAAAGAAGGGAATTTCAAAGAAGCGTATTCTTATCAAAAAATAATTGTGAAGGATTACATGGTGGAGCCCATGATCTTGCCTCTAATGATTAAGCTCAGTCTGGCCAATGAGGAGTTAGGCGATATTAAGTATTTTGCTGAACTCTTTCCGGATTTAAATGATTACGAACCTGAAATTAAGGCTTCCTTAGCTGCTGCTTTGGTTATTTGCGGGAAACGCTATTTTGAAAGGGGCAAAAGAAAAGAAGGAATAGAGAACTTAAAAAGCGCGTCGAAGATTTGTGGTGATAGATTCAATATTATAGAAGGCATTATCTCGACTTATATTCGCTTTGATGAGCTCGATGCGGCGGGGGCTCTTCTTTTAAAATATGCCACCAAGTTTGGGGAAATGGCAGAATTCCAAGCCTTAGAGGCCAGGGTGGCTTTTCTTAAAGGGGATACAAGTGGCTGTCTCAAGCTTGGAATCCCCCTTGTAGAGAAGAAAATCAAAAATGATGATGTCTTTGAAATAGTGATAAAATCTTCTATTGCCATCAATCGTCGACCAGAATTGATTGAAAAGCTTAAAGAGGATGCCGCCGCTCTTTTTCCTAAGAAAGCCAACTTCTTTTTAAACTTAAGGAGTTAGGAGTGTTTAAGTCTTAAACAGGGCCCTGTAAATACTCTTAATCACCAAATCAATTGCGATTTTTTGGTTAAAATCTCCCATAAGAACTTTTCTACCACTCCAGGAGATGAACCTCATGAAAGCATTACTTTCTCTTACCTTACTTTTCTTCGTAACAAATTCAGTCATCGCCAATGACATTGAAGGTAGAATCACTCTTGGAGATGGAACAAGTGTCGTGAGGATTAATATTGGAAAAGAAGATCAAAATGTAAGGCGCATGGAAAGAAGAATCCGCAGGCTAGAGGCCGCTGTTCGTGATCTTCAAACTATCGTTTATGATTTACAAAGTGATATTCCAGTTGAAAGTCGTTACTCATGTACGGCAAGGACTTGTCGAGAGTCCACAAGTATCCATTCAACCTCAGGTACCAATTGCAGTTTCTTTGGTATGTACAGAACTGAGAAGCTTACCATTTGGGCGGAGTCCGGAAGTAAAGCAGAAGGCATTGCTTTAAAAAGACTCAAAGAAGATAGTGATGTCGCTAAAATCGGAAGCTCAATCAGCTGTATAAAGCTTGAGGACTAATAAAACTTCTTAAGGGCAGGAAAGAGCTTTTTGAAGTTTGTCCCTCGCCTTTTATCATGCTCCCTAAAAAAGAGAGAAAAGTTTTTACGGCTTACATCCCTTTGCTTGAGCTGAGAGCTATCCCATTGGTCGACTTCTTTCATCCATTCTAAAATTCTTTTTAATTTTAAAATTTCAGCGGCCTTAATTCCGTAATGGGGATCTTCTCTTTCTTTTGCCCAATCAATCAGTTCCTGCAATTTGTCTCGATAACTCTCAGGTAGTATTTGGACTGACATAAAATCGGGGTATTTAAGGTGGGGAGTATCGAGGTAGATATCTCTTCCTTTTTGTCTGAATCTTCTTCGTAGACTGATGATCCACTCAAGAAGCGGCTTAAATTCATCAATACTTAAAGCATTGAAAGTGCACATGAAAGCAAGAGAACCCCCTGGGATTTCTTCGAGGTACCTTTCGACGTAGCGCTGGTATTGTTCAAAGTCGAGACCATTTCGAATGTACTCCGCTTGGGGGCCATAGGTATCGACACTTGTGTGTAACATAAAATGACGAATTTTTTTCTTCTCTAAAAGACCCTTTGTTTTATGAATAAACTTATCAAAGTGGACCTGGGGAATTCCGAGATTAGAGTTGATAGAGAATTCCAAATCAGGCATAGGCTCTTCATTGATCATATCGAATGTCTTAAAGGTATCTTGAGAGAGAAGAGGCTCACCACCAGTGATACGAAGAAACATAAGGTCTTTTTTGAGATCAGGCCACCACCGCCAAAAGGCATCGATATAAGGATTTTCTTCGTCTTTCATGGGCATAAGGCCTTGACTCTTAAGCCAAAGAGGAGAGTGATGTTTGACGGCCCCACTTTGGGGATAACCGCCAAATTTTTCTACTTCCTTTTGCCATGAAGTCGAAAAGGTCGGAGAACAATACGAACATTTGAAATTGCACCCGGCGGAAAAACTTAATTCAAGATAACTTGGATTAATAGGAGTATCCCATTGGGAATTCGCCACTTTGTCATAGAAAGGAGTTGTCCAGCAGTCTTGGCCATGAAAATGCCGATCACTATAGTGAGTGCCGGGAAGGTCTTCTATATCCCAACAGGACTTACAACCCTTAGGTCTTTTTCCTTCGAGCATCATTTTTCGCTGCTTCATTTTTTCTTGAGTATTATGAAGAGCGCTTACATTTTTTTTGACCTCTTTCAGGGGAATCTTATGGGTCGGAGGTAAATGACATGAATGTGTGCGGCCAAGATGTAGATGGATGGTTGTGTTCATCCACTTCGCCATACAAAAACTTGGTGAAACTTTGTTTAGCTTATTTACCGCCTCTTCAATAGAGCTTGGGTCATTAAACATTCTCTTCCTTAGGAAGTTTTGCCACCATTGTGAGGATCGTTCCGAGGGCGACGATTTCATTTTCTTCGTCAGTTACCTCCACCTGCCACTTCACAACACCCCGTGGAGTTTCTCCCTCACGGTCTTCCTGATTGATTTTTTCTTTACAAGTGAGTCTTACCTGCATGGTAGCACCCACGTAGACAGGTTTGGTAAAGCGAAGCTCATCCACACCATAGTTGGCAAGAACAGGTCCCTTTCCTGGATCGACAAAGAGTCCAGCTGCCGCTGAAATGACAAAGTAACCATGGGCGACTCGTTTTTCAAAAAAGGTTCCCTCAAAAGAAGTGTCGTCCGTATGGGCATAGAAATGATCCCAAGAGACATTAGCAAAATTTACGATATCAGCTTCTGTTACTGTTCTTTTGTGAGTGGTGAGGGTTTGACCAATTTCGAGTTCTTCAAAGTGATAACGAAAGGGGTGTTTTTCACTCTCAGGGCGAGCTCCTCCAGGTTGGTAGATACCAGTAACTTTTCCAAGAGTTGTGGGATGGCCTTGAATGGCAGTTCTTTGCATATAATGAAAGACTCCGCGAAGGCCGCCCATTTCTTCTCCGCCACCGGCACGTCCAGGACCTCCATGGACCAATTGAGGTAGGGGGGAGCCATGTCCCGTCGCTTCTTTAGCACAATCGCGATCGAGAAAATAAAGGCGTCCATGATGAGAGCCTGAGCCGATGGCGATTTCTCTGGCAAAGTGGGGATCATGAGTTACCACTGATCCGACGAGAGAGCCTTCTCCTTTGTTGGCCAAGGCGATGGCTTCGTCATTAGTCTTATAAGGGATTAAAGTCGAGACAGGTCCGAAAGCTTCAAGAGTATGAACATCAGCATTATTAGCATCCTTACTTAAAAGAAGTGTGGGCGCCATAAAAGCACCTTTATTCTTATCTCCACCCTCTAGATGAAAGTCTTGATTTTCAAAAAGAAGCTCACAGGATTTCTTCAATTCGGCTACCTTTGATTGAACTTCTTCTAACTGATCGCGAGAAGCGAGGGAGCCCATGCGAACATTTTCATTTTTTGGGTCTCCAATCACGACTTTTGAAAGACGAGCTTTTAAAGCTTCAGCCACCGCTTCAATGCGATTTTCAGGAACGATCGCTCTTCTAATGGCAGTACATTTTTGACCAGTCTTAACCGTCATCTCTTTGGCGACTTCTTTGACGAAGAGATCAAACTCTGGAGAGCCTGGCTCTGCCTTGGGACAAAGAATAGAACAATTCAAAGAGTCCGCTTCCATGTTAAAGGGAACGGCTTTTTCAATAATGTTTTTATTGGATTTAAGTTTCATTCCTGTGGTAGCCGAACCTGTGAAGGTGACGACATCTTGAGATTCAACGTGATCGAGAAGTTCACGGGCTGAACCACAAATCAATTGAAGAGAACCTTCAGGTAAAATCTTGGAATTAATAATTTCTTTGACGACTGTTTCTGTTAAGTAAGACGTTGCAGTTGCCGGCTTAACCACAGCAGGCACACCGGCAATGAGGTTGACGGCAATTTTTTCAAGCATTCCCCATACAGGAAAGTTAAAGGCGTTGATGTGAACGGCCACACCTTTTTTAGATGTGTAGATGTGATGGCCAATAAATGTTCCATTCTTAGAAAGAATCTCTGCTTTGCCATCTGTAAAAATGATGTCGTCTGGCATTTCTCTTCGCCCTTTTGAGGCCATGGCGAAGAGGTTTCCAATTCCCCCTTCAATATCAATCCAAGAGTCGATTTTAGTTGCCCCCGTACGGTAACTTATTTCATAGAAAGCTTTTTTCTTTTCCATTAAATGAAGAGCAAGTGCCTTAAGCGCCCTGCCTCTTTCATGAAAGGTCATCTTTTGAAGCTTACTTCCACCAGTTGTGCGCGCATAGTGAAGAATTTCCCCAAAGTTAAGGCCATCACTTGAGGCGTGTCCAATGAGTTCACCGTAAACGGCATCATAAAGAGGCGTACCTTCGCCTTTTCCTTCTATCCATTGCCCTTGGCAGTAATTCATCAACTTCATAGTGTTCCTTTTGATAGGGGATATTGTCTCAATTTTGCGTGCTTCATTTTAGGACTTCTGAATTGGACAGTCTAATGATGCCTTCGCTACTATAGCCGCATGGCAAAACCTAATGAATTGAGAGAGGGATATTATCTCGAAAACTTCGAGCGCCTCCTAGACCACGTCCAATCAACATATGACGACCTGCTCTCGAAAAGTGCGTCATACCTTTTATCTCGCTTTGCAGCACTATCTGGAAATGGTAAGCGCCTTTTTGTGCGCTTATCAATGCGCTCCAAGAGCTTCTATCGCCAAAGTAAGCTCAATTATTCAGAGATCAACATCTCTGATGCTGTGAAAGAACTCTTCGAAAATAAGCTTTTGGAAATCAATCCCTATATTGAAATTCCCGATATCCTTGACCCGTTCACGGTAGCGGAACTTAAGTCCTTTAGTCGTGAGTATTTTCAAAAAAAACCGCCTGTCGGCAATAGGGAAGTCATAGTTTCATTTTTTGAAAAGATGATCACCGACGAAGATGATTTCTATCAATTTCTCTTTTCTAAAGATCAACTTCTTTGGCCTATGTTTCAGAAAGAGTGGGAAATGTTAAAGCTTATGTTTTTTGGTTCTCGCTTTCAGGATATGGAGCAATTCATTTTAGAGGACTTGGGGATCTTGAGATTTGAACAAATTGAAATCGATAGAAGCACTAGGCTTTTTAAAAATTGGCAGCAAGTAAAGGTTAGCTACGAATGGTCAGAACTTCATGCGCAATTATGGGCAGCCTGTTTTGAGAAAGAATTAGAAATAGCGGAAGCCAACTTTAAAGAAATTAAAAAATTAAAATTTGTCGGAAGTCCTCTGAAGAGGCGTTACTCCAAATCAGCGAACCTTATGGCTAAACTATATGAGAATTTTGGTGATTATGAAAAAGCGTTAAGAATTTATAAGACTTCTCAGCTTGAACCCGCTCGAGAGCGTATCGCAAGATTGTATGACAAGCTTGGTTATCCAAAGAAAGCTAAGAAGATATGTCAATCCATACTGAAAGAGCCTACGACTGAGAGTGAAAGATATTTCGCAGAGTTTTTTATTGAAAAAATGAAAAAGGCACTAGGGGAAGATTATCGTAAGCAAAAGCGGCTTAAAGTTCCGCCAGAAACGCCTTTGCCTGTCGCTTGGGATAAGTTTGGAAGTGTAGAGGAGCAGGTTCTAAATTACCTAAAAGATGATAAGTCCATGCGAGGCTTTTTTAATGAAAATCGTTACTTTCCCACCATCGCAGCTCTTCTTTTTTGGGATGAATTCTGGAGCCCTGGTGTAGGTGTTTTTTATCATCCTTTTGAGCAAGCCCCTCGTGACTTTTTAAATGGTGAATTTTACTTTCGCATGGAAAAAGAAATCCAAAACAGGTGTGATTATTGGCGCCAGCTTTCACAAAGGGATTTTATTAAAAAAGTGAGTGATAAATTTCAAGAGAAGCAAGGTGTGGCTTGTAGACTCACCAATTGGAAAATGGTTCACCAAAGAGAACTGAAGCAAATCTTAAAAACTGTTCCTCGTGAGGACCTTTTCAATATAACCTTACAAATTCTTAAAGACCCTCGTCAGTATCAAAGTGGTTTTCCCGATTTATTCTTAGTTGATAAGAAAGGAAACTATCTCTTGGGAGAGGTGAAGAGTCCTAATGACAGTATTCAAGCTTCTCAAAAAAGGTGGATAGATAAATTTCTTCTTTGGAGAATTCCCTTCGCTATCTTTCGCACTAACTAATCTTAAAATAGGACTGTTGAACTTCTCAACAATCCATCGAGTAAGATAGCGAGGAAGCTCGCAAAAGGCACACTCGTAGCGATGATGTTGAGGATGGATTCATTGGTCTTTTTAGTTATGTTTTTCATAGTCATCTCCTTCATTTTTTTAGTGAGACATCATTCTGATGTGGGCACGGTAATCGGCTACTGATTGCTCATTAAATGATCTTGGAACAGTGAAAAAAGCCTTTAAAAATTGAGAAACGGCTTGCAAAAGTGACATAGGAACCTCCAATGGTTTGTGTTAATCACTGAAATATTTATCTCACCATTTGATACTTATGTTTATAAATAGTATAAAAGTATTAAAAAATGATGCTTTTTGGGAGGGGTCGTATTGTCTCGGCGCACAATTTATCAGGATATCATGGATGGTCTTAAGAAGATTCTTAAGGGAAGAAAGCTAAACTACTCACAGGCGGCTAGGGCCCTCGACCTTTCAGAGTCGAGTGTTAAGCGACTTTTTAATGCAAAAGATGGGCATTTGAGTAAAGTGGAAAGTCTCTGCGACTGGCTTGATGTGGATATTTCAGACGTCCTTGCTCTCAATGATAAAGATCAAATGGAGGATTATGTTCTTTCTTCACAGCAAGAGGCCTTCTTTTTGGAGTACCCCGGTGCTCTTCAATTCTATTTAGAGATTGTTGAATATGATCACACAGCTGAGGAAATAAAAGACATCTACCACTTAAATGATGCCAGTATGACTTTTTACTTAAATCGCTTGGAGGACCATGGGTTTATTGAGGTTTTTCCTGGAAATATTATTAAGAATAAAGTTGAAAACCCAATCGTTCCCACGGGGAAAGGGGCACTATCGAAAAAGTTATTGAGAAGTTCCCTCGCTAATATTGCCGAAGTAACAATTAAAATGATGGACCAGCCAAATTCTCCAAACAGTGAAAGGAGGGCCACTGTGAAAACAGGAGAGATGCTTTTTTCAAAGAGTTCAACAAAGGAGATTTTGGAAGAGTATCTTCAATTTAATGAAAAGATGGCGAAACTTAGTCGTCGTGACACTCGACTTTATCCTAAAAAGGAACTGACTCCTCATATGTATTTTAATGCCTTTATTCCGCAAAGAATGTTTACAGAAAGAATTCCTAATGTAGATAAAAAGGGCAAACGATAAAGCTTGATTTCGCATCAAGTCTTAAAAGGTATCACGCACCTTTGGCCCCTTTGGCCTTTGGTTTTTTGTTGAGGAGGGAGAGATAGAAGGGGCCCATGCCTGCGCGATCGGGAAGGACAAGGGTTCCATATTGAGTTTTCTCTCCCAGGGGAAGGGTGGGGGATTCCACTATGATTTCTTCTTTGAATTTTTTTACTAGTTTTTCTACGACCCTATCATTTTCAAGGGGGCTTAATGAGCAAGTAGAATAAACGAGGCTTCCCCCTGGTTTTAAAACAAGCCAAGCTGAGGCAAGCATGGACCATTGAAGAGCTGCTAATCTTTTGGTGCGCCCGAGGCGCCATTCTTTTAAATGTTCAGGGCTTTCAAGAACATGGCGTTCACTTGAACAGGGGGCATCGAGTAGAATTTTATTATAAGCTTCCTTTTCATGGAGGCACCAACCACTAGCATCAAAGCCTGTTACTCTTACGTGATGAAGAAAGAATTCTTTAGGAAGAGATTTTTTTAGAACAGAGTGAAGTCTAAAGCGGCGATTCTCTGATTTATCATTGGCCGTAAGTGTGCCTTTACCTTTGAGAGCATATGCCATAATGAGGCTTTTGCCTCCAGGTGCTGCCGTAAGATCAAGCACATCATCACCAGGCAAGATATTGAGAGATAAGGGCGCCAGAGCAGATGCTCCATCAAGGAAATAAAGAGGAAGCTTCTCGTTTTCCTTTTCTTCTATGGTGACTTTGTGAGGGCTGACATAGAGATTGGGGTATTGATAAAAGCTTTCCAGACCATTTGGGTTAAAATCTCCATAGGGGTTAACCAAGATGGTGTGTTCCTTTTCAGCAAGGAGGGCTTTTTTAAGGGAGGGCCATCGTTCACCATAGATGTCCGCATAATACTCGTCAAAGAGTTCTGGGCCGCTTTTCTTTTTCTTTTTTTTCTGGTTTTTTGATTTACTGTTTTTACCCATCTTTAAATTTCTGTTTTCAAATTGGGATCAGGAAGAAACTTCTCCATAAACCTCTTAAGGATCTGCTGCTCAATATTTCCTTTTTTCGCTGCTGGGGAGGGAACCCTCACGATCATTTCCAATTCATTTGGCGTGGTGAATTTATAAGTGATCCTCGGCTCAACTCTTGGAACCTCAATCCCTTCACGCTGAGAAAGATTATCCATATTCTCTTGGGCACTTTCGATGAAGTGATTACATTCTTCATGAGAAGCTTCCATCATGCATCTTTCTGCTTTTCGCCAATCAACGTCTCTTGTAAAAGACAACTTGAAAACGTGAAGGACATAGCTCTTCATAAAAGATTCGTTAACCAGCTCTTTAGTAAGAAAAAGGCTATTGGGAATTGCTACAGAACGTCCAGTAAACTGATGAGTGAAGTTAGAAGGACCGATCTCCAAAATCTTAGTCATGAAAAGATTAGTATCAATAACATCTCCGCGAATACCATCAATTTCAATCCGATCACCGATTTTGAACATTTGATTGAAAGAACGGATGACTCCGCCATGAAAACAAAGGAGAAGTTCTTTGCCTGAGATAATCAAAGCACCTGTGATCGCAACAACAGAGAGGGCGAATGTTTGCAACTCTGTCGCCCAAATCATCACAAGACCTGAAAAAATGGTGATCGTGGACCAATTGCGAATTTTAACTAACCACTTCCTTTGGTCTTCTCGCCGCCAGTTTGACTTCCTTAAGCTGCGAAGAAGCATGGATCTTATTGTCAAGACCAGAAAAATAAGGGCAAGAGAACTAATGGCGTGGGCGTATCCTGATTGGGAGAGAATTTGTTGAATCTTATCCATTTTCATTTAGCCTTTTTGAAAGCGTAAGAAAAAATTATTGGCCGGCATGGGAATCGTTTCAAGATGATGAAGTCCATTTCTTTTTAAGAGTTCCACTATTTCTTCAAAATCTCTAATACCACTTTTAGGGTATCTTTGCTTCAAAGAAGCATCAAAACTTTGATTACTTGCACTTGTAAAGCGACCTTCAAAATTGAAGGGGCCATAAATAAGAAATTCGCCCGATGGGCTTATGTAATTATGAATATTGCTGAGAAGGCTTTTGGCTTCTTCCCAGCCCATAATATGCAAAGAGTTCGCCGTAAAAATAAAATCAAAACACTCATCCTCTTTCGCACTTTTCACTTCAAGGTAGAGTTTCTTCTCTCGGGCTTCGAAGATAGAGGGGCCAAAAAGATTTGGAGGAATATTGCCTGCCGCCCTATTAGCCTCAAATATAGGATGATAACTTTTTTGATCACTCGCATAGTAAATAAGATTTTTAAACGAGCGGCAAAAGTGAATAGCATGTTGAAGAGTCCCAAAGCCAAGCTCCAGAAAGTGCGTTTTTTTACTAGGAATAATATTTCCTAAAACTTCACTGATGGGGCCACGGTTTCTTTCACAGGCAGGAGAAAAGGGAAGATCTTGAACCATGTTTAATTTCCTAATGGTATCGTTTCAACTTCAGCATAAGGATGTTTCTGCTTTTCTGAATCAAAGAGAATCATCTCATTGACTTCAAAGACGACCTCCTGTTTCATTTTCCCATTTTCGCTGAGACGACTTAGGTTTTTAGGGGAGCGAAGACGGGCCAAAGTGATGTGGGGGACGAAAGGCTTGTCATCATAAGTTATGCCCAAGTCATCAAGTTGTCGCCTCACTTTTTGTGCCAAAAGGGTAATGTCATCGCTTCCTTTCTCACAACCCATATAAAGAATACGCCCCTCCTCCATGGTAGGAAAGGCACCAAAATGGCGCACGCCAATTTTAAAGGGAGCACCCCATTGAAAAACCTGAAGAAGGCTCTTTAATTCTTCAACTTTGGACTCTTCTAGGTTCCCAATAAAGGCGAGAGTGAGATGCCAGTTAGCCTGGGGAACCAGTTTCTCGTCTTTGTAGCGAGAAAGTCCCGGCCAACTTTGTACTTTGAGTTTCTTTTTGACTTCTTGAGGGAGTGGTATCCCAATGAAATATCTGCCCATGGTGGTAATCGTAACATGGTAGGGCTTTTAAAGACACTTTTAGTTGTCAAATCAGGTGCTTATCGCTATGTTTGGCGCTCATTTTTACCAATTAAACGAGTAGTGACCCAAATCACAAGGAGTAGTCATGGAAGTTGTTAAGCAAACAAAAGAACACACAATCATTAAAAAAAGAAACGGTCGCTTTGGTGTAAAAGATGCCAAAGGTAAGTGGATCAATAAAGACGAGAAGGTAAATGTTCTTCTAGCTGAGGGCCTTATTAAAGTGGCTGCTCCTAAAAAAGAAGAGCCAGTAGCTGAGGAAGAACCTGCAGAAGAAACTACTGAAGAAACAGCAGAATAATATGAATCGTTGGTTGGTCTTTGCTCTTCTCATTTTGTTTATTTTTCCTGCCAAGGCAGTCCTTCTTACTATTGAAGAACCTTGCACAGGAAAAGCAGTTCAAAGAGATGTATGGGAAGACCTTCCACGAACTGTTGGCGCGCTTACAGTCGCCACTCTTACGAGAGCAAAAATTCCTTTTGTCGGAAATGAGCTAGGTATTCACACCATGCTAGGAACACCGATGGGGCAAGAAGCTCTAGAAATTATCACACCCATGGAAATGCGCTCATATGGCTGGTGTTATAGTGTGGATGGTAAAACGCCAGAAGTGCTACCTGCCTACTTTGAGATCAATCATTCCCATAAAAGTATTGTTTGGTTCTTTGGCTTTGCCCATTACATTGCTGGTGACTGGGTGAGTCAATGTGAAAAGGTTAGCCTTACTAAGCCTGCTTTTATTTGCGCTCAATAGACACTGAATTGTTTGTTTTGATGCGCCGCTCTTTTTATTAAGTCAGTCCTCCCCCTCAGTATTGTAAACTCTCTGTCAAATCGAATTTGTTCACCTTGTTCTTTGGGGAAGCCATATTAACTTAGTCTTAGAAGAGATTGGCAGTTGGAGCTGATCTCAAAATGAGGTGGTACTGTGATAAACGCTCTCCCCAATTCAGTGACTGTAATAAGTCTCCTTTTCATGGCCTTGAGCCTGTTTCTTTTATCCAAACCTCGCCAAAGACTTTTCCCTCTACGGGCGCGCAGTACCACAAATTTAAAAAGGTCTTAATCGTGGCATGCACTTGTGGATACAAGGCTAAGCCAACAACCTTTTCACTTTACTCCTGCACACGGGGCCTTTTAAGGCCCCTTTTTTATTTCGCCGCTAGCAAATTCAATTTTAAAAGGATTGGAGAGAATTATTTTTCTAATTTTTTCTGAAGGCTTTGCCGTTTTTTCAAACTCTCGATCCCTTCTCTTTTGGATGAAAGGAGCTAAGGATTTTGGTGCCTTGAGAAGAGAATCAATCTGCTCAAAATAAATAATTCTGGATGGAAAAAGCGTTTCAATGGAATCAATAGTAGGACCTTCTTTCCAGCCTTCTATGCTTGCCATCCATTTCATATGGGCTTCTTTGACGACAATTTGATTTAAAGGGCTTTGTCCAAAATGCTTTAAGAGAGCGTAAATCTCAAAAGGCAAGAGAGTCTTTAATGAAAATCCATTATCGATCCTAGACTGAGCCTTTTGGATCAATTCTTTTTCTCGATTTAATTGTTTTTCACAGCTTCTCAATTGAAAAACGTGAAGGTGGGGATCATGCCTCTTTGAATTGAGAGGGATACTTTTAAGAAGTTCTAAAGTCGTAAAAGACTTTTTGAGGTAATTGAGAAGGTCTCCATGAGATTCAATGACATAGAGAAAGCGATCACGAGAAATAGAAAGGTTTTTTAATTCCTCAACAAGATGATCTAAGGTTGCTCCGACAGGGAGATAAAGAAAATAGGCATCATGATCTGGGAGTGCTTCTTCTAAAAGATTCATCTCTTTTATATTTTTGTGATCTGGTAATTGAAGGGCACTGTAGGCTTCTTTTGTCGCTTGAACCCTCTCTGGAACAAACTCATAGGTAGTCGTTTGGAAAGGAGCTTTTAAGAGATCAAAGAGAAGCTTAGAGCGTCCATTACCAGCGCCAAGATCTGCAAAGCTTTGAATGCCTCTTTTCTTCACATCGAGATAGATCTGAAAAAAATCTTTATAAGTCGTGTAAAGAGCTTCACTTGAAATAAGGCCATCTGTGTAAGCTTCACGTTCAAGTCTCGTGTCACTTGTCAGTGCTTCTTGTAGGTTAAACAACTTATCAATTTCTTGGTCACTTAAAGTTAAAAGAAGCTCTTCAATATTATCTAGTAGTGCCAAGGAAAACCGCTGTAGTCTTGATTACGCTTTTCTAAAAAGGCATCGCGTCCTTCACGGGCCTCGTCTGTGCCATAGGCAAGGCGAGTGGCCTCACCGGCAAAAAGCTGCTGGCCAACGAGACCATCGTCGGGGAGGTTAAAGCCGTATTTCAACATACGCATCGCTGTAGGGCTTTTCGAATTAATGAGAGCTCCCCATTCAAGTGCTACTTTTTCAAGGTCTTGGTGAGGGACAACTTTATTCACCATGCCCATCTCAAAAGCTTCTTGGGCAGAATAATTGAGACCTAAAAAGAAAATCTCTCTGGCGCGTTTTTGACCGCACATTTTAGCGAGATAGGCAGAGCCATAACCTGAGTCAAAACTTGCGACGTCTGGGTCAGTTTGTTTAAAGATAGCATGCTCTTTTGAAGCTAAGGTCATGTCACAAACGACGTGTAGGGAGTGACCTCCGCCAACGGCCCAGCCAGGAACCACAGCGATGACAACTTTAGGCATGAAGCGAATAAGGCGCTGAACTTCAAGAATGTGGAGGCGCCCAAGTTTGGCGGGATCGATCTTATCTTGATCAGAGCCTTCATATTTATAGCCATCACGCCCACGAATGCGCTGATCCCCGCCACTACAAAAAGCCCAGCCGCCGTCTTTTTGAGAGGGACCATTTCCCGTTAAGAGAACGCAGCCAACATCACTCCACGTGCGTGCATGTTCAAGAGCACGATAAAGTTCATCGACGGTGTGGGGGCGAAAAGCATTTCGACATTCAGGACGATTGAAAGCAATTCTTACAGTGCCTTGATCTTTGGCGCGATGATAGGTGATATCGGTAAAGTTAAAGCCTTCAACTTCTGTCCATGCTGATTCATCAAAAATGGGTGAGATCATCTTAATATCCTTTTGGTTATCCATTTAAAAAGCCGCTCTTTCTTGTGATTCATAAAACCACCATACAAGGCCTAGAGCGACGGAAAAGTTATCTTTTTCTTTAAAGAGAGGAGAGTTTCTATTGGCGTTACCATGAAGGCTTGTGTAAGAGGCGCCAACAAATCCAATGACTTCATCAGTAATCTTGCCACTAAAGCCTTGGGAAAAAGTCGTGCTTAAGTAGCCAGATTGGGAACCATACTGAGGGCGATCGGTCCTGACAAAGGGTGCATCCACTTGATAAAAGTAGCGGTGAAACTTTTGACTGGCCACAACTGTGGAGAGTCCTGTGAAAGTGATGAGTTTGTTTCCAAAAACGCGCTCTGTAATTAAATAAAGCAGAGGATTAAAGACGAGGCCTTGTTCTTCAGCTTCCCAAAAGTCCACCGTGGTCGCTACTCTTAAAGGAATATTAAGGCCGAGTTTATAATTACCTGCTTCCCCTCGATATTTCCATAGGGTTGCCAATAACCCAGGTCCCAACTCGATGATCGTATTGAGATCTGGCATACCTTGGCGAATGGCCACATCTTCACTATCAGCGGGAAGAGAACCTCCTACGCTGAGGTTTACCTCATAAGTGTCGCTTTTTAAAAGACGGCTCCTCATGCCACCTTCCTCATCGGCTCGTAAGACATCTCCTCGATAAAAAAAGGTAGGAAAAGGTATAGGGATGAAAAAGGTGTTGGTCTCTTCAGATCCTGGATAAGCGGGCACAACAGCACCAACGAGGGCGGCTCCTAGCTCCCAGAGGGGCTTTTTCTTATCATCAACACTTTGAGTGATTTGGGCACTCGATTGAGTGCAGAGGATAAAGATTAAGAGCAGTCTTTTGAACGGCATTTTTCTTCTTTCGTCGCAGGATTATCGAGGTTCTCTTCTAACATATCCTGATTAGAAAAGACGAGTCCGCCAACGAGGAAGAAAACGAACAGGCTAAGACCTGCCCAGGGAAATGTGGATGTAATGACACCTACCATAGAATAAAGATGGTAATGGTTTTGGGATTTGCAAGGTTAGAGAAGAAATATTTCTTAACTGCTGGCCGAATCGTAATGACGCAGTCCAAAGTTCCAGATAATACGAAGAAGACCGCAGAGTCCAAAGAAGATGATGACCATGAGCGCCAAAAGTTGCCATTGGCTTTTATCAACTAAAAAGTGCACGGGGCCTGAGCCAATCAGAAGAACCGGGACGATAATAGTGAGAACTTTTCTCAAGATTCCTTGGTATACAAAGTTTGGCCAACGAGCGAGCTGTTGCATCTGCATGCGAAGAAAGTTAATTCCGGTGCCATCGGTCATCCAAAACATACTGGTCGAAAGGATAAACTCAATAACCACGAGCAGGGCTAAACCCATAATTAGTAAAAAAGGCATAAGAACCCAGTCTAGTGGGGTGATTTCTATTTTGATGCCATAGTAAATAAGGGCTCCAACAAAAAGAGGAGTATTAAAAAGAGAGCTTGCGCGAAAGTGACGAAAGAAGACACTGAAAATGGTGCTCATGGGTTTGAGAATGACGTAGTCCAGCGCACCGGTCCTAATATTAAAACTAAACTCCCAAAAGCTTTGCGAAAAAATCATCATGTGCAGATTATCAATAGTGAGCATAAAGGTGATGAAAAAGAGGAGGTGATCTCTTTGCCAAGGTCCAATACTCGCCACATGGTCATAGATAAAGTTCACAGAAAAAACGCTCGAGCAAAAGAAAAAGAAATCCATAAAAATTAAAAGAATGAAGCTCGTACGAAAACTAGTTTCTACACTTACACTGGTCGAGACGAATTTTTTATAAACATTCCAGTAGTGTCTCATTACATCCCCGCCGCCGTATAAAGTTTAATTCCTTTTTTCCAGACTAGGTGGTTGATTCCCGCAAAGATGAGAGTCCAAAAAGTAATGAGACTGAGACCAAGAGTGAGGTCGGGCATTTCTCCCATGAAAATTTTTATGGGGTAATAAGTAAGATAGGGAAAAGGGGTATAATTGAGAATCTTCACAACCCATTCAGGATAGAGGTCTAGGGGGATGATCGCGCCGGAAAGGAAGTAGGAAACGATTGAAAGCATGACTCTTAAGATCCAAGTTTCTTCTAACCAAAAGGCGAGAACCCCGGTGAGGTATTGCATCGTAAACCAAAAGAGAGAAATAAAGAGTGTATAGACGATTCCAATAAGAAGTAGGTTTAGTGCTGGAAGATTGACCAATCCAAAGAAAGAGAGAATTCCCAGGGTTGTCGCGGCAATTCCCATTTGGATGGTCTGAAAGGAAAGCCATGAAGCGGTGTGAAATTCCCAAAAGTTAAAAGGATAGATAAGGTAACTTGAAATTCTGCCCAGACGAATATCATCTGATAAATTCCATGAGCCATGTCCTTGTGCCACAAGGGAAACTACAAAGGCCCAAAGGTGGTAATGGATCATACTTTTAAAATCAAAACCCTTTATCACAAGATTGGGATCCCCTGCATAGATAGATGACCAGAGGTTGTACTTCACAAAGAAGAAAACCAAAGAAGGACCGATGATTTGTAAAAAGAAATTGAGGCGATAAGCCGTATGTTTTACCCAGCTGATTTTGATAGTAATCCACCATTTGGATAAATTTCTGACGCTCTCTTGGCTCATGAGTTTTGGGCCTGGGATCTAAGGATTTCAGGATTATTCATTAGCTCTTTCATCACTCTTTCAATAGGAAGTTTTTCTGTCGCAAAGTCAGTTACTTCAGTTTCATTTAAAACCTTAGCTGAATAGGCACGTAGGTCTTCTTCAGGTACGCGAAGCTCGACTTGAGTTTTGTCTTCATTCCAAGTGGCACCATGTTCTTGCCAAAGAGGAAGTCCCGGATCTTGAGGACAATCAAAAGAGAAGCTGACACTCTTTTCACTGCCCAGAATATTTTCAAAATTATCGAGAGGACCGTCGTAGCCTTTTTTCCCATCAAAGATCAAAACTAATCTGTCACAGAGGGCCTGAACATCTTGCATGTAATGAGAAGTGATGATGATGGCACAATTGTTTTCGCGATGGTAATCCTTGATGAAATTTCGAATATTTTCTTGAGCGACTAGGTCAAGGCCGATAGTGGGTTCATCAAGGAAAATCACTTCTGGATTATGAAGAAGAGAGGCCATCAGCTCCATTTTCATGCGCTCTCCAAGAGAGAGCTTTCTCACATGAACATGAAGAAGATCTTTGACGCCTAGGAGCTCACTCATCTTTTCAATTCGCGCCTTGAAGTTTTCATCACTGACTTCATAGTAGCGCTGAAGAAGAAGAAAACTATCCATGGCCGGAATATCCCACCAAAGTTGTGACTTCTGACCCATGACGAGAGCAATGCGCTTTCGAAAGTTTTTGTCACGCTCCCAGGGATTACTTCCTAAAATTTTAAGCTCTCCCTCACTAGGAACAATGATTCCTGTGAACATCTTCATCAATGTCGTTTTTCCAGCCCCATTAGGCCCAAGGAGACCGATGATTTCTCCCTTTTTCACATCAAAAGTGAAGTCTTTGACAGCATCTTTAACAATAGGACTTCTCTTAAAAAATGAGGTGAAGGAGCCCATCACACCAGGGGCCTTTTTGTAAGAGACAAATTGTTTTGTGAGGCCATTTGCCACGATGAGAATGTCATTTTCCATGGGGTGGAGAGTATTCTTTTTATAATGAATTTCCAACTAGAAATGAGCCGTGCTATGAAGTGTCATGTCTAACGAAATAAGTTCAGAAAATAAGTTGCCTCACAAGAAAGTGATCCTCAAAGAAAACTATCGCGCAAAGGAAGAAACTACGGTGGTTGCCTTCCTTAAGGATAAGCTACCCCTTTCTGCAAGCGTGATTAAAGAGGCCATGATTCAAGGATCCTGCTGGTTGAAGAAGGGAAATTCTAAGAAATTGGACCGAGTTCGAAGGGCAAAAACAGTCATTCGGCCAGGGGATCGAGTGGAGTTTTTCTTGGATCCAAAGCTTTTTGAAAGACAAAAAGAGGCCTTTCCTCAAAGCCCGGAATGCTTAAAGAAGGAGAGGGATTGGAGTGCTTGGTACAAGCCAGCGGGCCTTCTCACTCAAGGTACGAAGTACGGAGATTCCTGGTCTTTGTTAAGGTTCATAGAAAAGGATTGTAAGGGAGAGGTCTTCTTGATTCATCGACTCGATCGAGAAACAGATGGAGTGGTCGTGGTGGCCCATAATAAAAAGGCAGCGAAGCTTCTCTCGACTAAGTGGCGAGGAACTTTGGTTCAAAAAGTCTATCTCGCTTGGGTATTGGGTGAAGTGGTTGAAGAGGAAGGAAGACTCGACTATCCACTAGAGGGAAAGAAGGCCTTAACTTTTTTTAAGAAATTAAAAACTGAAGAGGGTAACTCTCTATTAGAATTAAGGTTGGGCACAGGTCGCACTCATCAAATTCGAAAACATCTCGATCTTTATGGTCACCCCGTTCTTGGAGATAGTGCCTATGGAAAAGGTAATAAAAATAAGACCGGTCTAAAGCTTCGTGCAGAGCGTCTCGAATTTGATTGGCATGGGGAAATGAAGGTAGTTGAAGTTCCTCGTGTTTATATTTTTTCAGGGGAATAACTTTCGGTTATTACGATTTAGTTAACTTCTTTATTTACTAATAGAGGAATTCTCCCAAATAATAAGGTTACTACTTAAAGGAGAATACTATGAATGAATTCAAGATCGATCTTGAGACTATTAAAGCAAGGGCCCGTGAAAAAATGATGGATGGGGCAATGACCGGATCTTATAAAGCTGATGCTAAGGAAGTTATTAACGTCCTTAATGAGGCACTCGCGACGGAAATTGTTTGTATTCTTCGTTATAAGAATAATCACTTTATGGCAGCGGGAATGAATGCGGAGCCCATCGCGGCAGAGTTCCTTGTTCACGCCAATGAAGAGCAGCAACATGCTGACTGGTTATGTGAGAGAATCTGTCAGTTAGGTGGCATTCCCAATATGAACCCTGAGGGGCTAATGACTCGCGCTCACGCAGACTATTATCAAGGTGAAGACCTTCAAAAGATGATTCAAGAAAATCTTGTCGCGGAAAGAGTGGCGATTGAAACTTATTCAGAAATCATTCGTTGGATTGGGGATAAAGACCCTAGTACCAGACGTATGCTCGAGGACATTCTCAAGATGGAAGAGCACCATGCAGATGATTTAGCTGGTTGGCTCCACAAATAACGCTTGTAGACGAAAAAGGTATCACGCACCTTTTAGCACCTTTTAGAATTCGTTAAAGTAATTGATTTTTTCAATTCCCTCGTCGTTGAGGATCCAATGAGAAAGTGGTCTTTGTTTTTTATCACCAGGAGTGATGACATTGTACTTTTTCATAAGATCTGAGAATAGATCTTGTCGGCGAGGGCAGCTTGTTCCCTTTTCTCGTAAAAAATTCTTATATTTTTTAACGCCTCCACGACTGGCAAACTTTGAGCAGTTAATTGATTCATCACTGCTGAGGTCGAGAAAGGCAGTGAAATCTATCTCTTTGATTTGGACCCATTTTGCAGATTCACAAGAGAGATAAGGGCCTTGGTTGTGTTCTTGCCCTAAAATATCATCTCTTTTTTGAAGCATTGAGTTCCAAAAGCGCATGCCATTAAAATTGGCCGCAAGGTCAGAGTAGGCGAAAACACCTGTTGCTAGAATATTTCCACCAAGGATTGTCTTTTCAAAAAAGATTCCTCGCTTTAAAACGCGCTTTAGGGAATGACCTCTTAGGTAGTAGCGGTCAAAGTATTGAAAACCCATACCAAATAAGTGCTCAAGTTTGTCTGTGCCAACAATAACATCTCCCAAGCGGATAAGGGGAGCTAGGGCTAGAGGGCTTTTTGCAGCTTTTTTTCTGCCTAGAAGATAGCCATTAAAAACACTCCAAGACCCATAAATAGAATCTTCTAGGGGAATTCTCATGACGGGATAATTTTCGGTATAAAGAATGTCCTTAACCAGCTTACCTTTCGAATGGTTAGCAAAGATCTCTTGTAAGGACCGATAGAGCTCTTTTTCGTCCATCTCGGAGCAATCATTTTGGTTATTTATTTGAGTGAGCTTTTCTTTTAACAATTGATTAGTTCTTGAAATGACTAAGGAGTTAGAGTCCTCTAGATCTTCAATAGACTTGTTGGGCTTGGAGTAGTGATCTGCTTCGGCAGAATAAGCAGAGACATGGCAAAGGCAAAGGAAAGTTATTAAATACTTTATCATAGGGCGTTGGTTTCAGTGGTTCTTGAGCCCTTTTTATCACAATTGTGTTGTATTTTGGTGTTATGGGGGAGATTTTTCATGGTTTGGGAGGCCACTCAGAGTAGACCTCCCAAGGATTACTTTTTTATAAAGCGATTGATTGAATTCCATTTAAAGTGATCATGCAGTTTCCAACAAAACGAGTGTCTCTATTTCTATTTCTGTTTCCTGAGCAGTAGGTCCCGCAACTGGGAACGCTAAGCTCCTCACAAATCCCAGCAGTATTGAGAAGCTTGGCAAGAGAGCCATTGCTCATGGATAAAGTGTATTTCCCTTCTTTTGATAATTCAGAGAACAGCACAGAATGGGCCTTATAGGAGCCATCATTTAGGTTTTTGAGTTTGGTGTCTGCTCCAGCAATGGTTGTGACTCCTCTCATATTGAAGAAATCCCCAACAAGACCTGCTTGATACTTGGGATAATTTGATCCTGTGAGGATTTCACTTTTCTTTTTTTGATCATAAGAAATGGTACATTTACGAGTTGAGAGGCACTCAATGACGATCATGTCTTTTTCAATCATGAAGAAGTTTGTATCAAGAACCGCTTGATAGCCATTTCCAACTTTCTTTGAAGCATAAAATCCCTTCATGGAATGAAATAGGCTAGAGGCCATATCACCTTTGAGGACAATCTGATCAAGGGATTCATGAAGCCTAATAGTTGGTTCACCATAATTATAAGAGGTGTAAGAATTAGTAGTTGTGAATTCAATGTCTCTGTTTTCAAAAGTATGAGAGTAGCTCTGTTTACCAATAAAAGTGTTTGCCATTGAGGCCATTGAAAGGATGGTTGTGAGTAGGATCGTTGTTTTTTTCATGCTTATACCCTCGTTTGGTGTTTACGTTTATAGGGACCAAAATAAGGGACTCTCATCTAGTTGAAAAATGAATAAAAATCAGTCAAGGTATAGCTTTAGGGAATATTTGCCGTCACAGTGGCAAGTGCTGCTTTAAGACGCCTTTTTGGGTTGCTCAAGAGCACTTTCAAGCTCGGCTATTCTAGAATTTAGCTCTTGAATAACAAGACTTGAGTCTTTTAGGCGTTTGGTCACTAGTCTCGTGACATTGAGGACCATGAGAGCAAAGACTTTGGGGTTTTTTTGAAAATAGGAAAAGAAGTGCTCATAGCTCATGACAAGGACATCACAAGAGTCTTTGGCGATGATATTAGCTGTTCTTTGAGTTTCATTGATAAGGACGAGTTCCCCAAAAAGGTCACCTTTACCTAGCTCTGCTACCTGATGCTCTAGACCATCTTTTTCAACTGTCACTCTGGCATGGCCATGAAGGAGTACACATATATCAGTATTCGTATCTCCTTGCTTGATAATGAAATCCCCGTCGCCAAAAGAGGCCACCAAGCATCCAGAAATAATTTCTTCGACTTCATCATCGTAGATTTCATGAAAGAGTGGGCATCCGGCAACTAATTGCGCAGCAGACATAAGTTCTCCTATCCTACTTTCTTATCTTCTTCATTATTATCGTTTTCTCCTCTTTCGTTTTCTAAAAGAGAAGAAATTTTCTTCATCTCTGCAAGTAGTGCAGGGAAAACTTCATGCATTTCTTGTTCTATCGTTTTAGAACCATGAATTGAGTGCCAAATATTTTCGAAACAATTGCTAATCTTTTTATAGGTTTTCTTTCGAAGACCAGAAACGGGAGCAATTGTATTGATAAAGGTCATCATTAGGGAAAATAAAATACCTGCAATTGAGGTCTTCATGGCATAAGTCACACTAAGAACGAATTCCATCAAGATCGCTGATGATGCTTCTAGGTTATTGAAGTCAATTTGGGCGATTTTAGGCAAGGCCATAGAAATCCCAATAAAGGTACCAAAAATACCGAAGACAACAAAAAGACCAGGCAAAATATCAATGAGTCGCGAGATAGGTCCTATGGGAAAAAACCTTAGAATCTTATTCCAGCTATCATCATGTTCAAGGATACGGTCAGTAAGGTCGTTAAAGTTGGGAGGGAATTTTGATTTAAATGTTCCTGCCTCAGACTTAACACCCATAAAAAGACTTTGATCACCTTTTACATATTCTCGAAAGGAAACAACATTCTTAGCACCTATTTGGGTTGCCTGCTCTTCATTCTTCTTAGCATTACTTTTATTTCGCACGGATCTTGTAGGCAATTTATCTTTAACCTCATTGAGAAGCTCACTAAGATAGGGTTCAACCTCTTCTACCACTTTATTATTTTCTTTGTGGAGCATGAGAACTTTTTCGATCTCACTCGTAAAGGAGGTAAAGTAAGCGTCTTCTTTTTTTGATTTACGATGTCCGGCCCAACGAAAGAAAAGACCAGTCACAAGTAAAGCGGCCATCACCTCGATGAGGTAAGTCGAAAAGAAGTGAAATACGAGATTGAGTATCACGATTATTTTCCTTGGTTAAGCGAATCTATTTTGTTCCAAACGTCGTTATTATCATTTAAGGTAAAGATGATTTCTACTCTTCGAGAAAGCTTGCAGTCATAGATGCCGCATTCTTTGGTGGGCTTTGAGGCAGGCATTCTCTTAATGGGCTCAGAAAAAGATTTTCCAATGGCCTGAACTTTCTCTCTAAAAATACTGCTGTGATTAAAATGACCAAAAGAACGACTAAATATATATTTAACAATCGAGCGTGCTCTGTCAGAACTTAAGTCGAGATTGTAATTATAAGCTCTTCGATTTTTTGGGTCAGCGGGATCAATGAACCGTTGCTGGTGAGTCGGGGAGGCATGGCCTACAATATTCACCGTATTTATTTTTTTTGCAATAGCGTTGTCCCCAAAAAGTTCTTCAACATACAGGGGGATGACCTTCTTTAAAGTATTTTTAGCACCTCGAGAGAGTTGAGCCGAATTTTTCTTAAAAAGAAAGTTCTTATCCATTCTTAAGATGACATTTCCCGTTTTAGGATCAACGTATACATCAATGTTGGCTTCACGAAGGCGTTTAGCAATATTCTTACCAAGACTTGTTCTAAAATTGTCTTTTACGCTAGCAATTTTTCTCTCAGCGTTTTTCGCCTTATTTTTCATAAGACCATTTTCAGCCTGGAGCCTTTTGATCTCCCTTCTTAGATTGTCGATGGTTAAACGGCCTGTATCTGATTGCTTGGCTGTAGCAAGATTATTTTTCTCAAGATTTTGTATTTTTCCTTTAAGATTATTGATTTCACCATTAAGATTATTGATTTCACCATTTAGGGTGGTATTTTGGGCAACACTTTGCTGATAATTCTTAGTCATGTCATTCAAAGACTTCTTAAGTCCAGCAATATAATCGTCTTTTTGACTGAGACTACTTTTAAGACCGTCAACATGTCCTTTTAAGTTGGAGACACGTTGCTTTAAGCCTTCGTTATCAATGAGGGCGTCTTTATAATGTTTTTCAAGCTCACCAATTTTACTCTTTAGTTGAATTTTTTCTAATCCACTGTCACGAAGCTTACTTTGAAGAGAAGTGATTTTTTGATTTAATCCTTCAATGTTTTGCTTTAGGCCCTGGGCCTTTTGAGACTCAGAAGCGAGAGATCTCTCAAGTTGTGAGACCTTTTGATTGAGGGCCAGTTTTTCCTTTTTACTGGCACCCAATTGATCCTCTAGGTTTTTAATATTATTTGAGAGTACGTGAGCCTCATTGATGAGCTTTTCATTTGCTTGGCCCTGTTTCTTCAATTGGGCGTTAAGCTTTGAAAAGTCTCCTTTGGTCGCTGCAATTTGATTTTCTTTATTTTGAATTTCTTTTCTTAGGTTGTTAGCGCTTTCTTGTAAACTTTGAATGGTTTGATTTAAACTTTTTCTCTTAAGTTCTGAATCTTGATATTCTTGAGTGATTTTTTGATTCTTTTGCTGTGCTTGTTTCAAGTTTCTATTGAGAGCTTGAATTTCTTGATTAAGATTGTCTTTTTCTTGATTGAGCTGTGAGTTACTTAGAAGGCTTTTTCGATATTGGTCTTCAACCTTTGCCATCTCTTTATTGATTTGGTCGTTGATATTTTTCTGATTAGCAATTTTTTGATTGAGCGTCTTGATTTCATTGTCTGCCTTTTGGATATTTTCTTGAAGCTCTTTTGTTAAGTTTTGAAACTCTTTATTTTTAATGTTGGCATTGCTTAATTTCTTTTGAGTCATATCAAGGTTATTTTGTTGTTCCTTGATGACCATTTCGTTCTTTTGTATCGTGCTTTTGAGATTAGCTAAAGTATTCTTTTTATCCTGAAGCTTTTGGGCCAACTCAGTGACATTTTGATTCATTTCATTGATTTTTAAATCTTTATTTTGATTCTCAGTCAAAAGATTCTCAACGGTCTGATTGAGCTGTTCTGTGGTTTGATCTTTTTGTCGGATTTCTTGGTTGAGTGTTTGGATCTTGAGATTTTTTTCTCTTTCCAGTTCCTGCAAAGAAACTTGATTGTTTTTTAATTCCGCTTGGATATTGACGATTTCTTGCTCTAAGTTAATTTCCCGCTCTTTCATTTGCTTATTAAGCGAGACTGACTCATTGAGAGATTGCACTTTTTCTTTTAATTTCTGATCGAGCTGCTTTATTTCTTCTTTCTTTAATTCGATAACTTTCTTTTTTTCAATATTTTCCTCTCGTAAATTGGCCATGACCGCTTCTGATTTTTTTTGATCTTCCAACAAATCTTTAATTACTGTTTTGTGGCCGCGCATCTTTTTAGAAAACTCATTTAACTCTTGAACTTTTTTATCGATCAAATCGTTATATTGATCCATTTCAGAAATCGACTCTTTTAATTCCTGCTTTCGTTTTTCTTGGGCCTGTTCGATTTTTTCTGGCACTTTTCCCTTAAGGAAATCTTGATGGTCCTTCTTTTCCTTTAAGGCGGTCATGGTATTGACCCCAGATCTTAAGAGAGCGAATACAAACATGACGAGAAAGATAATGGCCATCGTGGTGAACATGTCTGAATAGGAGGTCCAAACGGAGCCGTCATCTTTTTGGGTTTCGTCTTCATCTCTATGGTCATTCATGCCACAGGTTCCTTTACCTAAGGTTGATTTCATCCTGCTAATCGGACAATCATAGAAAATGTTTAGTTTTTTTGTCGGGTATTGAGGTGGGGGAGTTTAGCGTTACCAGTTTTGTATAATTAGATACTTAGACTCGTACAGGGAGATTCTTCCTCTAATTAAGAGTCAAAAGTATGAAGGTGATAGATGATATTGGCTATTTGTGAATTATTTAAGTCTTTGAATCGACAAGAAATTTTGTAATATTTTTCCTCGTCTTGATAGGTGACATCATGGACGGAAAGTTTGATTTCTTGAGAGCTCTTAGGATTGAAAATCTCTCTCAATAAAAGTACAAACTCGCTTCCTTTTTGAATGAGGAGAGGGGACTTCATCACCAAGCCTATTTCATCGACACTTGAAATGGATAAGGGAAATTCAAGCTGTGCCCTTGAGAAGGAGGTTTGAGGAGAATGGCGCATCATCTCTCCTTGAATGAGGGAGAGGTTAATTATCCTTGCTAGGTTTAGGAGAATATTATTGCGATCAAAGGGCTTTGGGATAACGATGCATTCTTTGACTAGGCCAGGGGGAGTTCTTTTTCTTTCCTCTTTGCTAAGAGCGACAATAATTGGTGTGTTTTCACTTTCTTCCTGTAGGTGAGCGAGTTGAAGATGATCAGAGTCTTTGCCTGAAAAACTATAGATGATCGCTTGATATTTTTTAAGTTCAGATTTTTCGAGCCCTAAAACATTTTCTGAAAATGTATGGGTTGTCTGAAATTTCGTGAGAAATTTCTTTAGAATCTCACAGCTTTTACTATCCTCCCCAATGACGTGAATTGATGGTTTTTCTTGTGCCAGAATATCCTCAAGATGATAGATAAAATTTAAATCATTTAAAGGTTGTTTAAAATCTTTCCCCTCAAGAGGATCAAACACAATAATATTTTTATATAAGTTGTATGGAGACAAAATATTACTTCCCTCAATGGATGAAGCATAGAGGCGGTTCTCTTGTCCTATAATTAAACGAAAGTGTTTTAGCCTTTTCATTTTTAAAGGAGCTTCAAAGGAAATGATATTTTCCATCTGATTGAGAATGTTTATAGAGACACGAACTTTTGCACGATACGGCGATATGGAGTGAAGGTCTTTTTGGGTGCTTTGATGAAGAAGTTTTTTGATCTTTGAGACCAACTCTTGAGTTTGAATGGGGATGGTTAGATAGTCTATAGGTAAAGCTTGATGGGAATGATTCTCTCCCTTGGGGCCTCTTTTGTCTGCAAGAATTAAAATTGGCGCTAGTGCATAGGGGGGATAACGTGAAAAATCTTCGATGAACTGCTTAAAGGATAGAGGATCTTTTTCCTTTTCCATGATTATGATTTGGGGAATGAATGTGATGCACTCATCGAGGGCCTCGAGGAGTGAGGAAGCTTTTTTAATGATATATCTATGAATACCTAGGACTTTTTCAACAAAAAGAAGAAGCTCATCATTTTGACTAATGAGAAGAATGCGAACTTTTTCTTTCTTCTTAAGTGGCACGTAATATCCCAGTGAAAAGACGAAATCAATAGTGACTATATTAACCTGATTTCAATAGCAAAAATGGGTAAAACCCTCATTTTTGTTTTTGAGGAATAATCTTCGATAAGGTGTTTCTTTGTGTAAATTATTGAGAAAAACGTCAGCTCTTCCATCTTGATTGAAGTCGCCGACAGCTCCTCCGTGGGAGTAGATGATCCCTGATGGTATGTCAGGCCTAGCATAGTGGAGTTTCCCATTGTAATTGGTAAGAAGAAAGGATTGAGCGCCCTCGTACGGAGGATTGTCATAACCATGGTCTACAATAAAGACATCAAGATTATCATCTCCATCAAAGTCTCCCTTAAGCCATTGGCGAGCATGACTGACCGATGCCATTGGGTCAATGAGTCTATTATCTAGAGTAAAAACTCCAGAACTATTATTTCGATAGGCAAGAATAGGAGTTTTATCATAGGGGTGATTGGTAATAGATTCCGAAAGGAGAAGGTCCTGGAAACCGTCGTCATCAATATCGATGAGAAGACCATTTTTTAGTGGCCGATCAACCTTTGGCTGAAGAACCTCATTGTAGATAAAGGAAAACTGGACTCGAAACTTTATTTGTTTTGGAGTTGATTCATTGATAAATGTGGCCATGGCCCCGATGCCATTGGCGGTAGAGACGATATCGAGAACTCCATCATTATTAACATCTCCCAAAAAGACATCCATGGCAAATTGCCTATTATTACTATCAGGGCCCCATTGGCGCCATACCAACCGCGTATCAGTATAGTTATTTTTCCCATCAAAAAAATTAACTGAAGCAATGTTAAAATTTCCTTCTTTGTCTTGAATATAAATTCTACCACCAAAATACTCATCTTCAGTAAAACCGGGTGAACCTGGATCCGTGATGATAAAATCATCTCGACCATCCTTATTAATGTCACCAACTCTGATCCATTCTATCCAGCTTTTATAGTGAGATTTTTCAATGCGGTGGCTTTCATCTTTAAAGCTTCCATCTTTTTGGTTGATAAAGAGTTGAATTTTAGAAGTCTGATAGAAGCTCGACTCTCTTGCATCAACGGTGGTGAAAAGTAAGTCCTTAAAATTATCCCCATTGGCATCGATGGCGATCATATTGACGGTTCCTCCAGAGGCTCCCATGTACCTTGGAGGAAGGGGAACTTTTGATTGGGAAAGGTAGCCACCATTATTAATATAGAGCCGATCGCTTTTATCACCATTTTTAATTGGACTGACAATTAAATCGAGGTCCCCATCATTATCAACATCAATAAAAAGAGAAGCATTGAGAAAGGATGGAAAAAGGTTTTTATTCTGGTTACAGACAAGCTTTTTTTTGTCTTTGATGATCCAGAAAGTACTGATGGCCATCAATATAATGATTGGAATAGAGAGTAGGCTCCACTTTTTTTTTGTCATTTCGGTATTTTACCTAAAAATCCAGCTTGATTGTATAAAAATCTCTTATGACTACTCTTGGCTTAAATTATTTTAATTATGCCATGGGAATCTCTATATTCGATTCATACCAAGGAGTACAAATGACACAAAAACAAATCAATCGTCGAAAGCTGTTGAGAAATATTTTAACTGCGACACCTCTTGCTTTGGCCAATCCTAAGGTCCTGGCCAGCGCTTGTGGATTAACTCCTCCTCAGTCGGAGGGGCCCTTTTATCCAATCAAGGATCAGCTTGATAAGAATACGGACTTAACGAAAGTTGAAGGTCGGCTTTTAAGTGCTAGGGGAGAGACCTGCTTTGTTGGTGGGATTGTTCAAGATGAAAATTGTCGGCCAATAGTGGGGGCATTAGTTGAAATTTGGCAGGCATGTGACACGGGGAAATACAATCACCCTGCTGATCCCAATCCAGCAGCTCTTGACCCGAATTTTCAATATTGGGGTCGTACAGTGAGTAATGAGAAGGGTGAATACCTTTTTAAAACGATTATTCCTGGTGCTTATCCTGCAACCTCAACTTGGATGCGCCCCCCACATATTCATTTTAAGGTAGGCTTGAGGGGATATGAGGAATTAACAACTCAAATGTATTGGAAGGGACATCCCCTAAATAGTCGTGATCGAATCCTTCAGTCTCTTTCCCCAGTTGAAAGAGACCTCGTTTTAGTCGATTTCAAAAAATCACGGGGTATTTTGAGAGGAGAATTTAATTTGACACTAAGATCCGTATAGAGGAATCAGGTCTCAAGTCTTAACAGAAATTAGGGGTATGAACTTTTTTCGTTGAGAAGCACAATCTTGAATTTATAGGCTATATTTCTGTGGCTTAATACACAAAAAGGTTAAATCATGAAAAAGCTCTTAATCACTTTCTGTTTTCTTTCACTTTTTAATTCATTTGCAGGTGAGTTTTCAAAAATTGACCTCGTCGTAAGAGAGGCGATCGATAATTTCTATACCATTGGAAGGGAAGGGGAAAGAGTCGCTACTATAGAAAGTGTAACCAATATGAAAATTATTGCGACCAATACTGGTGATTGTTTCTTAGAAGTCTTTGCTAACACCCAAGTCAGTGGTGGCTATGAATCTGGCTTTTATAAGACATGGGTTTGTGTGAACAAGTCTTCTTATGGATATGAAGCAGAGGTCATTGATTCCGACTTGGAATAAGATTTTTACTTGATGACTTTCCATAGAGAGTCGATGAAGTATCCATTCTTGTCGGTGAAGTTTTCTAGGATTTCAAACCCAGTATCGCCGGCAAGGTTTTCAATATCGCTTTTGAGGTACTTGTAGGAGTACTCCATATGAATGGGTTCCCATGCCTCAAAATGAAATGATTTTCCAACTTCTTCAATATTAACGGTATGATCTTTTTGGCTGATCAGATAAGACTCCATGGCGCCAGTTTGAATATTATAGAGTCCTTGGTGTTGGAAATTCTCTCTCTTAAATTCTCCGCCTAAAAGCTGGTTGATACGATCAAGAACATTAAAGTTAAACTCTTTGGTCACGCCGTCTTTGTCATTATAAGCATCATAAAGGATATCTAAGTCTTTTTTTAGGTCAAAGCCAATGAGTACGAGGTCATTGGGATTCAGACTGTGCCATAGGTGACGAAGAAATCTAAGTGCCGTAGGACGATTGAAGTTTCCGATATTTGAACCTAGAAAAATGACAAGATTTCTTTGAGAGGCATTATCGGTGAGCCAGGTGAGACCTTGAAAATACTCAGCCACCAGTCCTTGGACACTAAAGGGAATTTTACCGTATTCTTTTTTGAGGTTTCCCAGGAGAAAGTCGACTGCGGCACGAGAAATATCTAGTGGCACGAAAGTGATTTTATTTTGGTTCTTTAAAAAGCCGTTAAGAATTTTAATGGTTTTGGTCCCATCCCCACAGCCTAGCTCAACAATATTCACATCCTCACCAGTTAGGTAGCCTGCAATCTTCCCACTATATTGATCTAAAATTTCTGCTTCACAGCGAGTAGGGTAGTACTCTTCTAGCTCCATTATCTTTTTAAAGAGCTCACTTCCTTTGTCATCGTAGAAGAGCCGAGAGGGAAGGTTCTTTGGTTTTTTACTAAGCCCCTCAAGGACAGAAAGGGCCAGTTCGTGGGCGGGATCATTTTTGATATCAGGAGTGAGGACTTCAATAGACTCTGAATTATTTGTTTTGGCGTTCATCATCTCACTCCTTTTTTGAGAGACCGTTTTTTATTTAAAAGTGATCATATATTGATAGGGAAGAAAGCTTTCCATTTTATGAAGTTCAAAGCCTGCTTCTTTCATTTCTTTAATAACTTGCTGGGGGGCAATTTTCATTTTGTCTTTGGGCCCAACGGGAAGCTTTCCTTTTTTAAAATCAACAATGACGATTCGACCATTCTTTTTTAAGTAGGTCTTAAGGTGAGAAAAGTATTGAGCTCGTTTGCTAATATGGTGGTAGGTATCGACCATCATAATGACATCTACTTTTTCTGGGATAAGAGGATCATCCATTGAACCGAGCACAGGAAATAAGTTCTTTAAGCCTTCCTTGTACTTTCTTTTATAAAGATAGCGAATGAGATTGGGCTCAATATCAATGGCATAAACTCTTCCTGCTGGTCTTTTCTTAGCTATACGGACTGGGAAGTAGCCAGTTCCTGCTCCAATATCCGCAACCTTTGCCGTTTTTTTGAGGTTAAGGGTCCGAATAACTTGATTAGGCTTTTGCCATTTTTTTCTCTCCTCTTTCTCAAAAACCTTTGCCCATTTTTCGGCATCATCGAATCGATGGTGATGGGCGTGCCAAGAGTGTGAGACTTTATGGCCTTTATGGTGGTTTTTATGCTTACTATGGTGATTTCCTGCACAAGCAGTGGCGAAGATGAGGATAAAGACGCTGATTATTTTCATATTGGTGATCTCCGTAATTTTTCTTTAAACTTACATGACAAGAGTCACTACCTCAATGATAATGAAGATCTCGACGAAGGAGATATAATGTTTAAGTTTCGCTTTTTTTCTCTTCTTACCCTAGGGCTAGTTTTAGCTTTCATTAGCTCTTGCTCGCAAGTGAATGAAGAATCTCGCAATCATTATTACCGCTTTCATGAAAAGCCTATGAGGCATGGGGTTATGCCCCTAGTGACAGAAGATCTCCCTAAGGGTGAAGAGCCAGTTTTGGATGAGCTTTCTGTGGCGCGTGGCAAAGTACTCTATCAAAAAAATTGCATGGAGTGTCATGGTTCAGAGGGGAGGGGAGACGGGCCTCGCTCTCAAGAATTTGCTTCTCCTCCAAGGGACTTGGCCCGCCTGGCAAAGGAAGTTCCTAACTTTAAGTTCTTTATTATGGTCTCTCGCTATGAAGGTTCTATGCCGGGGTGGCGTCAGGTTTTTAGCCAAAAGGATTTAAAGGATCTTGAGAGTTATTTGCGTTCATTGAGTCGTTTTTAGTCCAATTAACCATCTTCTAAGACAATAACCAAATAGACATAGCCGCGTTAATCCCTTATTTTAGGGCAATAGATCTTGCCTAAATTAACGGAGAGCGAAATGGCGTATAACTTCTTAGAAATTGATCAGAAGTGGCAAAAATATTGGGCCGAAAATCAGACCTTTAAAACGGAGACTGATTCTTCGAAGCCCAAATATTACGTGCTTGATATGTTTCCCTATCCTTCGGGGGCGGGGCTACATGTGGGCCATCCTCTCGGTTATATCGCTTCAGATATTTTTGCTCGCTACCAAAGAAATAAAGGTTTTAACGTTCTTCATCCCATGGGTTATGACGCCTTTGGATTGCCTGCAGAACAATATGCCATTCAGACTGGACAACACCCTGCCGTTACTACGCAAGCGAATGTTGTGCGCTATAAAGAGCAACTTGATCGTATTGGATTTTCTTTTGATTGGTCTCGCCAAGTTAAAACTTGTGATCCCAGTTATTACAAGTGGACTCAATGGGCTTTCACTCAAATGTTTGAGCACTACTATGATCAAAAGCAAGAAAAAGCACTCCCTATTACCAAACTCGTTGAGGCATTTAATAAAGATGGCACTCAAAATGTTCTCGCTTGGGGCTCTAAAGAATTAGAGTTTTCTGCTGAACAGTGGCGCTCTTTTGATCCTCAGAAAAAAGAAGAAGTTCTACAAAATTATAGAATTGCTTACCTCGATGAAGTTCCCGTCAATTGGTGTCCGGCCCTTGGGACTGTTTTGGCCAATGACGAAGTGAAGGATGGACTAAGCGAAAGAGGTGGGCATCCGGTCGAACAAAAAGTTATGAAGCAATGGTGTCTTCGCGTTTCAGCCTATGCTCAGCGCCTTCTTGATCAACTGGATAAGCTCGATTGGTCAGAATCGATGAAGGAAATCCAGCGCAATTGGATTGGTCGCTCCGAGGGCGCTCAAGTTGAGTTTGCTGTGAAGGGCAAGGACTTTGGTTTTGAGATTTTTACCACCCGTCCAGATACCATGTATGGAGTGACCTTTATGGTACTGGCACCGGAAAGTGAATACGTCGGCCAAGTTGTCACCCCAGAATGTGAAAAAGCAGTCGATGAATATTTATTAGCTTGTAAAAAGAAGTCTCAGCGTGACCGAATGATGGAGACAAAAACCATGACAGGGGTTTTTACTGGTGCTTATTGTATTCACCCTTTTAATGGCAAGGAGATTCCTATTTGGATTGGTGATTATGTTCTAGGTGGTTATGGAACAGGGGCTATTATGGCCGTGCCAGCTCACGACAGTAGAGACCATGCCTTCGCTAAGACTTTTGATCTTCCTATTATTCCTGTTATTGAGGGAGAGGGAGCAAAGAATGTCATGGAAGAATCTTATGATGCTAAGGAAGGAAAGGTCATCAATTCAGATATTCTTAACGGGCTTGAAGTAAAAGACGCCATCAAAAGAATGCTTGAAGAAGTTGAGGCTAAGAACCTAGGAACAAGAAAGGTTAATTATCGTCTCAGGGATGCAATCTTTTCTCGTCAGCGCTATTGGGGAGAGCCTTTTCCCGTCTATTATGTTGATGGGCAACCTCATATGGTTGATCTTAATGAGCTGCCGGTAGAGCTTCCTGAGGTTGATAAGTATTTACCCACTGAAGAAGGTGATCCCCCTCTAGGACGAGCGAAGAATTGGCAAACAAAAGACGGTCATCCGCTAGAGCTTTCCACCATGCCTGGCTTTGCAGGCTCCTCTGCTTATTACCTTCGTTATATGGATCCCCATAATGATGAGGCTCTCGTTTCTAAAGAGGCCAATCAATATTGGAAAAATGTCGATCTTTATATTGGCGGTCCAGAACATGGTACTGGTCATTTAATTTACTCACGTTTTTGGAATAAATTCCTCTTTGATCTTGGAATCATTTGTGAGGATGAGCCTTTTAAGAAAATGGTAAACCAAGGAATGATTCAAGGGCGTTCGAACTTCGTTTACAGGCTTAAGGACGACCAGAAAAAATTTATTTCCCATGGTTTAAAAGATCAGTATGAAACTCAAGAAATTCATGTTGATGTCAATATTGTCGATAATGATATTCTGGATATTGAGGCTTTTAAGAAGTGGAGAAAAGAGTTTTCAGAAGCTGAGTTTATTCTTGAAAAAGAAGGGGATCAAGAAGTTTACAAATGTGGTTGGGCCATTGAGAAGATGAGTAAGTCCAAGTACAACGTCGTCAACCCCGACACCATTGCTGATCGTTATGGGGCGGATACACTTAGACTCTACGAGATGTTTCTTGGTCCACTAGAGCAATCAAAACCCTGGAATACAAATGGTATTGAGGGTGTTTATCGTTTTCTTATTAAGTTTTGGAATCTTTTCCATGAGGCAGATAACTTAAGTCTTAGTGATGAAAAGGCGAGCCCCGAAGAGTTGAAGGTTCTTCATACTTGTCTTAAGAAAGTCAAAGAAGACATGGAAAACTTCTCTTTTAACACAACAGTCGCGGCTTTTATGATCGCGGTTAATGATCTTGGTAAACTGAAGTGCAATAAAAGAGAAGTATTAAGCGATCTCGTTGTTGCCCTGTCTCCTTTCGCTCCTCATACTTGTGAGGAATTGTGGAGCCTCTTAGGTAATAAAGAGTCTGTTTCAAAGGCAACATGGCCTGAAGCCAATGAAAAGTTCTTAGTAGAAAGCAATTTCAATTACCCTGTAAGTTTTAATGGGAAAATGCGCTTTCTTTTAGAACTTCCAATTGATTTCAATAAAGATCAAATTGAAAAAGCTGTATTAGAGCATGAAAATTCTCAAAAGTGGATTGAAGGAAAGCAAATTAAAAAAGTGATAGTGGTTCCTCGCAAAATTGTAAATATCGTTGTCGCTTAGTGAGAGGTCGCATTTTCTCTTGAGGGGCTGCGCCAGGAATCAAAATTGAGATAATCTTGCGTAAACTCATAGACGATATTTTTTACTTCTTTTCGAGGCTCATTATTGACATCTTCTACGGCAATCAGTGAAGAAGCTTCCTGTGGCGTCTTAAGGACGATTTTTTCATGTTCACAATCATCAAGCTTGGGGAGATCTTCTCCACAAAACTTTCTTATGTGATCCTGTAAGGTGTTACATGATTTCTGTTCGCTATCAAAACGTTCCTGTACGCCTTGGCAATTATATTCCTTGTCAGGGTGAACATCTCCAAAGAGGTCAAATCCGGGACAAGCATAGGCAATGGGGTGGATGCTTGGATAGTTTCCGTTTTTACACATATCTGTGCCACTAGGCTGTTCTTGCGACCAAGAGTAATGACATTTTTGGTTATCACTGGCCTTTTTAAATCGGTCATCAATACAGGAGATAAAGCTTTGACAGCCTTCGTAGGTTTTCACATTTTGGTTACATTCATTTCTAATCTGTTTGCATTCTTTGATTTGCTCACAAATAACTCTTCCCTGCTGACATGTGGAAATATAAGTTTTCTTCATCTTTTCACAAGGCTCGGCCATAAGAGAAGATGAGAGAAGACAAACAAAAATGGGAAGAATTTGTTTTAACATAATCGTTGCTCGTTGAAGTTTAATAACATACCTCTTTAGTTTATCGGCACTTAGCACTCAGGATTAAAGAATTCTTAATAGTTAAATGAACTTTCTCATTAAAGGTTTAAGAATTTAATGGTTTAGGGAGTTTAGCTTTAAACAGGTCTTATTTTTCTAGGACTTAGGGAGTGCCAATATTTATTCCCAAGTTGTCCTTTTCCAATAACTTTCATAGACTAGCGCTATGGAAAGTCATGAAGATAAAGAAAAATTAGAGAAAGAAATGCGAGAGAAAGTTCTCGCCAATATGAAGGGTCTTGAGGCGCAAGGGGAATTCTTCTCCTTTACTCTCAAAAACTTTGCTTATCGCTATTTTGAAAGTGAAACCTCGGGGCCTGCTGACGTGGTATCACCTAAAGAAAAAGTGGTTGCGGTTACGGCAGTTGAGCCACATTTGGCAACAGCGTTGAAGACTCCTAATAAGAAGACTCGCCAAGGACTTATTGAACTTGCAAAGTCCTTTTCAAAGAAAGACGCTCCTGCGCCTCGATACACTTTGTCAGTAGAAATTAAATCACAAAATAGAGAGGGCGGGGGAGAGTTCGCTATTCTTTCTGAAGTTCATTGGGATTTTCCTCACTATAGTGATGATTCTAAGTCAAACTCAATATCTAAGGTTATCGAGTACGAGGATGCCTTAGACCTTCGCAATAACTTTGCTAAGCACCTTGAGGAAGTCTGCGAAATCTTTTAAAGCTTTCTAATCTTCCCGAAAAGAAAGTTTGATTGAAAACTCATCAGAGTTTTTGATTTTTGTGAGATCACTGATAATGTCGATTAGGTTGAGCCCACAGTAGGTACCGTGTTCTTTTTGTATAGAACTAAGGAGCTCAATGGCCCTATCAATATGACCTATCGTCGGTTCTATGCTTCCAAGTTTAAATTTAACTCCAGCCGCAGATATCTTGATCAAGCCTTTGAGAAAGTCTGCCAAAACTCCCTTGCGTCCCGCTTCATTCCAAAGGGCCTCCCACCACACATGAGATTCCCAATAATATCCATGGTTAAAAAGATCAATGCCATATAAATAGTCTTGATTTTTTTCCGGATTCTGAGGAGAGAGAGCACTTACTTTGACCTCAATATTTTCCATGTGGCCACCGGCCTTTTCTGGATGAGGATTTTGGCCAGGGACAAAGGCATAGGGAGGGAGATTTCTTGATGTTAATTTTTTCAAAGCTTTTTCCGAAAAGTTTTCCAATGAATAAAATAATTTTTCTTATCGTAACATCATTTGTTTGTGCCAGCACTATCGCTGATTTTGGGGTATGGCCCCACTCACAATTCTTAGACAAAGGTGCCTTTTATTGCCAAAAGAAGGATTCTTGTAAAGTACCAAACTTATCAGATGTTTATGCTTTAAAAGATGAGTGGCAACGTTTTGAAGGGCGACGGATTGCTCATTTGGAATTTCTTAAAGGTGAACTAAGAGGTCATCTCGATCGTGCTTTGGGAGTGGCTCAAGAAGAATTGGAACTCTATGATCATAGCTTCTTTGGCCAAGTTCTTATGAAGGCCGCAGAAGTCGCAGAAAAAAGTGTTTCAGATCTTTATGAGGGAGAGCTTGATTTATGGGTGAGTAACTCTTCTCCCTTTTTTTTAATGCTAACTGAGCTTGAAATTCTTATTAACCAGTCAAAAAGCGGGAAACTAAAAGTCGATCAGTATCGAAATTGGTATCTAGAGCAGGTAGATAAGGTCTTACGGCTTAAAGCGATTCAAGAACGTTACTTTCCTGACCGGAGCTCTGTGGACTTTTTGGTGAGCCTTCTTAATGTTGAGATTCCCCTTGCTCAAGGAATAGAGTTTAAAGAGTGTTCCAAGGCTTTGAGTTCGCAATTTGAAAAACTTCTTGGAAGTGCTCCTCTTTTTGGAGAAGGTTACTCTTTTCTCGAAAGCAGTGATCAGATAAAGCCTCTCTTTTCTTCAAGTTTAAACAAGAAGCAAATTCAAGTTGTGTGTCAAAAGGGAGGATCGTATTCTGAAGCTCGCCTTCAAAAGATATCTCCACGTAAGTTTAAGTTTGTTTACGGAACAGAAAAGGGCATTCGTTGGCCGACAAAACGGCAAATAATCGAAAAGCTTTCTTATTAACTCTAGGGAATTTTTAAGGTATCCCTCAATTCCACGACGATATCTTTAATTGATAGTGGCTTGAGGAGAACCTTGGTCGCACCGATAGATATGAGTTCCGTATCGTCTTCTTTACTGACAAATCCAGAAAGCACAAAAATGGGAATACTTTGGCTGATGAGGCGAATATTTTTGACGAGCTCTTCACCATTCATCTTGGGCATGCTCTTATCACTAATGACTAGGTCAATTTGATCTTTGTTGGTTCTAAAGTACTCCAAAGCTTCGTGGGGCTTTGAAAAGATAGCGACATTGAAATCAAAACGCTCAAGGCCTTGTTTTGTCATTTTTAAGGTTGTCGCCTCATCATCGACGATCATGATATTTTTCTTTGTTCTATTATTAAAATTTTGATTAGCCCTCTCTGGTGCCATCAGGCGAACTCCCTTTTTTGTGGCGCGAAAATTAGAGAATATTATCTATAGTTTAATCACATCCTTTGGCAAAGAGAAGAAAATAGCATAAATTTGCACCAATAGTTTTCTGAGGTGTTTTATGCTGGATATTAAATTTATTCGTGACAATAGTGAGTTAGTTAAAAAGGCGATAGAGCTTAAAAATAGTAGTGTCTCCGTTGATGAGATATTAAAGATTGACGCTGCGCTTTTAGGGAAAAAACGCGAGCAGCAAGACCTCCAAGAAAAGAGAAATAGTCATTCTAAAAAAATCCCCAAAGCAAGCGCCGAGGAAAGGCCTGCGCTTATTGAAGAGGGAAGACGAATCGGCAAAGAGCTCGATGATCTTAAGCCCGCTGTTGCCAAGCTGGAAGAGGACTTAAGAGATCTTCTCCTTCGAGTCCCTAATCCACCAGCAGAAGATGCACCCATTGGAAAAGATGAAAACGATAATGTTGAAATAGAAAAAGGTGGGGATTTACCGAAATTTTCTTTTGAACCCAAAGACCACGTGGAGTTGCTTGAGCTAAATGGCTGGGCAGAATTTGAAAAAATTGCCAATGTTTGTGGATCACGCTCTTACTCTTTAAGAAACGATATGGTCCTCCTTGAGATGGCCACTCATCGTCTTGCACTTGAGAAATTAAAGGCCAAGGGCTTCACTCTCGTTTCCTCTCCTTCTCTTGCTAGGGAGAATGCTCTTATCGGAACAGGTCACTTTCCAGAAGGACGTGACCAAGTTTATCACTTACCTGAAGATGACCTCTATCTTTCAGGTACTGCAGAAGTGCAGCTTAATAGCTTGCATGGGGGGGATATTCTAAAAGAAGATCAGCTTCCTATTTTATACGCGGGTTATAGTCCTTGTTTTAGAAGAGAAGCAGGGAGTTACGGCCGTGATGTACGGGGTCTCATCAGGGTTCACCAATTTATGAAAGTAGAACAATATGTTCTATGTAAAAATGATCCTAAGGAAAGTGCCAAGTGGCACCAAGCTCTTTTGGAAACATCCTTAGAAATTGTAAAAGAGCTAGAGCTTCCCTATCGTGTGGTTGAATGTTGTACGGGCGACATGGGCACAGGAAAAGTGAAGATGTTTGATGTTGAATGTTGGGTTCCAAGTGAAGAAAAGTATCGGGAAACTCACTCTTGTTCCTCTCTCTACGATTGGCAGGCAAGAAGAACCAACACCAGATATCGTGATGGACAAGGGCAGGTAAAGTTTGTTCACACTCTTAATAACACGGCGATTGCGACACCGAGGATTTTAGTCAGCCTTTTGGAAAATCATCAAAATGAAGATGGAAGTGTCAATATTCCCATGGCATTGCGACCATTTATGGGCGGTTTAGAGAAAATAAAAGGCTAAAAACTACAGGGCCTGCTCAAACTTACCGAAAAAGAGAATGATGAAGCCGCTCTCAGTAAACAAAAGTATTAGAACTCCCTTTCTGCTTATCACCACGAGTTTTGTGGCGATAGGCTTTTTAGGCCTTTTCTTTTTGGTGCAAATTCAAAAGTCTATTGATGAAGCGTCATTATCCCTCAACCAGTTAGAGGGTTTTTATCGGACAACTCTCTCTGTGGGGCGTATAAGTGATGAGCTTGCCAGGAAAAATAAGCGCATCCAATCAAGTGCCTATCTTGCTGACTTTCAAAAATCTTCTTTTGAATATCATGAGTATCTTCATAATTTAAAAAATAGAAATAAAAATAGTTACTTCAATACTAACTTCTTTAATGATCTTTTATATGATCGAAATTTTGATTATCTTGAGACTTTTATCCATCTTGGAAAAGTTCAAAAACATATGATTCAGGATTTAAAAAGAAATGGTTTTGTTAAAAACAAAAATCTCTTTCCCCAAATGAGAAGTTATTTAATTAAGACTCTAGATACCTCTTCGCCTCTACTCAGTAAGGTCAGAGAGAACCGAAAGGGTCTTGAAAAGATCAGATATAAAATATTAGTTGGTACATGCCTTTCTTTCTTTGTTCTCCTTTTAACGGTCTTCTACTTCGTCTATATACCTTGGAAAAAAGATTATCACTATCTTGAGAGAGAAAGGAGTCGACTTCAAGGTGTCATAAAAGAAAGTGAAATTCGAGGTAATACCTTTTCATGGGAAGTAAATTTTGAAACCAAACTTACCAAGAGATCAAATTTCCTATCGGGAATTTTCGAACAAGAGGATGCCTCACAAGTCATTCATTTAGATGATGAAGTCAACCGTTTTAGCCCGCAAAGTCAGAAGAAGTTTATGACAGCGTTTGAAAATTGTGTAAAAAGAGGAGATATTCTTGATGTTCAAGTTGACTTGGTAACCAAAAATAAAAAACGCTATTGGCTCCACTATTATGCCAAGAAAAGATCCGACCTCTCACAACCCCTTATCGTTGGAACAGTGAGGGATATCACCCATCAAAAGTTAGCAGAAGAGCGTTTTCAAACACTCTTTGATAATTTACAAGTACCAGCACTGCTGTTTGGAGAAGGACAAATTAAGGCCATTAATCAAGCAGGGCAATTATTTTTTGGTGTGGGAGAGGGATTAGACTATGACAAACTCCATCCAGCAATTCTCTTTCCTCTATATCAACTAGACGGTAGGTCTTCCTTGGAAAGATTGAAAACTTCTCTCAGCGACACCAAGGAAGGAAAAACAGTTCAGCAAGATTGGCTCTTTCAGGTGAATAATGGTCGTGAGGTTGCTGGTTCGGTGAGCCTTTTTAATATTCCCTTTCCTGAAGTTGATCTTCACTTGATGATTATTCATGATGATTCTAAGAGATTTGAATTTGAAAGAAAACTCGTCGACATGAGTCGAAAGGCTCTCCATGCGAGACGCTCTAAGCTGGAATACATTACGAAAGTGGGCATTTTACTTGATGATTTAGTGGATATGGTCAATGAAGAAATTTCTCATCATAAGCAAGTTGAGTTAGGTCAAGGTGATAAACTTCAAACGATTAAAAAACAGCTTGAATATCTTTGGGGAGAAAATATTAATCAAGGCCTTAAAGAAGGCTCTCAGAGCATTCTCACTGATATGAATGGCTTTTTAAAAGGGCTTGAAAAACGCTGGAATCGTATTGCTTTAAATGGGGGCAGTGAAGTAACCGTTGAGATCAGAGAGGGCTTAGATCAATACCTGTGGGTAGATAGTATAAAATTAAAGCTTGCACTCAATAATCTTGTGAATTCTGCACTTACCTTTAAAGATGAGACTAAAGTTCATATACGAATAGACACAAAGTTTACGAGCACTCGACACGGGATTTTATCATTCTTGGTGATGACGGACGCCGAGGGCTGGGTGCAAACTGATTGGACTATTCTTAATCATGTGGAAAATAAACCGGTAAAAGGCTTTGATACTCTTCATTCTCAAGAAGCCTTAGACTATACTACCCGCAATCACAAAAGCAGTGATTTTATTGGTCTTGTTGAGCTTCTTCAAGGTGAGGTCTTTTTTGATCACAACGATGGAATGTCCGGGATTGGCTTTTATTGTGCCGCTGAGCGAGTGATAGGTGTTTCACCAGAAGAATTGGCTAAGTTACAAAAAGAAAGTCTACAAAATGAAGGTAAAGTAACCGCTTCAGATATTTGGTCTCACTTCGGTGGTGATTGGGACATCATTGAAAATACAACGAGAGACTTTCTTGAATATTATCCTGTTGCTATTGCAGATCTTTATTATTATCTCCAAGAAAAAGATGGAGAGGAGTTAGAAAGAGTGGCTACTGAATTATATGGAGTCATAACACACTTTCCCTTCTTTACAGCGATTGAAAGAATTGTTCGGATTCAAAAATATAGCCGTTACCTAAGATTTGAAAAAGTAGAATTTGAATTAAAGGCTTTATCTAGTGAGCTTTCCCTTTTTCAGCGCTCACTCGAAGAGTTTGTTCCAGAAGGTAAGAATAAACCAACAGCGGCTTAAACTTGGCATCTTTCGCGCTTAAAAGAAAAATCTTTTAAATGAATGGAGGAGATGATCTTTTCTTCATAATCTCCCTCTCTAAATATAGGTGGCTTTAGACCAAGGGATTGAGCCTGATCACGATAGAAGTCTTTCTTATAAGGGTGATAAGGACTCACGGCATTTATAGTCTTGCCTTCAAAATTGGTAATGAGAGGGAGCTCTAAAATACGACAAAGATCTATACTGTGAATGATATTGGCCCTAGCATTTCCATTAATAAGAATCTCCTTTTCTATCAATGAAAGAGCAGGATACCGCTCAGGACCTATTTGCCCTGCCGATCTGATGATGGTACTTCTTTGGAGATTGCGAATTGTTTCTTCGGCCAGCCATAATTTGTGATTCCTTTCATTTTTAAGCTCAGGAACTATTTCTTCATCAAGATTACCAGTACTTTGGCCATAAACTCCTGTTGAGCTAACTAAAATAACCAGTGTTGTAGGGGGGAGCTTTTCAGAGAGAGTCTTTAAGCCTTCAAGATAACCCGGACTTCGTGGTGGCACCATAATATAAATGGCATGAGAGTTAAGAATAGCACTAGGAAGGGGGGCTTGTCCTCCAAGTTCAAATTGTGGCTTTTGACTTCTAGAGTAGACATCGATTTGATTAAAGCCTTGCTGATTTAGGTAGCTTTCGAAAAGTTGAGAGAGCCATCCTCTTCCAATAAGTGAGATCGTTTTAGAATTCAAAGGACGGTAGCTCCACTGAAAGGAGGGTCTCAAGGTTAAATTTTAAACGAAGAGCGTGATCAAGATATTGGTCCCGCTCATCTAAGTGGATGATATTCAAAAGACTTCCCATGAGAAGAGATTTAACCCCAAAAACGGTGATTCGTAATTGTTCCATAGATTGAAACCTTAAACTCTCAAGAAATATTCTCTCCCATAGTCGAGTTTGATTAAGGTCGGCTTCTTCTTGATTCTTTTTTAAACGCAAGGTCTTGTCTCTCAAGTGGGGTAAAAGAAAGAGAAAGTCTGAGACTTCTTTATTAAATAAGTACCAGCGAAAAGTTGCCTTGATACAATCACGTATTTTCGTTTCAAAACTTGTCTCTTCTTTTAAAGTTGAAGATTGAAAGTATTCACCCATCTTGAAGAGATAGAAGCACAAGTCCTCAAGAATTCGTTCTTTAGTTTCGTAGTGGTAAAGGACCAGAGGTTTTGAGATATCTGTCGCTTTGGCAATTTCGGTGATGCTTAGATTGTGAAGACCTTCTTGGCTAATAATCTTGAGGGAGTTTTCAAGAATCAGGTATTTTTTGGGATTGAGGCTTTTCGAGCCATCCATTCCCCCTAGGGCCAGCCAGTCAATTTTGTAATTAATGCGCATCGTAACAAGCTCTTTTATGATTTCAACACTATTCTCTTTGTTTAAACATTGTTAAAATTTGCTAATAGAGTCAAGAAAATTAAGACCAACCCTTAAACGTTTCTTTGGGCAGGAGTGAAGTTTTAATGGACAGAAAACAAAGAAAAGCTCAAAAGAGAGCAGAAAAAGTAAAACAAAAAAAAATGAGAGAAAAGCAACAAGCTTTAGAAGGCTATAGCGAGTCGGAAAAGAAAAGTGGAAAACTTCAGCTTGCTATATTCTTTGGAGTGGCGATAGCAGGAGCTCTCATTTACATATTTAACGTTTAGGGTTTGAATGAAAATTTTAAGTGGCCAAAGGTTCATGAGTGAAACTGAACCTGAGCTGGGTCTTGGTCTCATCGTTGAAGTTGGTGAGAAGCAATTAAAAGTCTTATTTGCTGCTGGAGATACCGAAAGAGTTTATGGCATGAAGTCGGCTCCCTTAAAGAGGGTGCGCTTTGAAGTGGGCGATCAAATTAAGTCCCGAGAAGGTCAACAACTCGTCATTGAATCTTTGGAAGAAGAAAATGGGCTCATTACTTATAAAGGTGAGGGAATAACCATTGGAGAAGAGGACCTTGACGATCATCTCGCTTTTAATAATCCAGAAGAAAAACTCTTTAATGGCCAAGTCGATAGTGAAAAATTTTTTCAGTTAAGATTGAAGACATTGGACTTGGTTAAAGATTGGGAAACATCCCCAGGTAAGGGACTGTTTGGGGGAAGGATAAGTCTCATTCCTCATCAGTTTTTTATCGCTAATGAGGTTTTAAAACGCCAATCTCCACGTGTGCTGCTTGCCGATGAAGTAGGCCTGGGAAAAACGATTGAAGCTTGTCTTATTATCCATCAGCAAGTGGTGACTGGGAGGGCTCAAAGAGTTCTTGTCGTCGTTCCTGATTCTCTGGTGTATCAGTGGTTCTTTGAACTTCATCGAAAATTTCAATTGGGCTTTGCGGCCATCAATCAAGAAACACCTCCAGAGCCCGGAGTAAATCCTTTCTTACAAAATGAAAGAGTCGTGGTTTCTCTAGGCCTTCTTAAAGGCTCAAAACTAGCTCAAGAGATGTTAGAGGAAGCAGAATTTGATATTCTCGTTATTGATGAAGCCCATCAATATAAAAGGGAAGAAGAAGGCTTCGAGTATCCTTTTTTAGAAAAAATCTGTGGGAGGATTCCCTCTGTGCTCCTCTTGACAGCGACGCCTGAACAGCTGGGAATGAGTGGCCATTTTGATCGCTTAAGACTCCTCGATCCCGATCGATACAATAATTTTGAAGAGTTCAAAAAAGAAGTGCAAGGTTATGAAGCTGTCGCCGTGGCCGCAAAAGAGCTCATTCAAGAGGATCTTAGTGAAAAAAGTCTAAAACACCTTAAAGAATGGCTCGACGAAGAGAGTTTTCAACTCTGTCTCGATGATCTTTCTCAGAATAAAAAGAAAATCATTAAGGAGCTTATTGACCGTCATGGTACGGGTAGGGTCTTTTTTAGAAACACCCGACAGGCCATGCGAAAAGAGTATGATTTCTTTCCCAAAAGAATTCTTAAGGAATACCCTCTTTATGGGCAAGATGATGGGGAAGAGTTTTTAGGCTTTCAAGAAAAGGCCCTATGGCTTTTAGATTTTTTAAGAAATACAAATGAGAAAGTTCTTCTTATTTGTCACAGTAAAAAACAAATTGTGGCCTTAGAAAAGTTTGTTAAAGAAAACGATGCGCAAATAAAGACGGCCCTCTTTCACTCTGGTTTAAGCCTTATGGCGAGAGATCGGCAAGCTGCCTTTTTTGCCAATGAATCGGGAGCACAGATTCTTCTTTGTACTGAAATTGGTTCCGAAGGTAGAAACTTTGAATTTGCTCATCATCTAGTGCTTTTCGATTTACCAAAGAAGCCAGATCTTCTCGAGCAGAGAATTGGTCGCCTCGATCGTATCGGTCAAAAAGCCGATATTCAAATTCACGTGCCTTTTATTAAGGAAACATGGGAAGAAACTCTGTTTCATATTTATGAAGAGGGGCTAGATAGCTTTAAGAAGTTTAGCTCTGTTGGTACACCAGTCTTTGTTCATTTTTCCACGGAAATTCATGAAGTTTTAAGTGCTCAAAAATCCCCAAAAGATTGTAAGGACCTCTTTTCTAAGATTAAGAATTATCGTCTCGATCTTGAATCGCAAATGGAAGAAAGTCGAGATCTTTTAATCGAAATGAATTCTTTTGATCCCGAGGTGGGGCATTCTCTGGTGCGCACCATTCGTGAATCAGATAAAGACCATAAACTCAAAGAATTTATGGAAGATACCTTTGACTGCTTTGGGGTGGATGTTGAAGACCTCCACGAAATGGCATCTTACATAAAACCCAATGATAATATGTTTATACCTCACTTCCCTTATCTCGAAGCAGAGGGGCAAACAATTACTTTTGATAGGAGTGAGGCGCTAGAAAGAGAGGATTACCAATTCATCAATTGGGATCATCCAATGGTAAGGGAAATTAGTAATCTTATTCTGAGCGAGTCTTATGGCAATATGACTGTGGCCACAAGAAAAGGTGGTGGGGGGAAAAAGTCCTTTGTTGAGGCTTTCTTTGTTACGGATTGTCCTGCCCCAGACTTTCTTGATATTAAGCGATTCTTTCCCCCAACTCTGATTCGAGTGCTTATTGATAAGGATGGTGAAGATTTTGCGGAAAAATGGGATAAGCCAACTTTGGATGAAAAACTGATTGCTGGAGATCGAGAGGTGATTGATCGTGCTAGTCGTTTACCAAAGAAGCTTATCAAGGGACTTCTGAAACAGGCACAGGTGATCGCTGGGAATAAGGCCGAATCCCTCATCGAAAAACAAGTCCTAGAGCTTGTGACTTCGATGGATGAGGAGATTAATAGAATGAGTGCCCTCGCGAAAGTTAATCCTAGCATTGATGAAGAAGAGGTTGATTTACTAAGGGCGATGAAAAAAGTGATGCTTGATCATGCAAGGCAAGTGCGCTTAAGACTTGAAGCCGTTCGGGTTATTTTGTAAGAAAGCGCTCAAGGTCGACTTGGTTAAAGCATTCCATGATTCTTTCACCAAAGAGTTTCTTCACATGCTTTTCACTTCCTCTGAGCATAAGTTGACCCATGGCCTTTTTACATCTTTCAGGTGTGTATTCCAGGGAAGCTTCTATGCTTTTACAATGCTTAACGTAGAGTTTCGAAGGCTTTGGAAGGCCTCGATAATATTTCATGGCAAGTCCATCACAATCTTTAATCATTTCTTTTTCTTTATCAGACATACAACTGACCAAAGAAATTAAGGCAAGAAAGATAAGATACTTCATAATAACCCTTCTTCTTTGAGGACAGTTTCAAGCCGTTGGATAAGTTCTAGATTGTAGCGGCCAATGTAGTCGAGCTGAAAGACTTTATAGGCATCAGCGGGGCTTTCCTTTTTCGTAAAGAGCCTCTTATCAAAAGCATTGCAAAGACTTAGGCACTCCTGGGCAGGAGTGAGTTTTTTATTCTTCATTGGGCCTTGGCCGGTCAAATCTTCTTCATGATTAATGATGAGGTCTTCGACTTCTTTTGAGATAAAATCTTTACCAGAGAGAAGGTCCAAAGACACTTTAGGGTGCTTTCCGTAGCGAACTTTTTCTTCTGGTGTCATTTCCATATAGTCTTTTTCAAACAAAGGGAGGTCTTCTATAGGAATTTGAGTGAGGCCAATGTCATGCATGAGAGCTGCTGTTGCAATATTATTAATTTGATCATCTTTAAATTTGAGATGTTCAGCCAGCTTGGTAGCAAAACCACAGACATTAATCGAGTGATTGATAATATGGTCACTTTCCTCAGATTTTTTTCCAAAGAGTCTCTTTAGGGCATTGGGGTTATCTTTGATCACTGCCCGTAGGCCATGGGCGGCTCGTTGAGCGACTTTGTAATTGGCCTCATTAGTATTTTCACCCATTCTCTCAATAGAATTCGCTGCGACTTCACTAACAGCATCGACGCGCTCCTCTGTTGAGAAACCTTCTCCGTAGACAGCTTCATTGAGGGCTTTATCGAGAAAAGTCGTGACATTATCAATTTGATCTTTTGGAATGAAAAAGTCAGCCATATTTTGGTTAATGAGCTTTTCTAACTTCTTTGAAGTGAGTAAGTTTCCTTTTTCTGCATAACAAAGGTAGTGGTCTTTATAATAAATATAAAGATCGAATGTTAGCTCAATATCGGGCTTAACTGTTTTAATTCTTAGGGGAACATAATTCATTATGGCCGATTCCTTTAGTGCCTTCCATTTTAAACGATTCTTGTTAGGATTCTAGTATGAAACTTTCCTTTTACTTCGACTTTCTCTCACCATATTCCTACCTTGCATGGTGTTGGTTACGGGAAAATAGAGAAAGATTCAGCGTGGATTGGGAGTTCATTCCTGTAACGCTTGCCAATATTATTCATGCCCAGGACACGAAAGGACCAGGAGAAATAGAGCCAAAGCGTAACTATCTCATGCGGGATCTTCTTAGGGTTACGCAGGTCAAAAATATTCCCTTTCAACCCCCAAAGCCGCTCCCATTTAACTCGCTTTATGCACTAAGACTTTCCCTCAAAGAATGCTCTGGCCTTGAATCAAAAGATCAGCAATTTCAAATGATTGACCACTTTTTTTGTGCTGCATGGCAAGAGGGGAAGAACATTGGTGACACAGAAATTGTAAAAGATGTGTTAAAAAAAATGTCCTTGCCCGCTGAGGTATGGTTAGAAAAAGTGGGAACAAAAGAACTGAGAAAAGCACTTAAAATCAATACAAAAGAGGCCATTTCCCAGGGCATTTTTGGACTTCCGACATTTTTAGTCCATAATGAAGGGGAAGGTGCCGAGCCTGAGCTCTTTTGGGGGTTTGATAGCACGCCTTATCTTACTCAATACCTTCAAGGCGAAGATCCAATGGATCATGAAAAACTACGAAATTTTCAGGATTGTTACAGCTCCTGAGAAAACATTAAACTAAGGAAGACGCATGGAAATTGCAGAGAAAAAAGTTGTCGGTATCGACTACAAACTAACTGATGATGGTGGGAAGACTCTTGATTCCTCTGAGGGAGGACAACCTCTAATGTTTATTCATGGAATCGGGATGCTTATTCCTGGCCTTGAAAAAGCTTTAGTTGGCAAAAAGAAAGGCGATAGCCTAAAGGTCGCAATCAAGCCCGAAGAAGCCTATGGCGAAAGGGATGAAGGTCTTACTCAAATGGTCGATAAGGCACAATTTGATGACGGCCAAGACATCCAAGTAGGTATGCAATTTCAAGTAGACACCCCTCAGGGAACACTCGTTGTTATGGTTACAGAAGTAACTGATACCCATGTGAAGGTTGATGGAAATCATCCTTTAGCGGGAATGAATCTGAACTTTGAAGTCACAGTTCAGGAAGTGAGAGATGCGACTCAAGAGGAGCTTGATCACGGTCATGTTCACGGACCAGGTGGACATCAGCACGGATAAAACCTTGTAAATTTTGGCCCGGACGCGTTCCGGGCTTTTTTTTTGGTTACGCTTGTGCAATAAGTCAGTTTCATGAAAAAGCTGATTCTAATTCTCCTTTTATCCACAAGTTATGGGGCAACTGCTATGAGTTCAAGTGCCATCGAATTAATGGAGCTTTGGGATAAAATCTTCTCTGCTGATGGGATCAATCAAAAGAGTGAATACCACGATATTTTAAAATCCATTTCTGGTGATGATCTCCCTAATGATGTTTATCGCTTGCGTTTGATGGTAGCGAAAAACTCTCAAGGGGTACCCTTAAGTGAGGCCGATTATCCTAAAACCAGCTGGTCTAAAGAGACGGCGCTTTCTTATCTTTCTCTAAGAGAAACCTATGGCGAGCTTCTCGACTTTAAAGCCCCTAAGTCTGTGAACTCTTATGCACGTGAATTTGAGCTCGCTAAGGTCAAAGAAGTATGGAGAGAAGAAGATATTCAAATTCTTCTTTCCTACACGCCTAAAAGGAGGTGGGGTTTTTTAGGGCTTGGAAAGAAGCCCACTCTGTATCTTTTTTGCCGCCAAAATAGGGAACATCCCTGTCTCATGGTAATGAAAGACAGAAGGGGACGATGGGTGCGTAAGCGAGATGGACAGCTTTGGTCGCAGCCCAAACTTGCCATGTCTCATAGAGGTTTGCCTGCCCATCAAGTGAATGGAGAAACTCCTCAAGGAGTCTATCTCATTAACTCAGTGATGCCACTTGCCGATCAGAATCTTATCTTTGGTCAGTATCGTCGTTTAAAAATGGAGTTTATTCCTGCAAGTGAGAATGAAAGTGAAATGCTTTCTTTATTTCCCTCTTCATTACAACGCTACAACTGGTGGCGCGAAAATATCATTGCTAGAGATATTGGGCGCAAGTATCTCCGTATTCATGGAACGGGTCTTATCAACGAAGACCCGGCCAGCTCTTGGTATCCCTTTTATCCGACAGCGGGTTGTATTGCTTCCCGTGAAAACTCTTATGACGGCGTGACTTATCACGACCAGCAAATCCTCCTCGATACCATGATGGAAGCCGCTGGCCTTAGAGTGCGCTATCGCAATGAAGAAAAACTTGAGGGGATCCTCTACGTCGTCAATATCGACAATCAGGAAGCTCCCGTCACTCTTTCTGATATTCAACAATAGGTACGTCCCAACAATAGGTACGTCCATACTTTTGGGACTAAAAGCATTAAACGCATCAAGTCCCCAAAGTATCCACGTACCTGCTACTTTAGAGCAAAGCCCTTATCTTTCATTCTTTTGATGGTGCGCTCTAGCTTACCTTTGGCATCAATATTAACCGCTAGCTTTTGAATGGTGGCAAGCTCCTTGAAGTCGAGCCATAGACCTGAACATGTTAGGCATTTGTCGATAAGAAGATTTTGGGATTTTTGATAAGGCATTTCATAGAGTGTTTTAGTGGTGCATTTAGGACAGGTGAGTTTTGTAAGAGTGCCCTCCTTTTCTAGATCTGTTCTTTCTGGATGATCATCGATGGTCTCTACATAATTAGCGAGTTCACCGTGATCACACCATATACCTTTGCAGTCACTACAAAAATCAAACTCCACTCCTTCGTGAGAAAAGGGACCAATATTTGTACTTTCACATTTGGGGCAATTCATAGGGGACTCCATTTTTGCTAGTTGTCGTAAAAGGTATCACGCACCTTTTAGTAGTAATAGGGGTTGCTTAGGTTTTGGCATAGGTCAATCTGTTCGCGAAGATCATTGATTTTCTCGCCCCAGTAGCGCTCACTATTAAAATGAGGGAAGGCGAGGGGAAAAGCGGGGTCACTCCAGCGCTTGGCAATCCAATTATCAAAGTGAAGATAGCGAAGTCCTCTGAGAGGTTCGATAAGCTTTATCTGATTCATAGGGAAGTCACCCCAAAGAGCATAAGACTCCATAAAGAGTTCTCTTTGCCTTTTGGCGTATTCATCTCTACCAGGAATCATAAGCCAAAGATCTTGAACGACGGGGCCTTTGACGACGTCATCAAAGTCGATAAAGAAGAAGCCCTGATCTTCGGTGTAAAGAAGATTGCCCCAATGACAATCACCGTGAACTCTTTGACGCTCGATATTTTCAAAGAGCGGTTTAATGGTGGTGATGAATTGTTTGGCCAAGGATTCATAGCCTACTTTAAAATTTTCGGGGATGATTTGTAGGGACAAGAGAGACTCTAGGTTCTTGTCACCATAGACTTCGGGCGTGAGTTCTAAGCGATGCTCAAAAGGTCTCTTTCTTCCAACCGAGTGAATGCGACCGATGAGGCGACCGAGATCACGGGTCATCTGGTCAGTGAGCTCATCAGGATTTCTTCCACCTCTTTTAGGAAAAAGGGTATAAAGGATAGAGGCTTCTTCCATTTGAAAGAGGCTTTTTCCATCAAACTTCAAAGGGGCAATGACCGGAACTTCAGCCTCTTGTAAATCAAAGAGAAAGTCATGCTCTTCCTGAATTTGTTCTCGACTCCAGCGTCCGGGCCGATAGAACTTTGCAATCACGAACTTTTCACTCGGGCTTTTAGCCTGATCATTTTCTATTTCTATTTCAAAAACTCGATTCTCAAGAGAGTTCAATGGCAAGCAGCGACCAGTGGATCTAAAACCATGCTTATCGATGTGATTTAAAATAGTTGTCGGCTCTAGTTGATAGAAGAACTCGGTTTCTCCGCTTCCCCACATTGACGCCATATAAGGGTTCCTTGGTCAAATTTTGCTCAGGACTTTAGCTGTAGTCTTAGGATGTTATAATGAATTTGAGCTTATGACGAGATTAAAGACCAATCAGTCCTATTCAAAAAGTTCCTTAAAAAGTGCTCCGCGCAGTACTCCAAAGTCGTACCCAAAATTCAAAAAAATAAATGGCAAGCATCCTTTCCAAAAGGAAACCAAAGACTCCTATGTGGCCTACCGAGCACGGACTCGTCATGGGGGAAAGGTAACCGCCTTTAATTTTGATCTTGCCCGGGAGATTGGGCTCATTCCTAAGAATCATCCCGATCGAATGACCAAAGAACTAGAAAAGGCCTTTGTTGATACTTTTGCGATTGTGATTATTAATGAGTACGACCAAATCAATAATATCCAATTTCCTAAAGAAGATATTAAACCCAACTTTTATATGGCCACGCGCTACCTTCAATTGCAACACCCCAATAAGCAGGGAAAGACTTCTGGTGATGGACGAAGTATTTGGAATGGTCAGCTAAGCACTAAAGAGGGGACATTTGATATCTCTAGCTGTGGAACGGGTGCCACATGCTTAAGTCCCGCCACTCATATTCAAAATAAGTATTTTCAAACGGGAGATCCTTCCATCAGTTATGGATGTGGTTATGCAGAACTTGATGAAGGTTTGGCCACACTCTTTTTCTCAGAAGTTCTTAATCAAAATCAATTGCAAACGGAAAGAGTGTTAGGAATTCTCACTTTCCCAGACGGCTATGCCATCACCGTAAGAGTGCATGAAAACCTCTTAAGACCCAGTCATATGTTTAATCACTTAAAGCAAGGAAATTATGAAGCCCTTGAGTTAGTGGTGAAGTACTATATCAATCGCCAAATCAATGAGGGGCATTGGAAAGACGCTCCTAAGAGCTGGCATAAGAGGCTTGATTACTTTCTCGATAAGCAAAATGAAGTTTTTGCTCATACCGCAGCTCGTTTTGAAGATGAGTATATCTTTTGTTGGTTGGATTGGGATGGGGATAATGTCCTTATGGATGGTGGTATCATTGATTATGGTTCCATTCGTCAATTCGGTCTCTTTCATAGCGAATACCGCTTTGATGATGCGGACCGTTTTTCTACCAGCATCATAGAGCAAAAGAATAAGGCCAAATACACCGTTCAAAATTTTGCTCAAATTGTCGACTTCTTGAAAACGAAAGAAAGACGCCCTTTAAAAGAGTTTACAAAAGCTCAGTGGAGTGAGGACTTTGAGACTTATTTCACCCAGGCAAAAAGAAGAAATCTTTTACGCAAGATAGGTTATGAAGATTCAGTAGTGGAGGAGATTTTAACTCAATCCCCCGATTTGATTGATCACTTCATGAAACCTTATGCCTATTTTGAAAGAGCAAAGTCAGTAAAGGGACCTCACCCCGTTAATGATGGTATTAACTGGGATGCTATTTTTTGCATGCGAGATATTCTTAGAGAACTTCCTCAACTCTATCTTAGTCGTGGCGATGTTATTAGCTCATCTGAGTTTATGGAAATTGCTAAGTCGACCTATGCAACAGAAGAAGACCTAAAAATCACCAGTTATCGCAAAAAGAAAATTGATGAATTTCAAGATGCCTACTGGCAACTGGTTAAGAAAACAGCGTCTCTTGAAAAGAAGACCCTGAATAAAATTTTACTTAATCTCACCATGAGATCTTCTGTGATTAATAAGTATGATCGTATTACCGGTGATTCTATCACTACCATTGTCGATATGCTTATGGAGAAAATCAAAGGGATGAATCCCGAAAAGCTCCATAAACTCCTCGTTCATTTTAGAGACTACCAAAATCTTGATCCCGATACCGATATTGAAGGGGAAAAAGCCGCTCACCGCAAGAACTGGCACCGTTCAGATCTGATGAGAGGTTTCCTTCAAGTTGTCAGAGAGTATAGAGAGGGGTTGTGAAGTTAGTTTTTTATAGTGGAGGCTCGGACGAAGAGAATGTGGCCCTTGATGAAGAAGCTTTGGCCCTTATCGATTCCTCAAATCCGACTCTCACGTTTATTCCTAGTAGCTCTTATGATGGAGAGTATGAGTTTCAAGAATTTGTAGAGCACTATCAAAAATATGGCATCACTCGTTTTCTCTATTTTCCCGTAGATATTCCACATGACAATGTTCTTTTAAGAGAAGTCTTTCAAAGTGATTTCATTCATCTCGGTGGCGGAAACACTTATTACTTTCTCTATTCCCTTCGAAAGCGAGGACTTTTAGGTTTTCTTAAAGAATTTGTACTTTCAGGTGGAGTTCTCTCTGGCCTAAGTGCAGGGGGTATTTTGATGACCCCGAATATAAAGACGGCGGGTTATCCCAGTTTTGATCGCGACGAAAATGAAGAAGGGATCACCAATTTACGCTCTCTCGGTTTGGTACGCTTTGAGTTCTTTCCCCATTATAAGAACTCTATTCGCTATGACACCGAATTAAGACGCCAGTCGAAGCTTACAAAAAATCCTATTTTTGCTCTTCCCGATGGATGTGGTCTTGTTAAAAATAATGAGTCCTTATTGATTGTTGGCCGAGGGTGGAGTTTTCACCAAGGGGTTAAAACCCTTCTTAATTCTTAGTTAAAACTCTTTAGCAAAAGCATCCCTGAGCGCCAAACTTTCTTCTTTTAAAAAATCGGTCACCGCCTTAAAAAAGTCGGGGTGCTTTAAATGATGGAAGCTTTTTGTGAAAATAGGTTTGAAGCCGCGCATGCGCTTGTGTTCTCCTTGAGCTCCGGCTTCAAAGATCTTTAAGCCTTTTTCTAAACAAAGCTCAATGCCGCGATAAATGCACAATTCAAAGTGAAGAAAATTAACCTCTTCCATAGCGCCCCAGTAACGGCCGAAAAGTGTAGTTTTAGAGTGGAGGTAAAGAGCGCTCGCGATAGGCTTATCCTCTCTTTTTACCAAAAATAAGCTCACCGAATCAGGAGAATTTGTGATGAGATAATCAAAAAAATCCAAGGACAGGTAGGCTTGAGACCATTTCTTATCAATGGTTGTCAGGTAGCATTGATAGAAGAATTCGATGTCAGCTTTAGAGATATCTTTTCCTGAGAGAGTACAAATCTCAAGGCCGCTTTCTTGAATTTCTCTTCTTTCTCTTTTTATAGACTTTCTACGACTCTTTTTATGGGATCTTAAAAAATCCTCAAAGCTTTCGCATCTTCCTCTGTGCCAATGGTACTGAATGGAGTCTCTTTCCTGGCAGTCTATTTCATTGAGTAATTCTTTTTCTTCCTCACGGGTGAAGAGAAAGTGAAGACCTGAAAAGTCATGTTTTTGATAAAATTCACGAAGCTTTGGCAAAAGAAAGAGGCGGTGATCTTCAAGCGAGCCTAAAAGTTTTGGGGCGCTGATAGGGCTATAGGGAATGGCACTCGTCAGCTTGGGGTAATAGGGAAGACCATAGCGGGCATAGGCCTGTGCCCACTGCCAGTCAAAGATGAATTCTCCATAACTGTCAGTTTTCACATAAAGAGGAAGGGCCGCCGTGAGCTCTTGATTTTTTATCACCCCAAAGTATTGGGGGATCCAGCCGCTATGTTTTCCTACACAATTTCCCACCTCAAGGGCCTTGAAGAAATTCCACGAAACGAAAGGGTTTTTCTCCTCATTGAGGGCGTCCCATTCATGCGGTTTGAATTGATCAATGGAGTTTGCGATGATGACTTCCATGCCTTCATCCTAGCACAAGGTTAGACCTTTTTTGGAGCAGGAGAAGATGGACGAGTCCAAATAAAAGTGAGAACTGCGACACCGATTGAAGTAATGAGGGCCTTGATACCCCAATGTACGGGAACGAAGATGAGTGTGTAGCTAAAAAGGAGCACCATGGTGACCGTGGCGAGAATTTTAGCCCTAGGTCTTATCACACCGTGCCTTTCCCAGTTTTGGATAAGGGGACCGAGATGTTTTTGGCGTAAAAGCCAGTCGTGAAGTTTTTTAGAGCTTTTAGAAAAGAAATAAGCCGCTAAAAGGGCAAAAGGAGTGGTGGGTAAAATGGGAAGAAAAATGCCAAGCACTCCTAAGAAAAGACTTAAAAATCCTAAAATGAGAAAGAGGGTTTTCTTTGCACCGCTAGCCATTGGGGTTCTTTTGCGCTTTGATCAGAAATCTTCTAGGGGCTGGGTGACCTTCGATCGTTTTAGTGGGGTCAGTTGGATCGAGGCTATCTTTTAAACTTTGAAAGGGAGGTGGACACCAGTCGGTGAGCCGCTGCTCATCTTGGTCAAGACTTGTGTCCGCAATGACTTCAACATTGAGAAGCTTGGCTTTCTTCGCCCAATTCATAAAACAGCTTAAAGTGGGGACAAACCACACATTTCCCATCCTAGCATAACGGTCTTCTGGGAATAAAGCATAAGACTCCTCACCAGGAATTCCAATAGTTTCTAAATAGACAGTACCGCCAGGTTTAAGAGATTCGCGAATGTCGAGCATTTGCTGGATGGGGTGGCGATGATGATAGACGATGCCCATGTGAAAAATAACATCAAACATATTCTTAAAGAGGGGCATATGCTCCACACCAAAGAGCTCAAAGTGAACGTTGTCACATTGGGCGTAGTTTTGGATGAGGTCAAATTGGGCCTGCATATGAAGGACGGGATCAAAGCCTAAAACCAAGCGAGGGTTATGGGCGGCCATGCGAAACATAAAATAGCCATTATTACAGCCCACATCGAGAATGGTCTTGTTTTCTAGATCAACTAAGTGATTTTCTAAGCGCTTCCACTTATAGTCTGAGCGCCATTCTGCATCGATATTTAAATCAAACAGTTGAAAGGGGCCTTTTTTCCATGGCATCAAGCTTTTGGCCATCTCCTCAAGAGAATCTTCCTTTGTCTCACCTTTTATGTTTACCCAGTCCTGATCAAGGATGACTTCTTTCACTTCTCTTTGGGGGTAATTGGATAATTTCCATTTTTCGGAGCTCGCGCGATCCCACCAAGACTCTCTTTCTTTTTTCAAAGCAATGAGCTCATCCCATGCGATATGCTTTTTGAAGGGAAGAAGATAGTCGAGTTCTTTCACTTTTTAATACCTAGGTAGCTAGCGAAATTATACCAGCGAAAAAGCATCTCTACTTGATCAAAGCCAGCATCTTCAATCATCACCGTTTGCTCTTTGGGTGTGAGGGGGATAAGAACATTTTCAAGAGCTTCTCTCTTTTGAGAAATCTCTAACTCACTATATCCTTGGCGTCTTTTGAAATCATAATAAAGGTCTGTAATACATTCTTCCATGATGGGAAGAGGGGAGCGAATTTTCTCAGAGAGAATAAGAATTCCCCCTGTTGGAAGAGCATTGTATATTTTTTCAAGAAACGCTTGGCGTTTTTCGACTTTTAGAAATTGAAGAGTGTAGTTGAGAATGACAATCTGAGCGCCCTCAAGGTTAACCGTAGTCATATCTTCATTGAGAAAATCGACTTCTCTTACGTTGGCACACTTTTCTTTCGCTTTTTCAATCATGGGGGCCGACATATCAACACCGACGAATTGAATAGACTTTTGCTTTTGCGAAAAGAAATGCTCAAGAAGACGAATGGTTGTTCCCGTGGAGCAGCCAAAGTCGAAGACTTTGTGACCTTCTTGATAATAGCGACTAACAAGGTCTACGATGAGACTGTGAATTTCTTTATAGAAAGGAACTGACCTTTGGACCATGTCATCAAAAACATCGGCGACATCTTGGTTGAAATCAAAGGGAGCAATGTTTTGTTGCGCCTTGGCAAAAAACTTATCTTCACGACTTGTCATAGGGCAATGAAATAGCAAAATTTGAGGTAAAAGACTAATTTTTATAGGCTATTACTCTTTCGGAAAAATTGTGCCTTCATTGCCATGTCGGAGAAATTCAAGCAAGATAAACGGGAATTATTTGTTTTAAAAAGAAAAGTGATTATTTCAATGCAAGATAAAACGGTTTCACGATTTCGAACCCTGACCGATACTTCCTCTGTGGTTGCCCATGATCTTTGTGCTCAGCTTCACGTCATTCAATTTTGTCTTGAGGAGTTAGCGGATCATGTCGGTCCTCAGGGAAAAGAGTATTTAAAACGAATGGGGGCTTCGACCAATTATATTTCTCACTTGGTCGATAGTTTTCGCCGGGGTCTTAAGGTTTCTCTCTCAGATGATCGTCACCATCCCTTAAGCGATGTTTATGACGGCTTTATCGAATTGATTAAAAGTCATTATTTCGTGGTGTTGGAAAAAATTAAATTTGAAGTCGAAGGAAATTTAGGAGATTTTACCGCCAAGGTGAATAGTCGCCAGCTTCTTCATCAGCTCTTTGCCCTTTATTCTTTTTATATTGATGAGCTGAAGGCATCACTAGATGACAAGGAAAATGGGCAAGAGTGTAAATTTCTTTTAGTGGCAGAGCCTAAGAATTCGCGCTTTATCAATCTTAAATTGACGGTTGAAGGAGTGCTTCTCACTCAAGAGGAATTTCAAGAAAAACTTAGCCAAACAGTGGAAGAGAAGGGAAAGATAAGGCAATTTTTGGGAGGCTCTCTTATTAAAGAAGCACTTAATCAGGACTCCGATTATTTGCATTTTTATGGCGATCAAAAGAAGAATATCATTTCAATTACCCTGCCAATCGAGCAGGGGGAGTGATATTTAAATGATGAATAGTGAGCAACCCAATATTTGGATTTTAGAAGATGATAAGGGCTGTCAGTTTGTTTATGAGCAAATATTAAAGAACAGTTTTAAGACTACCTACTTCGAAAATATCAAAAGGTTTAAAGAATCCTACGAAAAAATTATCAATAAAAGTAGTTATGAAAAACCAGCGATGATCATTGCTGACCTTATGCTTAATGACGGTAATTTCTTAAGTTTTTTAACTGGGGAGTATCATGGAGAGCTAGGGGAGGATATTCCTTTTATCGTGGTTTCTTCTGATGATGATCTCGATTCCCTTCGCTTATGTTTTAAAGAAGGAGCAACGGATTACATTACTAAGCCTTTTAGAAAAAATGAGCTTCTCGTAAAAATTGAGGCTATTCTTAGAAATAAAAAGGTTGTAGGAAAACCCTTGAGTCCACATGTAAGCGTCGATGGCGTGACTATTGAGGGTCTCACTGGAAAACAGAAGAAACTCCTTGCGTTATTTAATAGTCAACAAGACAGAGTGGTGGATCGAGACCTGATCCTTGATAAGGTTTGGGGGGATACTTCTGTGCATCCTAAAACCCTTGATGTTCATCTTTACAACCTGCGCCGAAAACTCACCCCCTACGGGTTGATTATCAAGTCTCTGGGCGGGGGGCGTTGGACTTTGTTGAACTCAGAAAAATGACGAAGCCTGCAATTTCAGGTACACTACGCCCACTTAATACTTAGCACAATACAGTTACTACTAAATGAGGAGCGTCTCTTATGAGCAAGGTGAAAAAGTCCCTTGAAGTCAATGGCAAGACCTATGCCTACTGGAGCTTGAAAGAAGCAAAAGAAGCAGGTTTAAAAGATATCGATCGTTTGCCCCGATCTCTTAAAGTTCTTCTTGAAAATCTTCTTCGCCACGAAAATGGAAGCACGGTTGTTTGGGATGATGTCGTTGCCGTTAATGACTGGCTTAAAGAAAAGAAATCGACTCGTGAGATTGCCTATCACCCAGCTCGCGTAGTGATGCAAGACTTTACAGGTGTCCCTGCGGTAGTTGATCTTGCGGCCATGCGTGAGGCTATGAAAGACCTCGGTGGAGACCCCAAGAAGATTAATCCTCTCTCTCCAGTTGATCTCGTGATTGATCACTCGGTCATGGTGGAGCACTTTGGTTCAAAAGATGCTTACCAAAAGAACGTTGAAATCGAATATGAAAGAAATATGGAGCGCTATAAGTTTCTTAAGTGGGGACAGCAAGCGTTTAAAAACTTTCGTGTTGTTCCTCCTGGTACAGGGATTATTCACCAAGTAAATCTTGAATATCTTGCTGATGTGGTTTGGACCAAAGATGACTCTGGTGAAACTCAAGCTTATCCTGACACCTGTGTGGGAACTGATTCACACACAACTATGATTAATGGCCTTGCCGTTCTTGGCTGGGGTGTTGGCGGCATTGAAGCTGAAGCAGCGATGCTTGGTCAGCCTGTTACTATGATGATCCCTGAAGTTGTTGGTTTTCGCCTAACAGGAAAAATGCAAGAAGGTGTCACCGCAACAGACCTTGTTCTTAACGTAGTTGAAAAACTTCGTGCTCATGGTGTTGTTGGTAAATTTGTCGAGTTCTACGGGCCCGGGATGAAAGACCTTTCTCTTGCTGATCGTGCGACTCTTGCCAATATGGCCCCGGAGTATGGTGCTACTTGTGGCTTTTTCCCAGTAGATGAGAAAACAATAGAGTATTTAAAGTTCTCTGGTCGTGACGATCAAACGGTTGCCCTTGTGGAAGCTTATTCGAAAGAGCAAGGCCTTTGGGGTGATGATTCAGAGCCGGAATTTACTTCAGTAGTTGAGCTTAATATGGACGAAGTTGAGCCTTGTATTTCTGGGCCAAAGCGTCCTCAAGATAAAATTCAGCTGCGTGAAGCTGCTGGTGCTTTTGAAAAAGCTGCTCAAGAAACTTTCAAATACTCTGCGGACTTTGCTTCACAAGAATATGAAGTGGAAGGTCAAGATTACAAGATGAAAAACGGTAACGTTGTTGTTGCTGCGATCACTTCTTGCACAAACACTTCAAACCCTTCCGTTTTAATTGCAGCAGGTCTGGTCGCTAAAAAAGCCCATGCTTTGGGTATGAAAGTGAAGCCATGGGTAAAGACTTCTCTTGCTCCTGGATCAAAAGTTGTTACTGACTATTTGGTAGAGTCTGGTCTTCAAACAGATCTAGATGCTCTTGGCTTTAACCTCGTAGGTTATGGTTGTACCACTTGTATTGGTAACACGGGACCCCTACCAGCTCCCATTTCAAAGTCTATCAACGATAATGATATCCTTGCGACTTCAGTTCTTTCTGGAAACCGAAACTTTGAGGGAAGAATTTCACCTGATGTAAAAGCTAACTATCTTGCTTCACCTCCTCTCGTTGTGGCCTACGCTCTTGCCGGTAACATGATGATGGATATTTCTAAGGATTCTCTTGGAAAAGATAAAGATGGAAATGATGTCTTTCTAAAAGACCTCTGGCCGACAAAAGCAGAAATTGATGACCTCGTTCTTAAGCATATCTCTAGAGAGATGTATATGAAGCGCTATTCGAATGTTTTTGAAGGTGACGAGCTCTGGGCAAAAGTTAATGCACCAACTGGTGAAATGTACGCCTGGGATAAGTCTTCTACTTACATCCAAAACCCTCCTTTCTTTGATCAAATGAAAGATGGAGTGAAAGAAACATTTGAAGTAAAAAAAGCGCGCATTCTTGCTTTAATGGGTGATTCCGTTACCACTGATCACATCTCACCAGCGGGCTCTATTGCTAAGGGCTCTCCTGCAGCAGATTACCTAACGGAAAATGGAGTTGAGCGCAAGGATTGGAACTCCTATGGGTCACGTCGTGGTAACCACGAAGTGATGATGAGGGGAACCTTTGCCAATATTCGTATTCGTAACGAAATGGTTCCCGGAGTTGAAGGTGGTTACACTAAGCACATTGAATCTGGTGAGCAGCTTCCTATCTACACTGCTGCTATGAAGTATGTTGATGAAGGGCGTGAGCTTGTTGTCATTGGTGGGAAAGAATATGGAACAGGCTCTTCTCGTGACTGGGCCGCCAAGGGAACTTTCCTTCAAGGTGTGAAGGCCGTGGTTGTGGAGTCTTTTGAGCGTATTCACCGTTCAAACCTCATTGGTATGGGCGTTCTTCCTCTTCAATTTAGTGAAGGGGAGAGTCGCAAGACCTATAACCTTACAGGTGAGGAAGAGATTTCTATCGTTGCCGATGGTGCTTTAAAGCCACGTCAAAACTTCACGATGGAAATCACTTACAAAGATGGATCGACTAAGACAGCAACGTTGAAGTCACGTCTGGATACGGAAGATGAGCTAAGCTACTTTAAAAATGGTGGTATTCTTCAGTACACCATTCGTAAGCTTATGTAAGAGAGCTTTCTTTAAAAATTTTATAATGAAAGACGCCCCACTTATTGGGGCGTTTTTTTTGATATTAAAAAGGTAGCTTGGGCGCTTTTAAATTAGGGCGTCCTTGATTGAGGTTGGGTTTTAATGGAGGATTTTTCTTTCTTAGACTCATTGCCTCTTTAATGGCCCGCTCAAGTTGAGCGTCCTTTCCTGAGTTCCAATCCTTTGGCGTATTTTCTACTTCGATATCGGGATCAGTTCCATAGTTTTCTACTTGGTAACCAACATCTTTAAACCAAAAGCTAAACTCTGGTTGAGAGGTATAGGTTCCGTCGTTGAGAGGATGGCGTGGCCAAATGCCAACGACACCACCCCATGTTCTCTTTCCAATAAGAGGGCCTATGCCAAGTAACTTAAAGGAGTGAGAGAAGATATCACCATCTGATCCCGCATGCTCATTAGTAAGGGCAACAACGGGGCCGTTAATTGAGTAAGCAGGGTAGGGCTCGATATCCATGTAGCGAGTTTTATCAAAGCCAATAGTTTTTTGAGCAAGGATTTTGAGAATATGTTGACTGACATGGCCACCTCCATTGTAGCGGACATCAACAATTAGGCCCTCTTTAGTGCATTCACTAAGAAAATTACGATAAAACTCACTATAGCCATGAAGGCCCATATCCGGGATGTGGACGTAACCAATTTTCCCCTTAGTGAGTCTTTCCACTTCTTTTTTATTGTGATTGACCCAATCGCGATAGCGGGTGAGGTTGGAATGATAGAGAGGGGTAACGGATACAATTTCATTATTCTTGCTTCCTTTTCTCTTCACTGTGAAACTAACCTTTTGATCTTGGCGACCTTCTAGACTCTTATCGAGGTCCGTTGCATTGATAAAGGCACGGCCGTCAACTCCTAAAAGCTTATCTCCTACATTGAGGCTTATGCCAGGTTGAGTGAGGGGAGAGCGAGAAGAGCTGATCCATGAGTCTCCTTGGGTGAGTTCCGTAATGGTAAAGCTTTTGTCTTTGCCATTCCACTTAAAGCTAGCACCAAGGTCACCATTTTTGTAACCAAAAGGTGTTCGAAAATAATCCCCGCCCATTTCATAGCAGTGACTTGTACCGAGCTCACCTTGCATTTCCCACATGAGGTCACTAAATTCAGAGCGGGTGTGCACTTTCGCTAGCAAGGGAAGATAAGTCTGATACACTTCTTGCCAGTCCACCTTATTCATATCAGCGACCCAAAAATGCTCCCGCTGAAGAACCCAAGCTTCGCGATACATTTGCAGCCACTCTTTTTTGGGATCTACACTCAGTTTAATATTTTCAAGACTGACAAAGCCATCCTTTTTGGTAAAAGATTCTCCCTCAGGCGCTTTACTATCAGAAGGAAGGAGACGAACTCCATGGTCAGCGAGTATCAAGATTTTAGAAAAATCATCGCTGAGATGAAAGTCGTAAACGTCTTTTTGAAAAAGCTCTTCCTTCTTTTCTTTTAAACAGTAGGTATAAAGACTGGGCTTAGGACTTGGCATCCTTTGTTGAGTGGGATCACCATCTCTTGCAGAGGCCTTATGGTGCAAAACATAGAGTTTGTCTTCAGCACAACCAAGTTTTAAATAACCACCCAGTTCCATGGGAAGGGCCACAACTCTTTGATCGATTCCTTCCCAGTCAATTTTGATATCTTCAACTTTTTCTTTACTAGGCTTTTTGGCGTGGGTCTTTTTATCATCCTTCTTGTCATTTTCTTCTTCCTCTTCTTCTTCATCTTCAAAATCTAAGTGAAGCTCAAGAGGTGAGGGGGTGTCTTTTTCCAGGGCAACAGCGTAGATTCCCGTGGCAAAGGGAAAGCCCAGATCAAAATGAGTTTCATTGTAGATGGGGTGAAATGAGCGCAGCCCAAGAAAATAAAGGTAATCTCCCTGTGGATCAAAAACAGGACATGTGTCCATGAGGACACTATTAAGTAAGCGGTTTGATTCCTTTTTGGTGACATCGAAAACTTCAATATGAGAAGCGGTGCGAGAGTCCGGTTGGGAGTAGGCTAAGTAGCGCCCACAAGGAGACCAGTTAAAGTCTTCATAAAAGCGAAAGTCGTTCTTGGCGATAAGGCTTACCCTGCCAGTAGGAATGGAGACGCTATAAAGTTCATTTCGATTATTCGTTAAAGCAATAATAGACTTTTCAGTGTTAACCTTTATGTCCTCTATTTTTCCCCAGTCTTGTTTAGCAGCAATGAGCTTGCCGCTATTTTCAATAAGGCTTTCTTCGTTGAGGTCAAAAAGTCTGAGAACCTCTTCTTTTTCATCATTTAATTCCACCGCTATCAGGTAGCGATTTTTATCTTTTTGAAGAAAACGAGGAAGACGGTAGCGATGATGATTTTGGCCCCATCGCATAGAAGAGCCTGACCAAGGTTTTTGAGTAAAGAGTTGTCCTCTGGTAATGATGGCCAATTCCTTGCCTTCATAAGAAGGAGAGGCGTCTTGGAGAAAGTCTTCTGGGTCATCAATCCTTTCGACGGACTGATTGAAGCTTGAGGGCACATAGATATCGACTATGACCCCTCGCTCTTTTGATTGAGAAACGTCCTTTAAAAAGATTTCCGCACCAGCTTGAAAACAAAGTGTGCCCTCATGAATATGAAAGGAGCGCACATAGTAGCGTTCTTGATGGGTCTCCCTTTTTAGTCCGCGTCCCGATGGGAGTACAGAATAGACATTGCCCACTCCCTCATGATCTGAAATAAAATAAACTCTTCCCTCATAAATCTGCGGGTGAGCGAGATTACTCTTTAGTTTGGGAAGAAGTTGCTTAAAATCAGCACCAGCTTTTTCATTTACCCATAGAGTCCCAGCCGTTCCTCCACGATAGCGCTTCCACCTAGCTGGATCACCTAGGTTTTTTCCAAGCACACGTAGCTTTCCCTCTTGAGTGAGAACCGTGGCATGGCCTAGGTTTAAGGGCTTGATCTCCTTGGTAGAAATATTAATTTGATAGAGATAGGTCACTCTTTGTGAAAAGGTCTCAAAGCATGAAGAAAACACAATGGTATGGTTATCAAGCCATGGGCCTAGGGCGCGTAGACCTTTAAAAGTTAGCCTTTCAGGCACTCCACCTTTTGAGGAGGTAACATAAAGGTCAATTTGCCCTTGATCATTGGTGAGATAGGCGAGAAGACTGCCATCGGGACTAATGCGCGGGCTGCGCGAAAGACCATGAGAATTAGTAAGTCTTCGGGCCGTGCCACCTAGGCGGCTTACACTCCATATATCATCATCTGTTTGAAAAAAGATTTGGTCACCGTGAATTTGGGGAGATTGAAGGTAGGCGTTTGTAGGTGCGTCAATAAACTTGGGCATAGTCTTCCTTTGGATATCAAATGAAGCCATTAGTATACGGAACTTATCGGCATAAAAAAATGGCAGGTTGGCGCTTCTTAAGTAATTTTTAGTGAGGCTTGAGGAAGAGGTGTGTCAATGTCTTGTCAATTCTTGACGAGTACTGTGCGGCTTTAGCTGGACTTTGATACTATGGGCTATCGAAGAGGCTTAAACAGGTACTTTTTGACCCTTTTAGAGATCTTTCCAATACCTTATTATGGATAGATGGAAGTGTAATACCGGAGTATAAATGAAGAATTATTTTTTATTAGTGGCCCTTGTCGCTGGAATCCTTAGCCCCTCTTTCGTCTACGCAGATAAGCCCAAGCAAAGTTCAAAAACAACGATGGACAAAGAAGCCAGAGATAAAGAACGTCTCATTGGTTTTCTTATTCGGGGTCAGTTAGAGAGATATCATTACACTCAAAAGAAAATGGATGATCCTTTATCAGCACAGGCCTTTGATGAATTGTTTAAAAGATTCGATTTTGGGCGCCAGATTTTTCTTCAAGGAGATATCGATAAGCTTTCAAAGTACAAGTACCTTCTTGATGATCAAGTCAAAAATGGGGACTTCAAACTTCTCGATGAACTTGTGGTGGTTTATGAAAAGCGTTTAAAACAATTAGACGATTATCGTAAAGAGGTCTTTAAGAAGAAGTTTTCCTTTAAAGAAAAAGAGAGTCTTCAACTTGATCCTGAAAAAAGAAAATATCCGAAAACAATGGATGAGTTAAAGGAGCATTGGAGAAAGGTTTATAAGCAAAGCGTTCTCAATAGTTATTTGGCTTCTTTAGACAATCAAAAAGAACTTAAAGAAAACAAAAACAAAAAAGATAAGAAGAAAGATAAAAAGAAAAAAGATAAGAAGAAAAACGACAAAATCCTCACTGACAAAGAGATGCGTGATAAGGCCCATAAGTCAGTGAATGAAAAGTATGAGCGATTCTTTAGCCGTCTTCAAAAAGATCGCCGAATGGATCACTTTGAGAAGTTTATCAATGCCGTATCTTCAATCTTTGATCCCCATACCAATTATTTTCCACCTAAGAGAAAGGAAGACTTCGATATTGATATTTCTGGTCAGCTAGAAGGGATTGGAGCCGTTCTTCAAGAAGATGGTCAATTTATTAAAGTCGTGAGAATCGTTCCTGGTGGAGCGGCTTGGAGGCAAAAAGGATTAGAGGTGGATGACATTATCCTTTCTGCTGGTGAAGGAGACGAAGATCCAACAGACCTCGTGAATATGCGTGTTGACGATGCTGTTCGCTACATTAGAGGAAAAAAGGGAACAATTGTTAAGCTCACTGTGAAGAAGGCAGATGGTTCAAGAAAAGTCATTCCTATTGAAAGAGATGTTGTTCAAATAGAAGCAAGTTATGCCAAAGGTTCAGTTTTAGAGCATAAGAAGCTCGGTATAAAAGTGGGTTACATTCACGTGCCTAAGTTTTATCGTGATTTTAATAATGCTGAGCGCTCTTGTACGAAAGACGTTCTTATGGAGCTTAAGCGTCTTAAAAAGAAAAATATCGATGGCATGATTTTGGACCTAAGAAATAATGGTGGCGGCGCTTTAACAGATGCTCAAGAAATGTCTGGGCTTTTTATTAAAGAAGGGCCAATCGTACAAATCCGCCGTCATAATGGTGATATCGATGTTCTAAAAGATACCGACCCTTCCATCACTTATGGTGGTCCTTTGATTGTTATGGTTAATCGTTTCAGTGCCTCCGCCTCCGAAATTTTAGCAGGTGCCATGCAGGACTATAAAAGAGCGATTGTTGTGGGTGGCGAATACACCCATGGAAAGGGGACCGTTCAAGCGATTTTAGAAGTTACCCCGACTCGTCTTTGGTCTTCAGAGTCTTTAGGGGCTATGAAGATGACAATTCAAAAGTTCTATCGAGTGACTGGTGTTTCGACTCAGTTTAAAGGGATCACTCCCGATGTGATCCTTCCTGATCCAATGGGATATGCAGATAACCGTGAGCAAGATCTTGATAATGCCATTCCTTGGGATACAGTGAAACCTCAGTCTTTTACGAAATGGGATAAGTACTCTTATAACGTTCCTTTTCTGGTAAAGGAAAGTAAAAAGAGAGTCTCAAAAAATGAGCAGTTTCAAAAAATTATCAAGAGTATTGAATATCTGAGAAAGCGCAAAGATGACACTCTTGTCAGTCTTAATTTGAAACAGGTTCAAAAGGAAGATGAGGAGAGTAAGAAAAAGACCGATTCCTTTAAGATCGAGAAGGAAGATAAGGATATTGTTGTTTCTAATTTTGAGGAGAGTCTCATGGCCCATGAGAAAGTTCGAAAAGATGATCTCGAACGTTGGAAGAAGGACTTTGAACAGCGAAAGAAAGACTGGGTTGAGTCTCTTCAAAAAGATCCCATGATTGGGGAAACAATTTTTATTATGAATGACATGATCCATGACATCGGAGCGAAGAAGCTATCTAAAGCCAAAATGTAATGAAAGATTTAATCGATAATACTGAAATTGAAAGAGTGTTAGCAATACTTGAGGGCCTCGAGAATGAGGCCCTTGCTGTTGAATACCTAAAGAAATTTAATGATGCGACAAGAGAGTTCGGACAGCTCCTCATGAATCAAGAGGATGGCCTCGGTCATGAAGAGTGGAAAAAGAAGTGTGATAGGGCAAAAGAAGAAGTTGAAAAAATCGTTGATGAAATTCAAAAACTTTAACTCAAGGATTGAGAGATGGGCGAAAAAAAGGATCAGGATGATTGGAACTTCAAAGTTGATGAAGAACACCTAGAGCAAGTCCAACTTAAAAAGAAAACACAAAAAGCCGGGGGGCATCGGTCTTCCGACCTTTTAAAGAAAAAGGGAACAGGGGCTACTTCTCAAAAACGAAAACTCACTGTAGAAGGTCCCAAAAAGAAAAAAATGACAAGAGCAGCGATTGCCAGAAGAGATGCTGCTCTTAAGCAACAAGCCGAGATTATGCCACCTGGTACAGTCTCCAGAGTGATCGCGACAATCATCGACTATTCTTTTATTGCTGGCTTTTATGTGGCCGGAGTCTTTTTAACTCCCATCATGAATGAGCATTATTTAAAGTTTTTACGGGAAAAAGGAATTAATCAAACCCTAGATCCGGAATTGTTAAATATGATTCTGGCCGGAGGCTTTGCCTTCCTTGCTGCCCTGCTATTCTTTTTTATTCCAGCGGCCCTCTTTTTTAAAACGCCAGGAAAGAGCATGATGAAAATTAGAATTGGTCACCCCATTATTGGTGAGCGACCTAGTAAGTTCATGGTCTTTTTGAGAGAGCTTATCTTTAAGCCTTTGAGTGTGGCCTCAGTTCTTGGCGTGCTTATTGGATTTAAGAATGATGGTAATCGCTGTCTTCACGACTTCATTTCCAATACGGCCCTTTACATCGATGATTGATCTCGCGGCATGAATGTCCAGTGGACATTCAGATGACGCGAAGATCTCTGTGACTAGGAAGTGAAGCTAGCCGAAGGCGCGGCTTCTAATACCACGCACGACAGCGGGTGCGATTTTGTGTCGTTTCACCCCATCTCTGTGCCATGCCATCATTTGGATGAGAGCTAAGAAGGCCATCTCGGATACGGCGGTAAAGTTCTGCTAAATGAATTGAAACGCCTTCTCTGTAATTGATATTACAAGCAGTTAGAAGTTCGCTCTCATTTGAAGAAGAAACACGGCCATTTCGAATGTCTAAAAGTTGATCCCAAAAGAGGTAGTCGACTTCGCCAACGTTACCTTCATTTTCGATGACACTCATTTCATAGAATAAGTTCTCAAAATCTTTTTTAAGGGAAGCGTCTCTTGCTGGGGTCGAAAAAGCGTCATAGTCCGCATAATTCATGCATCGTCCAGTCTGCGCCATATGGGCAAGGCCTTGATTAACGTATTCAATTCTACTTACTGCCGCTTGGCAAAGAGTTCCAAAGCGCGACTTCAAGACTTCCTCAGGACTCTGTTCTGAAATTTGAAGAGTTTTCTTCACGGAGCGAAAGAATTCTCTTGCGCCTAATTCTTTTACGAGGCTAAATTGCTCTTGAGAATAACCATATTCACTTGGGTAATCGAGTGGAGAGCTTGCAAAGTAAGAAGGCCACTTAAATCTTTTAAAGCCCCACACGGATTGAGGAGCATTGGAAAAAGAAAAGTTTCTTTTAAGGTTTAGGGGAAGACCATTTTTTGCGATGGCCTGAGTGGCATAGATGACATCAAAGTCACCAGCAGGGGTTACATCCTTAATGTTGTAAGAGTGACGAATGAATTTTCCGAAAGGTCTTTTGATCTTATAGGTAAACATCATGCCAGCATCAATTTTTGAAATCTTTACTGGTAATGTATCGTGGTAGCTAAGTTGTTCTGTTCCCACCATTTGGCCCACGTAATTAATGAGGGCCACCACTCGTTTGTCTTCATTACCTGCATAATCAAAATAATTGGTGTCATTAGTTAAATATCCATAGCCCCCACGTGAGCCTGTTGGATTTTTGATCTGAAAGGGCAAAGAGTTTTGCTTAGAAAAGATCGCCCTTAAAGCATAAGTGGCATCTGCACAATCTGCCTTGATTCCAAAGTAAGGACTGTTGCGATCAGTGAAGATTTCTTTGTGAACTTGATTGGTTTTCATCCACTGAGAAAAATGCTCTTCCCATTGCATATTCCATTCGTTGGTAGCGTGCCAAACTTTTGCATTGGAACTTAATAAGACAAAGAAAAAGGTGAGGGAAATAAGCTTTTTGATCATGATCTTTCCTTGGATAACAAGTGGTGGCATAGTTGACGATATCGCACTATTGTTGTCAAGTATCCGCTCGTTAGACTTCTTTATAAAAGGGAGAAATTGTGCGAAGGGCCAAGACAGTTTTTGCTTTTACTCTCATTGCCATGCTCTCTATAGGTCTCTTTTTTTACTTTAAACATGGATTAACTATAGAGGGAAAGAAATCAGTGCCTTTAAGTAAATTAAAGTCGGTGCATTTAACAAAAGGCAATGATTCTATGAACGAGAGCGTCAATAGTATCGGCCTCATGGAGAAGCTGAAAAAAGCTTGTCCTGAGTTAAAAACACTCGAGCAGAATAACTTTGAAAAAGCTAGCAAAGAAACTCTCGCCAGAAATCTTCACTTTAAAAGAGGTGGAGAGATTTTTCGTTTGCGCTTGTTTTTAGAAGATGGAAAGGAAGGCACTTTTGAAAAGCTTATTCTCCTAAAAGAAAACGCCGAAGGTTTTCCCGTCATTCAAAAAATTGCCGAGCAAGATCAAATCAATCCAAGCAAAGAGGTATGGGAAAAGTACCTAAAAGGTGGAGAGATTATTTATAAAGAAATTGATCAGAGATTGAGTATAGGGGGGAGGGAAGTGACCTTTACTCACGTGAATGGAAAGTTGGTGAAGGCGGTTTCTTCTGCTGGTGATTGCTTTTTTGAGGAGAGGTAGGCTCGAAAAAAAATTAAAAAAGGTGTATGGCGCTTATTTAAACAATCCTTCAATCTTTTGGTTAAAATAACTTATTCTTTCTTGGAATGCTTTTATTTTAGCGGCGATAAAGTAGGGGAGTTGAAAAATAGCTATTTCTTTATTCTCTATCAAGACGGCTATTTTGTTTCTAATACCTTCTTTGTACCATTCATTAGAAAATCCTAAGATCTCTTTATCATCAGGCATGACGTCTAAAGTTAAGATGTCACCAAAAACAAACCTACATGTAGGAGCATTTTTACGAGTATCGTTTTTAAAGCCTTTTTCCAGTAGTCTCTTTTCAAAATCCCTGTAATCTTTCTTGTTATGAACCTCAATCACACAGTCAACATCCTCTGTAGGTCGTACTTCCTCAGCAATCTCTTGTTCTATATACAATGAGGTTATTATTCCACCGATAAAGACTACTTCATCACTGAGTTCACCCATTTTTTTCGATAGCAATTTTGAGAAGTTTTATGTTTTTTTCATAACTCATTTATTGGTTCCCAAAATTTCATTCTTTAGAATTTCAATTGCGAGCTTTTTTTCTCTTACTCGACCAACTCGAATCATATCAACTAAGGCCAATAGACGGTGAAGGGGGGGGTCGTTTTCTATAAAGTTTGGAACTGTTGGGTATAAGGGTTCTATTGAACTTCCTTTAATTTTCCCTTTTGGCGTTTGCCATACAAATACATCATCTGAATTAATCAAGTGAGAGAGAGTTGGCTGTGAAAAAGAAGTGGGGACACCTCTTTTAATAACTCCTGCCTTTACGGGATAGACATATGGTACCCCATGAACAATAAACTCATAAAGTGATGCTAAACTAACTCTTTTTTTATCTGGATTAATTAGTCTAGCGAATGCCAACCTCGATAAGGCATTTGAAACCTCACTTATACTTATTTCAAGATCTTTTGCCAGAGATCTAACTGTGAAGCCTTCGTCTTGTATCAAGGTAATTTTTAGTGCTAAAACTAAGTCCTGGCCTTTAATCTGGCCTTCTTTTTTACTCATGTGAGTATTATAACATATATGTTTTCTGTTCGCGAACAGAAAACACTGTTTGTAACCACCTGTTTTTAAATGGTTTTCTTCTACTGGCTTTGCCAAAAGAGAGAAGCGAAGAAACTATTTATGCTCTCTTTCGCCTTGTGATGTCGGGACTAAGGTTTAAAAAAGGTGCATGGAGCTTTTTTAAAATCTCTCCTTAAAATGTACACTGAGGTCAATTAATAGCCTAATACCTTGATATAACATCAAGTTCTTCTTCGTGGTGGGGGAAGTTCGATTTTCTTTGAAGTCTTTCCCATTATGCCCTTCGAATGAGTGGAGTAAGGGATTCAATTTAGAACGTTCGTGAAAGGGGCGCCCTTCGGGCTGCTTTCACTTCCTGGGGGAGCTGCACTGCACGTTGGCCGTCCACTGGACGCCCAAGGCGCAGTGCCTAATCAAAGTTGAGTTTTTGGATGAAGTCGGACTGGGAACTTACTGCTGAGAGCGCAGTTTCTTTGTCGATGATACGATTTTCAAAAAGATGCATAATGTGTTGATCAAAAGATTGAGAGCCATTGCCACCAGGGCCGTGACCTTCTTCTAAAATCTCTACAATTCGCTCAAGAGGCTCATCGCCTTCGATACATTCTTTAATACCTGGCGTGGTGATCATAATCTCTTGGGCGATAACAATGCCCTTACCATCGGCCCTTTGAAGCATTCGCTGAGAAATGGTGCTGTAAAGATTCACCGAAAGTCTTTTTCTCACATCTTTTTGCTCCTCTGGGGGGAACATAGAAATGATTCGGCCAATCGTCGCAATGGCATTGGTGGTGTGAACAGTTGAGAAAACCGTATGACCGGTCTCTGCCGCTTTGAGGGCAATTTGAACGGTCTCGGGATCTCTCATCTCACCGATGAGAATCACATCTGGGTCTTGTCTGAGCGCACCTCTTAAGGCCGTGTTGAAATCCTCAGTGTCTTTTCCTACTTCTCTTTGGGTTACACGAGACTTCTTTTGGGGATGAAGGTATTCCACTGGATCTTCAACTGTAACAATATGAGTGCTTTTTGTTTCATTAATATGGTCAATCATTGCCGCAAGAGTTGTGGACTTTCCGGAACCTGTCGGTCCCGTCACGAGAATGAGTCCACGTTTTTGAGAAGCAATATGATTGATGACCGAGGGCAGACCAAGTTCTTTGGTGCTAGGAATGATTGCATTGACGATTCTCATAATAATGCCAATTTTTCCGTCATAGCGAAAAAAATTGTAACGAATTCGACAAAGACCTTTGATGGCAAAACCTCCGTCAAACTCTTTGAGAGTAGGGAGTTTTTCAATTAGGTCTTTCTTTTGAAGAACCATCTTTGAAATTTCCATCATGTCTTCAGGAGAAAACTCTTTAGTCTGGATAGGAACAAGGTCACCACGAATTCTTAAACAAGGCTTTTCATTGCAACGGATATGAATATCTGAGGCCTGGTGATCGACAGCGACTTTAATAAGACTAACGAGATTTTGCTTGGTAAATGCCATGCTCCTATTGTAGCGAAGAGTGGATGGTAAACAAGAAAAAAGGTATAGTAAAAGAACATGAAGAAGCTTCTTATTATTCGCTTTTCTAGTTTTGGCGATATTATTCATACCAAAGCCGTCCTTAAACCTCTTAAGCAGCATTGGCCTAATTGTCATATCTCGTGGTTAGTTAGAAAAGACCTTGAGGGCACAGTTCGTGATGATGAGCTTATTGATGAAGTCATCGTATTTGATCGTTCAGAGGGTCTTTTGGGGCTTTTAAAACTTGGTTTTCGATTGAGGGGAAAGTTCGATATCGTCTACGATGCCCACAACAACACCCGTTCTTCTCTCTTTCGCTGGATTACTTTACCATTTACCTCGACATTTTCTATCGTACGCTCTAAAGAAAGATGGAAGCGCTTCCTCTTATTTAAACTTGGTATCAATAAATTTCCTAAGCCTTATAAGGCGATGGAGTCGTATTGGGAGCCCCTCAAGAATGCAATAGGTATTACTCAAGAAATTTCTCCCCGAAAGTGGCCAAAAAAACCAAGTTTAGAGAATCAAGAACTTCTCAAGGGGAGAGTGGTTTTGGTTCCAGCAACAGCTTGGCCCATGAAGATGTGGCCACTCGATCATTTTAAAAAGCTTATTCAAATTTTACCCCACCAAAAATTTCTCGTTTTAGGTGGACCAGATGATGACTTTTGCCAAGAACTTGAAGGCCTTGATCCGAGGCGAGTCGTCAATTTAGCGGGAAAATTGTCTCTTGCTGAAAGCTGTGCTGTCGCGGCCATGAGTCCTTTTATTGTGACGGCCGATACGGGCTTGCAACAAGTCGCCGATTTGAGTGGCGCACCCGGAGTGAGCTTGATGGGGCCTACCGCTTTTGGTTTTACCAGCATGGGAAGTCTCAAGACTCTCGAGGTTGATCTTCCTTGTCGTCCATGCTCAAAAGATGGTCGTGGATCTTGTCAAAGAGAAATCTATCAAGAATGCATGGTGAAGGTTAGTCCAGAAAGTGTGGCTCGTGAAATTGAAATGGTTATGAAATAATCCCCTCCATGCATTTCTTCCTTCTTCTTATAACTTTCATAATTCCAATAAAAGCTGAGATGACTCTTTCTGTTGGATTTCATCCAGGACTCTATTTTCCTGACTATGAAAGAAAAGGGGATAGACATGTAGGGCTGATTCCTTCTTTTATTGAGCCCTTTGCCAATGCGAATGGTTTTAAATTAGTTTATAAGAATATACCTCGAAAGAGAATGAGCTCCTTCTTGAAGTCGGGAGATGTCCAAGTACGCTGTCTTTATGCTAAGGAGTGGGTTGAAAACCCTAATGATTTCTACTGGAGTAAAGTTCTTTTTAAAGGAGAAAATGTCTTCATTCGCCTCAAAGATACGGCCGAGCTTGAGTACACAGCCGACTTAAAGGGGAAAAGTTTTGCAGGTATTTTAGGTTATCGCTATTCGCCAGAGATTAATCAGCTCATTAGCGAAGGAAGTCTGACAAGAAACAATGTCATTAACATGACCAGCTTGAAAAAAATGTTAACTTTGAAGCGAGCCGATTACGCTCTCGGCTCTAGAAGAATTTTGCGCCATCTGATCTCTGATCAACCTCAAATAAAATTTACCAAATTAGTGGAATCTCGCTATGATCTTCACTGTGCTTTTTCAAAGACACTACCCAAGAAAATTATCGATGACTTTAATGCCTTTTACGATCAAAAGAAAATCAAGAAAGTTCTCTCTCAATTTAATTAGCCTTCAATTTCTTTCTCAAACTCCACAGGAGATGGGAGATATAGGGTCTTCTATTTTCCCCTGTTACAACCATGAGAAGCTTTGTGATCTTAAGATTTTGCGGGTCAGAAAAGAGAAGAATGAGCATTTCTCGAATAAAATTCGTCGAAAGAGTGACGTAATTATCTGTTCCTACACCTAGGCGTACACCTTTTTTCTCCCACCAGGAAAAGGGGTGGTCTTTAATATCGGGAAAAGAGTTGGTTAGTTTAATATTACTAGTGGGAAGAGCAACGAGACTGACTTGCTTATTGATCATACGATTGAGAATATCGTGTTGATAATGTTCTATTTCTCTCGCCGTATGAAACTTGGTTTTGATAAAAATGATTTCTTCAGCTTCATTCAATCTTTCGCCCTTAATGAGCTTGTCTCTCACTTTGGGCTCTCTCCACTCCATATCCATCAGTTCTCTAAATTCTTGGCTATTAGGATCAATGGGTTTTTTGTTGCGATTCCATTCAAGTACCCTTTGAAGCAAGCGGTGAAAATAGTAATTGGGATTGATGCCAAGGCTTAGGCCATGCTCGAGAGTATCGATGTGCCAGATATTCATAGAATTATCAACGGACTGAACACCCTTTCTTAATGTCTTCCAAGTCTCACCATGGTGAGAGCGAATTTTAAACCCATTGTATTGGAGACGACGAAGGCCAGCTTTCATCTCTTTAAAGTGTTTCTTGCGATAAAGTTCCTTTTCATCGCCAACAGTATCAATTTCAACTAAGTAGTCTTTGAGTTCAGGGTTTTTCTCAACAATGGCCAGTAACTTCTTCACTTGCTCAAGAAAGTGGTCTTCTTTAGTGTCAAAGTTTTCTTGGTCGAAGAATTCTGCTTCTTTTCTAAAACTAGGGGAGAGAACAAATTCAAAGTCAGGGTGCTCACTTTGAAACTTTTTAAAGCCCTCATAAAGACCAAAAACAACATCCTCTTCAGTGATATTTTCCATACCGGGAAGTTGTTCTGATTTTTTACTCGTGGTGCGATTAAGGGTGAACTTTAAACGAATATGACCGACATTATATTTTTCATAAAGTTCTGAGGCCATATGGAAAGCCGCTTCTTCATGGGCTTTTCTATCGATAAGAACAAGCTTAGGAAGATAGAGAATACGCAGATAGGTCATGAATTGCTCACCATCTTGGAGGCGAATAAGTTTATCCACATCCTCTACACTTTCAATAGGCCATGCCTCATCACCATAAACTTCTATAATCTTTTCTTTGTAAATTTCTTTATGAGCTCCCTCTAAAAGCTTATTCAATCGAGGGTAAACAAAGTCCGCCGTTAAAGAGCCGGTCAGATGAATATGCTCTTCTCGATATTTTAGTGGAAAGCTTTTAAAAAAAGCGAAGAAGGCATCGGAGACAGTGTGACCAAGTAAAGTGTCGATATCAACTTCGTCTTCATGAAATCCAGTTAGCAATCTTTTAAACTCTTGAATCTGTTTATTGAGGAGTTTATTTTCTTTAATTTTAGGATGAAAACTAAGGAGCTCAATGGTGTCATCGATATTGAGACCGTTCGTTTCACTAATAATATCGGTGAGCTCCCAAGTGAGGTCATCAATTAATTGTTGCTTCTGTGGCATGGTAATTTCCTATGATTATCCTTTTATTAATATATCATAGGCGCTTTTTATCTGAGTAAAATTTTCCGTAGCAATGGGCTCAAATTCTGGGGGAATTCCCTTGGCCTTAAGAGTATCGGGATGCTTGAGTTGGGCCAACTTTTTATAGCGACTTTTTATTTGTTCAATAGTGGCTTTGTCACTGAGACCCAATGATTTAAATGCACCTTCACGGTCTTGTTTTCCTTTTAAAGGAGGTAGAGGGGATAGAGCGTGGAAGATCTCCGCTTGGTTTTTGAATTCATTGAGCAAAGTATTTTTGTTTTTTAAAATTCCTGGGGTAAGGGTCAAAAAAGAGAGAAGGGCTTCGTCCTTAAGGGGCGCAATAGTAATGACCTGACTTTTGACAAGTTTTTCTAAAGAAGTTTGTTTGGGAGTAATCTTTAAAACGATCGCCTTCTCTAGGGGACCTCTTTTCATTTGCCACTTTTTTGCCAATTGGTCCCGAAGGTTGGTGGCATCGATTAGTTCTTTAAGGACACTATAGGTTTCAAGGATTTCTAACGATTTTGCTACACTTTGCCATTGATGGGAGCTATCGAGAAAAGCATTTTTTTGCAGTAAGAATTTAAAATGACTATTAACCTTGGCACTGTCAAAACGATGGGAATAAAGCTGAGATAATTTCTTAACGATCGCCTCAACTTCAGGCAAACTCCCCCATTGAAGTGCATCTAAAATTTTTATCATCGCCTTCAGATCTTCAAATTTTTTTTCTTCCTCTGGGGTTCTTGTGCTCTTTTTGGAAAGCTCTTGATAAGTCTTCTGAATGACTTCTTCGGTTTGACCAATTTTCTTAGATTGACTTCCTGAGAGAACTTCACCACTAGCCCCATCTCCACCTCTTAATATAGCTTTTTTCTGGGTGACAAGAGCATCAAAGTCAATATCGCTGTTTTTCTTCTTTTTAGAGCCAAAAATCATCTGCCAAAAGGTTTCTCCTAGCAGGGGAGCGAGAGCTTTTGTTAAGATGAAGACAAAAGCACAAAGTCCAAGAATTTTTAATATTTGAGACTTATCGAACATGATTTAAGAGTATGATAAACTGAGTTTTTTGCAAGATAAGGTTAACTATGGCCAAATGGTCCCTTGAAACAATCACTCTTCCCTTAAAAAGGCCTTGGAAAATTTCCCGAGGAGAGGTCACAGAAAAAGAGAATGTCATCATTACCTATGATGAAGGAAAAATGGTGGGAAAAGGGGAAGTCGCCTTTATTACCAATGCTCAGGTGAGTCGAGAAGATGTTGTGAGGGCCTTTGAGGACTTCAATCATCAAATGAGACAACCTCTTAATGGACTAGAAGATATCATGGGTCGCCTTAATGAAATGGAGCTCCCTGCTAATCTTCGCTTCGGGATTGAGTCCTCTTATATTCATTTTCTGGCTCAATTAATGGAGGATAAAGTCCCTAGGGTTTTAGGAGTGAGAGAAGTAAATAACGTTGCTACCAGTTTTTCTATTCCTCATATGTCACCAAACGCAGTGGAAAGTTATCTTTTGGAAAATAATGTCCACCAATTTTCCTCTGTGAAAATTAAAATAATCGGCGCTGAGGATGTAGCGTTTGTTAAAGAAGTTCATCGACTATTTTCAGGAAGTCTTCGTCTTGATGCAAATGAAGGTTTTAAAAGTGCTCAAGATGTCCTTATCTTCTTAGAGGCAATAAAGGAAATTCCCATAGAGTTTCTAGAACAACCTCTTTCTCACAATGATTTTGATGAGTGTTGTCGGTTAAGGGAGAAAAGTCCCGTTCTTTTGATGGCCGATGAGTCTCTTCAAGACGGAAATGTCGTTGATGAATTTCAAAAGGCTTTTCACGGGGTCAATATTAAGCTTCAAAAGTCGGGCGGCTATATAAAAGCTCTTAAGCAAATGAAGGATGCTAGGGCACTAGGTCTTAAAACAATGCTCGGTTGTATGATTGAGACTAGTTTAGGTATTAGCTCGGCTTTGAATATTGCCCACGGTGTAGACTTTTATGATCTTGATGGGTTTCTTCATCTCCAAAATGATCCTTTTGATGCAGCCTATGTGGATAAGGGAAAAGTTCTCTTTTCCTTTCATCAATAGTGAAGTCCTAGAAAAAGAAGCGAAATTCGACATCGTAGCGAGAAAATTTCGGTGTGTTCATGCCGCCAAGAACTTGTTGGGCAGAGAGATTACAAATAAAAGGTAAAAAGAAATCTCCTGATTTATAAAGATCGACCGTAGAAAAACGAGTGGTGAATCGAGCAGATTCTTGGATGATTTCTGTTTCTAATCCATGAACCTCGTTGCCCAAAGTAAAAGGAGAGTCGTAAGTCGCTTGTCCAATGTGGTTATAAATCCCCACAAAATCAAAACTGAGCCATCTTCTTGCGTGGTACATAAGTCGAAGGTTGAGGTCGAGAATATTACCAAGCTTTTCGCGAAAAATTCCTTTTTCTGCACCGTAGGGATAATCCCGCGAATCAGGGATTCTCATTTCTCTGTCATGGGCAAATTGATAAGTATAGCGTGTAAATCCATCCACACTTAAGCGAGTGTTGGGAATAAAAACTCCGCCGCCAAATTCAACAAATAGGTCTGTTTGACCATCACCAAAGGCAAAGTCTTGAAGGACATCGGGATTATCTTGGCGTCCCGTGGGAAGGACAAAACCTGCACTCATGGCAAGGCCTGCATTATCCCAGTCGGTGAGACGATAAAGAGCACCAAATTCCATATCCCCCATGCCTTTAGCTTGCCAATTGCCTAGAGGTTGATAATTTAAATAATTAACGACCACTGATTGAACAACTCCCTCATTCACATCAGGCAAATCGGAGGTAACATCTGAAAGCACTTTTGCCGTGGTGTTGTCTCCTGCCTTTCGCAGTTGATTAGAAACATCGTTGTAGTTATTGCCACGGGTACGGGCGATATCTAAATCAACGCGAGCATCATAGTAGGGAAAGGTTCCATAAACAGTGAGTCTGTCACTAATACCATAAGCGAGGCCGGCCCCATTGACTTTCACATTGGCAGATCCTTTAGCTTGGTATTCACCAAAGGTGAGTTGGTTGTGAGCTTCTGTTGAAACCGCCTTAACTTGATCAAACGCACTTTTAAGAGAATCGTTGACGTCACCAATAGTGCTAGCATCAAGATTAAGACGAAAAAAATAGGCCTGTTCTTGCTTTTGACGATTGAAAGCTGACTCAATGGTTGAGGTTTGAACTTGCTTCATGACGGCCATACGAATCCCTTTTGGCAGAGTTTCATAATACATCGCCAAAGTGGGTGAAATAACGACCGTTAATAGGATTGAGAGAGTCAATTTGAGCATGATGGGAATAATACCATGGCTAACGCGCTGCGCATTAAATTAATTATGTAGTGCGCAATTTTTATATCCTCAATAGACGCTGCGTGTTGTTGTTGTTATTGTGGCCGCCAATTTAAGAATGATGGAAATTATGACTCTCTCTAAGTTATTGAAATTATTTATGGCGATAGCCATTTCATTTGGACTCCTTCTCTCATGTGGGACAAAAGAGTCTATTGAGCCTGCCTTTGCTCCAGTTCCTCTTGATGAACAATTTAAGCAAAAGCCTCTTCGTGTCAGCTTAGAGACCGACACCATGCTAGTTGAGGAGTTTGGCTCTGAGTTTGGCCAGGTTTCAGAGCTTGGCCCAATTTTTCAGAGGCTGGCTAATGTCGCCGCCAATATTACTCTTGAGCAAGATGGTGGTCAGGAATACGAGATCGATCCCATTATTTACTTTGCGCCTGAACTTGATCAAATTCGTGATTGGGAAATTTTAGAGGGACTTGGACTGGATTTTCTTTCTCTTAAAATCAAAAACGCTAGTGATTGGGAAATTGCGGAATTAAGTTTTATTAAAGAAATGCGCCTCTATATTGACTTCACCTTACCAGAAGAAGGTCAGACTGACAGAAGGGAGAGGGGAATTCTTCTTGCTAGCTATGATAAAGAACTCAAAGAAGGAAGTCTTAAAGATCTTGGAAGAAAAATCGAGTTAAAAATTCACGATATTCCTTGGAAAGAAATTCTTAAAACACAGAGAACTTTTGTCATCTACACAGAACTTGTTGTTGAGAAAGTTCCAGAGACTAAAATGGAAGTCTCCGCAGAGGTTGGCGTTTTCGCTCAATTGAAAGTTGGTTTATAATAGAAGTTACTAGACATGACGTCTTTTAAGGAGATTCTTCTATTATGGCACGGAAGCCTTTAGCAGCGGTTCTACTCTTATTCCTCTTCTCATCCTGTTCTTCCATACAACCTATCTATGAAAAGACACGCGACTTGGTTGTATCTGATGAGGAAAAAGTTGCCCCTTCTCAGTCTCTTGGTGAAGAAACCCTTGTCATTGTGGAAGAAGAAGAGATCCCTCAGAGCGATACTTCATTGGACATCGAAGAAGCAGAAGAACAAATTCTTAAGACCTACGCTCAAGAAGAATTAAAAAAAGAAGATCCTGTCACTACGGTAGCTGAGGGAGAGGCGGATTTTGAACTGGACTATAAGAAGAAACACTATGACTTTTGGCTCAAGTATTTTACTACTAAGGGCAAAAATAAAGAGCGTTTCACACGCCATGTGAAAAATGGTCTTAAGTTTAAGGCTACCATTGAAAAAATTCTCGAAGAAGAGGGATTGCCCAAAGATCTTTTCTACGTGGGTTTGATTGAGTCAGGTTATAACACTCACATTCGCTCGCGTGCCAATGCGGTTGGACCATGGCAGTTTATAAAAGGAACGGCTAAGAGATATAATCTCTATGTTGATTCCTATTTAGATGAGAGAAGAAATATTTTTAAGGCCACACGAGCAGCGGCTAATTACTTTAAAGATCTTTACAATATTTTTGGCTCTTGGGAGTTAGCCCTTTGCGCTTATAATGCCGGCGAGTATCGAATTATTAATGCCATCCGTAGAGGGAATACGAGAGACTATAAAGAACTTGTTTCAAAAAGATTGATCCCTAAGGAAACTATTTTTTATATTCCAAAAGTGGCAGCAGCTCGCACTTTAGTTGAGAGTCGTTATCAAAATCTTAAAGAACCGGGGGTCTCTAAACTTTTTGCTGATGCCTATGAGGTGGAGGTAGAAAAGCCTATCTCTTTAAAGAAGGTAGCGCGTGAACTTAAGGTTCCCTATCAGAGATTGAGAAAACTCAATCCTGATGTGAAGAGGGATTATGTGGGAAGAAGACGTCATTACTCTCTCTATGTTCCTAAAGAGATTTCAAAAGTGGCGGTTCAAAGAATTGAAAAAATGCCACGAGCAAAGCGCTCCGGTCGTCGCATTGCTACTACCAAAAAAGTTCATCGTGTTCGCAGGGGAGAGAGCCTCTACCGTATTGCTCGCAAATACAACACAACCATTTCTCATTTAAAGCGCAATAATAACCTTAAAAGAAACCGTATTTTTATAGGACAGAAACTTGTCGTCAGAGCTCCTGCAACAAAGGACTTTTATCGAGTCAAAAGAGGAGATAATCTTTCTAAAATTGCCTCTGAATTTGGACTATCGACCAAAAAGCTAATGAGAATGAATGGGCTTCGTTCTTCTAAGATTATGGTGGGGCAAAAGTTAAGAGTCTCTGGACGGCGTATTTACGTGGTTCGCCGTGGGGATAGTCTTTATAGGATTGCTAGGAAGTTTGGCGTAAGTGTCAAAAGGATCGTTCAGGCTAACTCTTTGAAAGGAAAAACGATCTTTCCTAAACAAAAAATCATTTTACCCATTTAATTTGCTCAAGCACGGTCAATTCTCTAAAATTTAAGTATCTTCAATTGAAAATAGGCTTTTATGAGAATTGGATTCGATGCGAAAAGAGTTTTTCATAACTTTCGGGGGCTAGGTAACTACGGGCGTACCTTGATTGAAAGTTTAGAGCGAATTGAGCCACAAAATGAATATATCCTTTTTACACCTCCTTTTGACGATCCAAGGGCCAGAGAATGGCAGAAGAGATTTTCCAATCTTGAGGTTGTAACCCCTCAAAATAGTTTGGCCAAAACCTTTAGTTCTTCTTGGCGTTCTCTCTTTTTGGCTTCTACGATTGAGAAGAAAAACCTCGATATCTACCATGGGTTGTCTCATGAATTACCACCAGGGCTAAGAAAGCGTGGAATAAAATCTGTCGTTACCATTCATGACCTCATTTTTATTCGTTTCCCTGAGTTCTTTCCCTGGATTGATCGTCAAATTTATTACAAGAAGTTTAAATCAGCTGTTGATCAGGCGGATATTGTCGTGGCCATTTGTGAGCAAACAAAGAGAGATTGCATAGAATACCTTGATTGCCCCGAAGAAAAGATAAGAGTCGTCTATCAATCTTGTCATCAAATTTTTTATAGTGGTCAACCACAAGAAACCAAAGACGCGATAAGAGCAAAATATCAACTTCCAGAACATACCATTCTTTATGTGGGAGCCATTGAAGAGAGAAAAAATGCACTGACTTTAGTGAAGGCTTTTGCTCGTATTAAAGACATGATTCCCCATAATTTGGTTTTGGTGGGAAGAGGAAAGGATTACTTAAAAGAAATTCAAAAAGAAATCATCTCCCATGGTTTAAGTGAAAGAGTAATGCACTTTGAAAATGTTTTAAATGATGAGCTACCTTCTTTTTATCAGATGGCAGACCTCTTTGTGTTTCCCTCAGTTTTTGAGGGGTGGGGGATTCCCAATGTTGAAGCCCTATTTAGTGGCACTCCTGTGATTACCTCCCAGGGTTCTTGCTTCCCCGAAAGTGCAGGACCTCACTCTCAATACATTAATCCCAAGTCGGTGGAAGATCTTTCCGAAAAAATGGAATTGGTTCTCTTTGATGATGAACTACGTGAATCAATGATTCGCTATGGGCGTGAATATGCTGAGCAGTTTCATTGGAAGAATACAGCAGAGGCCATGTTTCAGGTTTATAAATCGCTCTAGACTCTTGGCTTACAAAACTTTTTTTAATTTCCTATTACCAAAAATTATTTGTTTGTAATAAGAGAAAGATTATTGAGTTTATACTTCTTTAGCTCATCAAGAACTTTGACAACTCTCTCGTATTTCACATCTTTATCGACTCGAACATCAATGGGAATTTTCTTGTCCGTGACTTTAGTCAGTTCTCCACCAAGCTCTTCTAAAGGAAGCTTCTTGCCATTATAAGCGACCTCTTTAGTTGAAAGCTCAATGACAACAGTTTTTTGATTTTGGCTTTGAGTTTCCCCGTCAGTTACAGTGGGAAGGTTTAAAAGTAGGGCGAGTTCGTCCTTTTTAAAGACGGTCGATACCATAAAGAAAATCAGTAAAAGAAAGACAACGTCAATAAGAGGCGTAATGTCCGGCAAGGCCGTTTCGCGAGAGCGCTTTTTCATAATACCTCCTTAAAGGACGCGAGTGAGAACTTCTTTTTCTAACTTAGACTCTAGAGCATCGAGCATGCCGAGGAGATAGCTATGTCCAACAAAGTGAGGAATCGCAACAATCATGCCACCGACTGTCGTAATTAAGGCCATGGAGATTCCTTGAGCAAAATAGGAAGGATCGGAGAGCCCTTTATTGGACATAATTTGAAAAGCAAGGAGAACACCGATTACTGTACCCAAGAGCCCTAGAAGGGGAGAGATACTGGCAATGATTTTTACCGTGTTTAATCCGCGCTCAACTTGAGAAATATAAGAAGCCACTTCTTGTTTTGAGATCTCAATAAGAGCCGTCATATCTTTTTCTTTTGAACTATTGATACGGCCTTTGATTTCATCTGCAAGAATTCCAGTATTCTTTTTCTCTTTGTTAAAGAGCCAGAACTTGGTGATCATAACGGCAAAGCCAATGATATTGAGAAGCACCAAGATGTACATAATGAATCCACCCTGATGAATATATTCGTAAAGTTTCATGAAATTTCCTTTTCAGTGAGAGTGCGAAAAAACTACTCTCTATTGTGTCTTAAGTCAGGAGTTTTGAAAAGGCGAGGATAAGAGAGCTCGTGAGTTGATCTTCAAAAGTTGAGCGTTCTAGTTTTTTTTGCAGAACTGTTTCCACATCAGTCATGGTGTCAGTGGTAAATCCACATGGATTAATGCCCTGAAAACCACGGGGATCATGATAAAGATTAAGGGCCAGACCGTGATAAGTGACCCAGCGGCTTACTGCGACACCAATAGAAGCAACCTTTCTTGGAGGAGTGAGCTTAAGCCATACGCCAGTATAATCCGGCTTGCCTCTTTCTGAATTCCCCGTAGCAGGCATACCATAAGAGCCGAGCACTTCGATCATGGACTGCTCCATGGCCTCTAGGTAGCCTGCGATATTTTGGCCACGGCTTTTGAGATTGATAATGGGATAGATCACGACTTGACCTGGCCCATGATAGGTTGCCTGTCCACCTCGTTCTATTTCGTAAGTAGGTCCCTGCCAGCCAACAAGATCTTTTGGAGTCGATTTTTTGCCCAAGGTCACAACGGGAGGGTGCGAGCAAATAATAAGTGTTTCCTCTTGAGGCTGATCTTTTACTTTTTGAACCAATTCCTTTTGAATATTGTAGGCTTCTAAGTAATCAATAAGTCCAAGGTTGAGGCGTTTCATGAGAGAGTGGGAAAAACGGGCCGTGATGACTTCTTTTCTTCCTCTTGTCTTTGTTTTTCAATCACACCTTTCATAAAAAATTCACCGGCGCGATAGGAGCTGCGAACGAGAGGTCCAGAAGCACAGTAAAGAAATCCCATTGAGTCGGCGACTTCTTTCCAGTGATCAAAAACTTGCGGCTTGGCGTATTCAACAATGGGCAGATATTTTTTGTGATGATTTGTAGGTGCTAGATATTGGCCAAAGGTCACTACGTTGCAATCAACTTCTCTTAAGTCCTTAAGGGCTTGCATGACATCTTCGTCACTCTCTCCCAGTCCCAGCATAATGGAGGTTTTGGTGTATTGCTCAGGGCGAATTTCTTTAGCCAGCCTTAAGGTTTCAAGAGACTTTCGATATTGACTGCGACGATCACGCACCAAGGGCGTAAGTGTTTCTGTGGTTTCGATATTATGGGCAAAGACATCAGGCTTCGCTTTCATAATTCTCGCCACCAATTCTGGACGAGCGTCAAAATCGGGAGTGAGAACTTCGACGATCATATTAGGATTATTTTCTTTAATGACTTCAATGGTGCGTGCGAAGTGATCAGCTCCAAGGTCCGCAAGATCATCGCGATCAACTGAGGTGAGCACGACATAATCAAGCTTCATTTGGGAGATGGCATATCCCACTTTTTCTGGTTCATCTGTATCGAGGACACCTTTTGGATTTCCTGTTTTCACAGCGCAAAAGCGACAAGCTCTGGTACAGGTATCACCCATCAACATAAAGGTTGCTGTGCCACCGCCCCAGCATTCTTCAATATTGGGACAGATCGCTTCCTGACAAACTGTTGCCAGTTTAAGCTCACCGAGCATGTCTTTGATATTGTGATAGGACTTACTGGTTGGTGCGCGCACTTTGAGCCAGTCAGGACGCTTGGCCTTAGGGTCAATCTTCACTTCGGGTAAGAGGTCGCGGCGGTTTTTACTCATAGCTTCACTTTAGCAGATCTTAGGTGCTTTTTCGTCTCAATGGCGAATTCTAATGCCAATTCACCATATTTGAAGCGCTTTTGTCTATGAGTTCTTATAGCGTACTTTCGCCTTGACAAGGATTTAGCCCTTTTATCTACCGTGGTTTTCAGGAACACCAGATTCAGGATCCAGTTCGAGAAGAACGATATCACATCCAAAACGCGGATTGTTATTGAGCTTGCTTAAGGCGCGCATCTGGCCTCCCGATGCCCAAATCTCTTTGCGGTTATAGTCAATGGTGTAATTTGCGAGAATTCTGCCTTCTTTGGTGACACTTCGACAATAGTCTTCCGATTGGTTCGAGACAAAGAGGCAGGAACACATTTCTTTGGCTAAAGCCAAAGGAGGGGACTCGGTAAACTTACACGCATTCAAGGTTAGGGTGATCATAAAAAAGAGTGTTAATTTTTTCATTTGTTATCCTCCTCGTTCAAGCTATCGAGGAGTAGTTTGTACATTTTATCTCTTTTTAGTTTTTTTCCAGGCTTACGGCCATCACTTCCCATACGAACAATGATGAGACCTTTTGATGGAATCACACCCATGGTTTGACCACGAAAGCCCATCGCCTGATAAAGATCTTCAGGAGCACTAGGGTAAGGACGAGTTTTATTCATTTTGAGTTTTTTATTAAGCCACCAAAAGGCGCCATAGGATTCAACGTTAAGACGCTGCTGTCCCTCCTCTGAAGTCCTCTTAAGAAGGGCAGGCGCGACTGTTTGGGTGGCAAATTTATTCCACCAAGAAGGGAGGATTCTTTTTCCTTCCCACACTCCTTCATTGAGCATCAGAAAAGCAATCTTGGCATAGTCTTTGGCCATGCCCCAGCCACCGCTTCCTCCGAGGAAAGTTTTGGAAGCATCTCTTTCAAAAGTGACATCCATATTAAGGACATCAAAGAAATTAACCCAAGGAAAGTTTTCGTAGGCCTTAAGACCATTTGGATCTTTCTTTATCATCGCTTTTTTGAGGACACCCATGGCAAGGTGAGCTTGGTGAGTTCCATAATTAAATTGCTCATCAGGTGCGTGCTTCATTTTTAGCCTAGCAACTCCTTTAGCGACATCTTTAAAATTTTTCTTGGAGTAATAAACATAAATCGCATCACTAAGAGCAATATTGACGGGATGTTCTTCGTAAAAATCAAAGCCAGCACTCATATTGAGGAGGTGACGAAGAGTCACATCTTTTGCTTTGGGACGACTCATTTCTTTTGGATAATAATCCACCAGTTTATCTTCAAGTGAGAGAAGGTCTTTTTGAATGGCCACTCCCATTAAGGTTGAGGTCAAGCTTTTTGAAAAAGACCAGTACATATGTTTTTTCTTTGGACCGTATCCGCGATCATAACCTTCATATACGAGGTAGCCGTCTTTGATGACGACAAATGCATCGGATCGATGGTTGCCCTCATCTTCCCAGACGTAGTCGAGAACTTTTTGAAACTTTTGACGATCAAATCCGGCTTCTTCTAAGGATTTTCTTTTCCATTCTTTGGTTGGCCAGTAGTCACCGTAAATGGGTGGCTTTTGGGCATAGACGGACGCCATTGCAATCAGTACCGATAGGGTCGTAAAGGTAGTGGCAAGCGTTTTGGAAATCATCATTTCCCCCCTGAGATAGCGATGATTGTCGTATACAAAGACGCAACATATCCATCGTTATGCACAGGGTCAAATCTATTGTAAAAAAGTGTCATTTTGATGATATTTTGAGAAGGTAAGGTATGAATAAAACAATCACTAATGTCCTATTGATATCGCTCAGTCTTCTCTTTTCTTGTGCCAGCAATAAACGAGACTTGAAGAAAGACAATGACGACTTTTACGAATTAGCGGCTAGAGCTAAGGCAGAACTCAAAGGAAGTGCTTATAAAAACTGGCTTAATAAGCAATTGGCCCACAAAAGAGGTGAATTGGCCGCCATGACAGGTGTGCAGGATCGAGAGACAAAAGTCCTTGGTCAATATGAGGCCATGGTCGAAAGTCCCACGCGAAATAATACTCAACAAGATATTCATGAATTTAAGGCCGACCGTTCTCGCCAGGCATTGTATCGAATGAAAAATCGAAGACTTATGCTTGAGCGTCATATTTTCTATCTCAATAGTCAGCTTTCAGAATTAGACCCTCCTTTAAAACATTAGGTTTTAGTCGGTTAATCAGCCTTTTCTCAATCTTAGGGTCCTTTTTACCGATTAGGAACCGATGGAATGCCCCTGCCGACCAAGGAGAAGGTCAAAGTGCGTGTATCGACTAACGTCGTCTCGATTAATTCGCGAGCGAAGTTAGATAAAAACATTCACGATTTGGATAAAGCGAGTAGAGCTCTCTCTACTGGTGATCGTATAAACCAAGCAGCTAATGATCCTGCCGGTCTCATTATTTCGGAAGGAATGAAGGCGCGTATCCGCTCCTATGGTCAGGCTCAACGTAATGCCAATGATTCTATTTCTATCATCCAAGTGGCTGAAGGTGCTCTCGCTGGCATTCAAGATATGGCCAATCGGATGAAAGAGCTGGCCATGCAAGCGGCAAACGATACTTTAGGCGCTGAAGATCGAGCTTACGTTAATGGTGAATACCAACAAATGAAAACAGAAATTCGAAGAATCTTATCAGCAACAAAGTTTGGGGGAAGAAAGGTTCTCGACACTAGTGCAGGCAATTATCAATTCCTCGTCGGCATTCACAAAGAGGCAGATGCTAACCTGATAAGCTACGACATGAGCAAGGTGATCAGGTCCACCGAGAAACTCTCGCTTGCGGGCTCAGCGGTCTCAACAAAGACTGGTTCTCAGTCAGCTATTTCAGAAGTAGATTTGGCCATCAACGAAATCAGCAATGCGAGAGCTTGGCTTGGCGCCACTCAATCGCGAATAGGGGCAACGATGCAAAACTTGAGTCATTCTCAAGAGAATATGTCCGCGGCTAATTCTAGAATTCGTGATGCAGACTATGCGAAACAGACGGCTATAAAGGCCATTTCACAACTAAAAACAGATGCTTCCACAGGCTTTTTACAGCATGCGAATAATCTTCCTGACCAAGCAACTCGTCTACTTTAGTTAAATATAAGTCAGTGATAAGAAAAAAACTCAGGGTGTCTTTAGGCCCGAAGCCTTTAGGGTTATCCTATTAGAGTATGAAAATAGCATTAACCCTCATTACTTTATGCGCTCAGCTCGGCGGGAATATTGAACAAGGATTTAAATGTCCTAAGACATTCTTTCGTTCCCCTGCGAAAGTATGCTATTTCGATAACTCCTATGGGGAAACGCTTTTTACCGATGGTTGCACGGGCCCGACAGGAGGACATAAGGACCTTTTCTTACCGGCCTGTGTTCAGCATGATCTTTGTTATCATCATGAGCCTTTAACATCGGGAAAAACCCGTCGCCAGTGTGATGATGAGTTTCTTGAGGATCTTGAAACGGCTTGTATCAAAGCTGATAATGAAAAACGTTGTCTTCGTTGGGCAAAAACCATGGTGGCCACCCTGAGACCTTTTGGTGGTCTCGCCTATAAATGTGAAGATAAAGAGGTGAGAGAATACGATATCTTGCCATCTTTAATGTAACAATTTCTATAAGCTTTTCGATCCAAACATTCTTAGCTAAGCTCGGGCAAATTCTTTTAAGGAAAGCCTAATGAAACTTTTATCGATACTAACTTTCTTCTTTTTAATGAATGCCAATTATGCAGGAAGCTTTCATTGCTACCTTGGTGTTGGTTTTAATCAATCACAAAAATTAGAACAGCTTTCCTTTGCTGAAGATGACCCTGAAGAAGAATCAGAGGAATATGGATTGATTCTTGAAAGTGGTGTGAAAGCTCATGTGCTCTATCTTCCTTATCAAGATGGACTTTATCTCTCGCTGCAAAAAGGAGAGGTCTCTGCGAATACTAACTTTGATCAAGAAAGTGATGAATACGCTAATCTAGATCTTGAAATCAGTGCCGTAAAATATCGTCTCTTTTGTAAGAAAAAATAAAAGTCTTCTAGTAATGGGCCGGAATCTTTACGATAAAGGTTGTGCCCTGGCCTTCTTTGGATTCTACCGAAATTTTTCCATTGTGAATCACTACAATATGTTTAACGATGGCCAGGCCTAAGCCTGTACCACCAGCTTGTCGTGAGCGTCCAGAGTCGACTCTATAAAACCTTTCAAAAAGGCGCTCATGGTGGACCTTCGCGATGCCATGACCCGTATCTTTGACTTTAAGGATAGCCCATTTCTTATTTTCTGATGGCTTCCAAGTCACAAAAACTTTTCCATTCATAGGAGTGTATTTGTAGGCATTTTCAATGAGGTTGGTGAGGACTTGTTCCATGAAAGGTGGATTCACCCAAATTTTTGAAAGCTGACAATCCAAGTTTATCTCAATATTTTTCTCTTTATAACTTTGTTTCACCGTCATGATGACACTTTCTGTGATGTCTTGGGGATTGATGGTCTCTTTAGAAACTTTCTTTTTGGATTCAATAACACTGAGATGAAGGATATCGTTAAAGAGAGTTGTCAGTCTATCGGCATTAGCTTCAAGTTTTCCTAGAAAAGGTTTGATATCGACTTTTGAATCTTCAGGGGTATCTTTAATTACTTGGGCAAAGCCTTTGATGGCGGTGAGAGGTGTGCGAATCTCATGGCTTACATTGGCCACAAAGTCTTCTCGCATTTGCTCGGCAAGCTTTCTTTCGGTGACATCATGAAAAACCCCCACAGCTCCAAAAATGTCTCCTTTTTGATCGAAAAGGGGATTCACTTTCACATCAAAGAAGGAGTTTCTTTTTCCTCCTTTTATAGGAAGTTCTAAATTTCTTCTTTTAACAGGTTCACCAGTAAGAAGGCAGTCATTAAAGAGGGATTGAAGTTCTAAGTCGCGGGTAATTTCCCATATTTTAAAACTGATAATATCTTTTTCTTTGATCGGCTTAGAAAGAAAATTCTTTTTAAAGTGGTGGTTGGCAAAGAGAATTTCTTCGTCAAGACCAATCGCTATGATGGAGTCGGTGATTGATTCCATCACCGTCCCCATTTTTTCGTTTTCATTATAAAGTTGTTCGATATAACGCTCGAGTCCTTCTTGGGCCTTGTCGAGGGTCTTCTCAACAATACTCCACTCATCACTTGGATTAATGTTGAGCGCTGGGAACTCATCCTTGGTCACTCTCTTCATACGATCGACTTTTTTAAGAATTGAGCGCAGAGGAAAGGAGACTTGAAGGGAGCCCCACAAACTCACTAAGGAAGTGAGAACAAGAAGGGGGAAAAGAAATAGGATAATAGAGCGATCGAGCTCTTTCATGGCACGATCAAGTTTATGAAGAGGAACCGTTTGGCGAATGATATATTTTTTTTTGAGCCCTTTTTCTGTAGTGGTGATTTTAGCCGCTCCAAAAATCATATTGGTTCCAGCAACGCGATCAAAGCGAATTTGACTGGCAAAGCCCATTTTGAGGGCTTTTTGAATTTCAGGAAATCCCAGTTGTTTATCCATGAGCTCTGGCTTTAAGTAGTTGTCACAAAGAACCACTCCCTCATGATCAATAAGAGTGTAACGGGTGGTCCAATTGAGTTTGAGAGAGCGACACCACCTAAGAGGTGAGATGTCTTGAGTCTCAATAGAGCTTCTTATTAAGGTCAATGATTCTTCGAGCTGTTCTTCTGCTTGAGTGGTGATATAAGTTTTCAAATAATAGCGGGCCATCCACGCAGTGGTGATGATGACAAGAGAGCTGACAATAATTTGCATGAGGGCTAGCTTTCTAAAAAAACGCCATGGAAGAGAATCAAGAATCGTGGCAAAAGAATTTTGCCCAGTTTCAGATGAATCATCTTTAAAGAAAATTTTTTTAAGACTCAGAGGCCACTCGATAACCTATTCCCCTTATTGTCTCGATAAGTTTCGAGTAATCTTTTAATTTCTTTCGTAATCCAAAAATATGAGTATCAATGGTTCTATCCGTTACATGAACCGGGCCATCTTGAATGAACTCGACAAGCTGATTTCTCGTGAGGACTTTTCCCGGTTGCTTTAAAAAAGAAACCAAAAGTTTATATTCACTTAAAGTAAGGTCAAGCTCTCGGTCTTCAATCCATGCTTTACATTGATTGGTATCAACTTTGAGTTGATTGACTGTGTAGAGACTCGCTTCTTTATTATCCTCACTGACTTGAAGGCTTTCGGCCCTTCTTAGAAGAGCACGAACTCTCGCCATTAAGACGGTAGTATCAAAGGGTTTAGTAATATAATCATCGGCACCGGCATCTAGACCATCGATAATATCATCGGGACGAGTCATCGCGGTCACCATGAGGATAGGGCGATTTTTTGTTTTCTTAAACATTCTTAGAAACTTACAGATTTCTAAGCCAGAAGTGCCAGGTAACATCCTATCGAGAATATAAAGATCTGTTTGATGATCGTTATTTTGAATGTGCTCTAAAGCTTCACTTCCATCGGCAATAACATGAACATTATGCCCCTTTGCTTGCAGTTGAAGGCTTAAGATATCAGAAATGTCTTTTTCGTCCTCTACGATAAGAATGTTGGCATTCATAGCTCTCTCCAAAAGATGGGTCATGGTTTGGTGCTCTTCCTATATCACGTTATTTGGAAATATTGCTACCCTAACGCACTGACTCCAGCGTTGGGTGAGGGGGAAATATTAAAATCTTGATAGAGAGTTAAACGAATACTGGAAAATGATAGGATCCCATTCTTTTTGTGCACAGGGTCTTTTTAGGTTTTCTCTGGAATTAACATTAAAAGTCGCTAACCTAGGGGGTGTTTAAAAATTACTTTTTCTGGGGAGTCCTCATTTTGAAATTCATAACTTTTCTTTTTGTTATTTTCTTTATTGCTAACTGCTCAAGCCCGAATCTTAACTATAGAACGGTTCCCATGGCGCCTGGGGAGAAGGCCAGTGAGCATGTTAAAATAGGGAAGAAGTATATGATCACTTCCCAAGGTCGTCACTCTTCTCAAGCAGGTCTGAAAATGATGGAGATGGGAGGCAATGCTATGGACGCATTTGCGGCCGTTTCCTTTGCCATCTCTGTTGAAAGGCCTCAGTCAACTGGTATTGGAGGGGGGGGGTTTCTCGTTTATTGGCAACCCGGTATGGAAAAACCTCTTGCCTTTGATTTCAGAGAAAAAGCACCTCTTAAGGCCCATAAGAAAATGTTTCTGGATATGAGCGGTAAAGAAATTCCTCGTAAATCTTTAGATGGTATTTTTGCTGGCGGAGTGCCGGGACTTGTTGCCGGTGTGATTGAGGCCCATTCCCGTTATGGAAAACTTCCTCTTCATGCCGTAATTCAGCCGGCGATTGATTTAGCTGAGAAAGGTTTTGAAGTTTATCCTGGTTTGGCAAAGGCACTAACTTATCGTCAAAAAGTTCTCGCTCGTTTTCCAGCGACCAAGAAAATTTTCTTTAAAGAGGGAAAGGTTCTCGAAGAAGGGGATCTTTTAGTTCAGACAGACTTGGCGAAAACTCTAAAGGCCATACAAGCTCGTGGAAAAAATGGATTCTATAAAGGCTGGGTTGCCAAGGCCATCGTAGAGGAAGAAAAAAGACGTGGTGGCATGATTCGCCAAGCAGACCTCGATCAATATAATGTTGTACAAAGGAAGCCTGTTACAGGAAGTTATAAAGGCTATGATGTTTACTCCATGAGCCCACCTAGTTCTGGAGGGATCCATGTCCTGCAAATACTCAATACTGTAGAGCCTCTCAATTTAAGCCATTACGGAATTCAGGATTATCGCACCATTCATTACACTGCTTCGGCCATGCAACAGGCCTTTGCCGATAGAGCGAAGTACCTAGGAGACATGGACTTTGTTAGGGTTCCTCTTGATGAATTGACCTCTAAAAAATATGCGAAAAGTATTTTGGCGAAAATACCCAAGGATCGTCCTCTTAAAAAGAGCGAAGTCCTTCCTGGAAAATTTGATGGTTATGAGTCACCGGAAACAACTCATTTTACCATTATGGATAGTGAGGGGAGAGTGGTGAGTTCTACTCAAACCATTAATGGTTATTTTGGCTCTGGTCTTGTCATTCCTGGTACAGGAATTATTTTAAATAATGAGATGGATGATTTCGCGACTAAAGTGGGAGCGAAGAATCTCTTTGGTGCAGTCGGTGGCGAGAAAAACCTCGTTGAGCCGCAAAAGCGTCCTTTAAGTTCCATGTCACCTACTATTGTTTTAAAACATAATAAGCCTGTTCTGGCCCTTGGCTCTCCCTCGGGTACAAGAATTCTCACTTGTGTGGCCCAAACTCTTCTCAACTATTTAGAACATAATGAGCCTCTTCTTAATGCCGTCTCGTCTGTCCGCTATCATCAACAGTGGTACCCTGATGAGTTACGAATTGGGGCTTTTGGCTTAAAGAAAGAGACCGAGGATAAGCTGCGCGAGATGGGTTATAAAATTAATCATAAGAATCTCGGTTGTCGTGTTCAAGCAATAGCAAGGGAAGGGGATAATCTTATCGGTGTTTCAGATCCACGTGGTCAAGGAATGGCTGCAGGAGAGTAAAAAAAAGCCTGCTTGATGCAGGCTTTTTAATCGATATCTTTTTTAGTTTAAGGTCGTCGTGACATACAACCTAAAGATCTTGTCCCTTGAGCGACGAATAGTGCAATGGCCATCATTCTTTCTTTCGATCAGGTAGTCATAATAATCAGGTAGAGTGTCTGCAATTTCGAGAATACTCTTACCTTCGTGATCACCAAAATCGACAAACACTTGGTCTTCTTCAATAATACCTGTTACGGGACTTACTTCTTGTTGCGCCATGACTTCCCTCCTTAGAATATCTGATGGCCTGTAGGGTGAGGTCGTCTTTCCATGACGATAACCTCATGAAAATTGTGGCAATCTAAATACGATTTGAAAAGTTTTAATTTTTTTCTGAGAAGGAAAAAGGAAATTGATCGGACTTACTTGTCGAAAAAGAAGCTCTTAAAGTAGCTTACAATAAGACGAAACTCTTGAGGGTATTGGTCGGCAATGAGAATCTTCACTAGGTCTAGAGACTCGAAAAGCTTTGTTGGTGGGCGAAAGGGTCTTCCCGTAATCATCGCCGAGATGACATCCATAACTGTGACCAGCATGGTTTCAAAGCCAGCAATAAGCTCTCCACTTTTTTCTTTTCTCTTAAGGTCAAGATGGAGGTCATTGGTGAGAAGGCTAAAAGAGTGATGATGCTGGATAATGTTTAGGTGGTTCGGTGATAGGGGCAGTCTACCTTTAAGAATTTGTACGGAATGAGTGGCATGACTGGCCAGCAAAGCTTTCTCTTTATCGGTTAAATTATCTTGGTCATATTTTTCAGTGGGAATCGAACTCATTCCAATATCTTTAAAATAGGAAGTGATAAACAAATTTTCAATTTCTTGATCACTATAAAGTTGGGAATACTTCATAAGGCCTAATAAAAAAATAGAGGCAATAAGGGGTTGGGCCAAAACGAAGTGATGCTTTTGTTTGATGAAGTCCTTTTGTAAGGGCTCCAAAATATTCATGTGATTAATTAAAAAGTAAACGAGGTTTTTTGCACACTGGTGTTGAAGCTTAAGAAATTGATCATTGGTTGGGTCTTGATAAAGATATCCCATATTGATGGTCAAAAGATTCATAACGGCTCGCCCTTTATCCAAAGGATTTCCTACAGAAAGAGAGCGGGTGACCTGAGTTAAATTTCTTTGGACTTCATCGACGATTTTGCGGCGATCCTCTCTTTTCACAAAGAGGTGAATCTGACCTTTAGAAATGAGATCGCGAAGAAGAGGTTTATTGGTAAAGACGCCTCTTCTTAAGGTGCGAACAAAGAGGCCTTCTTTGATACCATAAATATCGCAGGGGGCGGTGCTTATAAAAAGCAACTCACGAATACTGATGGGAATCAACTGCAAGGTGAGATGATTTTGTTCAATAGAATTATAACTTTCAGTAAATTCCATAACTTACATTATACCTTTAAATCGGATTCACTTCCTTAGGAAAAGTTCGCACCCGTCAAAAAAGCTGACACTTTTGGCTGCTAACTCTTTGAAATATTTGATTATTATTGGCAAGAATTTTGCTTCTATTAGGGTTGTTATGAAATTTTTTGAGAAACTCATTCTATTCATGTGCCTTATTTTAGGTTCCCAGAGCTGGGCCTTGAGTGATGTTTTCCTCTCAAAAACAGATTATGACAAAAAAGAGCTAGAATTAATTACTTATTCTGAGGGACTGATCTTGTGGCGCCAAAAACTCAATAGTCATTTTGAGAAGATGGCACAAACCACACGAGACAATAATGGAACCATTGATCCGAGAGAACTAAAGGACTTACGTCAATTGGTGGGAGAATTTCATGACATTCATGCTCCTAGGTTTAAGTCTTTTCAAGATATTAAACCTGACCTCTTAGATGGTGACCATATCATTTCGCTAACAAGTAAGAAGAGTCGTATAGAAAAAAAACTTAGGTTTTCTTCTTTTGAACAACGCGAGCGAAGAAGGCGCGGCATGAGGTTTTCAAAGAAGAAAGTTTTATCTTTTGATATAAATCCGGTAGATGAACTCGGTGAAAGATTCTTAAAACACTTTCGTTTGCAGTTAACGGCGAAACTTGTTTGGCTAGAGTCTTATACTCTTGGCTTTGCTCCCTTTTTTGAGACGGGAGTTTTTCGTCAGGTTTTAATTAGAGATTTAGAGCAAGAAGCAGACACTATAAAATTAGAGTCTTTCTGGTTTGATTACATGGAAGATGTGGTAAAAAGCCAATCTCTTTCAAAAGCCTTAAAGACCTATAGAAAGTTCGCTAAAAGACAAGCTAGTGAAAGTGAGGGGTTCTATTTAAACAAATACGACAAGTATCACCATTCAGTTATGAATGCCATGATTACCAAAAATGCTGTTGTGGAAGAGTTAGAGCGCTTTTCTGGCGGAGATAACTTCTTTCAATCAATGTTTCGAAATATGAGCTTTATGGCCAAGAGGCGATGGGATGGTTATCGAAAATTCGGTGTTGCCTCTTTATATGAAGGATCAAAAATATTTGGAAATAGCGTCGGCCTCGTTCAAACCAGACATGGCTTTATGTATACATGGGACAAAGCCCAGGAAAAGGAAATTACTGACAAGCTAAAGGCCCTCGATGTGCTCTTTGAAAAAACTCCTTTTCGTCTTACGGACCGTTTTATTCCAGGCTTCTTTGGTCACAATGCCATTTGGTCGGGCTCGGAAGAAGAACTCAAGGAGCTTGGTGTATGGGAGCATTTGAATGAGGAATTTCAAAAGGGAGTCAGAGAAGGACGTAGGGTCATCGAAGCCTTAAGGCCTGGAGTACAATTCAATACTTTTCGTCACTTTATGGATATTGATGATTTTGCGGCCATGAGGATGCGTGACTGTGAAGAGGGCGAGTCTCCATGGAAAGACGGTAAGGACAGTATTGATTGTCTTAATAAGGCGCTGAAAAAGGAATACCTCATAGCTGCTTTTGACCAAGTTGGAAAAGACTATGATTTTGCCTTTGATGTGAACACAGAAGAGACCATTGTCTGCTCAGAACTTCTTTATCGCACCTTTCTTGATGTGGATTTTGAGACGACACTTACCGTAGGCATGCACAATATAAGTCCTGACCAAGTGGCCAAAAAGGGTATTAATGGCCCTTTTGAATACTTTATTTTTATTAATGAAGGTGAATATGTGGAGGGGAACTCATCCGACTTGGCCGAAAGAATTCTATCTCTTATGAGGTAGTTAGGACTGCTAGCATGTTTTATAGGCAATTTTCTGAGCATTGCCCTCAATAAAAGTCCTATCGAAAATTCAACTTAACTCTTTTAAATTACATGACTTTTAAAATAATTTCTCCTACATCTTGGCTCAATCTGGTGAACTGATAAGGTAGGGGAAACCATAAGTTTGAGGTCCCCCCCATGATCAAAAAAGCTACCTTGAAAAAGGTCCATGAGTATCTTCACCAACACTCCCTCGCGGATTCCCTCGCGTTGGGTAATAACGGCATTTTAAGTTTTCATTGGGCCAATGATGAGCTCTCAAGCCGCTACGTCAAGACGTTATACCAAGACGGCGGTGAACGAGAGAGTGAGAGGCGGGCTCAACTTGAATTGGAGCTTAAAAACCTTCAACAAACCCCTGTTTGGTTGATGAGTCGTCAAGGTCAGATGAAAAGTGATCTTTATAACCTCTATCAATGCTACCTTGATCCACGTCTAAGAAACCAATGGTTTGAATTAGATGAAATTCTTGTATCAACCAATCATGAAGCTGGCCCTTTTCAATCTTTAAAGTCAATGCGTTGGTTTGATAAAGATATTTATGCCCGTTTTATATATCTAAAAATGATCGATGCTTGGGTGCCGCAAAGAAAGTTTAGGCTGTCCCTTGATATTCCCATTGAGGTACGTCCGGGAGGATCTCCCTTTCATTCAATGAAAGGAAAAATTCATCAAATTTCCCATGTCGGATTAGTCCTTCATCTTTGTACGACTGGTTCAGGCCTTGCTCGAGAGTGGCAAGAGTATGATGAAATCGTTTTTTTGAAAAAAGAACTCTCTCTGGTCAAAGAAGGAAGTAATGTCGAATCCTGTATGCGAACCGAAGAATGGGTGAGAAGCCTAGAAAACTTTACTCTAAGTGGACAAGACTTCTATCAGTTAGTGGCTGAGAGTGCTGGCGAGCAAGGAGATAGAGAGTATTTTATTTTTGTTCCTTTTAACAAAGTAAAAATGCTCTCCATAAAGAGTCAGCAAGAATGCCTCAAGAACCTCCTCAGTCTCTTCGATGAAACCCGCGAAACCCTTCACCATTACATCGAAGCCGCCTAACAGGTACGTGGATACTTTTGGGACTAGGCGTGTTATCGGGATTAATAGCTACGACTTGATCTAGGCTTAAACCTAGTTTTTCTTAGGCCCGAGCGTATTTGATCCACTTCCTCATAAGAAAGTGTAAGATTAATGGGATGAAAATCACTGCTAAATTGAGTTTCTGTTTGAATCTCAATAGGTGAATCGAGCTCCCTTGCTAAAAAATAAAGTGTGGAAAACGGATAGTCTTGGCATTTCGTCACAAGGCCTGCCCTTAATGGGTTTTGATAAATATATTTGATGACTCGATCAAGATAAATCGGCTCATGAATGAGGCTCCATTTATAACTTCCCCCAAACATGCGATTGATTTTTCCACTCTTACTTCTCAGCTGTTCACTAAAGGTTTTATTAAACCAATACATGAATTTATCAATATTACGATCTGGAGTTTTTATGAGGAGGTGATAGTGATTGGCCATCAACACAAACTGAAAAACTTGTGCAGGAGTCTCTTTCTGTGCCTTTTTGAAGGCCTCAATGGCAATAGGCCAAACTTCATCAAGAGGTATTGAAAACCATTCTCTGTGATTTGAGCGAGTAGTGATATGATAATGATAAAGAGATGTTCGAATGAGGTTCTTTCTTGGCATGGGTTCAGATATTTGATTTGGTTTCAAAAATCGAGAGAGATTTCTTTTTTAAAATAGGTACGTCAAAATAGGTACGTCCACACTTTTGCTAAAATAGGTACGTCCACACTTTTGGGACTAAAAGCATTAAACGCATCAAGTCCCAAAAGTATCCACGTACCTAGCGGACGCGTACCTAGCGGAGTACCTAGCGGAGGCGAGGATCGAGTACGTCGCGGATGCCGTCACCAAGAAGATTGAAGCCTAGTACAATGGCGAGAATGCAAAGGCCGGGCATGGTCACCAGCCAAGGATCGGAGCTAATAAAGCCTCGAGCATCGGCGAGCATCGTGCCCCATTCTGGAGTGGGAGGCTGAGCACCTAGACCTAAAAATCCAAGAGCGGCAGCATTGAGTATTCCATCACTAAAGCCCAACGATATTTGCACCAAAAGTGGACCCGAGCAATTGGGGAGAATTTCTTTAAACATGATTCTCATATTCTTTGCCCCAAAAGATTTGGCCGCACTGACATATTCCTTTTTCATCTCATTTTTTACACTGGCACGAACGATGCGAATAAATTGCGGGCAGGCGACGACAGCAACCGCAATGATGGTGTTCATAAGTCCTGGTCCCATAATGGAGACGACAACGATCGCCAAGAGAATGGAGGGAAAGGCCATAAGAATATCAACTAAACGCATAATGGCCCAGTCCACTCGTCCACCATAAAACCCGGCAAAGAGTCCTAAAAGAGTGCCCGTCGTTGCCGAAAAAAGAACGACAAGAAAACCAACCAGCAAAGAAATTCTTGCTCCAAAAAGAAGTCTAGAAAAAGTGTCTCTTCCTAAATCATCAGTTCCCAAGAAAAATAGGCGACTTCCACCTTCAAAAAATGAAGGAGGGATACGAAGAGCATCTTCATGCAACTCTTGGGGAGAGTATGGACTGATAAAGGGCGAAAAGAGGGCAAGCACGAGGGCGACCATGACGACACTTAATCCAATGACAGCGCCTTTGTTTTGAAGAAAGCTTCTTAAGAACTTCTGTCTCTCAGTCATCACGAAGCCTTGGATTGATGAGGGTGCTAATAAAGTCCACACTCAGGTTAATGATGACAATGAGGCTGGCAATAAAAAGGACGCCTCCTTGAATGACGGGATAGTCGCGAGCATTGATACTTGCTACTAGCCATTTCCCAATACCGGGCCACGAGAAAATGGTCTCCGTTAAAATAGCTCCCGTGACGATACTTCCAAAGAGAAGGCCCATCACTGTAACGATTGGGATCAGAGCATTTCGAAGGGCGTGAAAGAAAATCACGCGCCAAGGAGGAAGTCCTTTAGCGCGAGCTGTTCTAATGTAATCTTCACCTAAAACTTCAAGCATACTCGAGCGAGTCATTCTGGCTATGACCGCCAAGGGAATCGTTCCCATGGCCAAGGCCGGTAAAAAGAGGTGGCGAAGAGCAGAGGCGAAGGGAGCGAATCCTTCTTCTTTGATAAGATCGATGCTTAAGAGAGTATCAAATACATAGAGTCCAGTGATTGAGGGAACATCATAAAAGATGTCGATGCGACCACTGACGGGAGTGATCCCCATGTTGACACTAAAGAAGATGATTAAAATGAGACCCCACCAAAATATAGGCATGGAGTATCCCACCAGACTTGTGGACATCAAGAGAAAGTCGATAGGTGTGCCTCTTTTGACAGCAGCAAAGACACCTAAAGGAATTCCAAAGAGGGCCGCAAAAAAAAGGGCAGCGAGACCAAGTTCAAGAGTTGCGGGAAAGCGATCAAAAAATTCCTCGGTCACTTTTCTTTTTGAGACAATACTTTTTCCAAAATCACCAGTCACAGCATTTCCTATAAAAGATAAATACTGTACAGGTAAGGGACGATCGAGACCGAGTTGCGCCTTCATTTCTCGATAAACTTTCGGATCGGCTCCTCTTTCACCGAGAAGCAAAAGAACGGGATCTCCTGGAATAAGTCGGATGATAAAAAAACTTATGAGGGAAATACCAATCAGGGTGGGGACGATATCTTTAAGGCGTCCAATGAGAAAAGACTTCACTCTTTCTCCTCCTTCATGGTGACATAGCGAAAGATATCGCCGCCTAGGGGGTCCATCTTGTAGCCACGAACTTTCTTATGCATGGCCCGAAAAACACGAGAGTGGGCAATAGGTGCCCAGGGAAGTTCTTGTCGAAAAATCTCTTGAGCTTCTTTGTAGAGAGCTGTTCTCTCTTTGATGTCACTGGTGACGAGGGCTTTTTGCAGTATCTTATCAAACTCGGGGTGACACCAACGGGCGCTATTAGAGCCAGAGGCAACGCCATCGCAACTTAAAAGCACATTGAGAAAATTACTAGGATCACCATTATCACCTGACCAACCCAGTTGCACCATTTGGTGTTCACCATTACTGGTTTTTTTGAGATAAGTTGGCCACTCATAGGTGACAAGTTTGACCTTAATACCAATTTTTGCGAGATCTGATTGCATCATTTCGCCCATCTTTTTTCCATTGGGATTATAAGGACGACTAACGGGTAAGGTCCAAAGCTCGGTTTCAAAACCATTGGCATAACCAGCTTCTTTTAACAGTTTCTTTGCTTTCTCGGGATTGTAGTCAATTTCCTCTAGAGCATCGTGATAAGACCAAATCGTTGGGGGAAGGGGGTTTTTGGCCGGCACTGCTTGGTCGAGATAAATGGCCTTGATATAGGCCTTTTTATTGAGGGCGTGATTGATCGCTGCTCTCACTAAAGAATTATTAAAGGGCTTTTTTTGCACATTCATTGCCAGGTAACCCACATTGAGGCCAAAGCCATCCATGACCTTTAGATGTGGCTCTCTTTTGAGGGCCTTTAAGTCCGCCGGGCTTGGGCTATTGATGAACTGACATTCCATCGTTTTTAATTTTTGATAACGAACGGAAGCATCTGGGGTAATGGCAAAGGCCATCCTCTTTATATAGGGAAGTTCTCCCCAATATTTTTCATGGCGCTTATAGCGGATAAGACTATCTTTGACATATTTCTTAAAGACAAAAGGACCAGTGCCTATTGGGTATTGATCAATTCTTTCTGGCTCACCTAATTGACTGAGATGATCGGCATATTCTTTAGAAAGGATGCTCATAAAGGGCATGGCCAAATTGGCGAGAAAGGCGGCATCGGGACTATGAAGAGAGATGATCACCGTCATATCATCAGGGGCGCTAATTTCTTTAATGGACTTATTCATTCCCATTCCTACAAAGTACTCATAAGAGCCGCCACTAACTTTATGAAAGGGATGCTCCTTTTTAAACATGCGGTTGAAGCTAAAGAGAACATCGGATGCATTGAGGGGGCGCGTGGGAGTAAAGTTGTCCTCTGGCCTGTCACTTCCTCGTACAGAGCGAGAGTGGAAATGGACATCGGGCCTTAATTGAAAGGTGTAGGTGAGGCGATCATCACTAATAGAGTATTTTTTAGCGAGAGAGGGGATGATTTTAACACTGCCGTATTCAAAAGCGACGAGTCTCTCATAAAGGGTATGAGAGGAAGCATTATTAGAAGTCCCATCTGTAAAGATCTGTGGATTAAAACTTGAGGGCGAACCTTCGGAGCAATAAACGAAACTGCTAGAGTCTCCTGTTTGGGAACAACCCCAAAAAAAGAATCCTAGAAAGAGGATGGAGAAACTCGGCAGCAATTTTTTCATAAAATAAGGATGCCTTTAGAGGCCTTCTTTGACAACTTAAGCGCGATTTTTAAGGTGGCGAACCCAAATGAGAGAGATAATGAGAAGGATTAAGCTTGTAAAGGTTAAAGCGCTAGAGAGTCCCATCGCCTTTTCTACTCCTAGAGCTTCAGCAAGACTTCCAAATCCAAGATGCATGGCCACGAGATGAAGGCCTATGCCTGAGAGGACAAAGGTTGTCGTCTTTTGAAAGTCATTGGGAAATGTCTCTGCAAGCCAGTCCATAAAAGAGGGAAAGAAAACGGACATGGTGAGTCCTGTGAGGGAAAAACAAAAGAGAAATCCCATATGACCCAAAAATAATAGTCCCAAACTCAAACTAAGGCTGGCAATCAAAAGAGTGCTTCCTTTAATCGGAAGGTCTTTGATTCCCATAAAGAGGCGACCACCCATTAGGCATAAGAAAAATGCACTTAAATAAAAACTCGCTTCACTATTGGAAAGACCTCTTCCTTCTTCAAGGAAAAGAACGAGGCGAGAAGAAACCACGATCTCACTGGCCACGTAACATCCGATGGTCACACCTAATAAGAGAAGAAAACCCAAGGGCAGCTTAAAGTGAAGATCAGGCTCTGGAATTTTGGCGTAGACTGGTTCACAGCGAGGAGCGAGATAGAAAAGGACTGGTCCCAAAAGGGCAAGAGCATAAAAGAAGTGCTCCCAGTGAAGACCTATGAGTTTGACGCCTGTAAAAAGAAGGGGGGCGACAAGAGAGGCAATTCCGTAAGTGGCATGAAGAGCAGAAAAAGTGCGTCTTCTGTGACTGACAGGTGCACCTGTTTCAATCATAAGATTCATGGTCATGCCCACAAAGCCCATTCCAATTCCTTGGATAATACTTGCCCCAAATAATAGTGGGCTGCTATGAAACGTTCCGCTTAAACCGATGCAAAGTGAAGCAAGGGAGAGAAGAAGCCAACCTAAGCGCATGGCCCTTTTGAGATCAAGTTTAACAAGCCATTTATGGGAAAGGACCGTCATGATAAAACTTAGAAAGGAAGTAATGGCGAAGAGCCAAGAGCCTTGGCGATTATTGAGATCGAGAGAGCGTAAGATCTCTGGGTAGGCCGGACCTCGACCATTATCGAGCAGCCCAAAATAGAGAAGACCAACAAAGGCGCTAAAGATCAAAGCAGAATGAAATTGTTCTTTAAATTCTGCTTTAAAATTGAGGATGTCGGTCTTAATTTTCTTCATAAATTTATAACTTTATAGGGAGTTTCTTTTTTAGTTGAATTCCCTCTGGGCTGACTTCACAACGATAGGCGAGGATTTCGACTCCGGCCTTTTCTGCTTTTCTTAAGAGTTCTCCATAAGTAGGATCTATATGATCAGCGGGGGCAAAACTTGTGACATCCTCTCGATTCACCACAAAGAGCATCGCCGCACGAATGCCTTCATTGACTAAGCCTGTGAGTTCTTCGAGGTGCTTTTGACCACGGGTGGATACGGCATCGGGAAATATCGCTGTTTTGTTTTCTCCTAGGAGCGTGACATTTTTTACTTCTACATAGCAAGGGTCTTCTCCGTCGTTTGATAATAAGATATCAATGCGGCTTTTTCCTATCTTGGCCTCAGGCTTGAGGTTTTTATATCCTTTAAGTTCTTTGACGATTCCTTTTTCAATGCCCTCGGCAGCCACTTTGTTAGGAAGAGATGTGTTGATACCGATCCAAGTGTCACCATTATGGGTAAGTTCCAGCGAATATTTGAGCTTTCTCTTTGGATTATCATGAAAGGAAAGGCGAACATCCCAGCCAGGTTCCCAGCACGTTTTCATACTTCCTGTATTGGCCGTATGGGCAACGATGACCTCGCCATCTTCTAATTCAATGTCGGCCAAGAATCTTTTGTAGCGCTTAAGGATTTTTCCGGAGACGAGGGGCTCTGCAAAATTCATAGGTCTTCCTTTTTTCAGTCGTGGTGGGAGTATGGCATTACTTCTTTGAAACTGCTACCATGAGAGGCAAATGATAATGAAAGGGCTTGGTTATGAGTGAAGCGGCGAATGAATTGAGAAAAAAAAGAACGGCAGAAATTCTTTTATCGATTGGAGCTGTGGAATTTAAACCGGAGCAGCCCTTTACTTATGCAAGTGGTCTTAAAGGCCCCATTTATTGTGACAATAGAAAACTCCTTTCTCATCCTAGTGAGCGGGCCGAAATAAGAGACTTTTTCGTTGAAATCGTTAAGGAATGTGGCCTCTCTTTTGATCATCTGGCAGGGCTCGCAACTGCGGGGATTCCTCATGCTGCTTTCATCGCCGATAAGATGGATAAAAGTATGGTTTATGTGCGCTCTAAACCAAAGGCCCATGGCAGAAGAAATCAAATTGAAGGCGATTATCGCGAGGGCCAAAAGCTTCTTTTGGTTGAGGACTTGGTCAACCAAGGGGCTAGTCTTAATGAAGCCCTTCTGGGGGTTGAAGATGCAGGTCTAAAAGCAGTGGGTTGTCTGGCCATTGTCACTTATGATTCAGAAGCATCGCACCAGATTCTTAAAGAGTGGTCGTTGCCATTGGTTACTTTGACTGATTTTCATACGCTTAGTGAGGCGGCCTTAAAATTGGATAAAATTAGTCAGCGTGGTAGAGAGCTTTTAAGGCAATGGCAACAAGATCCAGTGGCTTGGTCTAACAAGTTTTAACGCTCCCACCTTTGTTTTCAAGGGCTTTTTCCTTTATATTTAACCAGTTATTAGAAATTATGTTGCCCGCTGTCATTTGATGATGGCCTATTGGTGGAGGAAATTGTGACTGATAAAGTAGCGAAGCTAGAACTTGAAGGGAAAACCATTGAACTTCCTATTATTGAGGGAAGTGAAGGTGAAAAGGCGCTCGATATAGCGGCCTTGAGAGCAAACACCGGTTTCATCACTCTTGATAATGGCTTCGTAAACACAGGTTCATGTAAATCAGCCATCACTTTTCTTAATGGAGAAAAGGGAATTCTTCGCTACCGTGGTTATCCCATAGAGCAAATCGCGGAAAAATCCAATTTTCTCGAAGTGGCCTATCTTCTCAACTTTGGAAAACTTCCTAACACCAAAGAAATGGACTTCTGGAAAGAGAAGGTGACTTCTTTTGCCACTTTGCCAGAAGGAATTACCAATATCATCGATCAGTTCCCTAAAGACTCTCACCCCATGGGTGTGGTGGCCTCGGTAGTTTCTTCTTTAGCGGCTTTTTATCCTGAGTTCTTAGATGCCCCTCTTGATAGTGTTCAGCGTGAAAGAGCGACGGCACAATTAATGGCCCAAGTGAAAATTATTGCAGCTTATTTTTATCGTCGCACCCAAGGAAAAGCTCCTCATCGCTCTCACCCAAGTCTTGGCTACTCGAAAGACTTTCTCAATATGATGTTTTATGAGGAAGGAAAGGAAATTGACGATGATGTGGCCCACGCGCTCGACGTCCTTTTCATGCTTCACGCAGATCATGAGCAAAACTGCTCGGCTTCTACGGTAAGAGTGATTGGCTCATCACAGGCAAATGTTTTTGCGGCGATTTCTGGTGGTATCGATGCCCTTTGGGGTCAACTCCATGGTGGTGCCAACCAGAGAGTCCTTGAGATGCTTGAAGAAATTCAAAAAGCCGGTGGTGACTATAAAAAGTTTATTGCTAAGGCAAAAGATAAGAATGACAGTTTTCGTCTTATGGGCTTTGGTCACCGTGTTTATAAAAACTTTGACCCCCGTGCTCTTATCATTAAAAAGCAATGTGATATTGTTCTTGAAAAACTTAATATCCAAGATCCACTTCTCGACATTGCTCGTGGACTTGAAGAAGAAGCTCGTAAAGATGAGTACTTCGTACAAAGAAACCTCTATCCTAATGTGGATTTCTACTCAGGCATCATTTATAAGGCGCTCGGAATTCCAACAGATATGTTTACCGTGATGTTTGTCCTTGGTCGCCTTCCAGGCTGGCTTGCTCAGTGGAAAGAGATGAAAGAAGATGTTGCTTTTAAGATCGCTCGTCCTCGTCAAATTTACGTAGGAGAAAGAGAGCGCGCTTATGTTCCCATGAAGGAGCGTAAATAAACCAAAACTCTTATCAAAAAATTAAAGGCCACCTTCTTAGCCCTCATCTAGAGGAGCGGAAGGTGGCTTCTTTGTTGGAGAAGATTAAATCTCTTTACACTACCCGTCGGGAAGGCCTGGAGACTGTTGTCTGGGATAAAGACGAGGTTAGTGCCTACGCGAGTTTTTATCTGCCTACGAATGGAGCGAAATTTCATTTTCTCCTTGATCAGATTGATCCAACTCTTAAGGAAAAACTAGGTCATTGTGAAGTCATCGATTTTGGCACTGGCCCTGGCACATACCTCATTAGCTATCTTGAGTCTTTTGGAGGAGAAAATTGTGGTCATCTCTGGGGCATAGATAAAGATCCGATGATGCTTAAGCAAGCAGAGAAACTAACTCATGGACTCTATCCTCACTTAAAGAAAAAAATTCATCTAGTAGATCATTTGGATATTCCTCGATCAAGTCGAGAACGCCTGGTCATCTTTGGCAACTCTTGTAATGAGATGGGAGTCGGGGACATCTTAAAGGTCCTTAAAAAACTGGCTCCAGATCATTTACTTTTTTTAGAGCCAGGAGTCCCTACTGTTTTTGATATTCTTATGGAGCTTCGCTCCCACATAAAAGAGAGTGGATATGGTTGTGCTTATCCCTGTCCTTCCCTTGAGCTAACGTGTCCTGTTTTTGAAAGAGTCAAAAACGGTGAGGAAGATTGGTGTCATCAAGTCTGGCGAGGTACTCATTGCCCTGAGGTAGAAAAACTTGGTCAATTAGCAAGTATTGATCGCAAGGCCATGCCCTTTATTGGTCACTTCTATTCTAAGAGTTCTTTTCAATCTCCTGCGCATCGTTTTGTTCGCTATATGGGCGAGAGTAAGCATGCTTTCACTTGGGAAGTTTGTCGTGAAATTGAGGGTAATCAGGAATTAAAAATATTTGAGATCCCAAAGAAGTCTTTGTCAAAGAGTGAGCAGAAATTAATGAAAAAGTTCTGCGTAGGGACTAACTTTGATTATGAAGTGATAAAAGAATTAAAAGAATCCCTTCGTGTCTCTCTCTATTTGAACTGAGTAAGAAGCTTTCTCGCTTTTTTGACAATTTCTACCTTTTCAAAGCTTGGGTCTTCACCACGATCATTTATTTCGGCCAGGAAATTGTGAACTTCATGGAGATATTTTTCTCGATAGATTTTGCGTTTAATTTTAATTAAGTGAAATTTTAAAATTTCTATTTCTAGTGGCTTTTGAAGAACGGCATAGGCACCCTTCGCAAGGGCTTCTAAAATAATTTCGTTGGAGAGATAGGCTGAATAAAGTATTTTAGGAATACTGGGAATTAAGCTTTCTAAACTCTTAATTGTTTCTATTCCATTTTCTCCATTAGCTAATTTGTTATCAATAACGATGAGATCGGGTAAACCACTTTGTAAAAGGCCCTCTCTCAGTTCAGAAACTTTTTGGAAAGAACTTACGATGGGGCCAATCTCTTCAACTTCAAACTTGAAGATTTCTAAAAGAGCAGGATCATCATCAAGATGATAAATGTTGAGACCATCTAAATCGAGCTGGTTTTTGTAGAAGGCCTCTTTATTGGTCTTAACTTGAACTTTTCCTTCTAGCTCAGAACTTTGAGACTTTGGGGGGAGAGGTTCAGAGAGCCCTTCAAGTGTAGGAGGATGAGGGATCTTTTCTAGGTAAGATCCATCTTGCTCTGATAGACATTGAATTATATGAACCACAACGCTAAGGAGAAAGTCTGTTGTCTCTGAGTTCAGCTCCCTTTCTCCATATCTTTCAAGATAAGTTTCTGTATCATGACAAATCTTGGCAAGAGCATCAAAGTCAAACATGCCACAAGTGCCTTTAAGATTATGAAGATTTCTTTTAATCGCTTTAAAAAGCTCAGAGTTAAAACCTTTTTCTAGTTTTAAAATAATGTTTTCTGTGTCTTCACAAATTTCTACAAGTTCGACTAAACTATCAGAATCAACGTCATCAAAATTCATGAAATCTCTTCGACAAGGAAAATAATCTTCTAAAGACAAATCATTTATTGTCGAAGAGAATTTTATGAATAAAGTACTTGGAAAAATACCACAAGAATTACTACATAAAATTATGGGAAGCACTGGAGTAGGCATTGCCATTAGTGATCCGAGCAAAGCGGATAATCCCTTAATATATGTTAATTCAAAATTTCTTAACCAAACAGGCTATGATCTTGAAGATTGTATTGGAAAAAATTGTCGTTTTCTCCAAGGTCCAGACACTGACGAAAAGACAGTGAGCAAAATTCGTCTAGGCCTTGAAAGTGCTGTGCATACAGAAGTGAGAATTCTCAACTATAAAAAAGATGGGACCCCCTTTTGGAACGAACTCCATATTAGCCCTATCTTTGATGGCAATAATAATCTCATCTATTTTTGTGGCATCAATAAGGATATTACTGAGCAAGTCCTTAACGAAAAGGTCTTAAAGGAGACCATTCGTAAACAAGAGCAGGAAATTAAGCGCCTCAAGCGAGAGCTTGAAAAGATCTTATAGTCAGCACCTCCTATCGCTTATATAATAGTCCTATGGCCTGGCGATACGTTTTCAACGAAAAGACTCAGAAATTCTCGAAAGAGACAATTGATCAGAAAGACCCTCTAGAGAAAGGGGAGGTTGAAATTGAACCTCGCTCTGTGGGCATTTGTGGCTCTGATGTAAATCGTCTAGTCCACAATGTCGAAGAGCCGCCTCTGGGACATGAGTGGGTAGGGGTGGTGAAAAATAGTCAATCAACTCAGTTTTCTCAGGGTGATATTGTCACCTCTGTGGCCCATATTTCATGTGGCGAGTGTGACCATTGCCTAAAGGGAGACTTTTCAAGTTGCACGAGGCGACTTCTCCTTGGAGGGAGAGGAGCGCCAACACTTTTTTGTGACTCCCTCATTTTAAGAGAAGATGATCTTTTAAAACTTTCCTACAAAAAGACAGATCATCTCAAAAAACTCTCTCTTCTAGAAGTCTCTTTCATTGGTGACTGTGCTTACTTTCAGGCAAAGCGTATTGGCTTAGCAGAAAAAGATTCTGTCGTAGTTTTTGGAGCAGGTGCTGTAGGTCTTTCAGCAGCTCTTTCTTTTCGCGAAAGAGGTCATGAGGTGACTATCGTTGAGCTTCACGAAAAGAGATTGGAGATGGCAAAGAAAATGAATTTTTCAACTCTTCATTTTTCAAAAGCTTTGGTTGAGGCCAACCACTTTCGCTCCTTTGATTTGGCCATCGATTGCACCGGGGATAGTTACGGAAAGGGGGCGCTCCAGGTTGTCCCCAAATTTGTTAAACATCATGGAAAAGTTGTTATCGTCGGTAAATATCAAGACGCCATGATCAGAGAAAAGGATTATTCAGATTTTAGCATTGCCTTAAGTTGGGTAGCAAATCATCAGCATAAAGACTATCGTGAGTCTTTGAGCTTTTGGGAAAAGAGACTTGATAAGATTCCCAATGAGTGGCAAAAGTTTTTTTCTCTAGAGGATATCAATCTTGCTTTTGAGGCGGCCAAGACAAGGGAGCATATTAAATGTTGTATTCTGCTCAATCAAGATCAGGCTCAAAATTAACCCTTTAAAATTGCCTTGAATTGCTCTTTTAGGTTCTTATTTTCGAGGAAGTTCAATTCGACTCGAATCGTTTCGCTTAAAACTTTTACGGTAGGGAGGAAATCCTGTTTTTTATAGGAGTAGTCCTTGTCTGTGAGTCTGTAAGGATTAAGACCTTTGACATAATAATGATCTTTTTCCATGGCCTCAAACCATTGCCAGCAAGCATGGGCAGGACGAAGAAAGGGAGGGCCTGCTTTAATACCAAGATCAATAATTTTTTTGCTAAAATCAATCGCCGCTAAGGGATCAGATGCCTTGAGGTGAAGGACTGTTCCTATATCACCTTCCAGATCATGGCCTAAAAGGACCTCATGACCACAGTCTTTAGCATATTGGACCAATTCCTTTTTTGTCTTTCGCAGTTCTCTCAAAATATGAGGAAGTCTTTCAAGTTGTACTTTGAGCATCGCTGCATTAATATTGTTGAGACGAGTGGACAAACCAAAGAAAGAGGGAAGGTCACTTAATTTTTCTTTTAAGGTTTGACCATACTGGCAAGCGGTATCGTGAGTGACGAGGGATTGGAGAAATTGCTTTTCGTATTTCTTATCTTTAATAACAAGAAGGCCGCCTTCTCCACAGCTAATAACTTTGTCGACATTGAAACTGAAACCACCAAAGGCGCCAATTGTGCCAACAAAGTCTCCCTTATAGGTTCCACCGCAAGCTTGAGCTGCATCCTCAACTAGGAGAATTTGCTTTTCTTCACAAAGCTGTTTAAGGCCATCGAGATCGCAGATAAGTCCATCCATATGAACGGCAACAATTGCTTTGGTTTTTGGTGAGATTTTTTCTTTAACATCTTCGAGATCTAGAGTGAGAGTCTCGTCAATATTTGCGATGATGGGGATAGCCCCCACTTGCATTATGGCACTAGCCGTAGCGACAAAAGTATAAGAAGGGATAATGATTTCATCACCAGGACCGATGCCAAAAGCTGCCATTCCTACCACAAGGGCATTGGTACCTGAAGTCGTTAAAAGAGAAAATGATGAGTGAAGATAGTGATTCCAGTCCTTTTCACAAGCATTGGTAATACTTTCTTGATTGGCTCCAAGGTAACGAAAATATTTTTTGGAGAGGACAACTTCTTCGATGGCTTTTATTTCTTCCTTGCCGACAACGTACATTTCTCAATCCTGAAAATCTTTTTTTGCCCAAAAAAAAGCCTCCCTATGGGAGGCTTTGATTTTTTATTTCTTTTTCATGTTAGCGTAACGTGAACCGAATTTCTTTCTAAATTTTTCAATTCGACCCTCGGTATCGAGAATTTTTTGCTTACCAGTGTAAAAAGGGTGACAAGCACCACAAATATCAATTTTTGCAAGAGCTGCAGTAGAGCGAGTTTTGTATTCAGCACCACAGACACAGTTGATTGTTACTTCGTTGTACTCAGGATGAATTCCAGCTTTCATATTTTGGACCTTTATTTTGGTCATTGCTTAATACAATGACAGGTTATATTCACTAAAAGAGCGGCTATATTGGCCTAAAATGACTGTTGTTGTCAATACAGGCTTTATCACTTTTACAACTTCTTTGCTCAGTGGGCGCTGCAGCTACCGCAGCCTCCATCACTGAGGCGTTGGCCTCGATTGATGAATTCCCAGTGCTGATAGCGTTCATTGATGGCATCGATCGCCTCATTGAGGTTATTAAACTCTAATTGAAAAACCTCTTCCTCACTATTTTTGAGGAGAGTCACACAGTAAACAAGCTTTACTTTAGTTTGAGTTGGTTCTGCTGCTAGATGGATAAATGCCAATAAATCCGAGGATTTAAAGCCTGTAAAAGTCCAGTTATCAGCACTAATGAGGTTCTTAATTTCCATTTTACTTACATATCAACTAAACCTTGTCATCGCAATGACTTGGGTGTAATCTCACGGGCGCTAATTGTGAATTTTAAGTGGAGGCACCTCATGGCCAAGGGACCAAGAGTCATTATTACTTTGGAATGTACTGAAGCGAGAAAGCTAGGTAAAACACCTTCTCGTTACACGACGACTAAAAACAAGAAAAACACTCCTGATCGTATGGAGAAGAAGAAATACAACCCTTTTCTTCGTCGTCACACAGTTCATAAAGAAATTAAGTAAGACTTAATCTTTAAAGAAATATTAAATGAGGCTTCCCTCTGTGGGAGGCCTTTTTTGTTTGTAATTTCAGCTACTTACTGGTGCCAAAAGCCTCAACTTATCCCCTGAATATTCCGAAAAGATAATGACGAGCAAAAACGTCGGGGAGAGCTTTTTTGGCCTTAAAAATTTTATTAGTAGATAAAGACGAAGAGTGGCTATTTGCCGCTAAGGAGTACTTTGAAAAGCTCCTCTACCAAACGACTTTGGTGAGTAATGGTAAAGACGCTCAAGTTGCTCTCTACAATGAAAAATTCTTTGCTGTAGTTATGAATGCCTTCGTTCAAAACCACTCTGGTGTTCAGGTATTAAAATTTATTAAATCAAATTATCCCTCACAAAATGTCATCATGATTACAGAAATAGAGGAGGGAGTGGATAAAGAAGACCAGCTGAGTGTTGAAAAGCTTAGAAAAATGGGAGCCACTGAGGCCATAGCAAAGCCCTTTGAAATGGATGATTTGAAAGGACTTCTCGAGGGACACCAAAGTGTTGGAGATATGGTTTCTTCTATTCCTCGAAGAAAATCTTTAGGACCAGAGGAAGAAGTCGACCTTGGTGATGAAAAATTCACATCAGTTAAAATTGATGAGTTTTATACCAGCCAGCCAGTACTCTTTGATATCTACATAAAACTTCGAAGTAATCGCTATATTAAAATTCTTCACGCAGGTGATGCTCTTTCCAAAGAAAGACTCGATAAATATAGGAATGAAAAAAACGTAGAGTATCTTTATTTTGAAAAGAAGGACTTATTTAAGTTTGTTAAGTTTAATAGTTATTTCGCTAAAAAAGTGATTGCGAACGAGAAAGTAGGGGGGCAGAAGAAAGTTAAACTCTTGCAAAATGTTTCGGAAAAATTTTTAGAACAAACATTTCATGAAGGACTTAAACCCCAGATTATTGATCAAGGCAAAGAGATTGCTGAGTCTGTATTTGAATTGGTTACAAAGAGTGAAGACCTCCATAAAGTTTTTAAAAGTTATTCAGACTTTGACCCCAATGCTTACACCCATGCTTATTTGGTGACTCTCTTTTCCACATCGATTATTAAGCAATTCGAATGGCAATCGAAAACAACGATCGAATGCACGGCCCTGGCATGTCTCTTTCATGATATCGGGAAAATGAAGCTTGATCCTGATGTTGCCAAAATGAAAGTGGACGATATGAATGATGAGCAATTATTAGAATATAAAAAACATCCTGAATATGGCCTGGAACTGATCGATGGAAACCCGCTTATCAACAACTCTGTAAAGCAGATTATTCTCCAGCATCATGAGCATTTTGATGGCACAGGTTTTCCCTTTAATAAAAGAGGCTCCAAAATCTTGATGTTAAGTAATATAGTTTGCTTGGCAGATAATTTTGTTCATATTGTTCAAGATGAAGAAAAACTTCCTGTCGAAGCTCTAAAGGTCTTGCTGAGTAGGCGAGAACAACTTTCTTGGTACAATTCAAGAATCGTAGAATGCTTGATCAAAGTCTTCGTTGACCCCGATAAAATCATGAAAGATAATCATCTTCCCTCAAACTCTAGATTAGTTTCTAATAAAAAAGTTTCTTAACGGGAAAGCCTCTTAACCCCCTCTCAGACTTTTGAAAGGTTTCAAGCATCTTGCGGGAAAGGACATAAGGAAATTTTCTATTTGATGGCTGAATGATAAAGTTTTGATATTTCTCAAGCTTAATTCCTGGAAGCTTACGAACAAGACCGGAGAGTAAGAAAGAATACTCAGCACCTGCCTCAGTTTCCACAATCATTTCAAAAGCAGGCTTTGTTAAGTATTCATCAATGCCTTTTTGTAAGTCTTCTGTAATTTCATCTAGGATCAGTGAGCTTTTGAGTTCTGTGAGTTGAGAGAGGTATTGTTGTACGGCTTCCGTATTAAGTCTTCTGTCACCTTGGCCAAACCAATTAATCTCTTTTTTTTCAATAAGGAAGTTCACTTTCTTGTCCTCTTTAAGGCCACGATAGATTGTGATTTTAGAAACCTTTTGTGGATCAAAAGAGAAGATGCGGGTGTTCACGAAATTAGCGAGGTCAAGAGTGTTCAAAGTCGTTGTGATATTATCAATATGGTAGATGGCATCCTGGTCACTCAGACTAACATAGGTGGAATTATCTAGGGGATTGATAAGACCAAACTTAAGAGTACTTTCTTTTTGGTTACTATCGATAAGAGTGATTTGCAGCGATGTTGAATCTAATGAATAATTGGCGATATTGATGGGGTCATTTTGGTGCACACTTCTTATTTGTACTTTGTTGAGATCACTGAGAATATTTTTGAGTAGGTTAGAGTTGGCAGGTAATTGGCGCGGAGAAATCATGGTCCATGGAGTGTTAGGATCAGTGGCAGCGCGACCAAAATGAAATGTGCCTAAATTATTTTTGAGAATAACTTCTCTCACTCCGAGGATTTGGCCAGGACGGAAGAGGGAGCGGTACTGGCTCATCTCCGGGTTAATTTTCGTTGGCGCTTGAAAGAAGTCGGTATAAAAACCTGTCAGAAAGAGGATCGCGGTAAATAGCACCATGAGCCATGAAGAGAGGGTTGATTTATTGAGGTCCAGTCTAATCAACATAGTGAAAATTCCTTAACTTTTCTTGAGCGTACCAAGAGTTTAGCTTGATAAGTTATGGTTGCCTAGGGATGATAGCGATACCAACTACAGCCTATGGGAGGATGACATAATGCAGGTAGTCCAGATGATCGGTCAGGGTGGCTTTACCATGATCCCATTGATTCTTTGTTCCCTCACAATCTGGATTGTGTTCTTTGAGAGGATGTACTTTTTGCATCAATTCAAGAATCAAACGGCCCTTCTTATGGATAAGGCTAAGAACTTGATTGAAGAGAAAAAGTACGAGGAAGCCAAGGGCCTAAGCCATAATGTTCACGAGGTTATTGGGATTCCTTTTCGTGTTGTTTTTGAAGATCCTTCGATGGAGCTTGAGAAGTGGGAAGGACGAATGGGCAGAAGGCTGAAAGAGACTCAAATTGAGATGAAGAAATACCTTTGGTTATTGGGGACAATTGGAAGTGCTGCCCCCTTTATCGGTCTCCTTGGAACTGTCATTGGTATTATTAAATCCTTTGACGCCATCTCAGCTTCGGGAAAGGCGGGCTTTGGTGTTGTTGCCGCCGGTTTAGGAGAAGCCCTTATTACTACTGCTGTTGGGATTATTGTAGGTGTGATCTCTGTTGTCTTTTATAACTTTTTTCAACGAAAGCTCATGATTATGAATACAGCTTTTAAAAATCAACTTGAAGACTTAAGAGATAGTCTCTAAGAGGTTTAAGAAAGGGAGTCGCTATGGCCATTCGTATCGAAGAAGAAAACGATGAGATTGTCTCAGACATCAATATGACTCCTCTTATTGATATCATGCTTGTGCTTCTTATTCTCTTTATGGTGACTTCTAGTATCGCCTTGGAGAGTGGTCTAGATGTTGACCTTCCTAAAATAAGTGGTGAAACCAATAATGTTGAAGGCAGTGCGGTGATTATCTCTCTCAACAATGATGGTGAGCTATCTGTACAAGGAAAAACCGCGACCATGGACACTTTGCAAGAAACAGTGGCTAAGGCCCTCAGAGAAGAAAAAACATCGCTTGTCATTTTGGAGGGAGATGAAAAGGCTAAACTTGGCAATGCCGTTCAAATCATGGACTTGGCCAAAGCCGCAGGAGCGCGTAAGTTTGCTATTGCGGCCGAGGCAGAGAATTAATACTTAAAAGTCTAGGCCATCTAATCCATCAAAATCATCACCTTCTTCCGACTCAGCAGGTTTTACTTGCTTCACTGGAGCGACAGGAACTTCAGGCTCAATTGATTGAATAAACTGGCGAAGAAGTGTTCTTTCACCTTCTTTAAGAAAGGAGAATTTAGCGGCGACTCGATAGGTGAGTTTGTTCTCACTAATGATTCGGCTTCGAATATTAAAAGGGCGACAATAGACAACGTCGGCATTGATGACAAAGCGTTTTGGAATTTGAAATTCAATGACGATAGATTGTCCTTCTAAAAAATTTTGGCTGCTAAAGAAGTAGAAATTATCCATTCCAATTTCACTGAGAACAAGAACCCCATGATGAATCTTATTAGGGGAGATGTTCTCACTTCCTCTTTGAATGACTTTAACTGGACCAGTTGGAGCTTGTGGGGCTTCACTAAGGCTTGCACCTTCAGTATCGCCTCCACCCATGGCCGCTGCCATTTCAGCTTCTAGATCATCACCACTTTGCTCACCTTCAGCTGTGGATTCTTCTGCAGATTCATCGTTTTCTCCACCACCCATAGCGGCTGCCATTTCAGCTTCCAGATCATCTCCGCTTTGTTCACCTTCTGCTGCCGGCGTTTCTTCACCGCCTTGAACAAGCGTGAGGTTGGCTTTTTTATCGACTGGTCCTACGTATTGGTATTCGCTTTTAATTTCTTCGATTTCTTCTTTTGAGAACTCTTTCTTATCAGGATCTTGGCGCAACCTTTTGCTAATGACCGCTTCAACCTCATCTCTTAAGGCCCAGACTTTGAGCATAATACGTTTGATTAGAACTGGATCGTTAGAATTCCCGTGAATCAAGTGGCCCTCCTAAGGCGGTGATAGGTTCTCTCATAACAATATACCAAGGCGCGTAAAATTCCGTTAGAGGAGGAAGGCTATGCCGCTGGGCAGGATTTACCCTTGTGTCGCAAAGCGCAATACCACTCTAAGATTGAAGAATACAGCACATTAATAAGCGTCCAGTTTAGTCAGATAATTGAGGAGGAAGGACTATGAATTTTAGGGTTATTGCCGCAATTTCGGCATTTGCATGCGCACCAGTGATGGCAGAACTAGCACCACATGTCCCTGGCGAATTGATCATAAAACTAAGAGGGAAGGGAATCTTGAGAAAAAAGGACCTGGTTGGACAGTACGAGAAGATCGGACAGTCAGACCTCTATAAGGTCACTTTAAGAAATCAAAAATCAAATCTTTCTCAAGTTATCAAAGAATTAAATCAAAATGATGATGTCGAATACGCAGAGCCTAATTATATCTATACAATTGGTAAACCGCATATATCTTTGTATCCCCCTCATAAAGATTACGGATCAAATGGAGTCACCAATGATCCTCAACTAGGGGCATTGTGGGGCTTAAATAATACGGGCGCTAATGAGCCAGGCTCATCGAGTAGAGGTGTTGCTGGAGCGGACGCTGAAGTTTTTCCCGCTTGGAATTTAACAAGAGGATCTCGTCAAATAAAGATCGCCGTCATTGATACAGGTATTGATTATCGTCACGAAGATCTTCGAGATAATATGTGGGTTAACACTGCTGAGGCCAATGGAAGGCCAGGTGTGGATGACGATCAAAATGGATACGTTGATGATATTCACGGCTATGATTTTGCCAATAATGATGGTGACCCTATGGATGGTAATGGCCATGGGACTCACTGTGCAGGAACTATTGGTGCCGTTCATGATAACGGATTGGGTGTAGCCGGTGTCATGGCCGATGTAAGTCTCGTTGGTCTTAAGTTTCTTTCAGATCAAGGATCAGGGAGCACAGACAATGCTATTAAGGCCATCGATTACGCGATAAAAGCGGGCGTAGATATTATGAGTAACTCCTGGGGAGGGGGCGGTGCCTCTCAGGCTTTAAAGGAAGTGATTGAAAAGGCCAATCGGGCGGGAATCATCTTTACCGCCGCTGCAGGAAATTCTGGAAGCGATAATGATTCAAGACCTCAGTACCCAGCAAACTATGATGTAGAAAACGTTATTAGTGTTGCCGCACATACGGCACAAAATAGATTAGCTAGCTTTTCTTGTTATGGAAGAAATACTGTTCATGTCGCAGCTCCTGGTCACAATATTCTTTCAAGTTACAAAAACGGCCAGTATGAAGTTCTTTCTGGAACATCAATGGCAACACCACACGTCTCAGGAGCTTTGGGTTTACTTTTAAGTTATGAGGGGGCAATGAGTCCAGCTCAAGTGAGAGAGCGTCTCATGGCAACAAGTGAGCCAGCTAAAGCTTATCGAAGCCGCACTCTTGCAGGAGGAAGGTTGAGCACGATTAATCTTCTCAATGATGAAAGACCTGTGCGAAAAGAGCCCAATCCAAATGCCTGGCAAACCATGAGGCTTCAAGAGCCTTTTGAAAGTGATCACCCCTATGATGTGAATGTTGTCGCCAATAGAACCTTTCAGGTTCCTAATGCAAAATACATTCGTCTGGTTGTCAAACGTTTTGAATTTGAGGAGCGTTATGACTACCTTCTTATCGCAGATAGCAATGGAGAAGAAGTAGAGCGTATAAGTCTTAGCGGTAGCGACTATGTTTCAGATTATGTTGAGGGTGATACGATGAAAGTGACCTTCCGCTCAGATAGATCGATTACAAAATGGGGATTCCTCATTGAGGAAATTCAGTATCAATAAGGTTATGAGAAAAGGCGGTGTTATGCCGCCTTATTTCTTTTTTCGATAAATTCTTCAAGCTCAACAACAAGCTCAGCGCAAAGTAGTTTTAGTTCATTAATGAGGGCTGGAGCCTCATTGGCATTGGACAATTTTCCCATCCTTTCAAGTTGAATAGAATAAGAAAGTCCTTTTTTACAAAATAGGGAGGCAAACGAGCCTTTCATGGAGTGGGCCCTAAGAGCAAGATTTTCAAAATCGTTTTCTAGAACAGCTTTTTCAATAACATCGAGGTCTTCTTGATAGCGTTCAGCAAACTGCTGAACGATAGTCTCGATTACAAACATATCATCAGAGTAATTATCTAAAAGTTCTATGGCATCAAAGGAAAAATAACTTTCATTGATGACTGGTTGGTAATGAGGAGTCGGTTCTTGGGATATACTTTGCTTTTCATACTCAAGTGCTGTTTGACGGTAACCAAAAAATTGTTTCGAGTATCGTTCTAATATAGAAAGAAGAAGGTTGTTATTAATTGGTTTGGCTAAAAAATCATCCATTCCTGCTTCAAAACATTGGTCTCTGTCTTCTTGTAAAACATTTGCAGTTACTGCGACAATCTTGGGGCGATCTTCAGGATGAAGTTCGATAATTTTCTTTGATGCTGTAATACCATCCATCACAGGCATTTGAAGATCCATGAAAATGAGTTCATATTTGTTTTCTTTGGCAAGGTCGACAGCTTCTTGGCCGTTTTCGGCAACATCAGGTGAATACCCATTCTTGTTGAGAAGACTCACGATAAGACGTCTATTGACGGGATTATCCTCAACAACAAGGATTTTAAGAGGAGTCGTTTTGGTTGGTAGACCATTGGTATGAGAGTTTTCGGTATGTCCATTAAGAGAGCGAGTTTGAACTGGCATGACCCTTATATAGAAGGTGAAAGTTGTTCCTTGACCAACATGACTTTCAACAGAGATTTTACCATCAAGAAGCTCGACAAGCTTTTTACAAATGACAAGACCTAGACCTGTTCCTCCAAATTTTCGTGAACTACCTTCATCAATTTGTGAAAAGGGACGAAAGAGTTTTTCTCTTTTTGATTGAGGTATCCCAATTCCCGTATCTTCAATATAAAAGACAAGGGTGTCCTTTCGACTTCCTCTTTCTACAAGAATTTTCACAAAGCCTTGGTCCGTAAACTTAATCGCATTCGCCACTAGGTTAACAAGTATTTGCCGTAATCTCGTTTCATCGGTCAAAATACCATTAGGGACATCTGTATCAATACTATAGGAGAGAACAATCCCTTTTTCTTGGGCGATATGCTTAAAGATAGTTAGAACTTGATCAAGGGTCCTCACTAGGGAGAAAGGCTTTCTTTGTATTTCTATTTCATTGGTTTCAATCTTTGAGTAGTCAATTACGTCGGAAAGGATAATATTAAGGTTCTCTGCTGAGTCTTTTATGATTTCTAAATATTCTTTCTGTTCATTGGAGAGACGGCTATCCAAGATAAGATTTGTCATCCCAAGAATGCCATTCAATGGTGTTCTAATTTCGTGTGAAATATTAGCCCAAAAAATGTCCTTGGTTTTATTGGCCTGAAGAGCATGCAGTTGACTCTTTCTAATTCTATTTTGATTTTCCACAGTTGATCTTTCATAGTGCCAAGTTAAATAAGTGGTAAAAATGAAAAGACAAATAAGGTTTACTCCATATATGAGAGTCTGATCTTCAACGGAAATATTTTGGATGGGAAATTCAAAGGGAGTAATATGCAGATGCAAAAAAATAACCAGGCTTGTGAGAGCGAGGAGAGAATAGACAATTCCTTTTTTTGGTCCAATGAAATACAAAGAGGTAATCGGAATGGCCATATACCATATGGTTGCTGTCGAACTTATCCCACCTCTTAGGTAAACCAGTATTGGGGTCACGATGAGACCCAAAATGGGAAGTGCATGAGAGATAATTTTATAGTGTTTGAACGTACGAATGACGAAAGGGACTGCTATTAAAGCTAAGATAACATAAACAATAGCTTCGCTAAAATTTTCCACTAAGAGGTAGCGGTTAAAAGAACTAATAAATAGCAAGCCCGCTGCTAGAAAGCATGAGTTAACAAGAACTCTAATTTTAATGAGTTCTTCCGTTTTAAGCTCCATATTGGGGCGAAAAAAGTCAGCAGATTTATCTAAAATTCTTTTCATAATAAGACTCTCATTTGTCTTATCGGTGAATGAATGAAGAGTGTGAAGGGTAAATACAGAAAAGCCACTCTCTTTGGAGTGGCTTAGTCAAGTATTCTTTTGAGGATGAAAATTAAGCTTCGAAAAGGTGACGATACTTTCTTAGGAACTTTGAAAGTGAACCAACTTTATCAAGTGTTCTAATCGCCTTTGTAGAAAGTCTTAGCTTAATAGTTTGACCGGTTTCAGGATCAAAAACTTTCTTCGTTTGAAGGTTTGGTTTTTGAGTCATTTTGGTCTTATTGTTAGCGTGGGAAACTTTATTTCCTACGAGTCTTCTTTTGCCAGTTAAATCACATGAGCGGGACATAGCTTCATCCTTATTTCATTAATAATCCACGAGTTACGAAGGCGTAATATAAAACGCGAGACGAAAAAGCGCAAGAAATGAATACAAGAGCATGCAAAAAAATTCAATATCTCCCATTTTCACTTAGCCAGGCCACTAGCACTAAGCGATTTCCAGTAGTTACACGTGTTACCTTATGCTCCCAGCCCCATTGTCCGGTGGCAAAGACGAGCAAAGTGCCCCAGCCTTGGGTCTCGAGAGTTTTGATTTTCTGGGGATTATCTTTTTGTCTTAAAAGAAGTTCGCCTCCAGAAATCGACTGGGGATTTTTATTAAGGCTCAATGAAATGGCCAATCTACGTGAGCCATCATCATGCCATATGCCCTCTTCGTCTTCATCCTGAGGCCCTAATCTTTTGGCGAGCATAAGCTCCCACTCAGGCTCAGACTCGATAAAAATCTCTTTAAGGAGGGGCTTTAAGGCCTTATTGATAAAGCCTTCAACTCTGATGGCATCCTCTGCTTCCCTGTAAAGTGAGTCATAATCTTCTGCACCAACATAATTTTGCCAGGAGTCGGGGAGTTGAAGTGGTAGAGAAAGGAAGCCTTCATTTTTCAATGTGTATAATAGTCCCATGAAGTGGCGCTACCTTTTTTTAATTCTTAGTTTTCTCTTGTTTTTAACGGCCGTTATTTACTCTGTCACTCATGAGAATCCTACGACCTTTTTTGATCAAATGAAAATTAGAAAAGGTTCTAAGAATCAAGAAGTAGGGACAGTGGCACAGGTGAAAAAGACAATTGGGCAAGAAAGTCCTGGTGAATTAAAACGAGTAAGAATTAATGAGGAACTTTTACGTGTAGTGAAAAACCTTCCTATGAAAAAACGAAGCTTGTGTGCACAAACTGAAAAGTTTTTTGAAGATTATCCAGATTATGTAGACCCAAAGAGCTCATTTTATCGCGATCAATTAAAAGCAAAAGATAAGATAGAGTGGGTTCTTTCTCTCTATTATACGCAAATGAGTGAATTACAAAAAGCCTTTCATAAACCGTATGAGACCTTGGTAAATAACCCAAAAGAAGCAGATCAAAAGACGTGGCGTATTTTTGAAGAAGAATACTCCGGATGTGGAAAAGAGGCGGAGCTAGGATTGCTTTTACTCACCATGGGAGAAGCCATTACCAATAAGAAAGTTAAGGATTGGTACTTCCTTCGCGTCTTAGATATTGCTCAAAACTTTTTAAATTTTGGAACAATATATGGCCACCTCTACGCCGTAGGCATTTTAAAGAATCTTGTCGCAAGTAAACAAATCACAGGATATCAAGCGAATGAACTTTATGCTCTCAACAACGAAGTCAACCGCCAAGCCTTTGCTTACAATGAAGCTCTTTATCGACGAGGCTCATTTAATCTCGCAGAGTTTCTTGAAAGTCACGAAGATATTAAAAAAGGTTTCACAGAGAGGATTTCTCAGTTCATAGAAGAAGTACGGGTAAGGCGATAAGATAAATTTATTCCATACAGAGATAGAGGCTTTCTTCCCTCAAACCTGCTTGAAGGGCTAGTTCCTTGATCTTTCCCAAGATCCAGTAACGAAAAGGCTTGGGGTAGCGGACTTTGCCATCAAAGCTTGAATGAAATTCCGCTGCGAGAAGTTCAGATTGAGGATAATTCTTTTTCACTTGATGGAAAACAGAACCTGTAAAGCGAACGACTCCCATTGAGAGGTATTCGATATTTTCTAGGTCGAGATACTCGGCCATTTCCTCAAATAGCTCCTGATAGGATTTTTCGAATTGATCTTCATGAATAATCGGGTCGAGATGGATTCCTAAAGGAAAGCCTACTTTTTGTAACTCTGCCATGGCCTTTAGGCGATGCTTTAGGCTTGGCGTTTTTAAGTCAGTTTTCTTAATCCTTTTTTCAGGGGAAAGAGAAAAACTCGTAATGATATTTTTTTGAGGAGTAAGTTTAAGCAGTTCTTTCGTGTTGGCGGACTTTGTTCTTAATTCAAGCTTGGCCTTCGGAAGGTTTTTGAAAAGATCAAAATAAAAAGGAAGTTCTTGGGTGAGATGAGTGAGGGCGAGAGAATCTGAAAATTCACCTGCATGAAACCAAACGGTCTGATCATGTTTTGCAATTGTTTCTTTAATTTCTCGACCAATATCTTCATGATTTAAGAAGAGAACAATATCAGGAGAATGAAAATAGCCTTGAAGATAACAATACTCACATTCGTAAATGCAATTATAAGCGTGAATGAAGTAATAATGAGGTTCTCCTGCGAGGCCATAAGCATCAGGAGCGAGTTTAACCAATTGACCTTTCTTTTTACCTAAAAATAACTGTAAGTTATCTCTCTTTTGAAGATAGGGTTTTTTGACTCTACCAAAAATGTCGTCAATATTTTCGATCTCTTGATAAGGGACGTGTTTAAAACGCTCAAGGATGCCATGAACAATCGGACTCTCTTTCACGGACTTCTCAACGAGGATACGGCTAAACAAGCGAACCTCTATGGTCGTCTTGCGCGCGAAGGATTCTTTGAAATTCCTCAAAATTATATTGTTCAAGAGCCCGTGCTGCTCGTTTAAAGCCATCTTTTTTATCTAGTGTGATCTGAAGATGAAGAAGGTCTTGTTCCAATCCCTGATCAAAGCGAATATTAAAGCCCGCTTTTTCCAAATACTGAGTCTGTTTGAGAAGCTTTTCTTTAATTTCTTTTTCAAGAGGATTGAGAAGCTCTTGCATTCTGGTGATGAAAAGCTTTGTTTTGTTCTTAGCATGGCCTGGAACCTCTAAAATGGATTCAAAGTCACAGTCCTTTTTTATCGATTCTAAATCGTGACCTTTTAACATGAGCGCAGAAATGAGATTCTTCAATGTTCGCTCTTGCGAAACAGTAATGTGAAGCTCCTTAAAGTTATTTTGGAGGTCTAACTCTTTCCCTTTTTCTTCATGTTTAAATGGAGCCTTGTTTTGCTGAGACATTTCCCACGACTCAAAGCTTCTATAAAGGGTATCACTCCATATGGCCGCATCATCTTTTACGCTCTGACAAAATTCTCCGTCAGCAAAGTCACTAATGACCTTGATTCCATAGAATGGGATCTCATAAAAATTGGCTACCTGAGCCGCTGCCCATGCCTCGCGGTCGACAAGAGAAGCGAAAGCACTAAGTTTTTCATGTTCGTCAATATTAAGCACCCTTTGTTCAAGAGTAATGATGTCCAACACGGGGAGGTCGGTATGACTTTTTTCACAAGAGAAGGTTTTGAAATCAAGAGATTCATTTTTATGAATACAGCTCCTTAGGCAGACGGCCTGTCCTAAGGGGAAGTCCTCTCCTGGACGAGGAATATGACCACAAACACCCATATGGAAAACTGCACTCACTCCTTCACTCAAGGCAATGGCACGAGTCAAATTGAGGGTCGTTTTGTGAATGCCTTCTCCACTTATAAGAAGGCTTCTTTGAAAGTGCTCACCTTCCCCAAAATAGAGACCTTCCTCCACGGACTTTAAAGACCATTCTTTGAGAAAGCTCTGGGCCTCTTTACGGTGGGCGAAGTGGAAGAAAATATGAGGCTTTTTCACATTTTAACCCTTGGACAATCTTGATTGAGTGCAACATAGCCCTTATAGTAATGGCCGTCAATGGAGGCTATAGATGAGTAATTTATTGGAAAATTGGAGTCCGTTACCCTTTGCTTTTGGAGGTGCGGCCCTCAGTGGCGAGGGTGGTGGTTATGGCTTTGGAAGTGGGGATCCCACTGGAGACCTTCTCAAAGTAGCCTATGAAAGAGGTATCACTCTTTACGATACCGCGCCCATTTATGGCTTTGGAAAAAGTGAAGAAGTCCTTGCTCAGTTTGCGAAAGATAAAAGAGATAAGATTCGTCTTATCAGTAAGTCTGGTGTCTATTGGCATAGTTCTAAAAGGGTGGATATGACCAATGACCCTAAGATTACCCGCAAAATGTTTGAAGAAAGTTTACGCCGATTAAAAACTGATTACATCGATCTTTATATGATTCACTGGCCAGATCCCAAGGTGGATATCCGCTTTCCCTTAGAGGTTTTGGCAAAACTCAAGGAAGAGGAAAAAATTCTTGAGATAGGTCTTTGTAACACAACGATTGATGATCTCAAGGCGAGTGAAGAAGTAGTCGAAATAAAAGTTGTGCAAAGTCAGCATAATATTTATGAAGAGCCACCACGTGAAGTTACTGACTATATCGCTGAAAAGAGTCTATCCTTTATGGGCTGGGGAACTTTTGACAAAGGAATCCTGACGGGAAGAGTGGATAAGAAAAGAGAACAATCTAAAGATTATGATGAGTCTGATTGTCGAAAGAATGCGCCATGGTGGGTTCAAAAAGATGTTCTCGAAAAAATAGATCGCCTCGGCTTTTTTAATGAAAGCGCCCAAAAACATGACCTCACCAATAGTGAGCTTGCGGTTTCTTATGCTCTTAGTCCTAAGTGGGCAAGTCATGTTCTTTTAGGTGCTAAAACGATTAAAGATTTAGAAGATGTTTTAGAGGGAAAAAAAGAAACTCTAAGTGAAGAGCTGAGAGAGGCCATTCAAGAAAAATGCCGTCTGTCTCAGTCCTAATACCCACATTCAATCGGAGAGAAACTCTTAAAAGGGCTATCCAATCAGTTTTTCATCAAAGCTTTGAAGATTTTGAGCTGATTGTGATTGATGATGCCTCAACTGATGAAACGCTTGATTATCTGCAAAGTCTAAATGACTCACGGTTGGAAATCGTTTCTTTAGAAAAAAATCGAGGGGTCAGTTACGCGCGAAATAGAGGATTTGATAAGGCCCGTGGAGAGTGGATCGCTCTCCTTGATAGTGATGATGAATGGTTACCTCATCGCCTAGAAACTCAATTTCGTTTTGCAAAAGAGAACCCCGAAATCCCTCTCATTCATGGAGAGGAAATCTGGGTCAGAAAAGGAAAGAGAGTAAACCCTAAAAAAATTCATCAAAAATCGGGAGGGCGAATTTTTTCTCGGGCCCTTCACCTTTGTTTGATATCTCCTTCGGCAACTCTAATGAAAAGCTCTCTTTATAAAGAACTAGGAGGCTTTCGTGAGGATTATCCTGTCTGTGAGGATTACGAAATGTGGCTTCGAGTGACGTGCCGACATAAAATTGGTTTTATTGAAGATCCCATTATCACCAAATATGGAGGTCATGAGGATCAACTCTCTGGGCGTTTTTTTGCGATGGACTATTGGCGAGTGAAGGCCATGGATGAGATTTCAAAAAGCCACGGTGAATTTATTACCAGTGATGAAATGGCAGAACTGGCAGGGGTTATTCGAAAAAAATGTGAGATTCTTAAACAAGGATATCTTAAACATGGAAATCTTGAAGATTTACCTTATGTCGAAGAGCTTCTCTCTCGTTGGCAATCTAAGGTTTAAAACTCCAACCCTTTTGTCTTCTTAAGCAGTCTTTTATGGATTGATTTTGATCACGATAAACTTTGAGCCCTGTTTCACTTAGTAACTTTTGACTGCGTTCTCTGCAGAACTCTAGGTCTTCTCTAAAGGCCGAACTCATTTCTTTTGTCGGTTTATGGGAATTAAAAGAGCTTTCTCCTTTTTGGGGATGATGAACGCTAACCGTACAAGATAAGAAAAGTGAACCGAAAAAAAGGGTAAGTGTCTGTAATCTCATGATGTTTTGATTGTCCTCATTTTTGACGGCCTCTGTAGATGTTTCAGCTTCCGCCTACAGGGCAGAAGAATTCCTTATGATCAAAATTATATAGTCAAATTCGGGGGAATTTAAATGAAATACTTAGCCTTAACAGGACTCTTCTTGGGGTTTATCCAATTTAGCTCTGCTAGTAGCAACCAACTAGACATTCTTAGATCACAGTTTGAAACGAATCTTGCCATCATGAATGCAAATTTAAGCGCCTTAGAGGGAATGAATGAAACTCTTAGCAACCTTCATCGAGGTCTGTGGTTTGATAATCAGAAGTTGGCGATATCTAATAAAAAAATGCGCTTAAGTACCAGTTTAACGGAAACTTCGTTGCATATAGAAAGTATAAAGCGCACAGAAGGTCTCGGAGAACAAAATATCTTACGCTATATTCGTTTAGCAAATGACTCTTTGGATAGCCTCTTAAAACTAGGTAGGTCTGAGGGACTCAACAGAAGTGAAATCCGTTCTCACGCCATCGATTTTGAAAGGTTCATGGAAAAGGCTTCAGAGGGGATTGAGGATTACACGATTCTTTCTCAGGCTAAACCAGAAAAATTTCCTCTCTCTGAAGATATGCAGGGGATTATTAACTATTACAATGAAAGCCTTTTAAAAGGTCACGGTGTTTACCTAAACCTTGAAGCCCTAGATAAAGCGCCTCGCTTTTGGCTGCCAAAGAATGGTGAAACGATCTTAAAAGACTTCCTTCGCATTCAACCAGGAAGTGGAAAAGAGTTTCAAAAAGTGATCACTTTAACTTCCGATAGTCTTATCGAAGAGAAACTAAAATATCGTTCTCACAGAGTGAGAGAACAGGTCAAAGAAAGAGCGCAGGGAATTGATAATATTTATGAGCTCAAATTACTGAAAGAACTCCTTATAAGTTTTAACTCAAGTGACATCGAAAGAATAGAAGTCTTAAGTAATGTCTCTATTCAAAACCTATGGCAAGAGCAAGCTTTCGAGATTGCTCTCTTTGATATTGATGAGGAATATTTTAATCAAGATATTGTTAATTTAGCTGCTTCTGTTACCAGTGAGGAGCAATTACGAGAATTTATTAATATAGCTGCCAAGCTAATTTGAAATATTAAAACACTATTTTCGGGGGGAAATAATGAAAATCTTATTCATGCTATTTTTAGCACTACCAACTTTTGCGAATTCAGGCATAAAGCTTGAAGCAGCTTTTTGTGATATTGGCTATAGTGCTACCCATTGTGTAAAAAGTGACAAGAAAGGGCATACTTATGAACAATTCCAAATGAGTTTGAAAAACCTCAAAGCCGATTCTTGCACACGAACCAATTTATCCGCCATGGCAGAAGCCAAGAAAAAAGGATACTTAGAGCCAAGTGTCGAGCGTCTTAAGTCTGAAATTCCAGAGGTAGATCCGTCTCTTCTATTTGTTCGTCACACCAGAGACTTTGATGAAGTTTCTTTGGTTGTTCGTCTGGCGCTGGGAACAACTGTTCATATCGGTCCTGATAGTCCGCGAAGATATTTAGAGGTCGTCTCTTCTCAAGATGATGAGAATTCTCATTGCCACATCTTTTCTCCTTCTCAATTAAGAGATGCGGTAAATGAATTTATCGATCATTATAGGGCATATCAAAAGGTAAGAGAGGAACTCTCTGAGGAAGAAGAAGAGATTTTTGATGTCTTTTCTTCTCTCTCTAATCAAAATGAAATTGTCTAAAGAAAATCGGTGAAATTGAGTTCTTCAACACCTTCTTCTGGAAAATACGAAAAGGTTTTCTTGTAAAAAAGCTCTAGGGCACGCGACCACGGTGTGCCCTGAATTTTTCCTTCCATATAGTTGAGAAGATGGGGAAAAAGCTGAGTTGAGAAATCCTCACTACTTTCTTTTGGTAAAAGAGAGGGGAGATGATCAATAGCAGTCACTGCCAGATTTTTTCCTGGAATATAATAAGCCGGCTCATCCATTGTGGTTGCTCTTGGATAAATGGGAACCGGATTACAAGGGCCAGTTGGATCACAACTCACATCTGAAAGAACGCTTAGGCTTTGCTTTCCATCAAGCATATCGATCGTAAGCCAAGGCTTTGCTTTCTTTGTCATTAAAACGCAATTTACGATGAGATCAAAATCAAGTAGTTCTTTGATATGGCTTTGTCCTTGAGTTTCTTTTCTGGTCCAACCTATGGTTTCTATTCCTAGGGCATCAAAGAATTGACGAGCCCCTTTTCCACAGCGACCTTTAGCCCCAATAATGAGAACATTCGGCTTTCGCCCGCCAAGGTCAGCAAGCCTTGCGGCCATAATCTGAGTAAGGGCGCGAGAAGAAGAAAAGGAGCGTAGAGCTTCACGCTCATTAACATCGAGATCGAGCTCTTTTGCAATCCACAGATCAAGGCCTAGTGCCGCACCAGTGAAGCCAGCCCAAACACCAAAAGCACTGACTCTTTTTCCCTTCCCATCAACGAGGTATTCAAGATCAAAAAGCTTTCCGCCTCCACGATAAAGGCGGCCTAAGAAATCTTTTGCTCCTTCTTGATTCTTATAGACATGAGCAAAGTGAATATGGCGGTGCTTGAGAGCGAAGCTCTCTTGCTCTAATTCTTTGAGACCGAAGATGGTGGCATCAAGGGGGGCTTCTGTGATCCAACTATTGGTGTCTCTAAGAAGACAACCTTGATCTACGTAGTCAGTATCTGGAAAACAACGCACAGGACTTTTTTCCACGATAACATCGTGGCCTCTTTGAACGAGCTCCCCCGCGAGTTTGGGCGTAAGGGCGACACGTTCTTCAAAAGGTTTGGTCTCATGGCGAAGCCACAGGGTGCGTTTCATAGGTTCCTGCTGATAAAGTCTGTTTGTTGTTAGCGCATAATGTCAGTTATGTGAAGGGGTCCAGAAATCTTTTTAGAGTCTAAGTCTTTGAAATGCCGAGACTTATGGAAAAGGGAAGTGGACTTGAATATTGTGAAGGGAGGAAACCCATACTTCATCTTGGGGATTTCGATAGGGATTTTTAAAGGTGTAAGAGAAGTGAAACCAGCGGGTTTTAAATTGGGGCATAAATGTGATGAATTGGTTGGAGGCTTTGAAGATAAAATTAAAAGGAACCTGCTCGTTCACAAAGTCCATAAAGAAGCCAGCATAGAAACTTCGGGGGATCTTGTAGCGCTTTCGGTATTGCATGCCCACAAAAGGGTCAATCTCAAAATAGTGAGTCTTGAAAAACCAAGTGTAGCGACCATTGAAAAGAGGAGTTTGCCCGTAATCGCTTTCGATATCGTTAAGACGATAGAGTTTTAACTCCTTAATAGCGATATCCCATGCTCCCTTTTGACTACTTTTTCTGTAATGAATATCGAGAGCTAAAACGGATTCATCTTGATTGAGCTCATCGAGATTAAAGAGCTCCCCATCACCAGAGAGTTCTGTTGAATTGAGTGTCGCTTGGGTGTCGGCCCGTAACATTTGATAGAGAGAGACTTTATAAGTTTGATCTTTTTTGTATTCAAAAAGCGTTGAGAATCCCCGTTTGCTTTGTTTTCTCACATAAGTTTGGGCCACAGGATCGGTGGCATTCGCCTCATTGTTTATAGAAAGCATGACTCCGGCGTGAAACTCATAAAAGAGTGAGGAATAAAAAGATTTCCCAAAGATCTTTAAAGTCGGCAGGGGAATGCCCACTCCGATAAGAGCATCTACCGTCTTTTCTGTGTTGACGTTCTTTCCTAAAATTTGAAGGGTATCGAGTCTTTTTTGCAAGCTCGTTTGATTAGACTCTGAAGTATTAGAGAGGTCACTAATTAAATCCAACAGACCTGAAGACGCCAGAATATCAATATTGAGAAAATGATCGTAATTGGGCTCTCGTAAATCTCTATCCACCGTTATGCGATCGTGAAGCAGAGTGAAGCGAGAAAGCTCGCCCCTACTCGCTTGGGCAGGCATTAGAATTGGCCAAAGAAGGCTAATCAAGATAATGGTTTTCATACTTCTATTATGGCCGATGTTTTGGAGAAGAAAAGGTGATCTTTTACCATCAAGATTTGGGAACTCATTTTATACGCTTTGGTATCGATCTTCCCTTAAGAGATGATCGTGCTGATCGGGTTTTCTCTTCCTTAAAGGAAAGTTTTCCTCATCTTGAGCCTATTGATATCAATAGTATCCCAATGCTCTGCCAGGAAGATCTTGCCCTCGTTCATTCCCAAGAATTTCTCAAGAATTGGTCCGAACTTAATTCACTTAAGAAAGCTTTGAAAAAAACCTATGAGCATAAAGACTCGGATAAGAAATTTGAAAAAGTGAGTTTAGAAAATGTCTCTGCCTTTAAAGATCATCTTCTCTTGCAAGGGGCTGCTACTCTTTCTGCCTTGGAAATGGCCTTGACTCAAAAATTCATCTTTTTTCTGGGGGGAGGTATGCACCATGCGCGTCGCGATTTTGGCTCTGGGTTTTGCCCTTTCAATGACCTCGTTGTCGCTATGAGGGTGTTGCAAAAAAAAGGAAAGATAAAGAGAGGCCTCATTATTGATGTCGATGCCCACATGGGGGATGGAACTTCTGAAGTGACTTATGATGATCCAAGCATTGATACCATGAGTTTGCATATGGCCAAGCAATGGCCTTTTCAAAGTGAATTATCGATTACGCCTTCCACCTATGATGATGCTTTTCTCCCTGGAGAAGAGGAGACTTATCTTTCTCGCTTAGAAAAGGCCTTAGCCTTTTTTGATTCTCGTGTTTACGATGCGGTGATTGTCGTAGCGGGGGCAGATCCTTATGAGTTGGACACTCTTCCTTCTAGTAAAGATATGCGCCTTAGTCGCGAACAGCTGTTCGCTCGCGATGAAATGATTTATCACTGGTGCCAAAAAAAGAAAGTCCCTCAATTATGGGTCATGGCCGGTGGTTACGGTGATGAGGCCCACACCATCTATACTCAATTTCTCAAAAAACGATTGAGCGAAGCGAGTAGTGCAATCAAATAAGCTCATGAGGAAGGGTTCTCTTATAAGGCCTAAAGTAAGTCTTAGGACTATTTTGAAGCAGGTCCTCTACTTTGGTCATATAAAGACAAGCATACTTTTCCACCTGATCCGCCATTCGCGACTCTTCTTGACCCGCTCGCATAAGTTCTCCCCAATAGGGATTAAAGTGAGAGCGATATTGAGTGATTTTTTCAGAAATTTGATTGTTAAGCTTTTCGATACTGGAATAGAACTGATTCATTTCTTCTCGTGAAACCTTTTCTCCCTCATCAAAAAGAATTGCCTCTTTATCATTGAGCTTCTTTTCCAATTCGCCTTTTTCATTCATAAGGGCATCAATATCTTTTTGAATGGAGTCGGACTTTTGAAGGGATTCAATTTCTTCTTTTAAGGGATCAAGAACCAGTGCTGTTCGCCAATTGAATGTTTTCTTAATGGAGACGACGTCACCGTAAATATGATCCCCGAGATAGAGAATTTCCTCACCATCTAAACCAAGGTCTTCTTGTAACTTTCCTGCAAAGCCTCCTTGATAGATACCATTTTCTATGGGGCCAAAGTGATTACTCATCAAACCAGTGTCAGGATCAATCTTTAAAAAGGCATTAGAAAGGGTAAAGAAGTTTGGCTTTCTTGCTAGTGTGATAGTGATTTCAAAAAGCTCACTCCAGTGCTTGTGCTTTTTCAAGTAGGGATTGATGGCATAATCGAGAAGCAAACGGGTGTACTTATAATCTGAATTGGTGATCACCACCAACTTCTTTCCATATTCTTTGTATTTTTCAAGAAGTGAGGGCACTTCAGGGTCGCGGATGATAAATCGCTCCAAGTCTTTGGCCACTTGATCTTTGAGAGTTCCATCACTGTGACAAAGATCGAGGGCTTCCTTAACCTCTTCAGCCAAGGTGGTGAAGTCGGGAAGATCAAAACCTTCTTTTTTGAGTTGCACCAGTTGAGAGTAGATGATGCCATTTGAAATACTAAAGCTAGTGTCCATGGACTGAAATTGATCGAGACTCAAATCGATCACTCGATTGGCATAAATTCTTTGCATGTCATGAAAGGGAAGAGGCTTAAGACCGTGATAGGCTTCCTTCACTTTCCCAAAGCGAGAAGCCTTTAGGAGGTGACCTCGCTTCTTATCAATAATGAGCCCCTGAATGGAGCGGTGGTAATCAAACTTGAGTTTGGTAATTTCTTTAGGGTAACCTTTTACTTTTGTTAGTTTCTTTAAGACTTCCTTATGGGTCAGTTCCTCAAAGGCCTCTGCGTCGTAACGCACAAGTGTATAGTCCATATCAAAGCCTATCGCTTTGATTTTCTTCATATTAATGGTTCT